>JBBSFB010000005.1:0-131490 GCA_038239145.1 Acidimicrobiia bacterium
CCGTGACGTCACGCAACGCGACCGTGTCCGGGTCCAACCGATCGACCAACGACGCGAGCGCATGCTCGACGATACGAACCGCCGACACCCCACCCGAAGCTCGCCCGTCGATCGCTACTGCCACCCACCGATCATGACAGGAGGGTATGACAACAACGCCGAGGGACTAGGAATACATCCGTGGCTCAGGAGTTCGTACCCGCGCTCGAACTGAGCGAAGGTTTCTACCGCGATGTCGTCGAGCCCGTCGTGCACGCGTGGCCGCACGCGGCCGCGCTTCTCGGAACCGGTTCCGAGCTTCTCGGTTTCGATACCCAGCGCTCGACCGATCACGGTTGGGGTCCGCGGCTCCAGGTCTTCGTCGCCCCGCAACATGTCGACGACGCCCGCGGCGCGATCGACGGCAACCTCCCCACCGAGTACCGCGGCCGGAGAGTCGCGTTCGGTTGGGATGACGTACCGACCACGCATCACGTCGAGGTCGCGACCCTCGACGGGTGGCTCCACGCACAACTCGGCTGCAACCCACTCCAGGCGATGACGCCGCTCGACTGGGTGCTGATCCCTCAGCAACGGCTGCTCGGCGTCGTGCGGGGCGCCGTGTACCACGACGAAATCGGGACGCTCACCGCCACTCGCCAACGGCTGGCGTACTTCCCGGCCGACGTTCGCATGTGGATGCTCGCGTGTCAGTGGCGCCGCATCGACCAGGACGAGCCCTTCGTCGGTCGCACCGCGGAGGTCGGCGACGAGACGGGCTCTCGCCTCAGCGCGAGCCGTATCGTGCGCGACCTCATGCGCCTGCATTTCGTGCTCGCCGGTCGGTACTGGCCCTACGCCAAGTGGTTCGGTTCCGCGTACCGCCAACTCCCGGCGAGCGTCGAGATGCTCCCCGGGCTCGACGCTGCACTGAACGCATCCGACTACCCAGCTCGCGAAATTGCGCTCGTCGACGCGTACGAAGCGACCGCGCGACTCCACAACGCCTCGAGTCTCACCGAAACCCTCGACCCGACCGTCGCCTTCTTCTACGAGCGCCCATTCCGTGTACTGCGCTCCGATCGCTTCGTGCGCGCGTGCCTCGCACGCGTCGACGACGAATGGCTCCGCACTCGCCCACTCATCGGTTCGATCGACCAATTCGTCGACGCGACCGACCTGCTCGAGGACACGACGAAAGCGCACGTACTGCGCGCCCTCTACGTCGACGGGCCCTAGCTCGACGCCCTACTTCGAAGCGTCGTAGACGTCCTTGGCGAAGCACGCGATCCCGGGCGCGCCGGCGAACCCGAGATGGCTGAGCCCGAAGATGTCTTCCATGCTGCACAGCAACGAATAATGGTTATACGGCGTTGCGTCGGTCGTTCCCGGCTTGACCAGTTTCGACAGCACGACGGTGCCGATCCGGCCACCGCCGGGCCCGTTGAGGCCGGGCTTCGCCGCGTTCGGAGATGCGGGTGTGTGACAGCACGCGTTCGTATCGGCGATCGTCGCCTCGTCGAACGTGACGATGAGCATGCCGTCCGCCTTGTAGGCCGGCGACGCCAGGATCGCAGGCACCTCGGTCGAGAGCCAGCGATCGGCGGAGACGAGACCGCCGGGCTCGCCGTCGACGCAGGGAGAATCGTGACCGTCGTGGCACACGTTCGGCGTGATGAACGCGAGATTCGGCGTGGTGGCCACCGATTTGAGATCGGTCGCGAGATGGCTGAAGTCGACGTCGTTCTGCGCGCAGGCAGAGGAGTCGACGATCGAGTGGAAGTAGACGAACGGGTTGTGTCGCGTCGCGTACATGTCGCCCGGCTTCGGGGAGATCGTGACATCGTTCCCGCCGAGCGCAGGATGACGACACGGGGTGCCCATGTCCTCCATGTAGCCGCGCCATGTCTTCCCGGCCGCGGTGAGTTGGTCGCCGATCGTCTGCACTGACTTCGGGTACTGGCATCCCTCGCCCAACGCCTGCCCGTACGCGCCGGTCCTCGTTCCTGTCGACGTGAAGTCGACGTAGTTGACGCAGTCGCTCTGGGTCCGCGGGTTGGGCGACTGACCACTGATCTCGGCGATGTAGTCGTCGAGGCTCGCGTGGCCGATCCCGAAGTACTGCGTCAGCAGCTTGCCCTGCGCGAGCAAGGTGGTGTTGAGGTACTTCGCCGGTGAAGTGGCCCCCCACGTGGTGGTGAAGTTCTCATTCTCGAGGTTGATGACGAACACGTGGCCGATCGAAGTCGGCCCGCTCGCGACGGTGGTCGTGGTCGTGGCGGCCGCCGTAGACGACGCGGCCGCCGTTGTGGTGGTCGTCGCCCCGGAGTCCTTCGAGGACGACGAGCACGCGCCGAGCACGAGCACGCAGCTCACGATCGCGATGAAGGTTCTCATCGGCGGAGCTTGACGCCCCGGGCCGAGAAGGCGCAAAGCCGGGTAGCGTCGGCACCGAACGTTCACTCCCGAGCCCGGAGGAAGCACAATGGAGTATCGCCGTCTCGGACGCACTGCGCTACGAGTGAGCCCGCTGTGCCTCGGCACGATGAATTTCGGTCCGCTCACGACCGAGTCCGATGCGCACGCGATCATGGATCGCGCCCTCGAGTTGGGCATCAATTTCTTCGACACCGCCAATCGCTACGGCGGCCCCACGGGTCCGGGTACGACCGAGACGATCCTCGGCACCTGGTTTGCGCAGGGCGGCCAACGCCGGGAGAAGGTCGTGCTCGCGACCAAGCTGTTCGGGTCGATGACGGAATGGCCGAACGACGGAGGCCTTTCCGCTCGGCACATCCGCGCGGCGTGTGACGAGAGCCTGCGGCGCATGCAGACCGATCACATCGACCTGTACCAGATGCATCACATCGACCGCAGTGCGCCGTGGGACGAGGTGTGGCAGGCGATGGAGACGCTCGTCTTGCAGGGCAAGATCCTCTATGTCGGCAGCAGCAACTTCGCCGGTTGGCACATCGCGCAGGCGAACGAGGCGGCCAAGGCCCGCCATTTCGTCGGGCTCGTGAGCGAACAGAGCCTGTACAACCTCGCGTCGCGCACCATCGAGCTCGAAGTGCTCCCGGCCGCGCGTTTCTACGGCCTCGGTGTGATCCCGTGGAGCCCACTCGCCGGCGGCATGCTCGGCGGCAACCTCGACTCGGGCGACACCGCTCGGCGCAAGAGCGTGCAACCGCGCTACGAACGCATGCGTCCCGCGCTCGAGCGGTGGGAGAAGTTGTGCGCCGAGCTCGGCGAGCAGCCCGCGGCCGTTGCCCTCGCGTGGTTGCTGCACCAAAAGGGTGTGACCGCGCCGATCATCGGCCCGCGCACGATGGAGCAACTCGAAGGCGCGTCGCTGCGCGCGCTCGAGATCACGCTCGACGACGCGACGCTCAAGACGCTCGACGAGATCTTCCCCGGCCCGGGCGGTACCGTGCCCGAGGCCTACGCCTGGTAACGGGAGCACCGCATGGACATCTACGAAGCGCTCTATACGACGCGCGCAATGCGCCGGGTGAAGCCCGACCCGATCCCGATCGACGTACAGAAGCGGATCCTCGACGCGGCCGTACGCGCGCCGAGCGGTGGCAACACGCAGAACTGGCGCTTCATGCTCGTCGACGACGCCGACGTCAAGGCGAAGCTGGGCCCGATCTACCGCGACTGCATGAGCCAGCTCTGGGCGACCATCTACAAGGAACGGCTCGAGGCCGCGAACGCCGCCCCCGAGGATCCCGAGAACGCGGAGATGTTGCGCGTACAGCGCTCGGCTCAGCATCTCGCCGATCACTTCGAGGCGTACCCGCTGCTGTTGTTCAGTTTCGTACAGTTCGACCCGAGCGGCGGATCGATCTTCCCGGCCACGTGGTCGGCGATGCTCGCGGCCCGCGCCGAAGGCGTCGGTGCGTCGCTCACGAGCGTCTTCTTCTTCCATCTCGACGAGGTGCTCGAGATCCTCGGGGTCCCCAAGGAAGACGGTTGGCTGTTCTCGTCGTGCGTGACGTTCGGTTACCCGACCGGGCGTTGGGGCGTCGCCCCGAGGCGGCCGGTCCACGAGGTCTCGTTCCGCAACAGCTGGGGCACACCTCTCGGATTCGAGATCCCCGAGCCGCTCTGGCCGGACCGCGGGTAAGGCGACGACCGAAAGCGTCCGATGAAGCCCTAGCCTGACCCGCGTTGCCGGTCGCGGGGCTCTTGCCGGATTCGAAGAGATCGTCCAGCTAGCTCACAGCCCGCTCCCATTGTTGGTGGCCAAGATCAGTGCAGGCGCGCCACCCCCGGGCGCGGAACCACGAACTCGAGGCACGCACCCGATGAGCGAGTCGGACAACACCTGGAACGCAGACGAGCAGCCCGAAACTCCCGAGCCGCCCACTCCGGCGACCGGTAACCAACATCCCGACTTCGCCTGGCCGCAGAACACGTGGCCGCCGGCGCCGGCTGCGCAAGGGACCGGTTCACCCGAACCCGACGCGACGTCGCCCTACGGCACACCCGCGGTCCCGGCCGCGCCCACTCCTCCCGCGGGCGACGCGAGAACAGTGTCGTGGCCGCCGACCCAGCCGACGCCGGCGTACGAGCCGACCGGCTCCTATGCGGCCGTCCCGCCCGCGCCCGGAGCGTGGGGTTCCCCGCCCCCGCCGAACGCATGGGGCACCCCGCTGTCCGGATGGACGCCGGCGGCCCCTCCGGCCCAGCCCTCGTGGCCCCCGGCTCCCCCTGCTCCGTCGAAAGCCCGCCGCGGTCTTGCGGCCCTCGCGGCACTCGCACTCGTCCTGGCCTCGGCCGGCGTCGGCGCCGGCGTCGCCATCGCGGTGCACAACAACGACAAGACCCAGACGTTCAGCGCCACTCCGAACAACGGATTCGCCAACAACGGCACCGCGCCCAACCCGTTCGGCAACGCCAACAACGGCACCACGCCGGACCCGCTCGGCAACGGCAACGGCACGGTGCCGGCCGGCTCCGGCAGTCTCGACCAGCGCGCGATCGCAGCCAAGGTCGACCCCGCGCTCGTCGATATCAACACCACGCTCGCCCAGGGTCGCGCGGCCGGCACCGGCATGATCATCTCGTCGACCGGCGAGATCCTCACGAACAACCATGTCATCGCCGACGCCACCAGCATCAAGGTGACCATCGGCGGAACGGGCCCGACCTACGACGCCAAGGTCGTCGGCTATGACGTAACCGAGGACGTCGCCCTCGTCCAGATCACCGACAAGGTCTCGAACCTCCCGACGATCACGATCGGCGACCCCTCGAAGGTGAAGATCGGCGATCCTGTCGTCGCCATCGGCAACGCGCTCGGTAAGGGCGGCACGCCGAGCGTCTCCCAGGGTCAGGTCACCCGCCTCGACCAGCAGGTGACGGCCGGGGACGAGGGCGGGAACCAGGAAACACTCGAGGGCATGATCCAGATCAACGCTCCGATCCAGCCCGGCGACTCCGGGGGCGCGCTCGTCAACAGCAGCGGCGCCATCATCGGCATGAACACCGCCGCGGCCGGCGGCGGCAACTTCAACTCGCAGAGCGGATCGAACGTCGGCTTCGCGATCCCGGTCGACCACGCGATGACGATCATCAACCAGATCCGCAGTGGTCAGGAGACCGACAAGGTCCACATCGGCGACCGGGCATTGCTCGGGGTGCAGGTCCAGGACATCAACGGGCAGACCACGCCCGTGGCCGCAGGCGCGCTGGTGGTCGGGGTGCAGGACAAGACCGGCGCTGCCGATGCCGGAATCAAGACGAACGACGTGGTCGTCTCGGTCGACGGCAAGCCCGTCACCAACTCCGCCTCGCTGCGCACCCTCCTCGTCAAACTCCACCCCGGCGATTCGGTCAAGGTCGGTTGGGTCGACACGAACGGCACCCAGCACTCGGCGGGGGTAAAGCTGGTCCCCGGTCCGCCCCTCTGATCGATCCTCGCCGACACCGGCCCGTTCCGGCATGCCCCCGGACCGGCCCAACTCGGACACGCCAACCCGGTCAGAATGTGAAGTTCGAGTTGCGCGAAGGGAACGGGACCAGTCCCGTACGCGAACCTGTGGGTATGCAGCGGCGCCGAACGACGCGCGTGGCCCACGGACCGCTCGGTCCGGCGGAGCTCGCGGAAGCAGTCGTTCTCGCCGACGTGTCGCTCGCGTTGACCGTCGTCGGCCAGGTCGTGCCGTTCGGCGGTGCGTTGCTCGCGGCCGCCATCGTCCCCCTCGCCGTCGTCGCGGCGCGTCACCGCCTGCGGGCGGTCGTGACCGGCGCCATCGCCGCGTCGGTGGTGGGGTTCCTCGTGATCGGCAGTGCCGCGTTCACGTCGATGGGTGCGTGCGCGGCCCTCGGCGCGTTGGTCGGCGCGGCCGATCGGCGCGGTTGGAGCCGGACCCGCACCATGCTCACCGGGATCGCGGTGTTGTGGCCGCTCGCGTCGCTGCTCAGCGTGGGCGCGCTGGCGGTGTTCTCCAACCTCCGCCGGCTGACCCTCGATCAGGTGCGCAACGGATGGCGAGGTCTCTTCCATCTGTTCCGCAACCTCGGCCTCGCCCGCCTGGCCGAACCCGGTGACCGATTCGTGGCGTGGGTCGTGCGCGACTGGTGGTTGAGTATCCCGCTCACGCTCCTGGTCCTGCTCGTGTTCGGCATCTGGCTCGCCCAGGGTCTGGCGACACCTGCGCTCCGGCGCGTACGCAGCGCGTTCGGCGACCCGGTGATCGAGGCCGACGACGTCGAGGCCGACGCTTGTTCCGGCCGGGCGCCGGCGCCGCTTCCCGTGGCACTGCGCGACGTCCGCTTCCGCTACCCCAACGCGTCCGCGGACGCGCTCGTCGACGTCACGCTCGATGTACCAGCAGCCCAGCTCGTCGCCATCGTCGGTTCGAACGGCTCGGGGAAGTCGACACTCACGCGGCTGCTGGCAGGCCGCCGGGCGCCGAGTGACGGCGAGATCGAACGGCCGGGCGCGGTCGGACTCGGCCGCGCGGGCGGGACGGCAATCGTGGCCCAACGCCCCGAAGCGCAGGTCCTGGGGGTCCGCGTCCGCGACGACGTCGTCTGGGGACTGCCGGAGCCGGGACAGGTCGACGTGGCCGCGTTCCTCGAGCGGGTCGGCCTCGAGGACCTGATCGATCGCGAGACGTCGACGCTCTCGGGCGGGGAGCTACAGCGTCTCGCGATTGCGGCGGCGCTGGCGCGGCGCCCCCAATTCCTCATCTCCGACGAGTCCACGGCCATGGTCGACGAGACCGGGCGGGCACTGCTCGTCGCACTCTTCCGCGACCTCGCGCACGACAACGGTCTCGGAGTCGTCCACGTCACGCACCGCGCCGCGGAAGCAGCAGTCGCGGATCGGTCGATCACGCTCGACCACGGCCGGGTCGTCGCCGCACCCGCGCGCCTGCGCACGGACGATGCGGTCAAGGCAGTCGCGCAGCACACCTCCCCGCACCTGGGCTCGGCGCAGATCGGCGCGCCGATCATCACGCTCGACGGCGTCGGGCACGTCTACTCCCGCAACACCCCGTGGGCGAACCGGGCGCTCACCGATGTCGACCTGACGATTCACGCCGGCGAAGCGATCGTCGTGGTCGGCCACAACGGTTCGGGGAAGTCGACGCTCGCGTGGATCCTCGCCGGGCTCCTCGCGCCGAGCGAGGGCACCGCGCGCTTGGAGCACGAGCCGATCACGGCGCACGTCGGACGCATCGGGTTGTCGTTCCAGCACTCACGACTGCAGCTCCTACGCCCGACCGTGCTCGACGAAGTCGCGGCGGCGGGAGGTGTCGACGACACGGATGCGCGCTTGGCCCTGACCGCGGTCGGGCTCGACCCGTACGAGTTCGGGAGCCGGCGGGTCGACGAGCTGAGCGGCGGCCAGATGCGCCGCGTTGTCCTGGCCGGCGTGCTCGCGTCGCAGCCGGTCGCGATCGTGCTCGACGAGCCGTTCGCCGGGCTCGACGCCGACGGGCGGGCCGAGCTCGATGCCCTGCTCACCGGACTGCGTCGGCGCAACGACATCGCGCTCGTGATCGTGTCGCACGATCGCGACCTTCCCGAGGGTCTCGTCGATCGCATCGTCGAGCTCGAAGCCGGACGCATCGCCCGCGACGAGCCCGTCGACAATGTGCTGCCCGAGGCCAAACCGTGAACCGCCCGAGCGCGATCGCCGATCTCGGTGGCCGGTCGCGACCGCGCCCGGCCAAGACCCGCCGCGACACCGAGCTCACGTTCCTCCGCCTCGTGCCGGGCAACTCCCTCATCCACCGTCTCTGGGCGGGAACGAAGCTGATCATCGCGGCCGAGCTCGCATTGATGGTGTCGATCTCGCCGACTTGGATCATGCTCGCGGTCGCGGGCGGCGTCGTCGTGCTCGAGCTCGTCGTCGCCCGCATCCCGCTCGGCGCGTTCCCCCGGTTGCCGAACTGGTTCTTCGGCGCGCTCCTCATCAGCGCGCTCCTCAATCTCTGGTCATCGACGACGCCGCTCGTCAACGTGGGCGGTGTGTCGTTGAGCATCGGCGCGCTCGGCGAATGGGCACGCTTCACCGTGCTCGCAATCGTGCTGGTCACCTCGGGCGCGCTGATCGGATGGACCACACCGCTCGGCGAGGTCGCGCCGGCGCTGGCCCGTGTGGGACGACCGTTGCGCCGGTTGCGGCTGCCGATCGACGAATGGGTCATCGCGATCGCGCTCGCGATCCGCTGCCTGCCGCTCCTCATCGACGAGATCCGCATCCTGGGCGCGGCTCGCCGGCTGCGCGCCCAGGACGAGACGACCGTCGAGAGCCCGCGCGTCATGATTCGCCAGGTCCTGATCGAGACGCACGACTTGATGTCGACGGCGATCGTCGCGTCGATCCGCCGGTCGCGCGATCTCGCCGACGCGATCGTTGCCCGGGGTGGGCTCGGCACCGGCGGAAACCTTCCCGGGGCCCGCTTCCGCGCAGTCGACGGTCTCGTCCTGCTCGCGAGCACGGCCCTGTGCGTGGTGACGCTCGTGCTTCATCTCTAGGCTCTGGGGCATGCAACACGTCCGGCTCGGCAATACCGGCCTGCAGGTCTCCCGGATCTGCCTCGGCACCATGACCTTCGGATTGCAGATCGACGAGGAACCGTCTCGTGCGATTCTCGACAAGGCGGCCGACCTCGGCGTGACCTTCCTCGACACGGCCGACGTGTACCCGCTCGGCGGCGACCTCACGACGATGGGTCGAACCGAGGAGATCGTCGGTCGTTGGCTGCAGGGGAAGCGATCCGATTACGTCGTCGCGACCAAATGCTTCGGGCCGACCGGGCGCAATCGGTGGGACATGGGCAACAGCCGCCGGCACATCATGGACGCGATCGACGCGTCGCTGCGGCGTCTGCAGACCGATTTCATCGATCTCTACCAGCTGCACTTCGACGATTCCGGCGTCCCGCTCGACGAGACCCTCGGCGCACTCGACGATCTCGTGCGCGTCGGCAAGGTCCGCTACGTCGGCTGCTCCAACTTCCTCGCCTACCGGCTCGCGCGGGCCCTCGGTCGCAGCGAGGTGAACCACTTCGCGCGATTCGTTTCCGTACAGCCGCGCTACAACCTGTTGTTTCGCGAGTTCGAGCGCGAGCTGTTCCCGTTGTGCCTCGACGAAGGTGTCGCGGTGATCCCGTACAACCCGATCGCAGGCGGGATGTTGTCGGGGAAGCACGACCGGACGAGAGCTCCCGACGAAGGCACACGTTTCGCGCTCGGGAACGCGGCGCAGACGTACCAGGACCGCTACTGGCACGACAACGTCTTCAACACCGTCGACGAGCTCGTGAAGATCGCCGACGAGGCCGCGATCCCGTTGCCGACGCTCGCGGTCGCGTGGACGTTGCGCCATCCGGCGATCACCGCGCCGATCGTCGGCGCGAGCCGCCCGGAGCAACTCGAGGAAACGATCGCGGCGGTCGACACGCCGCTCGACGATGATCTCGTCGCGCGCTTGAACGACGTCACCGCCGCGTACCGACGTGGTGATGCCCCGCGTTAGCGTGCGCGGATGACCGACATCGCCGTCCCCTTCTTCTGTTCCCTCCCGGCGTCGCCGCCGCCGTGGCCGGGCGTCGTCGTCGTCATGGAAGGCGACGGCATGAAGCCACAACTCCTGCGGGTCTGTGAACGTCTCGCGGCCGAGGGCTACGCAGTGGCCGCACCCGATCTCTACTGGCGGTTCGGTGGCAGCAATCCCGAAGCCGGTGGGAACATGTTCGGTCAGCTGCGCCACGCCGACGGCCGCGCCGACATCGTCGAGGTCGTGAGCCGCCTGCGCGGTCTCGGCGCGGAGACCGTCGGCATCACCGGGTTCTGCATGGGCGGCGGCTACGCGTACATGGCCGCGATCTCCGGGGTCGACGTCGACGCCGCGGCCTCGTTCTACGGCGGCGGCATCGCCCAACACCTCGGCGATCCCTACTGCCCGCTGCTGTGCTTCTTCGGCGGCCGAGACGAATGGATTCCCCGCGCCGACATCGCGACCGTCGAGAACAGCCACCCGGGTCAGGTCGTCGTGTACGAAGATGCCGGTCACGGCTTCATGCGGGACGGTTCCGACAACTACGACGAGACCGCTGCCACCGACGCCTGGGCCCGGCTGCTCGCCTTCTTCGACGCCAACCTGAAATCCGCGAGCTGAGGGATCTCTTTCCCGGTTCTTGAATTCCTCTCACGCTCCGCGCAGCCCCGGCGGGCTTACTGGTCGTAGCAACCGACCAGAAAGCAACCTCGAAGGAGGTGAGCAACATGAGTCCGATTCGCAAAGCTGCGGCGGTCCTCGCGGTCTCCGGTGCCCTCGTCACCGGCGGCGCAGTGGCAGCCAACGCAGCCACGACCGGGACGACCACGAAGCCGAGCACATCGACGCCGGCGACGGGATCGCCCGGGTCGTCCGGTACGTCGAACGCGAACTGTCCCAACATGGGAAGCGGTTCGGGTCCGAGTTCGAGCTCGGCGAGTACCTAGAGCAAGACGGAGCGACATCCGTATCACGCCACGCGCGCCTCGTGACTCCCGATTCCCCCGGTCGGGAGTCACGTCGCGTCCGACCGAGGAAGCGAAGATGTCGAGGATGTTTAAGGTTTCGCGGATCGTGTCCGCGATCGTCGCCGTGTCGCTCCTGGTCGCCGGTTGCGGCGGCAGCAGTTCGTCGAGCACTCCCGCTTCGGCATCGTCGACGCTCGTGAACATCGGCGCCGGGATCCGGGGCGTGACGGGCCTCCGCGCGACCCTCTACGCGACCGGGCTCGCGCACGCGGCCGCGTTCGCGCTCGACGCGCAACAACGGTTGTGGGTTGCGACCGCCGCCTACACCGACACGGGCAACGACGGCGTCTACCTCGTCGCCGCCGCCGGCGCGAAGCCGGTCGAGGTCGTGAGCAACCTGCACACGCCGCTCGGCCTGGTCTGGCACGATGGCACGCTCTACGTCGCGTCGAAGGAACGCATCGACGCCTACAGCAACCTGATCCGGGCGAAATTCACGGCCCGCCGTACCGTCGTGACGCTCCCGACGAACGTCGGCGAGGTCAACAACATGGTGCTCGCAACCGACGGCCGCCTCCTCGTAGGGATCACCGCACCGTGCGACCACTGCACACCGACATCGAAGTACTCCGGCGCGATCGTCGCCGTCCGCACCGACGGCACTGGGCTCGCGTTGTACGCGAGCCGAATCCGGGCACCCGTCGCGCTCGCCTACTACCCCGGTACGAGCGACCTTTTCGTGACGATGGACTCTCGCGACGATCTCGGGACCAAGACTCCGGGCGACGCGCTCGCGGTCGTGCGCGAAGGCACCGCGTGGGGCAATCCCGGCTGCTACGGACAGGGTGGATCGGCATGTACGGGGGTCCCGGCGGCGACCGCGGTCCTCGACGAGCACGCGGCGGTGAGCGGGGTCGCGATCGTGACCGGGCAACTCGGGACGGCGGTCGGGACCGCGGCCGTCGTCGCCGAGTGGTCGCTCGGCAAGGTCCAACGCGTCACGCTCACCAAGCGCGGCACCGGCTACACGGGAACCGCGACCACGTTGCTCAGCGGGATCAAGAACCGGGTTGCAGTCATGCTCACGAGTGATGGCGCGCTGCTCGTCGGGGACTGGACGACGGGAACGATCTCTCGCGTCGTCGCGACGTGACCGACGCCACATTCGCCCAGTTCGGCCCGAAGACGGCATGATGCAACCAGGGATGTTGGATGTCGCCGAGACGCCGCAACCGCGCGTCGTGCGCACGGCCACCAACCGAATCGTGGGGTATTACGAATTCGGCGACCCGCACGGCACTCCGATGGTCGCGCTCCACGGAACGCCCGGGTGCGGGGCGGGATTCGCCTGGGCCGACGGGCGGGCGCGCGTTCACGGCATTCGCCTGCTCGCACCGGACCGGCCCGGAGTCGGCGTATCCGAGCGTTGGGAGCGGGGCCGCGGTGCCGCGGTCGACTCGTACGCGACCGAGCTCGGCGCTTTCGCCGACGCGCTGGAGCTCCCGTCGTTCCCCGTGATCGGCTACTCGGGCGGCGGTCCCTACGCCCTCGCGGCCGCGCACTCGCTCGCCGATCGGGTGTGCGCCGTCGCGATCGTCTCCGGATCCGGACAGGTCGGCGAGTGGGCGTCGGTAGCCGACTTCGAGACAACCGACCGGCTCCTCACCCGCCTCTCACAGCGCATTCCCGTGGTGGCGCGCGTCACCCTCGACATCGGAGTTCGGATCTCGCGCCTCGCGCCCAAGACGTCCCTGTGGTTCGGCGCGATCGAGATGTCGGCCTCCGATCGAGCGGTCATGGCCGAGTTCCCGACCGCGCGCGCGGCGCTGGCGATGTTCACCCAGTCGTGCGCGAGCGGCGCGCACGGAGTCGTTGACGACTACGCCGCGCTCGGGCGGCCGTGGGGATTCGCGGTCGAGGAGATCACCGTCCCGGTCCACTGCTGGCACGCGACGAGTGACCCGATCGTGCCGCTGCGCCACACCGACGAGCTCGTTCGCCGCATCCCGGGGGCGGAGGTGACGCACTGGGAGGGCGGCGGTCACCTCGCGATCATCGATCGCGTCGACGAGGTCTTCGACGCGCTGTTGGAGGTCCTCGCGCCCTGAGAGGCTCAGCCCGCTGACAACTCGCAGCTAGCGGGCGAAGTGCTTGCTCAGCGTCTCCATCTGACCCTGATAGTTGGAGCCGATGCCCTGGCCGTAGAGCCGGTCCGGCGCCTCGAGCATGTGCTCGAACGTGAGCTTGCACACGCGTTGACCGTGCTCGATCATGAACGGCACGTCGTGGGCGCGTACTTCGAGCGCGGCGCGCGACGCGACGGAGTGGCCGCCCGGATCGAAGCCGAATCCGGGATCGAAGAACCCGGCGTAGTGCGTGCGCAGCTCGCCGCTCGTCGGGTCGTACGCCGTCATCTCCGACGCGAGCGTTGGTGGTATGCACACGGATTCGTTGCTCATCAAGAGGTAGAAGCGTTGCGGGGTGAGCACAACCCGGTCGCCCTCCTCGTGCTTGACCCGCTCCCAGAACGCCTCGGGATCGACGGGTGCGTGGGCGCTGCGCGCCACGTCGAGCAACGGCGCGTTGTCGCGGGCGCGGTGACCGACATAGCCGCCGCTGTCGCCGTGCAGATCGAGACCGAGGAACAGGCCGCCGCCGAACGCGAGGCCGTCGTCGGGGACGGGCGTCCCGTGGTCGAACAGGAGAGGCTGGCGGCGGTGGAACTCGCGCACGTCGTCGTCGGAGAGCAGAGCTGAACCGACCGAGAGCCGCAGCTGGTTCAGCGACAGATCCTCGCGGACGCGTACCGGGAACGAGAGCGGGACGACCTCGAGGTAGAGCGGCCCGTCGTAGCCCGTGGCGATCTCGTCGAACCGGTAGCTCTCGTCCGTGATGACGCGCGTGAACACGTCGATCCGACCCGTCGAGCTCTTCGGATTCGCCTTGCCCCGCACCGTGGGCGGCAGCGAGAGCCGCTCCTTCAGCGGGATCAGGTACGGGCGCTTGGTCTCGAGGACGACACCGTCCTTGCGCAGGTCGAGCTCGTCGATGACGTAGTCCTTGACCCGGCGCTCGACCGACTGCCGACCGGGCAAGAAGCTGCACCGGATCCGGTACGCGACCTCGCCCAGGCGGAGGTCGAGGCTCGCAGGCTGGACGTTCTCTTCCGGGATCGTGAAGCGGCCCGCGTCGATCACCCGAGCCGCGATCGCGCGCTCGAGGTACTGACACGGCAACACGCCCGTGCGGTCGGCGGGAAGTTCGAGCTCCACGGCAGGTCAGCCTACGTGAGCGCCTCGCCGGCGGTGACGGGTACCTGACCCGAACAGTGCGTACGCTCCGCCGATGCGCGCCCCCACTCTCGTGATCGTGGCGGTCGCGGTCGGCATCCTCGCAGCAGCCTGCTCGTCGTCGTCGAAGTCGTCCACGTCGTCGGGCTCGTCACCGTCGGGCTCGGCGACGACGGCTCCGGCGGCGACGGCTCCGGCGGCTCCGGCGGCTCCGGCGGCGACCACTACGACATCCGTCGTTCCCGCGCCCAAGGGCCTGCCCTCGTTCTATTCGTTCTCGGAACCGATCCCGTCCAAGCCCGGCACGCTGATCAAGTCGTTGGCGATCGCGGCGCCGAACATCATCGGCAACGTGTACCGCGTGCTCTACGTCTCGACGACCGTCGACGACACTCCTACGCCGGTGACAGGACTCGTCTTTGTGCCCAAGACCCCCGTTCCCGCCGGCGGCTACCCGGTCGTGTCGTGGGGGCACGGGACCAACGGCATGGCCGACTCCTGTGCACCGTCGCTGTCACCCGACGACGCGGTGCCGCTCATCAACATGCTCCTCCAACAGGGTTGGGAAGTCACCGCGAGCGATTACCAGGGCGAGGGAACGCCGGGGATCCTGCCCTACATCGCGGGCGACGGCGCGGCGCGCAACACCCTCGACATCGTCCGCGCCGTGCGCAACCTGGCGGCTGCGCACGCGAGCGACGCTTACGTCGTGTGGGGACACAGTGAGGGCGGCCAGACCGCGATGTTCACGCTGCACATCGGGCCCGAGTACGCGCCCGAGCTGCACATGAAAGGTGTCGTCGCGGGGGCGCCCCCGTCGCAGTTCAACCTTCTCTACTCGTTCCTGAAGACCAGTCCGTACCGCTACTACCTGCTCATGGCGGCGGGCGGGCTCAACGCCGCGTACGGCGACGCCAAGGCGCCGCTCGGCCAGGTGCTCACCGCCAAGGGCCTCACCCTCGTCCCCGACCTCGACAAGGGCTGCTCCGGCTACCTCTCCCAACAATTCGGGACGATCGACATCTCGACCGTCACCAGGGCAGACCCGTTCAGCCTCCCGCTCTGGAAGACCGCGCTCGAGGCCAACGACCCGCAACAGTTCACCGCGAAGAGCTCGGTGCCCCTCCTCATGATCCAGGGCGGGAACGACGAGCAGATCCCCGTCGCCTCGACCCTGATCCTGGCCAACCACCTCTGCGATCTGCACCAGGACCTCGAACGCTGGGTCTATCCCGGTCAGAGTCACGCAGGTGTGATCGGGCCGTCGGCCGCAGACATGGTCCGGTGGATCGGCGATCGCTTCCACGGCGTTGCGCGCCCCGATCCGTACAAGCCCACGGGCGAGGCGAACATCGACCAGAAGGTGTGCGCGTAGTCCTCGATCCGGCCACCACACGGCCCGACGTCCGCTGGGGACGGGCGGCTGCGCCAACCTGACGCTAACGTCAGGGAACGAACCCGCCACCGGCCGAGGGAGCGCTTCGATGGAGCTGCCCAAGATCATCAGCGTCGACGACCACGTAGTCGAGCCCGCCCACGTGTGGCAGACCTGGTTGCCGGAGAAGTACCGCGAGAAGGGCCCGCGCATCGAGCGCAAGCGTTGGGGCGCGTTTTCGCACAAGCCCGGCGCCAAGTACGTCAACACCGAGGATCCCGACGGTCTGTGGGGCGACGCCTGGTACTACGAGGACCGGCTCATCTACGTGCACAAGCGGTTCGTCGCGATCCCGCTCGAGGCGACGCCCGACGGCGACCTCTCCAAGTTCGACCGCACCAAGATGGTGATGGAAGCGCTGACGTACGACGAGATGCGGCCCGGGTGCTACGAGCGCGACGCGCGCATCGTCGACTTCGAGCGCAACTGGGTCGACGGCTCGTTGCCGTTCCCGACCTTCCCGCGCTTCTGCGGTCAGACGTTCCTCGAAGCCGACGACAAAGAGCTCGCGCTCGCGTGCGTCCGGGCGTACAACGACTGGATGGTCGAAGAGTGGTGCGGCCCGTCGAAGGGCATGAACATCCCGCTCTGCATCATGCCGCTGTGGGACGCCGCGCTCGCGGCGGGAGAGATCCAGCGCAACGCGGATCGCGGCGTGCGTGCGTTCTGCTTCAGTGAACTGCCGCATCACCTGAAGTTGCCGACGATCCACAGCGGCGGTTGGGACCCGGTGTTCCAGGTCTGCAACGACACCGGTGTCACCCTGTGCATGCACATCGGATCGTCGTCGACCAACCCGTCCGCGTCGCCCGACGCGCCCGGCGGCGTCGGCGGCACGCTCGCATTCAACAACTCGATGGCGTCGCTGGCCGACTGGTTGTACTCCGCGAAGTTGATCGAGTTCCCGAAGCTCAAGCTCGCGTACTCCGAGGGCCAGATCGGTTGGATCCCCTACGTGCTCGAACGCGCCGACACGGTATGGGAACAACACGACAGTTGGCAGCACTCGAAGGAGCGCATCCCGGAACCGCCGTCGACCTACTACTACGGCCGGATCTTCGGGTGCTTTACTGCCGACTACCACGGCCTGCACTCGCTGAGCGAAGTCGGCGAGGACAACATCTGCTTCGAGACCGACTACCCGCACACCGACACCACGTGGCCGACGTCGCGCGAGTACGCGGAGAAGATGCTCGCGGGCTTCGACGACGAGATCATCTACAAGGTGTTGCGCGGGAACGCGATCAAGATGCTGGAGCTCGACCGCACCTGAGTAGAGGATTGACGCTTCGTCGGTGACGGTCACGCGAAGAGCACGTGGCCCGTCGGCGCGCCGGCCTTTGGTCGGCGCGCCGAATAAGTTACTTCGATGCAGCGCGTCCTCATCCTCGGCGCCGGCTTCGGCGGACTCGAGCTCGCCACCCGGTTGTCGGAAGAAGTACCCGACGAGGTCGAGGTGACCCTCGTCGACCAGAACGACTCGTTCGTGTTCGGGTACTCGAAGCTCGACGTGATGAACGGCGGGCCACTCCGGAGTCGGTGAGGTTGCACTACCGCGACATCATCAAGCCGTCCGTGGAGTTCCGACAAGAGACGGTTGTCGCGATCGGTCCGGTCGCGAACCGCGTGACGACCGATCGCACCACGTACGACACCGACGTTCTGGTGGTCGCGCTCGGCGCCGACATCGCGCCCGAACTGACGCCCGGACTCGTCGAAGGCGGGAACGAGTTCTACACGGTTGCGGGCGCGGAGCGGCTGCGCGACATCGTCGCGAGTTTCGCTTCGGGAAACGCGTTGTCAGCGTGCTCGGCCCGTTCTTCAAGTGTCCGGCCGCCCCGCACGAGGCCGCCATGATGTTGCACGATTCGCTCGTGCAGCGCGGCGTGCGCGACGCGGTCACCATCAAGGTGCTGAGCCCGATGCAGGTGCCGATCCCCATCTCGGCCGATGCCTCGGCCGGCATCCTCGCGGGCCTGGACGAGCGGGGTATCGAGTTCTGGCCCGATGCGGTCGTGACGAGCCTCGATCCCACTACCCACGTCGCGACCCTGCGCGACGGCCGGACGGTCGACTACGACCTGTTCCTCGGCGTCCCGATCCATCGGGCACCGGCGGTCGTGGAGGACTCCGGGCTTGCAGTCGACGGGTGGATCCCCGTCGACCCGGCAACGTTCGCGACCCGTTTTCCCGACGTTTACGCGGTCGGCGACGTCACGAGCGCGCCGGTGCCGCGCGTCGGCGTGATCGCCGAGGGCGAGGCGGGCACCGTCGCCGCCGTGTTGATCCACCGGTTACGCGGTGGCGACACGCCGGCGCCTTATGCGGGCATCGCAACCTGTTACATCGAGTTCGGCGGTCCCGAGGTCGCGAAGTTCGACGTCAACTTCCTCGGCGGCCCGAAACCGTTCGGCGTCTTCGAGGAAGCGTCGCGGGAGCTGGCGACCGCGAAGAAGGAATTCGGCGCCACCCGTCGTCGCCGCTGGTTCGGTCACGACTCCTGAGCCCCGTCAGCGCACGAGAAACCGCTGCGCAAACCTCTCCACAGTCGGACGGCCCTCGGCCGGCCAACCGCAGAGGAGGTACCCGATCCCGGCCTGCTCCCACGCGTCGACATTGGCCGCGATGGTGTCGAGGTCGTCCTCGAGCGACAGCGACGATGCCCGCGTGATCTCGGCCGGGTTGCGGCCCGCGGCTTCCGCCATCACGGTCAGGCGCGCCGACTTCTCCGTCATCGACTCGGGTGTGCCCCAGGTGTGCCAGACGTCGGCGTAACGAGCCGCGATCGGCATCATCCGCTTCTCGCCCGCCGCGCCGATCCAGATCGGCGGGTGCGGTTGCTGCACCGGCCGTGGTAACAGGGTCGCGTCGTGCACCTGAAAGTGCTCGCCGTCGAACGTGAAGTCGTCGGTCGTCAGCAGGCCGCGCACGATCTGCACCGCCTCTTCGAACGCGTCGACGCGTTCCTTGAGCGCGGGAAACGGGATTCCGAGCGCACGGTGCTCCGGCTCGAACCAGGCCGCTCCGTACGCAAGCTCGAGCCGACCACCGGATGCGTGATCGATCGTGATCGCCTCGGCCGCGTAGACCGCGGGATGGCGATACGTCATGCCCGTGATCATGAGGCCGAGCCGCACGTGGTCGGTGAGACCGCTCCACGCTGCCAGCGTCGTGCTGCCCTCGAAACACTCACCCGGACCCTTGCCGTACATGGGCTGGAAGTGGTCGAATCCCCAGATGCCGTCGAAGCCGAGCCCGTCCGCGAACTGCGCTCTCCCGGCAAGCTCGCTCCACGGCATCCGTTGTTGGGCGAGGTCCAAGCCGAATCTCACGTGCACTCCCTCAGCTGAATCGCGTCTTCGGGCGTTCCTGGTGTTCGCCGTCGACGAACAGGTCGACGCGCTCCGAGTAAAAGCATACGTAACCGGCCACCCGTCCACTCTCGGGTAAAGGCGTCGGGTACGACCAGACGACGTTCTCCTCGATCCGGTCGCCTACGAGCGCCGACCAGTACTCGGCCTGGCCTTTGTACGGGCAGTGACTCGACTCCGCGGTCGGTACGAGGAGATCCATGCGCACGTCGACCTTCGGGATGTACCAACGAGGAATGAGCCCGGTCTCGTGGAGCACGAGTGCGCGGGGCGTCTCCGCGAGCACGACACCGTTGACCTCCACCCGGATCACGCGCGAACTGGGCAGGATGTCGATCCGCACGTACGGACTGCGCGGGTGGGTGAAGACCTCCTCGTTCTCCTCGAACCATGAGTCGACCGCATTCCAGTCGAACCGGATGTGAGCGCGCAGCTCTTCGATCGGCGATTCCGTGTAGCGCCAGGCCGCATCGATGCGTTCCTCACCGTCGACCCGGACGCTGAAGTGGACCGCGTCACCGCGGCTCGGCGAATGCGTCACCGTCGGCGTCGGCTCCAACAGATCGGTGCGCACGTCGGCGACGGGCAGGTAGTACGCGGGATAGAACGGCGTCTCCCACACGTAGAGCGGATGCACCGTGTCGGCGATCGCAACTCCGGCCACGAACACCCGCACTCGCTTGGCGGCGGGCTCGACCCGCACCCGGCCGCGCGTCACCGACGCTGGTTCTGCTGTCATGACCCGGCCAACCGGCCGGCGCCGCGTCAGATTCCCGCACGTCCGCAATCAGCGCCAGAATGGGAGCGTGGCGAAGAAGCCGGACCCCGTCGAGCGGGTGCGCAAGCTCTGCGTGGACCTGCCCGAGGTGAGCGAGCGGCTCAGCCACGGCGCCCCGACCTGGTTCATCCGCGCCAAGTTGACGCTCGCCACCGTCTGGAACGACCATCACGGTGACGGTCGACTCGGCCTGATCTGCGCCGCACCGGCGGGCGTGCATCAGGAGCTCGTCGACGAGGAACCCGACCGCTTCTACGTGCCCGCGTACGTGGGGCACCGCGGGTGGATCGGCGTTCGGCTCGACCGCGAGGTCGACTGGCAGGAGATCGAGCAGATCCTCGTCGACGCATACACCTGCGTCGGGCCGGCCAAGCTCGTCGCCGAGCTGCAGGCTCGCGCCTAGGCGGGCGGGACCGGCGACACCCGCGCGAGGAACTCGACGATCGCGGTAGCCAGCGGCGTCGCGACCGCGGAGAGATGGTTCCCCGGAATCACGACGGCAACCGCGCCCGGGATGCGATCGGCGAGCGGCTGCGGCGGCCCGGCGAGCTGATCGTCCGCTCCCGCGACGCAGAGTGTCGGCACCGCAATGGCCGCGACGTCGCCCGGGGTTCCCGCGGCGGCGGCGCGTTGCACCGCGGCGAGCGCCTCGAGATCGTTACCGTTGCGCTCGGCGAAACGTTTGAACGCGCGGTCGACGACGTGGCCTCTGCCACGGGCGACGCGCGCGGCGAGTGTGTCAGCAGTGCGGGCCCGATCGGCAAGCGTGCGCCCGAGCCGGGCGCCGACACCACCGAGGACCAGTGACCGGGAGCGCAGTTCCCCACCGCCCACGAGCCGGGACGAGACGATTGCTCCCATCGAGTAGCCGACGACATCGACGGCCGGGATCGCGAGATGGTCGAGCAACGCCTTCGCGTCGCGCACCATCGCGTCGTGTTCGTACGCGTCGACGTCGTGCGGCTTGTCCGACGCGCCGTGACCGCGGGCGTCGTACGCGACGACTCTCCGGCCCGACGCGACGAGCGCGCCAGCAATCCCGGGACGGACCCAGTTGCCGAGATGATCCGACGCGAATCCGTGCAGCAGGAGCACGTCCGGACCCTGGCCGTAGATCTCGTACGCGATCCCGCGGCCGTCGAAGGAGGTGAGCCGCTCCAGCTGAGTCACGATCCCGGCTCTTCTCCGGCGAGGAAGTCCAGGATCTCCGGGAAGGCGCGTGGGTCCTGCGCGAAGAAGGCGTGCCCGCCCTCGTACAGCCGAAAGTCGGCGTTCGGAATGCGCTGCGCGATCGCCTCACTGTTGGCCGGCGGTGCGATGCCGTCGTGGCGGCCGGCCGCGACGAGCGTCGGCGCGGTGACGAGGTGGAGACGATCGGTCACGTCATGGTGCGCACGCGCTCCGAGTTGTTCGGCTTCGCCCCGGATCTGCTCCGCCGTCTTGGAATTGTCGCGCCGGGCCGCCATCATCTCGACCAGCCCGCGGTCGCCGGGATGGCTCGCGAGCCACTCGACGTCGAAGCGAGTGTCGAGGAGCCGGGACCCGAGCGCGGTCCGTTCCTCGAGCGGAAGCGCGGCGAGATCCTCCAGTGGATACGACGCGCCGCCGGCTCCGCCGGGAGATGTGCAACACAACGCAAGCCGCTCGACCCGTTCCGGCGCGCTCACCGCCAGCTCCTGGGCGACCATGCCGCCGAAGCTGATGCCGACCACCCGGCACGTGTCCCAACCGACCTCATCGATGAGAGCAACGGCGTCGGCGGCGTAGTCGGCCATCGAGTACGGCCCCGCAGGGACGTCGGTCAGGCCGAGCCCGCGCTGATCGTGCGCGAGCACGTCGAAGCGGGCGACGATCGGGGTGAGCAACGGGCCCGTTCCCGCGGGCGTCGAGCCCGATCCGTTGAGGAACAGTAGGCGCGGGCCACTTCCGCGGCGTTCGTAGTGGACGCTGATGCAGTTCGCGGTGATCTTCGGGATGCCGAATCGTTGTCAGCCGGGACCGGTCGGCGCAAGCCCGGCCGCGGCGACCGCACGCTGCAACTCGACCGCGGCGTTGGCGGCCCAGCCTCCGTCGGCGCGGGGTTGAGCGGTGACGCCGTACAACACCTGTGCGTTCGTGCTGAGAATCCGCTCCTTCACCTCGGCTGTGAGCGCGGGATAGCCGAAGCGGGCCTGCATCTCCTCGGGGATGACAAACGCGCGGAACGCGTCGATCAGCGGCTGGGGCGACCCGTACCAGGCGCAGTCAGTACCCCACACGATGCGGTCGGGTCCGAGTGCGACGAGCAGCTTGCCCAGCACGTGCGCGGCCTCCACCGGTCTGCGGAGCATCAGGAACCAGGTCGTCCCGAGCTCGGCGTACACGTTGCCGCCGTGACCTATACCCGAGTCGGCCACGCTCCGCACGAGCCGGTCGACACCGCTCGGGGCTGCGGTGCCTCGTGCGGCGTACGCACCTTCCTGACCGTTCGGATCGCGTTCGTAACCGGAGTGGTACACGACGAACGTCACGTCGGGGAAGGCCGCGGCCGCGGGCCCGATGTCGCGCGGCGATGCCGCCGCGACCGACGCGTCGGGGATCGGACCGCCGAGCCCCTTGTGTGTCGCGACCACACGCGGCCCGAGCGCGCGCACCCGCTCGAGGAATGGGAAACCGACCTCGTCGTCGTCGAGGAACCAGCCGCCCGTCGGCGAGGCCTTCGTGGCCGGGCCCCAGAGCGTGTAGCACTTCCATCCCGACGGGCGCAGATCGTTCTTCCAATCGACCATCGCGTCGAGCTCGGACTCGCCGAGATTCGGGTGCACGATCGTGTGCGTGAGCACGCGCCCCGTTCCGGCGTAACGCTCGGCGATGTCACGCGCGGCCGCGATCTGCGGATTGGTCAGCACGTTCACGTCGGCCCGGCCCGGCGTCGACGTAAGCAACGCGACCGACGTCTCCGAGGCGCCGAACACGAGCGCGGCCCACGCGGCGCCGTCGATCGCATGCGGGTCGATCGCACCGGGCCAACGATCGGGATCGGCCATGCGCAAGAAGCCCGCGAGGGCATCGGCGCCGGAGCCGACCCAACGCGCGGGATCGACAAGATGCGTCTGTACGTCGACGACCGGATTGATCCCGCGAAACGTCGCCTCGGCCTCGGCGAGGTCGTGGGTTGCCCGTACCGGGACGGCATAGAAGCCACCGCCGTGCGCCGCATCGATAGCCCGAAGCGTTGCCGCCGTCCCCCGGCGATCGAGCGCGTACTCCACTTCGGCGCGAGCAGCGCGACGCGAGTGCCGTACGGCAGTCGCCTGGTAGCGCGCGATCGCCTCGTGATCGGCAGGTGACCACGGCATCGGCGCGTACTCGTCGCTGGAACGGGCCCGGAGCAGCGAAGGAACGATCACGGTCGCCATCTCAGATGTCTACCGCGTCGAGCCGGCCGGGCGCGCCGCGGAGTTACGAGTCGGACGCGACCCAGTAACCGCGACCGTCGCGGCGGGCGGTGATGTCAGCCGCGGTGCCACCCTGCACACGGTTCGTCGCACTCCCGTAGAAGTGCGCGTCCCCGAACGCGGAGACCCCACCGTCGGCGGCCACGAACCAGTAGCCGTTGGCGGTCGGCGTCGCGGCCATCCCGACGACGGGCCGGTTGAGCCGAACGGCCGCAGCCGAGCCCTCGAAGTGCGCGTCGCCGAACGCGAAGACACCACCATCGGCGGCCACCAGCCAGTAGCCCTTCCCGGTGATGGTCGCCGCCATCCCGACGATCGGCTGATTCAAGCGGGCGTCACCCATCGAGCCGAAGAACGTCGCGTCGCCGAACGAGAAGACACCACCGTCCGACGCGACCAGCCAGTAGCCCTTCCCGGTGATGGTCGCGGTCATCCCGGCGATCGGGCGATTGAGGTGGATCCCACCGGTCGATCCGTGGAACCGGGCGTCGCCGAAGCCGAAGATCCCACCGTCGGAGGCCACCAGCCAATAGCCCGCGCCTGTACGGCTCCGTGCTATATCGACGATGGGACGGTTCAGGCGCTCACCACCGAGCGAACCGTGGAAGCGCGCGCCGCCGAACGCAAAGACCCCGCCGTCCGCGGCCACGAGCCAGTAGCCCGAACCGTTCGGCATCGAGTCGATGCCAACGATCGGGAACGGCTGCAGACCTTTGGGTGCCCCGTGATCGGCGGCCTCACCGAACCCGAGCACCGACGCGTCGGAGCCATGCAGACACGGCGCGTCGTGCAACGCGGTCGCGTTCGCAGTGGCGCTCGTCGTCGTGCACGTCGCGTCGAACTCCCACGGCGCGACGCACGTGACCACCCGGCACACGATCGGCCCCACGCACGCCAGCTGTTGGTTGCACTGCCCGTAGCGGAACTCGTTGCAACACGTGAACCGTTCGTCGCAGGTTCCCGACGCGCAGTGACAGTTGCACGAGACACAGCCCGGCGCGCACAAACCACTCCCGCCGCACCCGCACGAACCACACGATGCGTTGCAATCAATGTAATAGCGCGGGCCCGAGTGACAGAACGACGAATTGTCGGCCTTCCACCAACCCGCGGGCGCGGAACCGGGCGGGCACGAATTCTGGCCGCCGTTGACTGTGCAACAGAAGGCGGTCCAGCCCGACCCGCATGACGCGTCGGGACCGCAGAGCGACGCATACGCGGATCCGGGGCGCAGGATGTAGCGCAGCGGGTTCACGACGAGCGCCGACGCGAAGATCGCGACCCGCACGAGGAAGCTCCGCCGCGTGTGGCCGCGGTCCGATCGCTTGGTGACCGCGGCCACGGCGCGATCACCGATGCGGCGGCCGCCTACGGGCGAAGGCGGAAGCGACGATGCCGGCAACGCGTCGACGACGGTCACGGGCCGACCGCGACGTCGGCGAGCACGGCGTTGACCTCGGCAACGATGCGCGCGAGGTACACGCGACTCCCGGCGACGACGTAGAGACAGAATTGTCGTCCGTTCGCCGTGAAGAAGCGTTGGCAGCCGAGTTGCCCGGGCAACGGTCGTTGCAGCCGCTTCGACCCGAACATGTCGGCGCTCACACGGGGCATGCCCTGCGCCGCGAACAACCGGCTGCCCGCCGACTCCGGCCCGTACTCGAAGAGCACGACCAGGACGTCGGACGATCGCATCGCCGGCGTCACCCCTCCACCGAAGTCGTCGCGCTCCTCGGGCAGGGCAAAGTTCGCGAGGTGCACGACCGCGTGGGTCTGCTCCGACGCTGCGGTCGCGAGCCGGCGCTGAATGCGCCCCTCCCAACCCGCGGGCAGCCCGACGGCGAGCCCGTGTGCCGACAGCGTGTTCACGCGCGGGCGTCCTCGGCGATCTGCTCGGCGGTGCGGTAGAGGCTCGGATCGCCCGGCGCGATGCCGTGCGCGAGCAACTCGCGATCGATGCGAACTTCCCGGCCGGCGTCGTCGGCGTCATCGCCGGCCTGGCGCAGGAGGTTCTTCACCTGATCCCAGGTCGCGCCGGTCCCTTCGCCGCGCACCCTTCCCGCGATCCCGTCGACGAGCACGAAGTACGGCGAGCCCGGCACTCGGTAGTCCGTCCACGCCGTGCTCGACATCACCACCGCCGCAGCCTTCGGCGCGACCGACCTCAGCGCCGAGATGCTTTCTTCGTGCGCGTCCTTGGTGACGACGACCAGCCGGACGTCGTCCGGCAGGCCGAGGCGGCCCGCGTCGCCGAACGCGTCCCAGAACGTCTGACACGTGAGGCACCCGGTCGACAGGAACGCGAGCAGCGTGCGGTGACGGATACCGATCACCGCCACGTGCACCGCGTCGTCGCGGAGCCCGCCGCCGTCGACATCGGCCGCGTCGACGAACGCAGCGGTCGCGTGTGCAGGCAGGTCGACCGACCGGGTGCGAGGGTCGGGCAACGGCACGTCGGGATCGACGCCCGCGCCCAGCATGTGCAGCCGCCGCAGTATCTCGGCGTGACTGCGCAACAAACCCGCGACGAGCACGGTCAGCAGGACGAGCACGACCGACTCGATCACGAGCACCGTGTTCGTCATGTCGCTCCTTCGTTCACGGCGGCGGCAAGGTCGGGAACCGTCTCGAGTGCGAGCGCGACACAACGCACGCATGTCGCGACCAGCACGAGGAACATTGCGCCGGAGACCCAGTGACCCGAGAATCCGCTCCACGGCGATCCCCCGAACGCAGCGATGATCGCCACTCCCGCCCCGGCAACGTCGATCACCACGTGCGTGCGGGTCACGACCGCGCTCGCCGACCCGAGGCACGCGCACGGGGTCGCCGGAGCACGGAGGAGCAGACGGACGGCGACGGACGTCAAGAGCGAGTAGCACGCCGCAACCGCGAGGGCAAAGCGACCGCCGAGCGCACCGGCGCCGAGCCCGACGGCCACCTCGAGCAGACCGAATCCGATCACCGCGGGCCGGGGCACCGGCAGGCCGGCGGCCCGGGCCGCGAGCCGGGCCGGGTCGGGGCGGGCGACCTTCCCTACGCCCGCGACGACCAGGAGTGCACACGCCGCGAGGAACGGTCCTGCGAGCGATCCCGCGACGCCCGTGCCGAGAATCACGCGTCTCTCCCACTCTCGAGCCCACTCTCAGGCGCACGCTCGGGCCCACGGCCGGTCGCAACGCCGCGCCGGCGGCCGAGCCAATGATGTGCTTCGCTGTGCTCGCGTCTCATGGTTCGAGGAGTCCCGGAGGTACACGCTCCGACGCCGTTCGGGTTCCCGCAAAACCCTACGAAGCCGGACGGCGGCGGCAGTGGATGGTCGGGGCCGGACCGGCCCGAGCCCCTGGACCCGCGCCGGGCCGGGCCGAGTGTGCGCGACGATGGTTCCCTTGTGAGCGCCGAGGATCCGGTTACCCATGTCGAGCTGATCGCCAAGAACCGACGGACGTCGGTGATGATGCTCGCGATCGAGTTCCTGCTGATCGGCATCCTCGGCGCCGTCATCGGGATCCTCGTCTCCCACAACGTGCCCGCCGGCATCCTGATCGGCGCCGCAGTCGGCATCGTCGTCGACCTCATCGGCTGGTCTCTTGCCGTCCGGGCGACCATCGCGCTGACCCACGCGGTCGAGGTCACTCCCGAGCAGGCGAAGGTCCTCCACAACGTCATCGACGGCCTGTGCATCCGGACCGGACTGCCCAAGCCGCGCGTCTACATCGTCGAGGACCCGGCGCCCAACGCGTTCGCGTTCGGGCGCTCGCCGACGAACTCCGGTGTGGCCGTGACCACCGGGCTCTTGAACCTCATGTCGCGTCGCGAGCTGGAAGGCGTGCTCGCGCACGAGATGTCGCACGTCCGCAACCGCGACGTCCAGGTCACGACGCTCGCGGTCACGACGGTCGGGATCCTCGTGGCGGTCGCCGAGATCGCGGCCCGGGCCAGCTGGTTCGCCGACTGGGGTGACGACGACAACAACAACGGCGCCATCGTGCTCATCGCGGTTGCCGCGCTCGCGGGTGTGCTCGCGTTCGGTGCCCGCATGCTCTCCATGGCGATCTCCCGCCATCGCGAGGAGCTTGCCGACGTGAGCGCAGCCGAGTTGGTGTCACCCGATGGCATCCGCAAGGCGCTCGAGAAGTTGGAGGCCGACCACACCGTCGTCCACCACGTCTCGCGCGCGACCTCGCACCTCTGGCTGGTGACACCGCTCCGCAACCAGGGCGACGACAAGCACGCCAAACTCAACAAGATGTTCGACTCACACCCGCCGCTCGCGGAGCGCATCGCGATCCTGCGCAAGCTCGAGGGCCTCGACCCGAACGAACGGGGCCCGGTCGACGACACCATCACGGGTGTGCCCGTCGACCTCAACTCGATCTCCCAGTCGGCCGATCGGCGCACGACTCCGGCACCGGCGAACGTCGCCGGCGCATCGGCGATCGCCACTGCGGCCACGACGGCACCGACTTCGACCGCACCGTCCGCCTCCGCGCCGGCGTCGACCGGCGACACCGCGCCGGTGATGACCCCGGTCGCGGGGAAGAGCGCGCCCGGTTGGTACCGCACCGACGCGGCGACGTTGCACTACTGGGACGGGAACGCGTTCACCGAGTGGAGCGCCACCTGGCAAGGCGGGCGCTGGGTGCAGTCGAAGGCGGGCTGAGCGCTCGGGCCGGGCCGATCAGCGGGCCGGGCGCCACATCGTCGTGACCGCGGGTACGCCCTCGGCCACGACGACCTCGCCCGTCGGCTCGAACCCGAGACGCCGGTACCGCTGAAGGTTGGCGGGATTGCTCGACTCGAGATACGCGGGCAGGTGCTCGGCGTCGACCAGCCGCAGGTTCTCGGCGAGGAGCGCCTCGCCGAAGCCGTGCCCGCGGTGATCGTCGTGCGTCCCGACGATCCCGAGGTAGTAGTGCGGCTCGTCGTGCGGGTGGGCCCCTTCCATCCGGGCCAGGACCTGCAGCACCTCGAGGCCGTGCTCGCCACCGATGTACTCGTCGACGAGACGCACGAGCATCTTCTCCTCGTCGCCGGTCAGTTCCTCGCCGCTCGGGGGCGTCCACAGCGCCACCGACTCGCAATTCCCGGTGACCCACGTCCACTCGTTACGGAACGCAGCGTCGACGAATACCCGCCACCAGACCCGGAACTGCTCCGCCCGCTGCGATGCGTCGGCGAACGCCCAACTCCACAACGGATCCGCGAAGAACGCGGTCGCGATCGTCTCGGTGATCGCGTCGGCGTCGGCGGGCTCGGCCCGGCGAGCGGTCACCGCGGTCACGTATTCGTCGAAGACGCGGCGCCGTCGATCACGCTGGTCGCCACGAGCTCTTCCAGGGCGCGATCGTCGAACCACGAGATCTGCTGCTGTTTCGCGCGCCGGAAGTAGAGCTGCACGTCGTACTCCACGGTGAAGCCGACACCGCCGAACACCTGCTGCGACATCGCAGTGACATCGCGGAACGTCTTGCACGCGAACAGCTTCGCCATCGGTGCAAGGCGGTCGACCGGCCGACCGTTCGCCCGCGCCCATGCCGCCTCGTACATCAGTGTCTCCGCGCCGTCGACCGCGGTCGCGGCATCGGCGAGATAGTGGGAGATCGCCTGGAACGCTCCGAGCGGCTTGTCGAACTGCTCGCGGTCCTTGGCGTACTGCACGGTGATCTCGAGCGCGTAGCGCGCGCCGCCGACCGCGAGCGCAGCCAGCATGATGATGCCGTCGAGCATCGCCTCGTTCCACGCCGACCAGCCCGAGCCCGCGCTCCCGATCCGCGCCGATCCCGGTACGCGCACACCGGACAACACCACCTGGTACTGCGCGTCGGACCCGATCGTCAGCTGTTGGGTCAGCTCGACGCCGGATGCGGTCGTGTCGACGAGGAAGAGATCGACGTCAGTGTCGCCGTCGCCCGTGCGGGCGAGCACGATCATCGCGGTCGAGGCCTTCGCGAACGGAACATGCCACTTCGTCCCGTCGAGCACGAAGCCGTCGCCGTCGGCGGCGGCGGCGGCCCGCGTCTGCACGCCGCGCGCGCCGAACCCGTTGCCGGGCTCCAGCCACGCGGTCGTCACGATCGCGTCTCCCGACGCAATACGGGGCACCCATGCCTGCTTGTGCTCGTCGCTTCCCGCGCCGAGCAGCACACCCGCGGCCATCACCGCGCTGACGAAGTGCGGCGACGGGGCCAACGCCCGCCCGAGCTCGGTGTAGACCACGGCGCCTTCGAGCGTGCTCATCGCGGAGCCCCCGTACTCGGCCGGCACCATCAGCCCGATCAGGTCGAGCTCGGCCATCTGCTTCCAGAGATCGGCGGGGAACCCGATCGGGTCGTCCTCCAGCTCGCGCACGGTGTCGAGGTTCGCGTACGAGCCGCAGACACCGCGCACCATCCCCCGCAGCATCTCCTGCTCTTCGTTGAGATCAAGATCCATCGTCAGCTCCCTGTTTTCTGCGGACGCGTTCTACAGACGCGCGCTACGGACGCCACTGGTCGCCGCGCCGCGTCCACGGGTTGTCGTCGTCGGTGGTGGGCAGCGCGATGCGCGCCGTGCAGTCGGTCTTGAGGTCGCCGTCGACCGTCAGGCGCACGAGCACGGCGACCCAACCGCAACCCGCGTCGTCGGTCTCGACGCGCTCGACCGTCCCCGCCAGCACCATCGTGTCGCCGGGGAAGACGGAGCCCGACATGCGGAACTTCATGCGGCCGAGGCGGCCGGTCGGCCCGGACCAGTCGGTGAGGAACCGTTCGAACCACGCTGCTTGATTGGGCGTGTTCATGAAGATGTCCTGGGTGCCGTTGCGATTGACCGCGAAGTCGTAGTCGTGATGCATCGGCCGCCAGTCGCGCGCCGCGAGCGCGCCGAGCACGATCGTGGTCGCGGTCACGGCGTACGCGAGCTCGGGCAGCGCGTCACCCGCGTGCACGTCGCCGAAGATCACCTTCGTGACCGGCGCCGAGCGCGTAGCGCTCATGACTCACCTCGCCGATAACCGAATCCCGTGTACGACTCCACGCCGACCAGATCGTCGCGTTGATTCACGTACTCGACCTCGATCACCCAGAAGCGGCCGGTGCCGAGCTTCGTCGTCTTCGGTTCGCTGACCGAGCGCAGGATCTGGCGGGTCCGGAGCCGGTCACCGGGCCGGACCGGTTCGTAGAACACGATCGTGTTGTCGGTCATCACCGCCTCCGGGAGCTCGAAGACCTCCTTGAGATCGAAGTGCGCCTGCAGCGGAACCGCGGGCTCGGTGCGGCCCGGCGACCACTGGTGCGGGCGGAACCAGACCGAGATCATCGATGGCGGCGCGATCGGCCCGTCGGTGAGCTCCCCCGCGATCGCTTCGTCCCAGAACAGCGGATTCCCGTTCTCGGTCGACGAACACCACGTGTAGATGTAGCCCTGCTCGACCGGGAATTCCCCCGCCTCTTCGTACTGCACCTGGTCGATGAGCTTCTCGATCTCGGGCGGCAGATCGCTCACGCCGCGGCTCCTTGTGCTCGAAGCGCCGCGATCTCCGCGGCGGAGTACCCGACCTCACCCAACAGTGCGTCCGTGTCGGTGACGACCGCGTCTCGCACGACCGGACCGGGCTGGTCGCGATCCATTCCCGCGAGCACCCAACCGACTTGCTCGAAGGCACCGCGCTCCGGCGCGGTCGCCTCGACGAACGCGTTGCGGGCCCGGAAGTGCTCGTCGCGCACGACCTCGGGCACCGACGCGACCTCGGACACGCAGGTGTCGGCCGGACCCAGGATCTCGACCCATTCGTCGCGCGTGCGCATCGCGAACGCGGCCTGGAAGTCGGACCGGATCGCATCCTGTACCGCATCGTCGGTCTGAAACGCGAGCCACTGCTCGCAGTCGAGGGCGCGGCAAAGGTTCGCGTAGAAGTGCTGTTCGATCGCGCCCACCGCGACCCAGCGGTCGTCACTGCACCGGTAGACGTCGTAGCACGCGTACCGACCGGTGAGGATGTTGTGGCGGGGGCCGGGCACCTCGCCCGTCGCGAAGTACTCATCGACGTACAACGACATGAGCGCGATCACACCGTCGGCGACTGACACGTCGAGATACGCGCCTTCGCCGGTGGCCGCGCGCTGCACGAGCGCGGCGAGGATCGCGATCACAGCCTGCATCCCGCCGCCGGCCGCGTCGCCGATCGTCGCGCCCGGGAGCGCGGGACCGCCGTCGCCGGCCCGCCCCGAGCAGTCGAGATAGCCGCCCGCGGCGAGGTAGTTAATGTCGTGGCCGGCCCACTGCGAACGGGGACCTCTCTGGCCGTACCCGCTCGTGGAGCAGTAGACGATGGCCGGATTCACCCTGCGCACCGAAGCGTCGCCGAGCCCCAGCCGGTCCATGACGCCGGGGCGGAAGCTCTCGATCACCACGTCGGCCCGGGCCGCGAGCCGCAGGAACGCGTCCCGCCCGGAGTCCGACTTCAGGTCGAGGAGGGTGCGCTCCATGCCGCGATGCCCGCTGTACGCATAGAACGGCGGCACTATCTGCACACCGGATTGCTTCGGCGGCGGGCCGACCTTCACGACGCGCGCGCCGTAGTCGGCGAGCCAACGCGAGGTGCGCGCAGCCGGTCCCACCGACGCGAGATCGAGAACCGTGATGCCTCTCAACATGCTCAGAAGTTCTTGGGGAGACCGAGGCCACGCCGGGCAATGATGTTCTTCTGGATCTCGGACGCGCCGCCGCCAATCGTGTCGATCACGGTGTACCGGTACGTCGACTCGGCACGGCCTTTCATCGGTGCGTCGGGATTCACGCGCACACGAAGTTGCGTACCCGGTCCGCCGATGTCCATCGACGCGCTCGCAAGCCGGCGGGAGAACTCCGTCGCGAAAAGCTTGTACTTGGACGACTCGATCGTGGGCGGCGGCGTACCCGGGACCTTCTCGCCCTTCATCGACGCCGCGACCACCTTCAGCCCGAGCACGCGTGCGACTTCCGCGTCGGTCGCGAGCTGGGCGATGCGCTGGCGCACGACGGGATCGTCGCGCAGCGGCACGCCGTCGCGCACGGCCGAGTTCACGTAGTCGATCAGCAGGTCGAGGCGTTGCTTGATCGGCGAGAAAGTGAACATCGTGAACCGCTCGAGGTCGAGTGCCTGCGAGATGTACTGGAAGCCGTGGTTCACCTCGCCGACCACGTAGTCGTCGGGTACGAACACGTCTTCGATGAAGACCTCGTTCGTGCGCTCGTCGCCCATTGTCCAGATGCCCTTGATGGTCACACCGGGCTGGTCGAGCGGCACGAGCATGAGCGTGATGCCCATGTGCTTGTTGTCGGGATCGGTGCGCGTGCCGAGCCAGTACCACTCCGCGAAGTGCGCGGACGTGGTCCACGTCTTCTGACCGTTGAGGATCCAGCCCGGTTTGCCGTCGCGTTCGCCCCGTTCGGCGTTGAGTCGCATCGACGCCGCGTCGGAGCCCGCGTTCGGTTCGCTGTATCCAACTGCAAACTCCACGTCGTTGCGCAGGATCTGCGGCAGGAACTCCTGCTTCATGTGCTCGCTGGCTTCTTTGATCAGCGTCTTGCCGATGATGCCGACGCCCTTGCCGATCTGGGGGCCTCCGCGCGCGGCGAGCTGTTCGTTGAGCAGGTACTCGTACACACCCGGGCTCTCGGAGCCGCCGTACTCCTTCGGCCACGTGAGACCGAGCCAACCGCGCTCGCCGAGACCCGCCATGAAAGCCCGGCGCTTCGGCGTGTCGACGATCTGCGCCATGTTCTCGCGAGTCAGGTCGAAGACGTCGGGATCGTCGTGCTCGTCGAGATATTGCACGACGTCGCGCTCGAAGGCGCGCTGCTCGGGCGAGAAGTCGAAGTCCATGGCCGGATTGTACGAGGGTCGTCGCGAACGGTGCCGGGTGACGCGAACGTCAGGTGACGACGCCGCGCTCGCGCAGTCCGGCGAGGTCGGCATCGCTCAGGCCGAGCTCGGCCGCGAGGACCGCGGCGGTGTGCTCGCCGACCCACGGAACCCGGGTCTCCGGACCTTCCATGACCTTCGAGAGCTTCACCGGGTTGCCGGGCACCAGCACCGGCTCGGCGACGTCGTCGGTGCGCGGCATCTCGACGAGCATGTGCCGCGCGGCCACGTGCGGATCGGCGATCACATCCGACGCGTGGTTGCTCGGGCCGGCGACCACGCCGGCCTCGGTCAGCTCGCGCGCGGCCTCGAGCTTCGTCCGCTTCGACGCCCACGCGTCGACGGCGGGCCGGATCTCCGACTCGAGGCTCGCGGCCCAACCGGCGCGGGTGGCGAAGCGGGGATCGTCACGCCACTCGGGGTGCCCGACGAGATCACCGAGGCTCCAGAACTGGTGCTCCCGCACGATCTGGGCGACCACGTATCCGTCCGACGCACGGAAGCCCTCGCAGATGACCTGCAGCGCGTTCTCGGGATCGGGGCGCACGCCGAGCGACCAGAAGTTGGTGACGATGTCGGTCATCGCGACCATCGCATCGAACATCGCGATGTCGACGTATTGACCGAGACCCGTGCGGTCGCGATGACGAAGTGCGGCGAGGATTCCGATGACGCCGAAGAGCGCGCTGCTGATGTCGCCCAGCGCACCGACCGGGATGGTCGTCGGCGGCTGCGCCGGGTGGCGGTAGTCGTAGATCCCCGACATCGCTTCGACGATCGACGCGTACGCGGGCCAGTCGCGGTACGGCGTCTCGACGGTATTGCCGAAACCGGAGATCGACACGAAGATCGCATGCGGATCGAGGGCGGAGATCACGTCGTAGCCGAGTCCCATCCGGTCCATCGTCCCCGGCTTGAAGTTCTCGGCCACGATGTCGAACTTGGGCACGAGGGAAAGGAACAGCTCGCGTCCTTCGGGCCGCTTCAGGTCGATCCCCACGCTGCGCTTGTTGAAGTTGTTGCGCAGGTACGTGGCGCCGACCGCGCGGCCTTCCGGATCGGTCATGGCCGGCGTGGACGCTCGGCCCGACTCGCCGTGCACGGGGTGCTCGACCTTCACGACGTCGGCGCCGAGCCGGGCAAGGAGCTGGGTTGCGTACGGCAACGCCTGCATCTGCTCGGCCGCGAGGACCCGCACACCGTCGAGCGGCTTGCCGTGTTCCTGCGCACCCTCGTTGACGACGTCACCCAACCTCATCTCGCCACATTAGGTAGCGGCCGCGCCGGGGCCGAAGCCATGATCACAGGACGCCCGGTTGACCGCGGGCGTTCGGGGCGTTCTCATGGGCGGTCACACAGCGGGCACCACGCGGGTCGAGGGAGGCGAGGTTGGGGCACCGCCGGCGCGAGATGGGCCAGTTGCATGCGCTGCATCGCGCCGTTTGGGGGGATGTCTCCCACACCCGCCATCTTGCGGCGGCGCGCAGTGAGCGGTGGTTTCACCGTCTCGCCCTGGTGCAGATCGGGACCGGTGTCTCGGCGGTGTCGTTCGGAATCGTGCTGTTGGGAATCGCGCTCGTCAGCGCGGATCGTCAGTGGTCCGACGTTCCGACCGGGGCCATCCGTCCGACGGTCACCGCGCCTGCGTCCACGCCGTCACCGGTCACGACATCGCCGGTCACGACCGGGACCACAGCTCGGAGGGCGACAACGGGCGAGCCGTCGACCCTGAAGGTCGGGCCGTCGTCGCCGCGCCGCTCGCCGCCGCCTCCGCGGCCGCCGCTTCCGCACACCGGGGGTCCCAGCAGGGCGCTCTTCGTGCTCGCGATCGCGTTCCTCGCGGCCGGGATCGGACTCGCCCGCCGACCCCGGCTTCCGACAGGATCGAGCTGACATCGGCGTCATAGACTCCCAAAGATGCGAGGGATCATCAGCGCCGGCGGCTACGTGCCGTTCCGGCGCCTTCAACGAGCCGAGATCGCCAAGACCTTCGGGAGCGGTGGCGGCAAGGGAACCCGTTCGGTCGCGTCCTACGACGAGGACACCACCACGATGGGAGTCGAGGCCGCCCGCCTCGCGCTGCGCAGCGCGCCGGAAGGCATCGCGCCCGACGCGCTGTGGTTCTCGACCGCGTCGCCTGCGTATCTCGACAAGAACAACGCGTCGACGGTGCACGCGGCGTTGCGTCTCGACACCGACGTCGCCGCCTTCGACTTCGGTGGCGCGCTGCGGTCGGGTGTCGGTGCGCTGCGGACGGCGCTCGAAGGCGCGTCGAACACGGTGCTCCTCGTCACCTCCGACCAACGCGGCGGGCTCCCGACGAGTGGCGACGAGTCGGCCACCGGCGACGGCGCGGGCGCGCTTCTCGTCGGCGACGATTCGAAGGGCCCCGTCATCGCCGAATACCTCGGTGGCGCGAGCACGACGGAAGAGTTCATCGAGCGGTGGCGCACGCCGGGATCGACGCGATCGCGGGCGTGGGAAGAGCGCTTCGGCGAAGTGAAGTACGGCCCGCTCGTCGACCAGGCCTGGAATGCAGCCCTGAAATCGGCCGAGCTCGCCCCCGAGAAGGTCTCGAAGGTCATCGTCACCGGCATGCACGCGAGGGCGGCCCGCTCGATCGGCGCCAAGCTCGGCACCGCCAAGGAAGCCCTCGCCGACGACCGCTCGACCACGGTCGGCAACACCGGCAGCGCGCACGCGGCACTGCTGCTCGCCGACACGCTCGAGTCGGCCGCTCCCGGCCGAGTGATCGCGCTCGTCGTGCTCGCCGACGGCGCCGACGTGATGCTGTTTCGCACCACCGACGCGATCACGGCGTACGCGCCGGCCCGCACGGTCGCGTCGCAGATCGAGGGCGCGTCCGACCTCCCGTACGGCAAATTCCTCGGGTGGCGGGGAGAGGCGAAGCTCGAACCGCCGCGTCGGCCCGAGCCCGACCGCATTTCCGCGTCGGTGTCGGGACGGACCGAGGAGTGGAAGTACGCGTTCGTCGGGTCCCGCGACCGCAGCAGTGGCGAGTTGCACATGCCCCCCGCACGCGTCTCACGCGTCGGCGACACCGTCGACGACATGGCGCCCGCGCCAATGTCCGACGCGCAGGGAACGATCGCCCTGCTCACCATCGACCGGATCGCCTACTCCCCCAGCCCGCCGGTCGCGTTCGCGGTCGTCGACTGGGACGGTGGCGGCCGGCTCCCGGTCGAACTCACCGACGTCGACGCGGCGACCCTCAAGATGGGCGACCGTGTCGAGATGACGTTCCGCAAGCTGTTCACGTCGGACGAGATCCACAACTACTTCTGGAAAGCACGCCCCGTAAGGGGTTAAGGAGCATCGCCATGGGTTCGCACGGAATCAAAGACCGGGTCGCCATCGTCGGCATGGGTTGCACGCCCTTCGGTGAGCACTGGAACAAGGGCACCGACGACCTGCTCATCGACGCGTCGGAGGCGACGTTCGCGTCGGCCGGGATCAAGAAGGAAGACGTCGACGCGTACTGGCTCGGCACGGCGATGTCGGGCATGAGCGGCATGGCTCTCGCGCGTCCGTTGCAGCTGCACGACAAGCCGGTGACGCACGTCGAGAACTTCTGCGCAACCGCGTCGGAAGCGCTGCGCAACGCTGCGTACTCCGTCGCGAGTGGCGCGTACGACGTCGCGATGGCCATCGGCGTCGAGAAAGTCAAGGACAGCGGCTACCAGGGGCTCGTCGGTGCGGCCAAGACACCGACCGACGGCACCGGTCGCACGCTCACCGCGGCCGCGATGTTCGCGATGTGCTCGCCCGGCTACGGCAAGAAGTACGGCCTCGACGACGACCAGATGCGCGAGGTGCTCGCCCGCATCGCGCAGAAGAACCACTACAACGGTGCCCGCAATCCGCGTGCGCAGTTCCGCAAAGAGATCTCGATGGAGACCATCGTCAACGCGCCGCTCATGGCCGGCGGACTCGGCGTGTACGACTGCTCGGGTGTCGCCGACGGTTCGGCCGGGGCGATCATCGTGCGGGCGGAGGACGCGCTCGAGTACACCGACAAGCCGATCTACATCAAGGCGCTCTCGCTCGTCGCCGGCAACTGCTCGGGGAACGCCGACCCGGAGTACGACTACACGACGTTCCCGGAAATCGCGGCGACCGGCCGCGACGCGTACGCGCAGGCGGGCATCACGAATCCGCGCGAGCAGCTCGCGATGGCCGAGGTGCACGACTGCTTCACCACGGCCGAGCTCCTGATCTACGAAGACCTCCAGTTCGCCGAGCGCGGCACTGCGTGGAAGGAAGTGCTCGACGGCACGTTCGAGCTCGAAGGCGCGTTGCCGGTCAACCCCGACGGCGGCCTGAAGAGCTTCGGCCACCCGGTCGGCGCATCGGGTCTGCGCATGGTGTTCGAGGCATGGCTGCAGCTGCGGGGCGAGGCTCCGCCGGAGCGCACGATCGCGCACGCGGATCGCGGTCTCGCCCTCACCCACAACCTGGGCGGCTACCCGGGCGAGATGGTCTCCTTCGTGTCGATCGTCGGCAACGAGCTCGGCTAAGACGGCCGGTCTGGGCCGGACCGTCTCACCGCTCGGGCATGATGCGGCCGTGGCCGAAGCTCCCGACGTCGACGTACCGAACCCTGACGTGACGCCCCCCCTCGGACGGGGTGTGATCGTGGGTTCGGGCGCAGCCGCGCCCGACGGTTGGGCCGGCGCGGATCGCGTCGTGATCGACGACGACGCGTTGCGCGATCCCTCCATTGCGCTCGACGCGCTGCACCGGCACTGGTCGCAGCGGGTGCCGGTGGTCGTCGAGTTGCAGAGCTCCGCCGACGAGCTGCGCGAGCCCGAGACGGAGCCCGGTCGGGCGCCGTACGCGTTGTCTCCGCGGTTCGAGTTCGCGCGGGAGCGGCTCTACTTCCTCGCCCGCGCCAACAACTACGACGACCGGGTCGGGCGCATGGTGTGGGGGCCGACGGTCGAGGCGCGGCGGCTCGGGGCGGTGGTCGCGGGCGTAGCCGATGTGGAGTTGGGCGACGGAACCCCGGCGTGGTGCGACGGCGGCCCGAGGGCGGGCGTCACCGCGGTTCCCGCGGGTCACGTGCTGATCCACCGCAACAACCTCGAACAACGCGTCCTCGAACCGGATCGACCGGTCACGAGTCACGCCGAGCTGGCGGCCGATCAGCTCGCGGCCGTCGTGCACGACGCGGGCGCGGCGCGCGTGATCGCCCCCGCCGGCTCGGGCAAGACCCGCGTACTGACCGAGCGGTTCCGGCTGCTCGTCGACCGCGGCTGGAGCCCGGCCTCGATGACCGCGGTCGCCTACAACGTGCGGGCCAAGGACACGATGCGCGACCGCCTGGTCGACATGCCCGAAGGCGCGCGCCGTCGGGTGCGCACCTTGCACGCGCTCGGCAACGACGTGCTCGGACGCGCGGCCGGGAACAGCACGCTGATCGACGAGTGGGAGATGCGGCGACGCATCGAAGCACTGGTGCCGGTGAAACCGCGAGCCAACACCGACATGTACGCGCCGTACCTCGAAGCGTTGAGCGAGGTCCGGCTCGGGCTCGTCGACCCGAACGTGGTGGAAGCCCAGCGCGACGACGTCGCCGGCTTCGGCGCGATGTTCGAGGAGTACCGCGACAAGCTGCACGCCGATCGAGCGATCGACCACGACGAGCAGATCTACGGGGCGATCGAGGTGCTGTTGCGCGTGCCCGACGTCAGACGCGCGTTCCAGCGCGAGGCCCGGCACCTCCTCGTCGACGAGTTCCAAGATCTGACTCCCGCGCAACTGTTGCTACTGCGACTCGTCGCCGCGCCCGCGTACGACGTCTTCGGTGTCGGCGACGACGACCAGGTGATCTACGGCTACGCGGGTGCCGACCCCGAGTTCCTCATCAACTACGACCGCTACTTTCCCGGCGGTACCCATCACGCCCTGGCCACGAACTACCGCTGCCCGCCGGCGGTCGTCGCCGCCACCCGCAATCTGCTCTCGTATAACCGGCGCCGCATCGAAAAGGAGATCGTGGCGGCGAAGACCCATGTCGGCGCCTGCGCCGAGGCGCTGACCGTTTTGGCTGTCGCACCCGAGCGGGTCGCGCAGTCCGCGGTCGAGCAGGTCTCCGCGTGGCTCGCGCAGGGCGCGCAGCCGCCCGACATCGCGGTGTTGAGTCGGGTGAACGCGGTGCTACTCCCGGCCCAGTTGCTGCTCGGCGAAGCAGGCGTTCCGTGTTGGACTCCGGTGAGTGTCGCCGTACTCAATCGCACGGGGACCCGCACCGCGCTCGCGTATCTCCGGCTCGCGCTGGCTGCGGGCAACAACAGCGGTCTCGCGGGGACCGACCTCGCGCTCGCGGCCCGGCGCCCGAGTCGGTCTCTGCGACGCGAGCTGCTGCAACGACTCGAGCGCAAGCGCCAGTTCACCCTGGTGCAGCTGCGGCGGGAGTCCGACGCGCTGACGGGCGCGGCCGTGGCGAAATTCGATGTGTTCTGTGACGACCTCGAAGGACTGGGCGAGGCGTTCGACTCGGGGGCCACCACCGATCAACTACTCACACGCATCCGCGACGACGTCGGGCTTGGCGCCGCGCTCGCCACGCTGGACCTCTCGGGCAAAGCGCCCGACGCGAGTCACCGCGATGATCTCAACGCACTGATCGCGGTCGCGACGTTCGAGCCCGATCCCGCGTCGTTCGAACCCTGGTTGCGCACCCGGCTGCGCGCGCCGAACGAGCGGGCGGCAAGCGACGGCGTCGCGCTGTCGACTGTGCACCGGGTAAAAGGCATGGAGTGGCCCTACGTCGTGGTCCTCGGGGCACACGACGGGCTGATGCCCCACGCGCTTGCCGACGACGTCGAGGAGGAGCGCCGGATCTTCCATGTCGCTATCACCCGGGGGGACACCGCGGTGCAGGTGATCGCAGACGTCACCGCCCGGCGCCCATTCCTCGACGAGTTGCTCTCCCCCGCTCCGCCTGAAGCCGAGCGGCCGGTGCGCGGCGCGAGCGCGGGTGCGACGGCGAGCGCGTTGCACCCCCGGGCCGCCGCGTCGAACCGGGGCCGCAACACGATCGATGCCGAGGTCGGGCTCGCGGTGAGCTTCGCGGGGTCGAGCGGCTCGCTGGTCGAGTTGCGGGTCGACGCCGCGGTGTTGGAGGAGCCGGGCGGGACCCGGATCGTCATTCCGTACGGAGAACGGGTCGAGCTCGACGGGCGGCGGGCGCAGCTGGTGCGGGGGCGATCGGCCGAGGTCACCCACGCGTCGCCGCGTGTGGTCGAAGCGCTGAAGGCGTGGCGCAAGCAGCGGGCCGCCGGCGACCACGTTCCGGCATACATCGTGTTGAGCGACGCGTACCTCGAAGGCATCGCCGACAGCCGGCCCGAGTCTCTGGCCGACCTGGCCCGCTGCCCGGGGATCGGGCCGACCAAGCTCGAGCGCTACGGCGACGAGATCGTCGCGGTCATCGCCGACACTCCCGCCGACACTGGCGCCGACACGTGCGCCGACTAAGCGGAGGTCTTCTCCGCCGCCGCCGCGAGCCGGTCGAGCGTCGCCTCCATGCCGGCACGGTTGTGACTCGCGCGATCGGTGACTCCGCTGATGCGGGTGCTGATGAACGCCGCGACCGCACCTCGGTGATCGTTCCACGTCTCGGTGACCCGGCACCGGGCATCATCGATCACGTCGATGCGGTAATCCCAGCGCGCCACGCTGATCGGGCCCGCCTTCACGACGAAGCCGAACGATTTCCCCGGTTCGGCATCGACGACGACGGAGTCGGTCTTCCATTTCTTGTTGCCGTTCGCGTTGGTGCCCCGAAAGCGCGCGCCCACCTCGGGCCCACTGCTGCCCTTGATCCACTCACACCCGACGTTCTCCGGTGAGAATTCGCACATGCGCGTCACGTCGGAGACCAGCGCCCACACCACGGCGGCCGGGGCCCCGATAGTTCTTTCCGCTACGACACTTTCGCCCATTCGCGAGACGTTATACGGTCGAATACCCGACCCGCTTGCGTCGACCTGTTCCGGCGGATCATCGTTCGGTGCACGCTTTCTCCGACCGTCCTTCAGAGAGGCTCCCATGCCGTACCCCCGCGACGAGATCGAAGCCGCCGTCGAGCGTTACGTAGAAGTCCGCAAGGTGATCGACGACGGCGGAGCGACGTGGAGCGCGCTCGCCCAGTTCTTTACCGACGACGCGGTGTTCATCGATCCGGCGTGGGGCCGGGTGGAAGGCATCGAGGAGATGAAGGCCACCGTGTTCGGCGACGCGATGGTTGGGCTTGAGGAATGGACGTTCCCGGTCGAGTTCTACGCGATCGAGGGCGACAACGTGCTCATCAAGTGGAAGCAAGTGCTGCCAGGCCGGCGCACCAACGGCCGGGCCTGGGAGCAGTCGGGGGTCTCGACGCTGATCTATGCGGGCGACGGGAAGTTCCGGTACGAAGAAGATCTTCTCAACATGGTGCACGTGCTGGAAGACATGCGCGAGAGCAAGTGCAAGGTCCCGGAGGTCGCGATGCCGCCGAAGCACCCGAACCGCGACTTCTCCCGACCGAACGGCTGAGCGCGTGGACGACCCGTTGCAAGACACGGTTGACTACGTCGCGATCACCCGGCTGCAGAACGCGTACGCCGACGCGGTGACTCGGCGCGCGTGGGCGGAGTTCGGCGACATGTTCCTTGCGAACGCGCCCGTGCGCGTCGACACGGTGACGAACGCCGTGCTCTCGTTTACCGGACCGCAGGAGATCGGTGACTTCATCGGCGCCGCGGTGGAACGCTTCGAGTTTTTCGAGTTCGTGCCGTTGAGCACACGGGTCGCGCTGCGGGCCGGCGGGAACGCGGATCGGGCGACGGCACGCCTCTACATCTGCGAGCTGCGCCAAGATTCCGCTTCCGGGCACGCAACGCAGGCGTTCGGGCTGTACCAGGACGACTACCGCCGGGTCGACGGGAAATGGTGGTTCGCCGAGCGGGCGTACCAGTCCTTGGCTCGCAGCGGGCGGGGGGAAGTCTTTCCGTTCCCCGCGGAAGCCTTCTCGGTATGAAGCGGGCGGCCCCGGTCCCGCCGATGCCGCAGGCTTGACCCCCATCCGGTCCAGCCGGCGCCGCGTCCCCGGGTTGAGCTGGTCGATCGTGTAGATGCCTCGTACGACCCGGCGAGCCCGGCCTTTTTCCGTCTCGTAGCCCAGGGCGTCGCCGAGACGCTTCACCGGATGCCGAGAGGCGATCGCGTATCCGTTGAGATGCAGTTCCCGATGGAGCTCGACGAGCGGCATCGGCCTCTCGTTGCGCAGCAGGATCGCAAGGACCGCCGACCGGAGCTCCTTGCCCTCGAGCGGGTACGCATTCGGGGCTTCGGGCGGTATCGGGGGCGGGCCGCCTCGCCGCGTGATCCGAAACCCGCGGACAATGTCCTTCGGATCGACGCGGGGCCACATCACGATGCGCATCTCCGCCAGCCGGGTACGCACATCGGCCAACCTGATCGAAAGGGCCCGCTGCTCGTCGTCGAGTGCGGTCGCTTCGTCGAAGAGGGCGTTGGATTCCGCGAGGAGGGCGGCATAGCCCTCCGGTCCGTGCGCCGGACGACGGTAACGATTGGGATAGCGAATGACAGGCACTGGGGCTCCCGCGGCCGAGCACAAGCGATCGGGGGAAGCGCGTCAATCAGGACCGTACCGGCCCGCTGCGCCACCCACCCCAAAACCCGTGTTGACGATTCTCGCGACGAATCGCCAACACGGAGTGGGCCGCAACTCGGCCAAGGCTCAGCGATTCTCGCGACGAATCGTCAACACGGATTCCGCGCGGGCGCAGTCCGAGCTCAACCGGACGCGCAGAGGGCGAAGAATTCCTGTCGGGCCCGGGATCGGTGCGCAGGACGACACTCACCCGAGCCGTCAGCGTCCGACTCCGGTTACTGCGGACACCCGGGATCGACGTGAGCGGCGTCGACGACACCAGGTCGTCGGTCGGAACTCCCAGGGAGTCAGCAACTCCGACAACCTCCGGCACCGGCGATCTCGCGTCGTGTTGGCCCGGCTGCACGTCTGCTCGAGCTCGCGCCATACCGGGGGCTGTGTCACCTGCCGTCTCCACGTTGAACCCGTTGTCGAAGACGAGACTCCCGTCCGTACGTCGCTCCTCGACTCACGAGGCCCGCGGTCACGCCCGACGGTGGTGGACGGAGCGACGCCCGCCTCCTCGCGGAGCGCGGCTACTCGCCCACGACCTCGTCTGCGGCCTCGACCTCGCGCTGCTCGATCGTCGTCTCGTCACCTGTTCGTAACAAACATCGTGCATGATCGCAGTTGCAGCGCGTGCCCGCATCTGCGAGCGTGCCCGCAACCCAGCCGCGCACAGGAGACTCGGTGCCCGATCCGGACCGGAAAATCGAGGTTGCCCTCTACGGGGTGACGAAGCGTTTCGGCACGATGGTCGCCGTCGACGACGTCACGATCGAGGTCGGACGGGGTGAGTTCTTTTCCCTGCTCGGGCCGTCCGGGTGCGGCAAGACGACGTCGCTGCGCATGATCGCCGGATTCGAGGAACCCGATTCCGGTCGAGTCGAGCTGACCGGCCGCGACATCGTCGGGGTGGCGCCGTACAAGCGCAACGTCAACACCGTGTTCCAGTCCTACGCGCTGTTCCCGCATCTGACCGTCGCCGAGAACGTGGCATTCGGACTCAAACGCAAGAAGGTCTCGAAGAGCGAGATCCACGACCGGGTCAAGCGCTATCTCCACCTCGTGGAGCTCGAGGGATACGACGACCGCCGTCCGTCGCAGCTCTCCGGTGGCCAGCAGCAGCGGGTGGCGCTCGCACGCGCGCTCGTGAACGAGCCCGCGGTCCTCCTCCTCGACGAACCCCTCGGCGCCCTCGACCTCAAGCTGCGCAAGCAGATGCAGCTCGAGCTGATGCGAATCCAACGCGAGGTCGGGGTGACGTTCGTCTACGTCACGCACGACCAGGAAGAGGCGCTGGTCATGAGCGACCGGCTCGCGGTGATGTCGAAGGGAAAAGTCGAGCAGATCGGTTTCCCCGAGGACATCTACGAACGACCCGCGACGCGATTCGTTGCGGGCTTCATCGGTACCTCGAACATCGTCGAAGCCCCCGTTGTCGGCCGGATGGGCGACTTCTTACAAGTCCGAGCGGCCCCCGGCGACCGCCTCCTGGTGCCCGCACCTCCCGCCCGTGCCTTCAGCCCCGGCGACACCCTCGCGTTCACCGTCCGCCCCGAGAAGCTCCGCGTCGTCGCCGAGTCCGAGCCGGTCGCCGACAACCTGTGCACGATCGCGGGCAGGGTCATCGACGTGGTCTATCAAGGCGTGTCGACCCAGCTGGTCGTGCAGACTGACGCGGGCATCACGCTCGTCGTGTTCCGCCAGAACAGCGAACGCATCAGTGACGCGGGCGTACCCGGCACGAGAACGCGCCTCGTCTGGGACCCCGAGTTCAACGTCGTGCTCGCCGACGAAGACACATCGACATCGACACCAACATCGACACCAACATCCCTACCCACACCCTCTCCCACCCTCGACAAGGAGCTGACGTCATGAGCGATCCGGATCACGTATCCCTGGCCTTCATCTGGGACACGGCATCACCGCACTTCAGCCGGCGCTCGTTCCTGCGGACGATGGGATTCGTCTCCGCCGCGGGCTTCATTGCCGCGTGCGGCAGCAGCAGCAAGACGAACGCCAGCGGCTCCGGGAGCGGGACCACGACCGCGGGCGGCTCGACCACGGGACCCACGTTCTCGAGCAAGGCCGAACCGAAGACGCTCAACTTCTACAACTGGACCGACTACATCGCCGACGACACCATCCCGAACTTCCAGAAGGAGACCGGGATCAAGGTCACCTACGACAACTACAGCTCGAACGACGAACTGTTCGCGAAGCTGTCGGCCGGCAGCGCGGGCTACGACATCATCGTGCCGACCGACGCGACGCTCGTAAAGATGAAGCACGCGAGCCTCGTCCAGCCGCTCGACTTGTCGTTGATTCCGAACGTGAAGAACCTCGACCCGCGCTTTCGCGACGCGGCGTACGACCCCGGCAATCAGTACTCGATTCCCTGGCAGTGGGGCACGACCGGCATCGGTTTCGACAAGACGAAGGTCGGCGGCACTGTCACCGACTGGGACGCCTTTCAACTCGCGTCGATCAAAGGGAAATCGTCCTACCTCGACGAGGCCCGGGACGCGTTCGCAATGGCGCTGTTCGCGTTGAAGAAGGACCCGAACACGACGAACACGTCGGATCTCGACGCGGCCAAGAGTTATCTCATCGACCTCAAGAAGAAGGTCAAGCAGATCACGTCCGATTACCAGGACCCGTTGAAGAGCGGCGAGCTCATCTTGGCCCAGGCGTACTCGGGCGACGTGTTCACGATCCAGGCCGACAACAAGAACATCGACTACGTCATCCCGACGTCCGGCGCGTTCTCGTGGGTCGACTCGATGGCGATCCCGAAGGGTGCCACTCACCCGAAGAACGCGTGCGCGTTCATGAATTACATCCTGGAGCCGAAGGTCGGCGCCGCGCTCACCAACTTCGTCAACTACGGGAGCCCCAACCAGGCCGCCTTGCCGTTCATCAACAAGGACATCGTCAGCAACCCGCTGATCTACCCGCCCGCCGATGTGCTGGCGAAGCTCCCCTTCCAAAAGGACATCGGCGACGCCGAGCTCGCGTATTCCGACCGTTGGACTGAGGTCAAGTCGGCTTGAGCACGACGGCAATCGACACGCCCGAGGCTCCGGAGGCCCCCGAACCACCCGCGCCGCCGCCCGGGAAACGGTCGCGCCTTCCGGACTGGGCGGCAGGGAACCTGCTCCTGCTCCCGACGAGCGTCTGGTTCGTGATCCTCTTGATCATCCCGACGCTCCTCGTCGTCGCGTACAGCGTCGGCCAGCGCGGCTTGATCGTGCCGGTCAAGTTCTCGTGGGGAAACTTGGTCTGGTCGAACTACCGCACCGCGCTGAATCCGCGATTCCTCCCGATCTTCTGGCGATCGATCTGGTACGCCGCGGTGTCCACGATCCTCTGCGTGCTGATCGGATTCCCCCTCGCGTATTGGATCGCGCGCTTCGGCGGACGTCTCCGCAACGTCTACCTCGTCCTCGTGATCATTCCGTTCCTGACGAGCTATCTGATCCGGATGTACGCATGGCAGTTCATCCTGCAGCGCGACGGCCTGCTGAACCGGGTGCTCGGCGATATCGGCCTCGGTGGAAATCACATCTTCTTGAACACCAACTTCGCCGTCATCCTCGGGCTCACGTACGGCTTCTTGCCGTTCATGATCCTGCCGCTGTACGCGTCGATCGAGCGTATGGACAAGTCGCTCGTCGAAGCGAGCTACGACCTCGGGCACGGCAAGACCTCGACGCTGTTCCGCGTGATCATCCCCACCGTGTCGCCCGGGCTCATCGCCGGAGTTCTGCTCGTCTTCATCCCCGCAGTCGGTGACTTCGTGACTCCCGAACTACTCGGCGGCGTGAAGACGCAGATGATCGGCAACACCATCTACGACCAGTTCACGAGTGGGAACAACTGGCCGTTGGGCTCGGCTATGTCGGTGTTGCTCATGGCGCTGATCCTCATCGGAGTCTTCGTCTACGTCCGTCGAGTCGGAGACGACGCGCTGTGAACGTGAAGGCAGTCCGGTGAGCACCAAGAGCGCACTCCGGCCGCGCTATCTCAAGCTGCACGCCGTCCTGGTATTCGCATTCCTGTTCGCGCCGATCATCGTGCTCGTCGTGTTCAGCTTCAACCAAGCGAAGAGCGGGACCGACTGGGCCGGCTTCTCCACGCATTGGTACTCGGTGTTGAGGCACAACGAGGCCGCGTTGCAGGCATTCCGCAAAACGCTCAAGGTGGCGTTCATCGCGACGTTCCTCGCGACGGTCATCGGGACGCTCGCCGCCTTCGCGCTCACCCGCTTCCAGTTCCGGGGGCGGTCGGGATACTCCACCTTGATCTTCATCTCGCTGGTCATCCCCGAGATCGTCATGGCGGTGTCGCTGACGGCTTTCTTCAGCCGGCTCGTACACGTCGAGCTGAGCCTCAACACCGTGATCGCCGCGCACGTCACGTTCTGCATCGCGTTCGTGGTGGTCGTCGTCAAGGCCCGGCTCTCCGCCTTCGACAATCGGCTCATCGAGGCGGCGGCCGATCTCGGCGCCAATCCGTTCCAAGCGTTCCTGCGTATCGTGCTCCCGCTCGCCACTCCCGGCATTGCGGCCGGCGCAATGCTCGCATTCGTGATCTCGCTCGACGACGTCGTGATCACCTCCTTCACCGCGGGCCCCGGATCAACCACGCTGCCCCTCTACATCTTCAGCTCGCTGAAGTTCGGCGTGTCGCCATCGATCAATGCGCTGTCGACGGTGGTGTTGGTCACCGCCCTCCTCCTATTGACGATCGGCGGTCTCTACAGCGTTCGGGCCTCGCGCCGGGGCGTCGGCGCCATCGACGCGACAACTCTCGGATAGCGCAGAGGTGCCCATGGAACAAGCCCGCAAGCTCGTCACCGAGATCCCGGGTCCGCGCTCACGCGCGTTGTGGGAGCGCCGTGAACGCGCGGTCCCGGCCGGCGTGGGCACGACGCTCCCGGTCTTCGTCGAACGGGCCGAGGGCGGGATCGTCGAAGACGTCGATGGCAATCGCCTGATCGACCTGGGCGCGGGTATCGCGGTCGTGAACGTCGGCCATGCGCACCCGGCGGTCGCTGCCGCGATCGCCGAGCAGGCGGCGCGGTTCGAGCACACTTGCTTCCAGGTCACGCCGTACGAGGGGTACGTCGCCGTGTGCGAACAGCTCGCGGCCCGGACCCCGGGCGACCACGTCAAGCGCTCGATGCTCGTGAACTCGGGCGCGGAGGCCGTCGAGAACGCGGTGAAGATCTCCCGCGCTGCGACGGGCCGCTCCGCGGTGATTGCGTTTGATCAGGCCTTCCACGGCCGCACGTTGATGACGCTCTCGCTCACCGCCAAGGTCGTCCCGTACAAGAAGTCGTTCGGCCCGTACGCGCCCGAGGTGTACCGGGCGCCGTACTCGTACCCGTTCCGGGGCACGGGCGGCCTCGACCACACGATTGCGTGGATCGAGGCGAGCGTCGACGCCAGCCAGGTCGCGTGCGTCGTGGTCGAGCCGATCGCCGGCGAAGGCGGGTTCGTCGTACCCGAGCCGGGGTGGTTCGCGGGCATCGCCGCATGGTGCGCGGCGAATGGTGTGGTGTTCGTCGCCGACGAAGTGCAGACCGGGTTCGGGCGCACCGGCGCGTGGTTCGCGAGCGAGCACGAAGGCGTGGTGCCCGATCTCGTCACGACCGCCAAGGGTCTCGGCGGCGGTATGCCGATCGCGGGCGTCACCGGTCGGGCCGAGATCATGGACGCCGTCCACGCGGGTGGGCTCGGCAGCACCTTCGGCGGCAACCCGGTCTCGTGCGCGGCTGCACTGGCCGCAATCGACGTCATCGACAAGGAAGGCCTCGTCGAGCGGGCCCAGGACCTCGGCGCGCGGATGCTCGAGCGGCTCACGGCGCTGCAGGGCGAGACCACCGGCATCGGCGACGTGCGCGGTCGCGGCGCAATGGTCGCGATCGAGCTCGTACACGACGACGGCACGCCCGACGCCGACCGGGCCCGCCGCATCTGCGCGTCGTGCCACGCCGAGGGCGTGATCGTGCTCACTGCGGGAACGCTCGGCAACGTCGTGCGGCTACTTCCAGCGCTCGTGCTCGAGCACGCGCTGCTCGACGAGGGCCTCGACGCCCTCGCCACCGCCATCCGCGCGTAGCACTTCGATTATTCGATCGAGCTCATGACGTGCTTGACGCGGGTGTAGTCGTCGAGCGCGTACATGGAGAGGTCCTTGCCGTAGCCGGAGTGTTTGAAGCCTCCGTGCGGCATCTCCGCGACGAGCGGGATGTGGGTGTTGATCCACACGCATCCGAAGTCGAGTGCGGCCGACAGGCGCATCGCGTTGGCGTGATCGCGCGTCCACACACTCGACGACAGCCCGTAGTCGGTTCCGTTCGCGTCGCGTACGGCGTCGGCGATCTCGCTGAATCGCTGCACCGTGATGACGGGACCGAACACTTCCTGTTGCACGATCTCGTCGTCCTGCTTCAGGCCGGCCACGACGGTCGGCGCGTAGAAGAACCCGGCGTCACCGACGCGATCGCCGCCACACAGGACCTGGGCGTTCGACGGCAGGCGGTGGATGAATCCCGTCACCCGCTCGAGCTGGCTCGGGTTGTTGAGCGGTCCGAGGTCGGCGTCGGGGACGTCGAGCCCTCCCACCGTCTTGTTCTTCGCTTCCGCGACGAGCATGTCGACGAACCGGTCGTGCACCGCCGCGTCGACGAGCACGCGCGTCGCCGCGGTGCAGTCCTGGCCCGCGTTGTAGAAGCCGGCGGCGGCAATGCCCGCCGCGGCCCCTTCGAGGTCGGCGTCGGCGCACACCACGACCGGCGCGTTCCCACCGAGCTCGAGGTGCACCCGCTTCAGGTCGCGCGCTGCGGCCGCGGCAACTTCCATTCCCGCCCGAACGCTTCCCGTGATCGACACCAGGCCGGGTACCGGATGTTCCACCAACGCCCGGCCGCTGTCGCGATCCCCGCACACGACGTTGAGCACGCCCGCGGGCAGGAACTCGGCCGCGAGCGCCGCGAGCATCGACGTTGTCTCGGGGGTCGACTCCGCCGGCTTCAACACGACGGTGTTGCCGGCTGCGAGCGCGGGTGCGATCTTCCAGATGGCCATCATGAGGGGGTAGTTCCACGGTGAGACCTGACCGACCACGCCGATCGGCTCCCGCCGCGTGAACGACGTGAGGCCCGCCATGTACTCCCCGCCCGCCTTGCCCTCGAGCATGCGCGCCGCGCCTGCGAAGAACCGGATCTGGTCGACCGCGGGCGGGATCTCGTCGCCCGCCATCAACGCCCGGGGCTTACCCGTGCTGCGGCACTCGACGTCGATGAAACGGTCGGCGTCCTTTTCGAGCGCGTCGGCGATGCGCAGCAGCGCGAGGCTGCGCTCCGACGGGGTGGCCGAGCGCCACCCGTCGAACGCGGCGTCGGCGGCGGCGACCGCGTCGTCGACATCGGCGGCGCTCGACACGGGTGCCGACCCGTACGCCTCGCCGGTGCACGGATCGACCAGCGGGGTCGTAGCGCCGTCGCGGGCATCGACGGGCTTGCCGTTCACCAGGTTCTGGACGACTTCCATCAGGACCCCTCTCTGGCTGCCGATTCTCGGCAATACCGCTATTATCCGCTGATCAACCGCTCCGAATGCAAGTAGATCGTTGTGGCACAGGTATCTGACGACGATATTCGCACCCCCGGTCCCCTGCTCGACGACGTGTCGATGCAGATCATCCGGGAGCTGCAACGCGACGGCCGGCGGCCGTACACGTCGATCGCCAAGACGATAGGGCTATCGGAGGCCGCCGTCCGCCAACGCGTGCAACGCCTCCTCGACGCCGGCGTCATGCAGATCGTCGCCGTCACCGATCCACTGCGGGTCGGGTTCCACCGCCAGGCCATGGTCGGCATCAACGTCGACGGCGACGTGCGCGACCTCGCGGCCAAGCTCGGCGCGAACGAGGAGATCGACTACGTCGTCATCTGCTCGGGCGCCTACGACCTGCTCGTCGAGCTCACCGCACGCGACGACGAGCACCTGCTCGAAGTGATCAACACGCAGATCCGATCGATCCCGGGCATTCGCTCGACGGAGACGTTCGTATACCTGCGGCTCGAGAAGCAGACCTACTCCTGGGGAACGTGACCGATGACAACGACCTCGTCCGAAACGCTCAGCGCGGCCGCACACCGCTACCTGTGGATGCATTTCACCCCGATGCCGGGCTCCGACACCGATATCCCCGTGATCGTGAGGGGCGAGGGCGCGTGGGTCTACGACCAGCACGGCAAGCGCTACCTCGACGGCCTGGCGGGGCTGTTCGTATCGCAGGTCGGTCACGGCCGAACCGAACTCGCGGACGCCGCCTCCGAGCAGGCCCGCAAGCTCGCGTACTTCCCGGTGTGGAGCTACGCGCACCCGGGCGCGATCGAGCTGGCCGAGCGACTCGCAACGCTCGCGCCCGGCGACCTCGAGCGCGTCTTCTTCACGACCAGCGGCAGCGAGGCGGTCGAGTCGGCGTGGAAGCTCGCCAAGCAGTACTTCCGAGCGATCGGCGAGCCCGACCGCTACAAGGTCATCGGGCGCCACATCGCGTACCACGGCACGACGATGGGGGCGTTGGCGATCACCGGCGTGCCCGCGATCAAAACGCCCTTCGAGCCGCTCGTGCCCGGAGCCGTGCGCGTCCCGAACACGAACCCCTACCGTCCCGCGCCGATCGATCCCGCGGAGGCGATCGCCCTCGCCATCGAGATGGAAGGCCCCGAAACCGTCGCCGCGGTGTTCCTCGAGCCGGTCCAGAACTCGGGTGGCTGCTTCCCCCCGACCGAGGGCTACTTCCAACGCGTGCGCGAGATCTGCGACGACACCGGCGTGCTACTCGTGTCCGACGACACGATCTGCGCGTTCGGCCGGCTGGGACATTGGTTCGGAGCGCAGCGCTACGACTTCCAGCCCGACATCATCACGATGGCGAAGGGCATGACGTCGGGGTACTCCCCCATCGGCGGCATGATCGTCCGCCCGCATCTCGTCGAGCCCTTCCTTCGCGACCGCAAGACATTCCTGCACGGCATCACGTTCGCCGGTCATCCGGTGAGCTGCGCGGTGGCACTCGCGAACATCGACGTGATGGAGAAGGAGGGACTGCTCGAACATGTGCGCGCCAACGAGGGCGCGTTCCGGGCGACGCTCGAGAAGCTGCTTGATCTTCCGATCGTCGGCGACGTGCGCGGCGCGGGCTACTTCTACGGAATCGAGCTGGTCAAGGACAAGGCCACCAAGACGACGTTCAACGCCGAGGAGAGCGAACGCCTCCTCCGGGGTTTCCTTTCCCGGGCCCTCTACGACGCCGGGCTCATCTGCCGCGCCGACGATCGCGGCGACCCCGTGATCCAACTCTCGCCGCCGCTCATCATCGGTCAACCGGAGTTCGACTACATCGAACAGATCCTGCGCACCGTCCTCACGGAGGCGTGGGCCCGCCTCTGAGGTCCGCGGGGACTCAGGACAGCGCGACCGAAACGCTAGCGCTCGTCGATGTGCCATGCTTCGCCGCGCGCCCGGAGCCGATCGAGGAACGGCGCCGCGTCGAACGCTTCCGGACCGAGGACTCCCGCGCCCTGCCAGGCGCCGCCGGCCAACAGTTCGAGCGCGATGACGGGATTGATCGCGGTCTGCCACACGACGGCCTGCGCGCCGTGGTGCGCCATCGTCTCCGCGTTGTCGGCGACGTGGTACAGGTACACCGCGCGCGGGTCGCCGTCCACGCCGGTTCCCGTCACCCAGGTTCCCGCGCAGGTGCGGCCGTGCATGCGGTCCCCGAGCGTCGCCGGATCCGGGAGCGCGGCGGCGACAACGTCGCGCGGCGACACCTCGACCCCGCGCACGCGCACCGGCGCGGTCGCGGCGAGACCGGTCTTGGCGAGCACCTGAAGCACTTCGATGAACTCGTCGCCGAGGCCGTACTTGAAGGTGACCCGACGGCATCCGATCTCACGAGGGATGAGCACGACCTCCTCGTGCTCGACGTTCACGCACTCGACCGGCCCGATGCCCCCGGGGAACACGAAGGTCTCCGGCTCGGAGAAGGGCGCGGTGGTGAACCAACCGCGATCGCGTTCCCACACCAGGGGTGGATTCAGGCATTCCTCGATCGTCGTCCAGACCGAGAACGTCGGCGCGAAGTCGTAGCCCTCGATCACCAGATCGGCACCGTCGCGCACGCCGATCTGATCGATCTCTGAGAAAAGGTTGTCGCGGGCGTAGCGGGCGAAGACATCGGAGAGCCCGGGCTCTACACCCATCCCCACCAGTGCGAGCAGACCTCGTTCCTTCCAGCGATCGTCGGCTGCGAACTGCGCGTCGCCCAACATCACACCCGGCACTTCGTGCGGCCTCTCCGAGTGGGGCTCGGAAAGCGTCATCGCCATGTCGATGTAGTGACACCCGGCGTCGAACGCGGCTGCGAATATCGAAGGATTCAGCCGCGGGTCGCACGCGTTCAGCACCACGTCGATGCGCTCATGGGCCGCCAGAGCGGCGATCGCACCTGCATCGGAGGCGTCGAGACCGTGCGCGACGAATCTCGTATCCGAGCACCGTTCGACAGCCGCCGCGGCCCGGTCGGCGGCGACGTCAGCGACGACGACGTGCTCGAGAACTTCGGATTCCGCAGCCGCGCGGGCGATCGCGGCTCCTACGCCACCGGCCCCGACCACGAGAACACGCATGGGTTCACGTTACGTGTGACGGGTCGAGCTCGCGTGATGTCTCGCGCGATATCCCGGTCGACGGGTTTGCATCGAAACGACGGGCCTGGCGCCGGAAATGAAAGTTGACCAGGACACCGACAATGGCGGCCCAGAAACACCACAACGAGATGAAACCGCTCACCGTCATCCACATCAGTATCGGCACTGCGACCAGATTGAGCATGCCGACCAACGCGATGTCGCGGTACGTGCACAACAAGAGTGCGCCGCACCCGGCGACGACATAGAGCGCGGTGAGCCGGCCACCTTGGTGCAACGAGCTCACGTCGTACGCGATGTGCCGCCCGTCGATCGCGGCGTTCACCGATCCCCGGAAGACCGCGACGCCGAGGGAGACCCCGACCGCGATCCCCAGCGCCGCCATCGCCCCGATGAGCTTGCGGCGCGCCGCGGAGGGTTCGACCGCGAAAACTGCGACCGGAACGATCGCCGGCAAGGCCGCCAGTGCGAAGATGAGATACACCCAGATGCCGACGCGCTCGATCGATTCCGATACGTGACCCTGCAGCCCGAGCCACACGAACGCCTCGTCGAGCTGGTGCAGACCGAACATCAGCGGCAGCGATGCCAGCAGGATCTGCTTCGGCTCACGAATGTGGCGGAGCGCATCGACGCCGATGCCGGCGACAAGTCCCCCGACGACCACGTCTGCCTCGGGGGAAAAGCACATCTGCTCAGTCTGACCGACAGATCGCGAGTTGCGCGGCTGTCGGCCACCGGACGTCAGTGGCCCAACCGGCCCGCTCGAACAGCCGGATCAACGCGGCGCTCGGGTCGACCTGATGCGCCAGCGCACCGTGCCGGGCCGAGCGCGGGAACGCGTGGTGGAAGTTGTGCCACGCCTCGCCGAACGAGATGATCCCGAGCGGGGCGAAGTTGGTGCTGGCGTCCTTCTGCGTCGCGGGCTTGGTCCCGAACATGTGACAGATCGAGTTGACGCTCCACGTCACGTGGTGCAGCAACATCATGCGTGCCAGACCCGCCCACAAGAACGCGGTCAGTGCACCGCTCAACGCCCCCGTGATCGTCCACCCGAGGAAGAACGGCGCCGCGAGCGAGGCGACGGCGAAGACCGGGAACAGCCGGCTGATGATCATCGTGTCGGCGTCGGCGAGAAGATCGGGTGCGTAGCGCTCGGCCGATGTGGGATCGGTCTTGAACAACCAGCCCACGTGCGCGTGCGCGAACCCGCGCAGCTGCGCGGCCGGGCCGGGTCCGTACTCGTGAGGCGAGTGCGGATCGCCGGGCTTGTCGCTGAAGACGTGATGGCGGCGGTGGATCGCGACCCAGCCGACGACGGATCCCTCGACCGCCATCGAACCGGTCGATGCGAGCAGGATCTTCAACCAGCGCACGGCCCGGAAGCTGCGATGCGTGAAGAGGCGGTGATAGCCGACCGCGATGCCGAACCCGGTGACCACGTAGAAGATCGCCGCGAGCACGACGTCGAGAAGGTTGATGGCGTGCCCCCAAAGGAGGGGGATCGCGATCGCCAGCGCGATGGGAGGGCTGACCATGAGCAACCCGGTCACCAGTCGACCGGCCCGCACACTCGCTCGGCTCGGTGGGGTCTCGGGCGCGCGTTCTGCGGGGGCGGGCGGGTCCAACAGCGATGTCATGGGCGTCTCGGCTCTCAGGAAGAAGAGAAGGGGTCGTACTCCGACCAGCCTCGGGTCCAGGAGGGTCGCCAGACACCGTGCGGATGCTCGTCCAGACGGTCGACCGAGTGTACGCCAGCGGACCGGCCTGCCCACAGGCGCGCGGGGCCTCAGCCGCTCACGACGTCGGCGGGCAGTTTCGCCATCCGCGCCTCGAAGACGCCCACGATGCCGGCGACCGTCGTCTGCCCGGCGACCGCCTCCTGCGCACCGTCGGGCTGATCGAAGTAGACGCCCATGAGCGCACGACCACGCCGCAGGTACACGGCGATCGAGTGCGTCTGGTCACCGCTCGCACCGGACGTGACGAAGTCGTAGGCGAGGCGCTCGACCGATGCCGTGCGCGCCCACGCTCCGTCGGGCGCGGGCCGGAACGTGGTGGTCGCCGTGTCTTCACCGACCGGGCTCTTCACCGGCGTCGACGGGCAGTGCGCGGCAACCGAGCGCAACTGTGCAAACGCCTGGGCCCCTCCGGCGGGCGTCCGGTACAGGATCGCTTCGGTGCTGAGCACGACGTCACCCTGCCCGTCGACGAGACCGACCTGCCGGCGCGCCGAACGCTGGGACTCGCTCGCGAACGTTCCGTTGCAGAGATCGAGCGTGGCCACGCTCAGGTCGGCGCCGTTCTGGAGCAGGCCGACGGTGTCGCCCGCGGCGACATCGCTCTGGCCGACGATGAGCGACCCGAGCACCGACTCGTCGGGATCGGCCGGGACCGTCCTCCCGGGCACCGTCACGCGGGGGGCCGTGGTACCCGGGACGCTGATGCCCGGAGCGTTGGTTCCGGGGAGGAGCGTTGCCGGGGTCGTGGGGCCCACGGGCGTGGCCGCGTCGTCCGAGCCGGAGTCGCGTGCGTTCAGCACGATCGTGGCCACGCCGAAGCCCACGATGAGGGACACGATCACGAGGCCGGCGACGATCGCGGCGATCGGTCCCCGCCCGCCCGCCGGCGGTTCGTCGGGGGCCCCGGGGAACGGCGGCAGAGGGGGAAGCGGCGCAACGGTCTCGAGATCGGGATCGGCGTACTCGCTCACCCGAGTGAGCGTAGGGCGCTGCGCCGGGGCCCCCGGGCGCGGCCGGCGCCCGCGCCCGGCGGTTCAGGGCCAGCTGCTCCACGCGGCGACGTCGATCGCGATGACGGCGCCCGGCGGGCGGTCAACTGCGTACACCGGGTACTTCAACATCAAGAGATCGATGGCGTCGGCGCGTTCCGCGCCGTCGTCGAGGACGCGTCCACCACCATCGATGCGCACCCACCACAAAGTCGACCAATTGTCCGAATAGTGATCGACGAGGAGCGACGCGCGCGGGTCGGCCCGCAGATTCGCGAGTCGGCGTAGCGCGAGGGTCGACTTCAGTTTGCCGTCGACGGCCGAATAGATGACGTCGCCCGACAACGCGAAGCAGCACGGCACCAGGTGCGGGGCCCCGTCGGGACGCACCGTCGCCAGCCGCCCGACGCGGGCGACCGCGACCCGGCGGCGCACCTCGTCGTCGTCCATGCAGACGCCACCGTAAACGCGCGAGACTCCGCGCATGGGCAGTAAGAGACTCGTCATCGCCATTGTCGCCGTCGCATCGGTCATGGTGTTGGCGGGATGCACGCCGTTCGCCGCCGCGTCCCGTCTCCCGGCCTCCCGCTCTCACGACTCCGGTCCGGCGCGGGGCCGAAAGATTCCCCGGGGCCCGCGAGCCGTGCTGAGCGGGCCGATTACGGGCGGGAAGGGCGTCGACCTTCTCAGCAGCGCGATCGATCTCGCCGCGACCAAGTACACCCAGAACGAGTACTTCGCATCGGGCACCGCGAGCTCGTTCACGAGCGTCGGCGCCCAGGGAACCGACGGTCGCTGGGAGGTCGCACCCAAGGATCAGGCCACGTACCGCACGCGCATCATCGTGCGGAGACCGAGCGACCCGAAGCTCTTCAACGGGACCGTGCTCGTCGAGTGGCTGAACGTCAGCGCCGGAGCCGACACCGCGCCCGACTTCACCTACGCCGGCCCCGAGATCACACGGAGCGGATACGCGTGGGTCGGCGTGTCCGTGCAGAAGGTCGGCGTATCGGGCGGCACGGGCATCGTCCAGGTCGGGACGCCGACGGGAGGCCTCGTCGGTGACGATCCCGTTCGTTACGGCTCGCTGCATCACCCGGGCGATCAGTACGCGCTCGACATGTACACACAGATCGGGCGCGCGCTGCGCAAGCCCGGCCACGGATCACTCGACGCGCTCGGTGGACTGCACCCCAAGCAGATGATCGCGGTCGGCGAGTCGCAGTCGGCGTTCCAGCTGACGACGTACATCGACGCGATCCAACCGACGACACATCTGTTCGACGGCTTCTTCGTGCACAGCCGCGGCGGTGGCGCCGTGCCCATCGGTGGCGGTAGCACCTCGAGCTCGCTCACCGGCGGTATCCGGATTCGCACCGACAACGACGTCCCGGTACTCCTCTTCGAGACCGAGACCGACGAAGCGGGGCTGCACTACTTCGTCGCCCGCCAGCCCGACAATCGCCACCTCCGGCTCTGGGATGTCGCGGGCGCGTCGCACGCCGACTCGTGGGTGCTCGGCGGGAACGCCGGCCTGCTCCCGTGCGGCGGGTTGATCAACACCGCGCCGACCCACTTCGTCGTCTCCGCCGCCCTCGCGCAGCTGAACCGCTGGGTCCGTACGGGTGATGCCCCTCCGGCGGCGCCGCGCATGGACGTCGCGCTCGTCAATGGCGCTCCCGTCGTGCAGCGCGACGCCCGCGGCAACGCGATCGGCGGCGTCCGCACCGCCGCGAACGACGTTCCGGTTGCCGCGCTCTCGGGCGTACCGTTCCCGGGGTCGAGCGTGCTGTGCTCGCTCTTCGGTTCCACCAAGCCGTTCGATGCGGCGACGCTCACCCAGCTCTACAAGAACCAGGCCACGTACGACGCCAAGTTCGCGCGGGCGACGAGCCGGACGATCGCCCGCGGCTACGAGCTGCAAGCCGATCGGACCGCGATCATCGCCGAGGGCAAGGCCAAGATCTGACGATCACGCGACGCGGCGGATCGTGACCCGCACATCACTCGAACGCGCCGCGGGCCCGTTGTACACACCTTTCAGCGGCGACACGTCGCTGTAGTCGCGGCCGCGCGCAACGAAGACGTGCCGCTCGGCGACATCCGCTCCGCTCGTCGGGTCGATGCGCTGCCATGCTCCGGTCCACGCTTCGAGCCACGCGTGACTCTGTCCGGTCACGGCCGCGTCGATGGCCGCTTCCTTGTCGGGATGCAGGTATCCGGACGCGTACCGGGCCGGGATACCGGCGGCGCGCAGCACCGCCAGCGCGACGTGGACGAAGTCCTGGCACACACCCCGGCCCAGGTCGAGGGCGGCCCGCGCGTTCGTCGAGACGTCGGTCGCGCCGGCCTCGTACGCAAGGCTCTCACGGACCCACGCGCTGACCGCCTCGACCGTCTCTCGCGGCGTACGACCGGCGGCGATGGTCGCTGCGATCTCGCGGAACGAGTCGTCGATGGAAACCTTGGTTGACGAGTGAAGGTATTCATAGAAGCGGTCGCGAACGTCTTCATCGAACAAGACCTCCCAGTCGGTATCTCTGACGTCGGGAACGGTTGCGATGGTTTCGACCAGCGAACGGGCGGAGACGATGAGCCGGTCATGCGGCTCGTGCACGTCGAACGCGCTCACTTCTGTACCCCAGTAGTCGACGTAGCGCATGACGGGAACTCCCGGCCGCACGTCGACGCGATGGTCGAGCACCATCTGCGTCGCGTCGCGAGCGGGACTCATGCGCGCCTCGTTGTAGGACGCGAGAACCTCCCCTTCGTACTCGTAGCTGGTCACGTGCTCGATCGACAGTCGCCAAGAAGAAATCATGCGCTCCACCTGATCGCGACTGCGTTGTTGAAGAACCGTTTGGCGATCGCATCGTGGGCAGTCGTCCCCGCGCGCTCGAGCCGGGCAAGGTGTTCCGGAAGCGAACGCTCGAGCTCGGCGACCCGCACGAACTCGAGGTCGGCGCACGCGCGCCCGACCACCCGCCGCGGCTCACTGGCCGCGCCGTTGCGATCGGAGGCCGGGTCGAGATCGATGAGGACTGTTTCAGCCGCGACGAGCGCGTGGAACACCGAGCGCGGGAAGAGCCGATCCAAGAGCAGGAACTCGAGTGCTTTGGATCCCTCGACGCCCCGCCGGTAGGTGCGGAGGTACGACTCGTACGCCGCACAGCACCGAAGTGTCGCCACCCATCCGGCACTCCCCCATGCCTCGCCCAGGCGCGTCGAGAGGAGCCGGACCGTGAGGTCGACCCGTTCCAACGAGCGGCCCAGGACGATGAACCGCCACGTGTCGTCGTGGCTCATGGTCGCGTCCGCAAGGCCGGAGACGATCGCGGCGCGGTCGCGGACCCAGCCGAGAAAGCCGTGCTGCGCGTACATCGAGCGGCCCCTGTTGCCGTCGAGCGTGCGGTGCGTGGCGTTGATGCTCTCCCACATCTCCGACGACATCGCTTCTCTCGCGCCGCGCGCGTTCTCCCAGGTCGCGTGCACCGAGCACACCACCGACCCCGGGAAGCGAGGATCGTCGACGAAGAATCCGACCAGCGCCTCGATGTTGGTGTCGACCTCGACCGCGGCGGCCGCGTCGGCCGCACCCATCGCCTCGACGAGACGACGGCACGCCGACTCTTCGCCTCCGACGCGGTCTTCGAGCAGCGCATGCGAGTACACATCGAGGATGCGCGCCGTCGCCTCGGCCCGTTCCGTATACCGGCCGAGCCAGTACAACGACTCCGCGATGCGACTCAACACGGCGCGGCCGGTTCAGTCGTCACGGTCGCGGGAGTCATTGCTGCTGGGCCGCCTGCTCGGATGCGTCGGGCGCGGAGTCAAAGGGTTGGCGGGCCAACGGCTCGCAGCCGCGGTCGGCATCGTCGGTGATGCCGTCTTCGACTTCCGCGCCGGCCGGGGCGAGCACCCAGGTGTCCTTCGACCCGCCGCCCTGACTGGAGTTGACGACGAGGCTGCCTTCGTTGAGCGCGACCCGGGTCAACCCGCCCGGCACGACCCACACGTTCTCGCCGTCGTTCAACGCGAACGGCCGCAGATCCAGATGGCGCGGTTGCATCCCAGTGCTCACATAGGTCGGCGCGGTCGAGAGCGCGACCGGCACCTGCGCTATCCACGATCGGGGTTCCGCCTCGACCGCGGCGCGCACGGCTTCCAGCGCTTCCGGTTCGGCCCGCGGGCCGATGACAATGCCTTTGCCACCCGACCCGTCGGCGGGCTTCCACACGAGTTGATCGAGCCGGTCGAGCGCCCACCCCCGCACGTCGTCGTCCTCGAGCATGTAGGTCTCGACGTTCGAGAGGATCGGCCGCTCGCCGAGATAGAACTCGATCATCGCAGGAACGTACGGGTACACCGCTTTGTCGTCGGCCACGCCATTCCCGAGGAAGTTGGCGATCGTGACGTTGCCGGCCCGCGCCGCATTGACGATGCCGGCACACCCGAGCATCGACGTCGGCAGGAAGTGCAGCGGGTCGAGGAACTCGTCGTCGACCCTCCGGTATACGACGTCGACGCGCTCCTCGCCACCCGTCGTCAACATGTAGACGACATTGTCGCGACACACGAGGTCACGACCTTCGACGAGCTCGATGCCCATCTGTCGGGCAAGGAACGAGTGCTCGAAGTACGCGGCGTTGTGGACGCCGGGCGTCAGCAACACGACCCGGGGGTCGTCGACTCCGCGCGGCGCCGCGGCCGTCAGCGTCTGCAGGAGGCGGGACGGGTAGTCGGACACCGGTTGCACCCGGTGCGCAGCAAAGAGCTCGGGGAACACGTGGGTCATGGCCCGGCGGTTCTCCACCACGTACGAGATGCCGGACGGGATCCGGATGTTGTCCTCCAGTACGCAGATCTTGCCATCCCCGTCGCGCACGAGATCGATTCCGGCCACGTGCACGCGCACTCCCCGCGGCGGCGCGATACCGCCGACCGCGGCCCGGTGGAAGTGCGACGAGGTGACGACCAATCGGCGCGGGATGACACGGGCGCGCATGATCTCGCCCGGCCCGTACACGTCGTCGAGAAATCGCTCGAGCGCGCGCACGCGTTGCGAGACGCCCTTTTCGATCATGGACCATTCGGACGCCGAGATGACACGCGGGACGAGGTCGAGCGGGAACGGCCGCTCCTCACCCGAGTGTGCGAACGTGATCCCCTGATCCCGGAACACCCGATCGCGCGTAGCGCAGCGCTCGTCGAAGTCCTGCTTCGACAACGTCTGCACGTGTTCGTACAGCGCGCGGTAGTCGTGCCGGGTATCGCCGTGCGCGTCGAACATCTCGTCCCACGCGTCGATCGGTTCATAGGCGTCGAGGAGGTCACCCACCGCATCCACATTGACCCGGCCGCGGGGCATCGGCGTGTCCCACCGATGAAGCAGCGATATCGACTTCCTGCCGGATTTCTGACCGCTTTTGCGTCAGACTCCGTTCACGTCACGGTCAGAACGCCATGATCGCACTGTCGGGATCGAGCCCGAGAAGCAGCCGGCCCGCGGTCTCGAAGCCGGTCGTCGACAAGATGATGTGCTGGGTCATCGTGTGCACGTCGCCCAGCACCGGCCGAGGACCGAGTCCCGGGGGCAGCGCGTGCATGCCGGACACGTTGTGCAGCAGGTCGATGGCGTGGGCGGCAAGCCGGACCGCAATGACGGTCCCGAGGCGCTGGCGGGCGAGGTCGACAAACCGTTCGACCATGTTGCGCGTCACGCCCACCGCGTTGGCGGCGAGCCCATCGCCGAGCTGCGCCACACCGGGATGCGACCGAACGCGTCCGCGTCGCCGGTGCCGTTCGGGGCCGGGGCTGTGCGGGCGCGTCGCCGACGTGCACGATCGCGGCCGGCGTGAGCATCCCGAACAGCCCCGCGTCGTCGAGTACACGGAACACGTCGGGCGCGAGGTGACCGAGCCGCTCCGACTCCTGCGCCACCGCGGATCACCGCTGCGATCGCGTCCACGCGCTCGCAGGCCGCCGCCGTCGTGTTCCTCCCATGCTCCGAGCCTCCGAACGCGCCGCGTCGCGATCCACCGCTCGTTCGTCTTCGTTCACGACACGCGCGCCCACACTGCATACAGCGGGTCACCGCCCGGCGGAGTTGCGCATTGACTCTGTTCAGGATCGTCATAGTTGCCGGCAGCAGAGAAGTACTCCGCCACGATCTGCACGTGGGTGGCGCTCTCAGAGCCCATCCAACCGCGGATCGCCTTGGACGGGAAGAGCCGGTTCGAGAACGCGCAGACGAACAGCCCGCCGGAGCGAACGACGCGCGCGACGTCGCGGAACACCTCGACGGGACGAGTGAGATAGTCGACCGAGACGCAACAGGTGGCGTGCGCGAACGAATCGTCCCCGAATGGGAGGGTCGGTTCCGCGTTCAGATCGTGCACCACCCACGATCGGGCTTGCGCGTTCGCGGCCAGCTCGTCAGCGTTCATACCGAGCACCGTCAGCGAGGTCGGGGCGGTGCGAAAATGCGAGACCCACGAGCCCATGAGATCGAGTAGCTCGCCGCCGACCTCGAGCTCGTCGTACAACGCGCCGACGGCCGCGATCGCGCCTTCGTCGATGTGGGTGACGTACCGGGGAAATGCGTAGAACTCGCGGTCGTCACGTTCGTCGCCCCGGGCGAAGAACCCGTCGGGGAAGACAGAGGTCACGAGCGGGTCGATCCGGGAGCGGTCACGGTCACAGCTTGGCGCGCGAGACCGTCGTCACGGGTCATCGGCGTGCATGTCGGCCACTCGCTATCGGATCGTGCGGGACAATGTCCTCGTCGGGGCGACGAGCACGTCAGTGGTGGTCACGACCGACACAGTGACCGGGGCCGAGATCGGGATCGGGTCGTCAGTGGTTTTGGGGGCGCGGGCGATCTCGGCCCAGATGGTCCGCCCGTCAGGACCCACCATCGTCGACCACCCCGACGTGTGGGTCTCCAGCATGTGCTGACGACGGTAGCCGAGCTCGCGCCCGTCGCGACGGGTGTCCCTCAGCATCAACATGGTCGCGTCGGACTGAACGGTCACGACGACGAACACGCCCGGACGACGCCCGGCACCCAACCGATGCGGCGCCGAACGCGGGGCATCGTTCTGCACGAGCCCTTCGATCACGACCGCGATCTGCTCCGCGTGTCCGGACCCGGCGCTCGACCGGTCGCATTCGCGCCGGATCGCCGCGCGCATCGCCGCCATCCGCTTCGCGTCGCCGTTGAGTCGGAGCTCGAGCACCGGGGGTCAGACCCGTTCGTGCCGAGATCGCCGAGTGTCGTGGTGCATATGCCGAACCCCCGAGCCGATACGCACGGACGCGGGTTTCGCCATTCGCTCGCCACTGCCGAGGCGACCAGGTTGCAGGCAGTGGGTCGACGCGTCGTCCGCCACCGAAAACCGGTGGCGGACTTGTATCGACCGCAACGCGACTCAGGTGAAGTCGGGCATCCGGCAATGTGCCGGTTGTCATACGGCGAGGGGCGCCCCCGACCGGTTAGCGCTTCTTGGCGACGCGCTTGGTCGTCTTCTTCGCGGGCTTGGTCGCCTTGGTCGTCGACTTGCCGGCGCGCGCCTTGGCGGCCCGCGCGGCGCGAGCCTTCACAAGATTCTGTGCCAGCTTGGCCCGTGCTTCGGGCGACAACGGGCGGCGCTTCTTCGCTACCTTCTTCGCGACTTTCGTGGGCGCGCCGGAACGTGCTCCATTCGCCGCGGGGCGGCCCACGGCGGGGGCGACGTCGGCAACTTCGACACTGTCGCCAAAGAGTTCACGAGCAACGATCGCGGCCTGGTATTGGTTACTTGCTTCGACGATTTCGACTGACGAGCGTCTCAGAGTGACTCGGTAACGCGGCATAGGAAATCCCTTTCGGATTGGTCGACTGACGACACCGTAAACGACGTGTGGCGCTCGAGCAGAACAGCGAGAAGCCTGCGCTCGGCAACGACGTTTGCGCACGGCATGAACCTACAGAGACGCCCGAACGACGAAATCCGCTATAACCCGCCGTGCGGCTGCACTCGGGCTTCGGGAAACCGCGGATACCGCTTATTCCGCGACAGTGAGACCTCTCAGAAAAGAGAAACTCTCACGTCCGATCGGCAATCTCTCAGAATCCCGGTGAATGCTCTGCCGCTTCGGCGCGCACCTTGGGCAGAGAAACCATGGGCGACGGCTCCTGCGACACGACGGCCGGAGCAGAACGCCTCGCCGCGGTCAGCTTTTCGCAACTCGGGCTCACGGACACGCCCGGTCCACGCGCCGTGGCGTTCCCACACCGCCGAGCATGCCATGCAGGTCAGCAACCGCGAACCCCCGGAGGAGACTGCGACCTCGACCTGGGCGCCGTCGTACGGGCACTGCGTGAGGTTCATGCCCAGATATTCGGCGCGGGCGGCCCGAACATGCAGCGCCGGTTGGAAAGCCCGCTTCAGGAACCGCGCTCGGGCGCCGACAATGTTCCCGGCGCCGCAACCCCCTCTATTCGCGGTAGCTGTACGACGCCTCCGGTTCACGCATTGCCATAGCCGCCGGAGGCGTCGTCGCGTCCGGATGGACCCGGCTCCGGGCGTCGGGACGGGCTCATCACATTGGTGACGGCGCCGCCCGACGGACAGGCGCTGCGACGTACCAGGCCTTGCCCCGCAGTGTTCGATCTGGCGATGTACCCGCCGACCGTCTTGGAGAACGACACTTCCGCGTCAGACGGGGTGAACTCCAACCGTTCGCCTGCTCGCCGGGCGCGAGCCGCCCGCTCGGGCCCGCTTGCCGGTCTGTTCTTCGAGGTACCTGCGCGTCGGAACATTGTTGCAAATCCCCGCGTAGGGGTTCGCGGCGAGCGACCACTACCCTTCGCCCATGGCGGACGAGGCCGGCTATCTCGGCCGGAACCGGTTCTTGCGGTGGTGGCCGAAGGTGCTGTTGGGTTTCGCGATCGTGATCCTCGCGATGGATACCAACCACGGCATCCAGTGGGCGACGTTGCTCGCATTCGTCGCGTACGTGCACGGCCGTTGGCTGCCGTGGCAGTTCTCGATCCGGGAAGACGGCCTGTCGCTTGCGTTCCCGTTCGGTCGCCGCCTGTTCCTGCCGCGACAATCGCTGACCGTCCGCATTGAGATGGTCGGCGCGATCGCGATGGTCGGCCGGCGCCGCCACTTCGGCTACCTGCTCATGGACCGGCTCGGCTACGAGCCGAACAACGAGGAACGGCTGCGCGGCGCGTTCGACGGTTTCGGGTACAACCTCGTATAAGCCGAAACCGTCAGCGGCGGCGACGACGTCACTCGTCGAGCGTCAGGTTGTCGCGGTGCTCGCCCAGCCGCTCGGCCGGGACCTTGCCGGAATCGACCGCGTCGTACGTCCAGTCCGGTTGCTTGGCGGCGTGGCGGGTGTCGATGTGCGCGACACCACTTTCGATCGTGACGAGCTCCGCGACCGGGCGGGGCGCGTCGGAGCGCTTACGCTTCTCGAGATGGTCCTCGACGTCGTCGGGGAAGAGATCGAGGAGGCTCCCGACCAGCACTTGTTGCTGCGTTGCGAGCGAGCACCGCGCGCCGTCGGCGACTTTGGCGACCCGGCTCCGCAACTCGGCGACGTCGAACGTCGTGCCCGATCCGCGGGTGAGCTTCGCCAGCAGCTCCGCGACGCGGAGCCCGTCGAGCTTGCAGGGAGTGCATTGACCGCACGACTCGACGGCGAGAAAACGTGACGCGCCCGCGGCCGCGGCGACGAGATCGTCGGAGTCGTCGAAGACGATGAACCCGGCCGACCCGAGCCCGCTCCCGATCGCGGCCAGCGCCTCGTAGCTCACCGGCGTGTCGAGCGCGGAGCCGACGATGAACGTGCTCGAGACCCCCGGCAGCACCGCCCGGATCTCGCGCCCGGGCCGCGCTCCGCCGCCGATCAACGCAATCACCTCTCGGAGCGGGGTCCCCATGATGACTTCGCCCACGCCGCTGTGGACCGTGGAGCCGGTGACGGTGCACACCATCGTGCCCGGCGACTCGTCGGTTCCCTCGGTGCGGAACCAGTCGGCTCCGCGCGCCAGGATGCGGGCGACGTTGGCGAGGGTCTCGACGTTGTCGACGAGGGTCGGCGGCGCTTCGTTCTCCTCCCCCGGTCCGGCCATCTCGACGTGCCCCGAAAGTCCACTGCCGGTCTGCAGATCACCGGCCGTCTCGACGACCTCCCGCACGCCGCGCCGGTACGGGGGTGCGATCCGCGGGAACGGGTAGCGACCGTCGATGGTCTCGAGCAGGGCGGTCTCTTCACCGTAGAGATACTCGTTCGGTCCCTCGAAGACCGAGATCTCGATGCCGGCGAGCCAGCCCGCGGCCTTGATCTCGTCGATCGCGGCCCGCAGGCGCTCGACCTCGGCCGAGAAGGAGTGCTTGGTCGCCATAATGATCTGGTCGGCTGCGACGGTGAGGGCGGCGATCACGGCGCCTTCGAGGACCTGGTACGGGTCGTTCAGGATGATCGTGCGGTCCTTGAAGGTCCCCGGCTCCCCCTCGGCCGCGTTGACGACGACCGACGTGCGTTCGAATCCGGAGCAGTAGTCGCGCACCGTTCGCCATTTCCGGCCGGTCGGGAAGCCGGCGCCGCCGCGGCCCCGGAGTCCGGAGGCCTCCAGCTCGACGATGATCTCCTCGCCCGACAGGCCGCGGGCTGCTTCGAGCCCCGTCCCACCCCGCACCTTCACGTACTCCTCGAGCGAGGCGATAGCGGTCGGAAAGAGCACCCGGTGCACAAGCGTCATGGCGGGCAGTTTCGCGCAGGCCGCGCCGCCCGGGCCCCATTGGCGTATCTCCACAATATCTATCTAGATTATGCTCTATCCGATGACGGAGAACCGGCCTTCACCGAAAGGCGGGCACCTTGAGCGTCGCGACACTGAACCGCCCGGCGGACACCGTCCGCGTCGACGAGCTGCTGAGCGCCGGTCGGCACCCGGGATCCCTTCTCCGCGCTCCCGTGCGGAGCCGAAGGGCCGCTCCCTTTCATCGACGACCTCCGCAGCCGCTTGCACGCGCTCGCGGTAGAGGCGCTGCACCGAGCGTCGCGCGCGGAGCTCGTATCAGCATCGACGAACGGACGCGTCCGGCTCCTTGCCCCATCTCCGTCCCGAAGCAGGCCCGCCCCAAGGAGTGACGTTGCGAATCCTCGAAGCAGCATCGGCGAAACCGTGGCTGCGCCCGGCGCGCCCTTGGACCTGCTCGTCGAGCCGAAACCCGGAGACGCACCTCGATGCGCGTGCACCCGGCCCCGACCCACGATGGCGGCCGCCCACGTGCACGAGGTCGTCAACGCGGCCCGCGTCCCCGCCGCGAGTATCCACGTGTACTCACCGCCCCTCACGATGATGAATCACTACGAGTCGACGGCCGAGTCCGCCCTCCGGGCCGTGCACCACGAGATCGTCGACGTCGATACCGTGACGCCTTGTGAACGAGCGACCGAGCGTGCACACGGTTGACGAGCTGCTCGTCGAGGCGCGCCGTTCGCTGCATCGCGTCACCCCGGTCGAAGCGCGACGCGCGGCCGACGCGGGCGCGCTGATCGTCGACATCCGGCCGTCGGAGCTCCGACGCCGGGACGGGCTCATACCCGGCGCGCTGGTCATCGATCGCAACGTCCTCGAGTGGCGCCTCGATCCCGAGAGTGCCGACCGGACACCCGAGATCACCTCGCATGACCAGACGATCATTCTCGTGTGCGACGAGGGGTACGCGTCGAGCTTGGCCGCGGCGACGCTGCACGATCTCGGGCTGCACCGCGCCACCGACCTCATCGGCGGCGTTCAGGCGTGGATCGCCGACGGGCTCCCCACCGTGGCGAACGAGTCGCCAGCCTGAGCTCTCCGGTCAGGCGCCTTCGGCCCGGTGAGGCCCGGCGCATCGATTTCCAGGCCGGTGCTGACGACAACAAAGATAACGAGCGCGGTGAACACGACCTTGTCACGATGACGGCCGGCAGATTAAGTGACCGGGCGAATGGGCGTGCCTGCACCACCGAGGAACCAGCCGTGGTTGACTCGGACCATGAAAAAGCTCGTCGAGTACGGCACCGATGACCATCCGGCCGGCGACCCCGAGCGGGCGCAGATCACGTGGATCGTCGCGCTCCTCGACGACTGCGAAGAGTGCGAAGATCCCAGAATCGAGCTCACGGTCGAAGAATTGGGCGCTCCCGGCGCCGGACTCGTCGGCCATTTGAGTCCGCCGACCGCGCGCCGCCTCCGCGCCGCGCTCGCGAAGGCGCTGCGCGAGATCGGTGAGCCCGTCGACGGCTGAATGCCGAAGAGATTCGTCCGCAACGGCGTCGGTTGGAATCAACAGGAATGCGACGCGCACGGGATCACGTTGCCGCCGCGGAAGAACGCTTCGACCGGTTCGGCTGCCGCGCCGCGTGGTTCTCGGCAAGAGTGATGCGATGCTCGACGACACGCTTCTCGATCGGCGCACGTTGTTGCGGTGGCTGGCCGCCGGTGCCGGCGCGGCCGCTGTCGCCGGATGTTCCGGGAGCGGCGGGTCACGCGGCGCCGGCCCGACGCCGTCGTCGTCCGGCCGAACGTCGACCACCCGTTCGCCGCAGGGCCTCGTCTGGAGCCGGCTGCAGAGCAAGCTGACCGGGCGCCTCGTCCTCCCGGCCGCGTCGAGCTATCTCTCCGACCTGCAACTGTACGACCCGCGTTTCGACACGACCCGGCCCGCGGCGATCGCGTACTGCGCCGATCCGACCGACGTCCAGCACTGCATCTCGTTCGCCCGGTCCAACGACGTTGCGTTCACAGCCCGCAGCGGCGGCCACAGCTACGCCGGATACTCGAGCAACCGGGGACTCGTGATCGACGTCACCACCATGAACGGAGTGGCGCTGACCGGCTCCAGCGCAACGATTGGCGCCGGCGCCCGCCTCATCGACATCTACGGCAATCTCAACGGACAGGGTGTCTCGATCCCCGGTGGGTCATGTCCGACGGTGGGCATCGCCGGCCTCACGCTGGGCGGTGGGATCGGCGTGGTCGGTCGCGAACACGGGCTCACGTGTGACGCCGTCAGCGACGTGTTCGTCGTCACCGCCGACAGCCGGCTCGTGCACGCGAACACGTCTGACAACGACGACCTCTTCTGGGCGCTGCGCGGAGGCGGGGGCGGCAACTTCGCCGTCGTCACAGGGTTCCAGTTCGACACGTTCGCTACCAGCGACGTCGCCCTGTTCACGTTGCGCTTTCCGTGGGCCGCGGCCGCCGACGTGCTACCGGCCTGGATGGGGTGGATCGACGGCGCGCCCGATCCGTTGTGGTCGAACTGCATCCTGTCGACGCCGTCCACCAACGGTGGCCCGTCGATCTCGATCGGGGGGATCTGGGGCGGCCCGCAGTCGGGCGTCGCACCGCTCATCGCCCAACTCGTCACGGCCACCGGGGCGACCCCGACGACGAACTTCTTGGAGACGATCCCGCTCGCGCACGCCATGTACGTGGAGGCGGGATGCGGCCAGTTGAGCCAGGCCGCATGTCACCTCCCGAGCCAAAACGCGCAGGGACAGCTGACCCGCGGGCCCTCGTTCGCGGCCTCGAACTACCTCGACAACGCCCCGTCCGACGCCGGGATCCAAGCCATCGTCGGCGCCATCACGGCGCGCGGATCGTCGGGCCGGTCAGGCGCGATCGCGTTCGACTCCTACGGCGGCGCGATCAACCGGGTCGACCCGTCCGCGACCGCGTTCGTGCACCGCCAGACCCTGTGTTGCGCTCAGTACAGCGTGAACTACAACGCGAACGATTCCGCGGTCGCGGTGGCCGGACACCAGGCGTGGGTCGCGCAGTGCGGCGCCGCGCTGCGCCCGTACGTCTCGAACGCGGCTTACCAGAACTACATCGATCCCACGCTCACGAACTCACTGCGGGCGTACTACGGCAATAATCTCTCACGGCTCGAGACGTTGAAGAAGAAGTGGGACCCGGACGACGCGTTCCATTTCGCTCAGAGCATTCCACTCCCCTAGCAAGGCCGACAGCTACCCAGGGACGAGCGGAGGTGGCAGGATGCCGTCATGACGACCGAACGCTTCGAAGTCCCGCGCACGATCAGGGCCGACCCCGCAACGATCTTCCGGGTCGTGAGCGACCCGAAGGGTCACGTCGCGATCGACAGCTCCGGGATGCTCATGGATTCCACGGGCGACCCGGCCCGGGCCGTCGGCGACACCTTCGTGATCCACATGGACCGTGAGGCACTGAACGACTACCCGATGGGCCTGTACGACGTGACGGTGGAGATCACGAAGTTCGAGCAGGACCGGGAGATCGCGTGGACCGTCGTCGGCGCGATCGAGCCGCCGCTCCGCCACATCTACGGGTACACGCTCGAGCCGACCGACGCCGGCACACTCGTCACGTCGTATTACGACTGGTCGGAGATCGACCCGGTGTGGCGAGAAGCGGCGATCTTCCCGATCATCCCCGAGGCGACGTTGCGCGCCTCGCTCGGCCTCCTGGCCCGCAAGGTGCAGCACGGCACGACGTAAATCGTCGGCCGAACGATCAGAAGCGCGCCGACAGCTCGGAGAACCGCTCCAGCTGCACCAGGCGTTCGGCCGTCTCGTCGAGCACGTCGTGCTCCAACGCCCACGTGTTGACGTTCGGGATGAACACCGCCCCGAGCCCGGCTGCGAGCGCGGGTGCGATATCGGACTTCACCGAGTTCCCGATCATCCACGTACGCGCGGGATCGAGACTCTCGGCCTCGACGAACGCGGAGTACGTCGCCGTGTTCTTCTCCCGCACGATGACGATGCGCCGGAAGAAGCGCGCGAGGCCCGACACGTCGATCTTGCCCTGCTGCTCCGCGTCGTCACCCTTCGTCAGCATCAGGAGGTCGTGACGCCGGTGCAGGGCGTCCAACGTGGCTTCGACGTCGGCGATGGGCTCGATCGCGTGTGCGAACAGCGGCGCCGCGAGCTGCTCGATGCGGGCGCGGTCCCGGGTCGTGGGTGCGCGTTCCCGGAGGTGCTCGAAGCAGTCGTGCAGGCTCCGTAGGAAGACCCGGGTCCCGTAGCCGTGCGTCGCCGAGTTCGCCCGCTCGATGTCGTACAGCGTCGCGACGATCTCCTCGGGAGCGAGGTTCGGGTGCGCGATCCACGCGACGAAGTCGACGATGGCGCGGTCGAACAATACGTTGTTCTCCCACAGGGTGTCGTCGGCGTCGAAGATCAGGTGCAGACGCACGGCGACCGAGCTTACGATCTTCGCGGCCGGGTTCGTCAGTCGACGTCGTCGACGTACGCGCCGACATGGCGTACGACGAGCGTTCCCCGCCGGCCTGCCATGGCGCCGTTGATGCGCTCCAGACCGACGAAGGTTGCGCTGCCGTCGGCGCATAGGCCATCAGCCACCCGGTCGCCGAGCCACCCTCGATATCGCCCGAGTAGCTCTTCGTGACGTGGGCGGCCGTGAGCTTGGTCGCGTCGGCGTTCTCGTCGAACGGGTTCTCGTCCCAGCCGGTCACTTCGAATGTCGCCGCAATCCTGGTGGTCATGGTGTTCCCCACCGAACTTCTTTATATGAGTGTGTCATACATATACCCGATTCGCCGAGGCCGAACCGGGGTAGATTCGGAGCAATGGGCACGTCTCGATCCGACCGTACGACCAACCTCTTCGGGGCACTGGCACTCGTCGCTGACGACAAGATCCGCCGGGCCACGGAGACCGCCGCCCGCCACACCGACGCCGCGCCTGGCGCGCTCGTCGCGCTCTACGAGTTTCTGGGCGGACGCTCGATCGACGACCTCCGTCATGCTGTAGGCCTCACCTCGTCCGGGGCGGTCCGGCTCGTCGATCGTCTGGTCGCCGCGGGCTACGTCGAACGTCGAGCGGGGGCCGATCGCCGCGCCGTCGCGCTCGCGCTCACCAACACCGGTCGGCGCGCGGCCCGCAGAGTGCTCGAGGCACGCGCCGGTGCAATCGATCACATGTTGTCACCGCTGACCAACGGCGAACGGGCGGCGCTCGCAACCCTCATGGAGAAACTGCTCGGCGCGACTACGAGAGAACGACTCGCCGATCGAGCCGCCGGTCACGTGGCGGAGAACGGGTACACGTGCCGTATGTGCGACTTCTCCGCCTGCGGGCGGGAGCGCGGACTCTGCCCGGTCGCGAACGCCGAGAACGGCAGACCACGACACCAGGTGTCGTGACATTCGTCATGGCGAAGTCGCCACTCGCACGTCTGGAGGCCGGATCCGGTGCAGTGCACGATGAGACGCATGCGAACTACCCACCCGCCCGTGACCACCGCCGGGACCTCGCTCTGCGGCCTCGAGGTCGTTCGGCCCGGCCCGGGGCGGTCCGCGATATCGACCTCGACACAGCACCCGGTGAGACGGTTGCCTGCCGGGCCGAACGGCGCCGGCAAGTTCACGACGGTCGACATGGTGCTCGGTCTCGGCCGGCGCCTCATCCGGGAAGTGAGTGTGCACAAGCTCGTCACGCTCACGACGAGTCCCGCGGCTGGCAGTGCAGCACGAGCTCGAACCCCCGATCCGGACCCCCGACCCGAGCCCCCGAGCCGGTTCGATGGTTCTTGGGGTGTCGTAGCCTCCGAGGCATGACGGATGTCGAGGTGTACGTCGATCCGAGTTGTCCGTGGGCTTGGATCACGACGCGATGGATCAAAGAAGTCGCGCCGGAACGCGACCTTTCGGTGACCTGGCGCTCCTTCTGCATCGAGATCCGTGACGACTACGACCTAGTACCGACGATGCCCGAGCGCCTGCGGGAGAGGGCCCTCAGCGCGCACGCGCTCTCCCACCGGATGCTGCGGATCCTCGAGGCGGTGCGCGCCGCGTCCAGCGAGGAGCGCGTCGACGCGCTGTACACCGAATGGGGTCAGCGCTTCTTCGGTCGCGACGGCAACCGGACCGAGACGGTGCTCGCGCAGTGCCTGGCCGCGTGCGGGCTCGACGACGGCCTGATCGACGCAGGCGATGCGGAGAAGTGGGACGCTCCGATCAACGAGGCGATGGAAGTCGCGTATGCGTTCGGCGGCCCCAAGACCCAGACCCCGACCATCGTCGTGCGTACCGATCCGCCGCACGGGTTCAAGGGACCGGTGATGGCGCCCGCGCCGACCGGCGCGGCCGCAGTCCGGATGTGGGACGCCATCAACCTGCTGTCGGCCGAGCCCGGCTTCTTCGAGATCACCCGGCCACGGGTCAACCGGCCCGATCCGCCCGCATTCGCATAGTCGGGAACAGCGATCGGAGCGGCCCGGCTCGACTCGTCGACAGGGTCGCCGCCGGTTGCTGACGGTCTTCGTCGCGCGCACCTTGCCGAGGGCCGAGGTCGCAGCCGCGCGTCTCGAGGTCATGGGCGGGCACACACGCGGGAAGGTCGCGCTCGTCGTGCGACGACACCTCGGATTGCCGGCGAACCGCCCGACGCCCACGCCAAAGCTCCAAACACATTGCAAGAATACGGTCGCATGTGCGTCGCGATCCTTGCAATACGTTTGCAAGGATTCCCTCGGTCACTCGGATCGCAGGGCACGGCCGACGCCGACGCGCGACGCGGTGATGCCCGGGAAGAACGCGAGCGCGTTCACCACGAACAGTGCGCCGACGGCCGTCAACGCCACCGCGAGCGCGGGAACCGACGACGCCGGGGCCACCCCGAGCCCGCGTGCGACGTCGCCCCAGATCAGGCGACCGACGATCAGGCCCGCGGGAATGCCGAGACCGATGCCGACCACGCCGAGCGTCGTCGCCTGCCACTCGAGCGTCGCCCGCACCTGGCGGCGAGAGAACCCCAACGTCTTCAGGATCGCGAGCTCGCGCCGACGGCGACGGGACGCGACGATGATCGCGTGCCCGACCGCCACCGTCGCGAGACCTCCGAGGAACGCGGCCAAGCTCACCGGTAACCAGTCGATGCGGCGCAGGCGATCGATCTCGACCGGGACGACGGGAGCAGCCGCCGGGCCGAGGTTCGGCACGGCGTCGATCCGCGCGCGCACCGCCGGCCGATCGGCCCCGCGCGCGAACGTGCCGACGAAGAACCGGTTGAACAGGTTCTGGTCGTACAAGGGCTTGTAGCCCGCGCCGGTGAACGCCGCGCCGTCGGCGAGGGGCTGGGTCGGACCGAGCGACGGGAACACCGCCCGGCCGACGATCTCGTAGTCGAGCTTGCCTCTGCGTCCTTCGATTTGGACGGTGTCACCGATCCGTTTGCCGAGCACGTCCAGCGTCTTCGTCCCGACCGCGACCTCGTTCGGTGCGCTCGGCGCACGCCCGGAGATGATTTCCGGCGTAATGGACGCGCCGGTCACCCGCGTAAACGCGATCGCTCCGGTCGGGCGGCCGTCGATCTGGACGTTCTGCACGCAGAGCTCCGCCAGCGTCGCAATCCCCGGTTCGCGGTCCAGCCCGAAGCTCGAGCCTTCGCAGGGTGTGTTCGACGTCGTGTCCAACGCGGTGAAGTCCCAACGGGATCCGAACGCACGGGGTGTCGAGGCGAGATCACGGAGGCTCGCAGCGAACACGACGACTGCGGTGACGCCGAGCACGCCGCACACCGCACCGGCGAACGCCGATCGCATCGGAACCGCGCTCGGGCCCCGCCCGGGCTCGAGGGCCATGCGCACACCATTCGTGACGGGTGGCGCCATTCCTGCCGCCGCGACGCGACCGACGACCCCGACCTTGTCGGAACGCACGACCGATGCCGTGACCGACGGTCGGGTCGCACGGTACGCGGCCGCGATCGCGATACCGGCGACGACCGAGACGACGACGAGCACCCCGAGTGCGAGGACGGTCCAGTCGGCATGAAACCCGAGGTTCGGATCGGCGCGTCGGGCCACGCCGACCGGGAAGCGGGGCGAGAGCAGGATCGCACCGATCGTCGAGAGAGCGGCGCCGCCGGCTGCGCCGACGAGCGCGCATGGCAGTACCGCCGCGACCTGCTGCCCGCGCGTGCATCCGAGCTCCCGCAGCGCGTCCTTGTCGTCGGTCGCGACAGAGATCTCGCGACCCAACGCGAAGGTGATCGCGACCGCTCCCGCCAGCCCGGCGACGGCGGCGGCAATCCAGAGAGCGCTCGCTACGACGTCGATGGCGTTGCTCGCGCCCAGCGTCTCGGTCGCGAGCCCCTGGGCACTGAACAGCGAATCGCCCAACGTTTTCCGGATTGCCGCCAGCACGGCAGGTACGTCGCCGGGGGCGTCCGCGGTACGCACGCGGATACGCGAACCGAACACGCCGATGCGGTTGGCGTACGCCCGATCGAAGGCGGGAGTCAGCACAAGCAGGCCTCCGGATGCGCCGCGGTCCCCGAGATCGAGCGTGCGCCGCACGGTTCCCGCGACCCGCAGCCGCACCCGAGGTCCCGACGGGGCCCCGACGTTGGCGGCGCCGCGCAGCGTCGCTTCGACCTGCTTCGGCGAGAACGACTCGACGTCGAGCGGGCTGCCGGGCCGGAGATGTAGGCGCGCTGCGAAGGCCTCACCGATCGTGATCTGGTCGACGGCGTCCGGATCCGGGGCGTGCCCGGCGACGATGCGATCGCGATCGATCGTCGTACCGAATGCCGTTCCGACCGGCGCGCCGACCTCCTCGAAATCGGGCGCGGCCGGAACGACCAGCCCGTAGGCCTGCATCGATGCCACGGCGACCACGCCGGGGATCCGGACGAGTTGCTGCAGCTGCGCGGGTGTCGATTCTGCGGCCAGCTCGATGTCGGCCGAGCGGCTCGTCTCCCGGAACCGGTCGAGCGAGGAGCCCGTACGCCGCGCGCCCGCGACCGCCCCCATCGTGAAGGCGCCGACCACACCGACGAGCACCGTCACCACGAGAATGCCGCGCCAACGACGCCGAAGATCGTTCCCGGCCAACATCCCGACTGCGCCCACCATGGTCACGTCATTCGACTCGGATCGGGACCGGTGGACAAGGAGGACAGGGCTACTCCGGGAGGTGTGTTACCACCCCGCTGCCCGAGTTTCGTCGCTCAACTAGGTGCGGGCGTCCGCTTCGGCGGGTTCGGGTGCCCGCGCCTCGAGGCGGTCGGCCGGGACTAACCCGCGCGACACCCAGTTGCGCTTGTCGGCCCAGACGAGCATCGGCGGCAGGATGACCAACGCGCTCAGGAGCGCGACGGCGAGATTGAGCGTCACGATCTGACCGAAGTCGTGCAGCAGCGGGAGCGACGACGTCGCGATCACGGCCACGCCGGCGATGGCGGTCAGGGCGGAGACGATGAACGCGCGGCCCGTGCGCGCCGCCGCGATGTCCATCGCATGCCTCGGCGCGTAGCCCCGGCCGCGCTCCTCCACGAACCGCAACAGGATCAGCGACGTGAACTCGGTGCAGGCCGCGACCACCAGCGGGCCGCCGACCGCCGTCATCGGGCTCAGCTTGAGGCTCAATGCGTACGCGAAGAGCGACGACGCGCCGACCGCGATCAGCACCGGCACGAGGGAGAGCAACGCTCGTATCACGCTGCGCAGCCGGAGCGTGAGGAACAAGAAGACGAAGAGGATCGCGACGTAGGTGAGGATCACTCGGTTCGCATCGAGGTTGTCGAGCAGCCCGACCCCGACGACCGCAAGACCCGACGGCGTCGCATGCACGTTCGCGGGCGGGTGCACCGTCGTCCGGATCTCCCGCACGACCTTGGCCCGGGAATCGAGCCCGCTCGGCCCGGTCCGGAACACCACGTTCATCGCTCCGCCGCCGGGTGCGACCATGGTCAGCTGAATGTCCTTGGGGGCGACCGCGAAGACGGCGCGCACGTCGGCGGGCGTGGGTACGAGGTGCGTCGCGCCCGCCACGTCGCTCAGCTGGCTCACGGCGTTCACGAGACCCGATGCCGTCAGCAACGTGGTGGGATACGCCTGCAGCTGAGCCCGGGTAAACGAGTCGAGGAACGACAACGTTGCCGGCGAGTACACGTTGTTCGACTGCACGTAGACGCCGAGCTCGCTCGACGAGTGCACCTCCCGGTCGAGCACGTTCAGGTTCTTGATCACCTGCGAGTGCTGGTTCACCCATTGCTCCGGGTCGGTCTGCAGGACCAACTTGCCCTCGACGAGCGCGCCCCCCGCGAAGATCAGCAAGCTGAGCACGACGAGCGCCGGCGCGACACGGGCACTGAGCGATCCGAGCCACACGGTCGCGCGGCCGAGGAAACCCTCGCGGAAGTCCGTACCCTTCGTGGGCGAGCGGTACTCCCGAATACCGAGGATCGCGAGCGTGCCCATGATGCTGTTGAGACAGATCGCAGCCACACCGATGATGAGGAGCAGGCCGAACTCGCGGAGCATCGGAACCTTGGCGTAGCGCAGGGACGCGAAGGCGAGGATCGCGTCGAGGGTCACGACCAGGAGCGCGGGGCCGAGGTTGCGCGCGGTCTCCTGGATCGGGTGTTCGGCCCGATCGATGACGACTTCTTCCTCGACCCGGGCGTGCATCTGGATCGCGTAGTCGATACCGATACCGAGCATCACCGGGAGCCCGGAGATGGTGACGATCGTGAGCGGGATACCGAGATACCCGGCGACGCCGAACGCCCAGATGACGCCGATCAGCACGATGCCGAGCGGAAGAAGGCGCCAGCGCACCCGGAAGAGCAGGAGCAAGATGACCGCCATGATCCCGATCGCGATCAACGCCAGCGTGGTCATGCCGCCGGTCAGGTAGTTGTTGAGATTTTCGAGCAGCGCCGGCGCGCCCGTCGTGGTGATCTGCGCGTGGTCGAAGTGCAGCGACCTCGCCGAGGCGGTGATGAAGTCGGCGGCCTTGCCCTCGTCCTTGATCGACTGGTTGCCCCGCAGCCGAACGACGAGCTGCGCGTGCCGAGTGTCGGGGAAGAGCGCGAGCAGGGGCGTCCGGATCGGCGTCGGATCGTTTGGGAGCGGGTTGTCGTAGATCAGGAAGTCGAGATACTTACGGTTCGTGATCGTGCGTTGTGCGGGCGGGATCGCATTAAGGCGCTGGATCGTCGCGAGGGCGGCCGTGCTCCGTGCCGTCTTTCCCTTCGCCGACGGATCGCGCGCGATGTCGGCCGCCAGGATCTTGCCGACGACGCTGCTGGTGACATCACCGTTCGTACCTTTGATGAGGTTCACGTTCCACTGGAGCGCGCTGAGCGGCGTCACGACGTTCAGCACCCGGGGCGACCTGTCGATCTCGCGGGCCACCTTGGTCCATTGTTGGACGTCGTTGGGCGTGAACAGCTCTGCGACCGTGTGGCCGGGATCCATCGTGACGAGCGTGAGCATCGCCTCGCCGCCGAACAGCTTCTGATAGGCGACATTGTCTTTGTAGACCTGGTCGCTCTTGTTCAGATAGTTGCTCTGGTCGGTCGAGAACTTCAGCTTCGTTGTGCCGTAGCCGAGGCCGAGCGTGAGGATCCCGCCGACGACCATGACCGCGATCCAGTGCTTCCCGAGGCTGAGCCCGAGCCAGGACCAGAACCGCTGCACACGACCTCCGTCGTTCGGAAAACGTTCGAGACACTACTGATATCGGCGCAGGTGTGGCGCGATTGCGCGATTTCAGTGACCGAGATCGATTCCCGCCCCCGCCCCACCGCCGCTACAACCAGGTGTTGCCTACAACCACGTGTTGTCTACAACCACGTTTTAATCGCGTAGCCGATCGCGACGGCAAAGCCGATCAGTACGACGAAAGCGCGCAGACGCGCGGGTTGGATCGATCCCGCGAAACGACCGCCCACGCTGCCGCCGACCACGCTCGTGATCGCCATCACGAGCGCGGCGACCCAGTACACGCGCCCGGAGAAGAGGAAGAACACGGCTGCGGTGGCGTTGATCGCGAACGCGAGCACTTGCTTGAGCGCGTTCAGGCGGTCGAGCGAATCGTGCACGAGGATGCCGAGCACCGCCAACAGCATGATGCCGAGGCCGGCGCCGAAGTACCCGCCGTACACCGAGACCAGAGCGACGGGAGCGAACAGCCAGCGCGGATCCGCGGGTGGGTTCGTCGGATCGACAATCTCCGTGGTCGGCCGGCCAATGCGTAGCGCGCCCCGCAGCCGATCCTGCACCGCCAGGAGCGCGGTCGCGACGAACAGCAGCACGGGGATGAGCACGCGGAAGGCGTCGTCACTGGTGAACAGCAAGAGGATCGATCCGGCCAAGCCGCCGATCGCGGCCGCGACGAGGAGCGCGCGAACCCGGTTCGACTGACCTTGGAGGGCGCGGCGCTGGGCCAGTGCCCCACCGAGGTACCCCGGACTCAACGCGACCGTGTTCGTGACGTTCGCAGAGACTGCGGGCAGTCCCAGCGCGATGAGGATCGGGAAAGAGATCAGGGTGCCCCCGCCCGCCACCGCGTTCACTGCGCCGGCCGCGAATCCGCCGCCACCGGCGAAGATGATCTGGAGCGGAGTCATCCCGACAGTGTGTAGTCGACGCACCCGTTTCCGACGGAACCACCTGTGGCACTCCGGTGCGGTTCGCGACCAGAGTGGGGAATGACCCGTTTCCTCAAGAGCCGGACCACACTGGGTGTACGCGACGTCGCCGCCTCGATCAAGTTCTACGAGAAGGCCCTGGGTTTCACGGTCCTGCACACGATGGGTGAACCCCCGACGTTTGCGATGATCGCGAACGAAGACACGGGCCTGGGGCTCGGCCAGGTCGACGATCCGGCCGTGGCCGCGTTCGCCGGTTGCTATTTCGACGTCGAGGGCGTGGAGGAGTTGCACGACCGTTGCGTCGCGGTCGGCGCCACGATCACGAACCCGCTGACGCATCAACCGTGGGGTAACTACGACTTCGTGGTCGCGGATCCCGATGGTCACCAACTCGCCTTCGGCGAAGTTCCGGAGCGGTAGGCGTGCGCGCACCGATGCAAGTCACAGGAACAGGTGTGTGGTCGAGTCATCTCCGGTACGGCGACACCGCCCGGATCGCCGACGCGGCCGCGGAGCTGGAAGACCTCGGGTACTCGGCGATTTGGATCCCCGACGTCGGCGGCGACGTCCTCGGGTCCGTCGAACTGCTGTTGCAGGCCACCCATGGCCTCGTCGTCGCGACGGGCATCCTCAACATCTGGATGCACGAGCCCGCCGACGTCGCCCGGCAACGGGCGGGATGGAGCGAGGATTGGCAGAGCCGCTTCCTGCTCGGCCTCGGTGTGAGTCACGCGCCTCTGATCGACCACGGGAATCCCGGGCGCTACACGAAGCCGTTCTCGAAGATGATCGACTACTTGGACGGCCTCGACGGCGCCGAGGTGCCCTTCCCCGTCGGCGCGAGAGTGCTCGCAGCGCTCCGGCCCAAGATGCTGGGGCTGGCGCGCGAACGTTCCGCCGGCGCCCATCCCTACTTCGTCACCCCCGAGCATGTGGTGCGGGCCCGCCAGACGCTTGGCGCCGACCGCACGATCGCAGTCGAGCTCGCGGTCGTGCTCGATGCCGATCCGTCGTCGGCGCGCGAAACGGCGCGTCACCACACGGCCATCTACGCGAACCTGCCGAACTACACGAACAACCTGCGCGAGTTCGGCTTCGGCGACGACGACTTCGCCGACCGGGGCAGCGACCGGCTCGTCGATGCCATCGTGGCCTGGGGTGACGTCGACGCCATCGCCCGCCGGGTGCAGGGGATGCGGGACGCGGGCGCCGATCATGTGTGCATACAGGTCATCCGGCGGGACAACGAGGTTCCCGGCGCCGAGTGGCGTGAGCTCGCGCCCGTGCTCGTCCGGGCGTGATCGACGGGCGGATCCGTCCCCGACGGTTTACGCTTCCGACGTGCTGACGATCGAGCCCCTCACCGCGACGATCGGCGCCGAGATCGGCGGGGTCGACCTCGTCGGCGACGCCGACGACGAGACCATCGCGCAGATCCGCGCCGCGCTCCTCGCGTGGAAGGTGATCTTCTTCCGCGACCAGCACGACCTCGACCGCGATCGTCACGTCGCTTTCGGCCGGCGCTTCGGCGACCTCGAAGTGCATCCGCTCACCCCTGCCAATCAGGACCAACCCGAGATCTTCGTGCTGCCGTCGGGAGGCGAGCTGCGCGCACCCGACGTGTGGCACAGCGACGTGACCTGGCGACCGGAACCGTCGCTGGGCTCGATCCTGCGCATCGTCGAATCACCTCCGCTCGGAGGCGACACACTGTGGGCCGACATGGGCGCGGCCTACGACCTGCTCGACCAAACCACGAAGGAGCAGACCGCCGACCTCGTCGGTCTCCACGACTTCGTCCGGGTCTTCGGGCGCCACCTCTCGCCGGGGGACCAGACGAAGCTGCGCGAGAAACACCCGACCGCCGAGCATCCCGTCGTGCGGACCCATCCGGAAACCGGGCGGCGCACCATTTACGTCAACCGCGGGTTCACGTGCGGTATCAAGGGCATGGACGACGGGGACGGGCAACGACTCCTGCGGCGCCTCGAGCACACCGCGACGATCCCGGACGTGCAGTGCCGGTTCCGTTGGAGCCCGGGAAGCGTTGCCTTCTGGGACAACCGTGCGACGCAGCACTGCGTCAGCAACGACTTCTTGCCGAACCGCCGCGTCATGGAGCGGGTTACGGTCGCGGGCGATCGCCCGTACTGACGAACCGCCTTCGGCGCTCCGGCGCAACGGGCGGGGGAACGAGCGGGTCCCTTCGTCGGACCAGTCGCCGAGTCGGCCCACGGCACTCCTGCGCGTATCGGTATTGACATAGGAGTTGATGGCGGCGCGGACTTTCCACGCGGTGCACGGCTACGCGCCGGATCGGTTGCGGAACCCAGTGAAATATCCCCGAACGCGGGCGACGGGCGAATCTTTCGGCGGTTCGGCCGGCGGGGGCGGCGCCGGCGGCTCGACGCCGAGATCGCGCAGGTAGCGCACCGTCTCGGTCCATTCGCGCCCGTCCGCACGATACCGGGACGCGAGATGACGGACGCGATCAGTGATCGCGGTCGACGCGCGTGAGCGTGCCCCAATGGGAGAAGCGCGCGGCTCGGCGTCGAATGCGCCGGATCCGGCGCGGCTCACGCACGGCCACCGGAGCACCGATCGCCCGATGCTTGTAGAAGACGCCCTTCGCCTGCTCGACCAACACGAGATACGCAATCACCATGGCCGCGAGGATCGGGTAGTACACCAGCGGAAGATGGGTGAAACCCAGCGCGTGCCCGAACGGTGCGTAGGGCACGGCTACGCCGATCGCGGGCACGACCAGCGACGCGATGGTCAGAGGTTTGCTCGGTCGACTCTTCCAGAACGGCCGGCGCCGGGTCCGGATCACGAAGATGATGAGCGCCTGGGTCGAAAGGGACTCGACGAACCAACCGGTCCGGAATTCAGCCGCGTGCGCATGCAGGAGGCCGATCATCACTCCGAAGGTCGCAAAGTCGAAGATCGAGCTGAGCGGACCGAAAAAGATCATGAAGCTCCGGATGAACCCCAGATCCCATGCCGAGGGGCGCGCGAGCATCTCTTCGTCGACGTCGTCGGTCGGGATGGTCATCTGGCTGCCGTCGTAGAGAAGGTTGTTCAGCAGGATCTGCGACGGCAGCATCGGCAGGAACGACAGAAACGCCGACGCGCCCGCGGCACTGAACATGTTCCCGAAGTTGGACGAGGTCGCCATCAACACGTATTTGATGGTGTTCGCGAAGATCCGTCGCCCCTCGACGACGCCGTCGGCGAGCACCCCGAGATCCTTGTCGAGCAGGATGATGTCGGCCGCGTCCTTGGCGACGTCGGTGCCGGTGTCGACGGAGATGCCAACGTCGGCGTGATGTAGAGCGACCGCATCGTTCACGCCGTCGCCCATGAAGGCGACGTCCGCGCCGCGCAGTCGCTGCACCCGGACGATGCGAGCCTTCGTCTCCGGACCGACACGAGCGAAGACCGTCGTGTGATCGATTGCATCGCCCAACGCGTCGTCGTCGAGCGCATCGACCTGGTTGCCGGTCATCGAACCCAGCACATCGAGACCGAGGTCGTGGCACACCTTCACCGCGACCTGCTCGCTGTCACCGGTGATGACCTTGACGACGATTCCGAGCTGTGCAAGCCGGGCCAACGAGGGCGCGGCATCGCCCTTGGGCCGGTCGGTGAAGACCGCGAACCCGATCAGTCCGAGATGCTGCTCGTCGGCATCGGTCGGCGTCGAGAGACCGGGCGCGAGGCGGGCGCCTATGGCGATCACCCGCGCCCCGGCGTCGTAGAGAGCGGAGAGCGTCGTCTTCGCGCTCGGCGGAACATCGTTGCTGCGCGCGAGCACGCCTTCGGGCTCGCCCTTCACGATCAGCCACCGCTGCCGATCGGGAGCGTCGGCGACCACGGCCGACAGACGGCGTTCGTGGTCGAACGGGCGCAGGGCAACCCGGTTCCAGCGCCCGGCCGCGCCCGCCACCAGCGGTTCCGCGGCGTCCCAGAGCGCGACGTCGAGCGCGTTTCCGCTGACGGCCTTCCCCGCGTCGACCAGAGCCTCGTTGCAGACGAGTCCGAGCACGTGCACCGGGATCGCGGCAGCGCCCTCGGCGTCGATTGCCCGGTCGAGCGTGATGTGCCCCTCGGTGAGGGTTCCCGTCTTGTCGGTGAACAGCAGCGTGATGTTGCCGAGATCCTCAATGCTCACCAACCGCTTGACGAGCACCTTCTTGCGCGCGAGCCGACGGGACCCGGTCGAGAGGCTCACCGTCACGATCGCCGGCAACAACTGCGGCGTGAGTCCGATCGCGATCGCAAGCGAGAACAGCAGCGCATCGATGAGAGGCCGGTGGAGCGCCACATTGATGACGAAGATCGACACGGTGAGAACGCCGGCGACGCGAACGAGGAGGAAGGAGAACTTTCGCAGCCCGACCTGAAAAGCGGTTTCGCCCGGCCGCTCACCGAGTCCGAGTGCGATCCTCCCGAACGCAGTCTGCATGCCGGTGCGCACGACGACCCCGCGCCCGGCCCCTTCGCGGACGACGGTTCCCATGAGCACGCACGACTGCGCGTGCGAGCTCGGATCGGAGGTCTTCTCCACCGGCATCGACTCGCCCGTCAGGATGGCTTCGTCGCACTCGAGCTCCGTCGTCTCGAGCAGGCGCATGTCCGCCGGCACGATGTCGCCGACCGAAAGCTGCACCACGTCTCCCGGGACGAGCGAGACGACGTCGACGCGTTGCGGGGTGCCCGCCCGAACTACGAGCGCCGTATGACGGATCTGTGCGTGTAGCGCGGCGACCGCCTGCTCCGATCGGAACTCGTTCACGAACCCGAGTCCGACCGACAGGCCGACGATGACGCCGATGATCACCGCGTCGGTCGGGTCCCCGGTGAGGCCCGAGACCGCGGCCGCTGCAAGCAGCAACAGCAGGAGTGGGTTGCGCAACTGCCGGGCGAGCACACTCCACGCGCGCACTGTGTGGCTGGTCAACGCGTTGGGCCCGTACTCGCTGAGTCGTCGGCTCGCTTCGTCGGGCGAGAGACCCGCGGGTCTCGACTCCATGGCTCCGAGCGCCGCATCGCACGACATCTGCGCGACGCGATCGATGTCCTGGAGCACTACCGAACGCTACGGCCTCTGAGGTCGGCGCCTAGCCGCCGCCCGGTCACCAGCTCACAGGACAATCGCACCATCGTCCCGTCTGGTCCGCTCGTGCTCATCTCGTCCGCGGCCACGCTCGCGCGGCCGACCACTAGCACGCTCCACCCCACCCCCGCGCCGTTGTCGTAGACGTCGGTTTCGAACGCGAGCACGTCTCCGGTCTCGGTAGCCGCCAGCAGCGACCCGGGACGAACCCGAAATGTGATCTCATCGCCGCGGTAGACGTAGCTCACCGGGACGATGAGTGGAAGGGCGCCCCTCGTCGTCCCGACCACACCGAACGCGCGCGTCGCGAGCAGATCACGGCACTCGCCTTCGTCGAGAGCCTCACCGGCATCGATCCGAGTTGGGAAACCGCCTACGCCGACCACCCGTCCAGTGTCGGTCTCGACGCACGGATTTGGCAGGGCCGAAAGACCAATCCCCGGAGGGTGATGGAACGCGGACCCTCACTCTCCGACGAGATTCTTCGCCAGACGCCCCGCGCCGCACTCGACGGGATGCTCGTGGTCGACGAGGATATCGGTCGTCGCGATTCCGGAGCCGAGAACGGCGTACGCCATATGGCCGAACGGGCGACGGCGCTCGGTGGACGCGGCGCGCCCCGGTTACGAACCCGACGGCTTGCGCTTCGACGCGAGCTTGGTCGCGAACACGGCCGCCTCGGTGCGGCGTTCCATGCCCAACTTCGAGAGCAGGTTCGACACGTAGTTCTTCACGGTCTTCTCCGCAAGGAACAGCCGCTCGCCGATCTGGCGATTGGTAAGGCCCTCGGCAATGAGATCGAGGATCTTGCGTTCCTGGTCGGTGACGCGCGCGAGGCGGGGATCTTCCTCCGGCCCACTCCGGAGTCGTTCGAGCACGCGCGCCGTGACGCTCGGGTCGAGGAGCGACTGGCCGGCCGCGACCCGGCGCACCGCGTCGACGAGATCCGTGCCCTTGATCTGTTTGAGGAGATAACCGGCCGCGCCGGCCATGATCGAGTCGAAGAGCGCCTCGTCATCGGAGAACGACGTGAGGATGACGCATTGGATCGCGCTGTCGATCGAACGCACCTCCCGGCACACCTCGACCCCGTTGCCGTCGGGGAGGCGCATGTCGACGATTGCGACGTCGGGCTTCGCCGCGGGAATGCGGGCAACGCCATCGGCGGCTGTACCTGCTTCGCCGACGATCTCGACGTCGTCGTGGGCTTCGAGGAGCTCCCGGACACCCCGCCGGACGATCTCGTGATCGTCCAACAAGAACACCCGGATGCTCATGCGTTCTCCCGCTCGCTCATGCGAGGGTAACCGGGCAGCGCCCTCACCCGGTGCAGTGCGTGACGAGCAGCGGGCACGCGGCCAGGTTCAGTACCGACATCGTGACGCTCCCGAGCGCGACCCGGGCCACACCCGTGCGCGCGCGAGAGCTCATCGCGATCATCCCCGCAGGAAGATCGGCGCCGAAGTCAGCCAACGCGCCTGCGGTGTACGCGTTGCGCAGAAGGTGGGCGCGGACCCGTTGCGGGCCCCCGAAGTGCTCTACGACCGGGTCGAGGAGCGTCTCCGGGTGTTCGATGCTCTCGACGTCGAGGGGACTGATCACGACCGCAGCATCCGACTCGAGGCCGAGTTGCCCGGCCCATTCGAGCGCGACTGGAGCGATGCACTCCGACGCGTCGGTGCCGTCGACGCACACGAGCATGCGCGCGTTCGCAGTCATGAAATCCTCGCGACAGTGGCGCCCCACGACCACTACCGGCCGATCCGAGCGGCGAATCACCTCTTCGGTAGTGCTGCCCAACACCGACCACCGCAGTCGCCCGCGCCCGTGACTCGTCATGCACGCGACTCGGTCGTCCGACTCGCCGACCAGCTTCACGATCGCGTCGACGGGAACGTCGTCGGAATTGACGAACGTCTGGGCCGGCGTTTCCGGGTGACGCGCCGCGACCTCGGCGAGGTACTGCGCGGGCTCGTGCGGTCCGTCGTGACTGGCGGAGAGGAGCAAGACCCCGCCGCCGAGCCGCCGGGCGATCGCACTGGCGACCGAGACCGCACGTTCGGCGGCCGGCGAACCGTCGAGCGGCACTACGAGAGTTGTGGGTATCACGTTGCTCATCGCCTCCTGCTGCGTACGCTCTCGAACGTACGGGCAGCATTCGCCGCCGACGAGGGTCGTCTGGCCCGCGCCGGAAGGACCAAAGTCCCCTCAGGTCCGCAGTCGCCGGAGGCCGGCCGGCGTCCGCGCGACCGGCGGCGAGACCCGGATCTTGACGTCGATCGCGAGCACGCCGGCGGGCGATACCACGACCGGGTTGATGTCCATCTCCACGACCTCTTCGATCTCCTCCGCGAGCACGCCGACCCGCAGGATCACTTCCTCGAGAGCGGCGACGTCGGTCGGCGCGCTCCCCCGGTAACCGAAGAAGAGGCGCGAACCCCGAAGCGATCGGACGAGGTCGTGCGCATCTTCATCGGTCACCGGGACCAGGCGGAGGGCGTGGTCCCCGAGCAGCTCCGCGGTCACGCCGCCGAGCCCGAACAACACCAACGGCCCGAACGACGGATCGTGGGTGATCCCGAGGATCACCTCGACACCGGCGGGGACCATGGGCTGGACGACCGCGCCCGTCATGGCGGGCCCGACCGATTGCAACATCGCGTCGAAGGCGATGCCAACGCTCGCTTCGTCACGAAGGCCGAGCGCGACGCCGCCCACATCGGTCTTGTGCACGAGATCGGGCGCGCTCGCTTTCAACACGACCGGGAACCCGATCTCGCGGGCCGCGGCCCGAGCCTCGTCCGCGTCGGCCACCGAACGGAACGGCACGGTGGGGATTCCGAAACACGCCAGGAGCGCCGCGGCTTCCGGCTGATCGAGCCAACTGCCCTCGGGACTCTCGTGCAACGCCGCGCCGACGATGGCGCGGGCGCCGTGCAGACTGATACCTGCGAGCGCCGGCACGCTTCCCGGCGGGCGCCGGCGCCAGTCCCCCAGTTCGGCGACCCGACCCAGCGCGTGCGCGGCCGATTCCGGGAACGCGAACGACGGGATCGTGCGGCGCCCGTCGATTCCCCGCAGCGCGTCCGGGACACCCGTGCTGCCGAGGAAACAGGCCAACACCGGTTTGGTTACCTCCGTCCCGGCCGCCGTCGCGATCGCGTGAGCCACGTCGTCGGCGCGGGTAACGAGCGGCGGAACGAAGATCGCGAGCACCGCGTCGATCGCGGGGTCGGCGAGCGCGATGCGCAGGGCGCCTTCGAACTGTTCGGCCGTCGCGCCCGCAACCAGGTCGATCGGATTACGAACGGTCGCGCCGGGCGTGAGGATCTGGCGGAGCGCATCCTGCGTCGCCGGTCCGAGCTCGGCGATCTCGAGACCCGCGCCTTCGCAGGCATCGGCCGCGAGGATGCCGGGCCCACCCGCATTGCTGACGATCGCGACGCGACGGCCTGCCGGAATCGGTTGGTGCGCGAGCACCATTGCCGTCGAGAGGAGCTCGTCGAGGGTGTCGACACGGATCACCCCGGCTTGGCGAAACAGCGCGTCGACGGCCACATCGGATGATGCGAGCGCGGCGGTGTGCGACGAGGCGGCGCGGCTTCCGGCCGTGGTCCGGCCGCTCTTGACCGCGACGATCGGTTTCGAGCGGGCGAGGTTGCGCGCCAGCCGCGCGAACTTGCCCGGGTTACCGAACGACTCCAAGTAGAGGAGGATCACTTCGGTCTGGGTGTCCTCGGCCCAGTACTGCAGCAGATCGTTGCCGCTGATGTCGGACTTGTTCCCCACCGACACGAACTGCGATATCCCGATGCCGAGGTCGCCGGCGCGGCTCATCAGCTCGATGCCGAGCCCGCCCGACTGCGACAGGAACGCCACGTTCCCGGCCACCGGGCGAGCAGGCGCGAAGGTGGCGTTCATCCGGATGTTCGACGCGGTGTTCACCACGCCGAGACAGTTCGGCCCGACGACCCGCATGCCGTTGCCGCGCGCGAGCGCGACCAGCTCGCGCTCGGCCGCCTTCCCGTCGGTCCCCGTCTCCGCGAACCCGGCCGAGATGACGATCAGCCCGTGCACACCCTTCTCCGCACACTGCCGCGCGACTGTGAGCACGGCGGATGCGGGGACGACGACGACCGCGAGATCGACCGCGTCGGGAACGTCGAGCACGCTCGCGTACGCGCGCACGCCCGCGACCGAGACCGACGTGGGATGCACGGGGTACACCGGGCCCTCGAACCCGTAGCCGAGCAGGTTGCGAAAGATCTCGTGCCCGATCGTTCCCGGGCTACGACCGGCACCGATCACCGCGATCGAACGGGGTGCGAGGAGCCGCTCGATCGACGCCGACTCGGCCCTGCTCTCGCGGGCGTCGACCACGCCGATCGAAGCCGGCGTAGGCGCGATCGCGAACCGCACGCGAATCGTTCCCTGATCGAAGTGACTCTCGGCGATCCATCCCGCGTCGGCGAAGACGCGGAGCATCTTCGAGTTGCTCGGAAGCGTGTCAGCCCAGAAGGTCGCAATGCCCTGGGCGCGGGCGACGACCGCGAGGTGCTCGAGCAACAGCGTCGCCAATCCGCGCCGTTGCTGATCGTCGGCAACGGTAAACGCGACCTCGGCTTCGGACGGCTCGATGCGGTCGTAACGTGCGACTGCGACGATCTCCGGTCCGAGCTGCGCGACCAGCACCATGTGATCGACGTAGTCGACGGATGTGAGCCGCTCCAGTTGCACCGCCGTTGGCCGAGGCACCGGCGAGAAGAACCGGAGATAGATCGAGTCGTCGCTGAGTCGTTCATAGAGACGCAGCAGTGCGGCCTCGTCGTCGGGCCGGCTCGGGCGTATGCGTGCGGTCCCACCGTCGGCCAGGACGACGTCGCTCTCCCAACGCGCCGGATACTCGACCACGAACCCAAGCTACGCGCGCCGGATGGGACCAAAGTCCCGAATCGCCCGTCAGACGTCCTTTGCCAACGCGGCCCATCGACTCTGCCACCCAGGGCCCGCGCAGCCGACGATGACGAGAGATCCCAGCCTGGGGCGGACCCTTACGAGGAGACAACGTGGCACAGACCCAGACACTCTTCCGGGACACCTGCGAACTGATCTCGACGCCGTGAACATGGACTCCGATGGCGCAGGCGGCGACGGGGTACTCCAAACGCTGGACCGCAGCGTGTGTCTCGGACTCTTACGGGCCGAGAGCGTCGGGAGGATCGCGCTCGTCGTCGACGGCGACCCGATCATCCTGCCGGTGAACTACCGCTTCGTAGAACCGGCGTCGGGTCCGTTGATCGCAGTCCGGACCCGGGCGGGCAGTGTCATCGACCACGCACCGACCAACGTCGCCTTCGAGATCGACTCGATCGATCCCGTACATCACCAAGGTTGGTCGGTACTCGCGCGGGGTGAGCTGCTCCACGCGGCGCGCTCGTCGTCCCAGTTCCGGGAGCGTTACGACCCGGAATCGTGGTTGGACGATCCGGAGTCGTGGCTGTTGATCGATCCCTGGGCCATCACCGGCCGAGCGCTGCACGGCGCGGAACCAGTGTGGCCGCCGCGGCCGGGCGAATACATGTGACCGACCGCGGCCTGTGAGTCCGGTCCGTCCGGACGGTCTGTCGCCCGCCGCTCGGGCTCGGTCCTCCGATTCGGGGAAGGGCCCGCGTGCCCTTCAGCTGCCCCGTCCCGGGGTCGATAGCCACTCCGGCGAGCCGCGATCCGGAGGAGGCGACGATGGTAATGAGCAGTCACGACTCGACGAAGACCGAGGATCGTGCCGCGGCCGGCCTCGATGTCACGGTCGGACTCGATGTCACGACCGACGCGTGGAACCGCGCCGGCTTCCTCGCTGCGGCCCGACCCATGTTCGTGTCGTGCGAGTTGCGTGACGCGCCCGCCGCGCTCGCCCTGTTCGAGTTCCACGTGGGCGAGCTCACGGTCGGCACCGACGCCGCGTTCGACCGCGTGCTCGTCACGATGGTCGGCCTGATGCGCAAGGCGTTCCGGGCGTGCGACATCATCGGTCGGGTCGACGAGTCGAGCCTGGCGCTTTTCCTCGGAGACTGCACGAACGAGGCGCTCGCCGCCGTCGAGGGGATGCGCGACGTCATCGAAGCCGTGAGCCCCGGGCAGGGCCTGGGCCTTGCGGTCGGGATGGCCCGGCGCGGCCCGGGCGGGAGCCTCGACGAACTGCTCGAAGAAGCACGCACCCGCGCGGATGCCGTGCGCGAGCAACCGTAGACAACCTCGGGGAATCGGCGCCGAACTGCCGATGGGTACTCATGCAGAAGACGCGGCTCGGACAATACTTCATCGCGGCCGCGCTGGTGCTCGCCGCAATCGTCGTGGCCCCGGCCCCGGCTGCGCATGCGCTCGGCCCGGTCCAGGTACTGACTCGGCCGGCCGCGCCTGCCTTCGCTCCGAGTTGGGCGAACACGGCGCTCAAAGAGGACGCGCCCGATCCCGACGTCGTGCGCTTCGGGAACACGTACTACGCGTACACGACCGGCACGACGTGGGGTAACCACATCGGCGTGCTCCGATCGGCTTCGGCCGACCACGGCTACCAGACGGTCACCGGTGGTCAGTTCGGATCGTCGGCGTTCCCCGCGAACCAGTCGGTTCCGTGGCAGGTGAACAACACGCAGCACGCGCCCGGTGTCTTCCAACCGACGCCCGGCCACTACGTCATGTACTACGACGCGCAGACCGTCTCGGGTCACGCGGGCCGCTACTGCCTCTCGGTTGCGACCGCGTCGAACCCGGCCGGCCCGTTCGTCGACCACACGACCAGCCCGTGGATGTGCCGCGACACCGACTGCGGCGCGATCGACCCGAGCCCGCTCGTCGCCGGCGGCCGCGCCTGGCTGTACTTCAAGACGTACGACGACGCGTGCAACTCGACCCAACCGGCGCAGATCTTCGGGGTCGAACTGAGCGGCGACGGGCTACGGCAAGTCGGTACGCCGGCACCCGTCTTGTCGCAACGCAATCTGTCGAGCCCATTCGAGACCGTCGAGAGCCCGCAGATGTTGCAGGCGGGCGGGGCATTCATGCTCGTGTTCTCACGAGGCCAGTGGAACTCGAGCGGGTATCGGACCGCGTACGCGGTCTGCTCGTCGGCGCTCGGTCCGTGTTTCGAAGGCGGCACGATCCTCACGTCGTACGGCCGCGTCCTCGGCCCCGGCGGCGCCACGATATTCGCCGACAGCGGCGGGCAACCCTGGCTCGGGTTCCAGGGGTGGAACGGCGCGCCCGGATGCTCGACGTACAACGGGACGTCGTGCGCGCGGAAGCTGTACGTCGCCGCGCTGCAACTGAAACCGACGCCCGCCCAGGTGCGCTGCCACGCGGTCGCGCCGGTGAACGGATATCGCTTCGTCGCCGCCGACGGAGGCCTGTTCACGTTCGGCAACGAGCAGTTCTGCGGGAGTGCCGGCTCTACGCCCCTCGGCGGTCGGATCGTCGGCATGGCCACCACTCCCGACAAAGGGGGCTACTGGCTCGCGGCCTCCGACGCGGAGGTCTGCGCTTTCGGGGACGCGAACTTCCACGGCTGCACCGACGCGTTGAACCTGCACCAGCCGATCGTCGGCATCGCAGCGACGCCGACCGGAAAGGGGTACTGGCTCGTGGCTGCCGACGGCGGCATCTTCTCCTTCGGCGACGCGAAGTTCCACGGCTCCATGGGCGGCCGCCACCTCAACTCGCCGATCGTCGGCATGGCTTCGACCCGCAGCGGCAACGGCTACTGGTTCGTCGCTGCCGACGGCGGCATCTTCTCCTTCGGCGACGCGAGGTTCCACGGCTCCATGGGCGGGCAACACCTCAATCGGGCGATCGTGGGCATGACCGCGACCCACGGCGGCGCCGGGTATTGGTTCGTCGCCTCCGACGGCGGCATCTTCTCGTTCGGCGACGCGAGGTTCCACGGCTCCATGGGCGGGCAACACCTCAACCAGCCGATTGTCGGTATGACGACTTCCCCGGCCGGCAACGGCTACTGGTTCGTCGCCTCCGACGGCGGCATCTTCTCCTTCGGCGACGCGAAGTTCCACGGCTCCACCGGGGGTCAGCACCTCAATCAGCCCATCGCCGGAATGAGCTGATCGGCGCAACCGGTGTAGACCGGCCGAAGGGTCAATGGACCAAGCCCTCGGGAACGTGCTCTGCTGGACGGCGACCATGAGCACATCACGAAGCAACGACGCGACCTGGTGGCGCCAGGCCGCGGTGTACCAGATCTATCCGAGGAGCTTCGCCGACGCGAACGGTGACGGGATCGGCGACCTCGACGGCATCGTCTCCCGGGTCGAGTACCTCGATCGGCTCGGCATCGACGCGGTGTGGATGAGCCCGTTCTACCCGTCCGCACTCGTCGACGGCGGCTACGACATCGACGACTACCGCGACATCGACCCGCGCATCGGGACCCTCGAACAGTTCGACGTGCTCGTCGCGGCGCTTCACGCGCGCGACATCAAGGTCATCGTCGACATCGTCCCGAACCACAGCTCGGATCGGCACGAGTGGTTCCGGGCCGCGCTGGCGGCGCCCGCGGGTTCAGTCGAGCGCGACCGGTACATCTTCCGAGACGGCACCGGACCGAAAGGTGACCAACCCCCCGCCGACTGGCTCTCGTTCTTCGGCGGCCCCGCGTGGAGCCGGGTGCCGGACGGACAGTGGTACCTGCACCTCTTCACGGCGGAGCAGCCCGACTGGAACTGGGACAACGACGAGGTCCGGCGCGATTTCCTCCGGACGCTGAAGTTCTGGGGCGACCGCGGTGTCGACGGCTTCCGCGTCGATGTTGCACACCTGCTGGCGAAGAACCTGCCGGTTGAGCTCCCGAGCTGGGACGACCTCATGCAGGGCCTCACGCCCGACAGCACACGCTGGGCCGTCGGCGACCACCCCATCTGGGATCGCGACGACGTCGACCGGATCTACCGGGAGTGGCGGGAGCTGTTCGACACCTACTCGCCCCCGCTGACCGCGGTCGCGGAAGCGTGGGTGTCGGCCGATCGCCGCGTTCGCTATGCGAGCAGCACCGGACTCGGCCAGGCGTTCAACTTCGATCTGTTACAGGCGGATTGGGACTCGAGCCAGTTCCGCCGCATCATCCGCGCCAACCTCGACCTCGCTCGTTCCAGCGGCGCATCGAGCACGTGGGTCTTCTCCAACCACGACGTCGTGCGTCACGCGACCCGCTTCGCACTGCCGTCGGCGACGGGAGCCGCGGCCTGGTTGCAGGCGGGAGCCGACCCCGGCGTCGAAGACCGCGCGCTCGGTCTCCGGCGTGCACGCGCGGCAACGCTGCTCGCGCTCGCGCTGCCTGGAAGCATGTACATCTACCAGGGCGAGGAGCTCGGGCTCCCCGAGGTCACCGACATCGCCGCCGAGAAGAAACAGGATCCCGTCTTCTTCCGCACCGAGGGCGCCGATGCCGGCCGCGACGGTTGCCGGGTGCCGTTACCGTGGACGGCGACCGGCGCCTCGTTCGGATTCGGCGCCGACGCGCCGCACCTGCCGCAACCACGGTGGTTCGGGCAGTACGCGGTCGAAGTGGAAGCGGCCGATCCCGACTCGACGTTGTCATTCTACCGGCGCGCGCTCGCACTCCGGCACGAGCTGCAGCGCGACGAGGATTTCGAGTGGATGGAAACCAGCGACTCCGTCGTGTCGTTCCTCCGATCGGGCGGCTGGGCGTCGCTGACCAACTTCGGTTCGGCTCCAATACTGCTGCCGCCGGGAACGGTGCTCCTGTGCAGTGACGGGTTGACACAACTGGATCGGTTACCGACCGCCACGACGGTTTGGCTCCGACTCGACTGAGCCCGACGCGCGACCTGTTACGGGATCACCCGCAAGCGACGGCGGGTTCTCACCTATTGCCCCGCAACGGCGGGAAGGTCAGGCTGGTCGCTCGCAACGCGAGACGGCGAAGGGCGCAGATGCGGGTACTCGTGACGTCCACTCCCGGCGCCGGTCACCTCCATCCACTGGTACCCCTCGCGAGCGCTGCGCACGCCGCGGGGCACGAACTGTTGTGGGCCACGGCCGAGGAGTCGTGCGCGCAGATCGCGCGGTACGGATTTCGCGCCGCCCCCGCGGGGATCGGGGTGCGGGAACGAACCGAACGATTCTCCCGGCGTCCCGCCGACGCGTCTCTCCTCCCCCGGCAGCGCCGCGCGGAGCTGATGTCGGGACTGTTCGGCTGGGTCGCCGCGCCGCGGATGCGCCGAGACCTCGCACCGATCGTCGACCAGTTCGAGCCCGACGTGATCATCAGCGATCTGGCTGAGCTTGCGGCCGCGCCGGTGGCTCGCAGCCGGGAGATCCCGCACGTGACCGTCGGATTCAGCGGCGCGCTCTCGGATTCGGTGCACAATGCCGTCGTCGAGAGCGTGAGCCCGGTCTGGAAAGACGAGGGTCTTCCTGCTCCCGGAATCGAGGACCTGTACGGGGAGCTGTACCTGCACGGGTTCCCACCCTCGCTCGGATCGCCGCCGCCGATCGCGGCCGCCGCGTCGATGCGCCCCGAACACTTCGACGGTGCCGCGGTGTCCGAGTCGCCCGGCTGGGCCGCGAACTTCGGGCACGATCGGCCGGGCGCCTATGTCACGTTCGGTACGGCGATGGGAGCGTTGGCGCCGTGGCGCGCGCTCTTCGAAGCGCTCTCGACGGTAGAGGTGGACGCGGTCGTGACGATCGGATCGACGGTCGACGTCTCCGCACTGGGACCGATCCCCGACAACGTGAGGGTCGAGAGGTACGTCCCGCAAGGCTTTCTCCTCGATCGCGCAAGCATCGTCGCGTCGCACGGTGGCGCGGGGACGATGCTCGCAACCGCGGAGCGCGGCGTACCGCAACTGTGCACGCCCGTCGGCGCCGACCAGTGGGACAACGCCGACGCCCTGGCCGCGGCCGGTGCCGGTATCACCGTCGAGATGGATCAACGCGACGCGTCCACGCTCCACGATCTGCTCGGCCGGCTCCTCACGGACCAGGGCCTGCATACCGCGGCCCGTCGGCTCGCGTCGGAGTTCGCCGAGCTTCCCCACCCGCGTGAGCTCATCCCGAGGATCGAGACCCTCCGCTAGCTGAGGTGGGCGCCGCGCGCACGACGGCCGGCCGGGCCGGGCGGCGATACCTCGAATCGCGCGCCGCCGGGCCGACCGGCCGACCGGCCGACCGGAGCCGCTACTCGATGACGCTGATGTCGGCAATCTCGGTCTCCTCGGGCGGTCCGGCAAAACCGCCCTCTATGCCCTTCTGCATCGCGGGCATCAGGGTGGTGTCGCGGAACTTCTCCCAGCTCTCCTTCGAGTCGTGGATCGCGACGATGGTCCAGCCGCCGGGCGAGGCGCCGGCCGCGTGAAAGAGCTGGCCCTCGGGCAACGTCGTCGGGCTGGGGTGCACCGCAGCGAGCACCGCTTCGTAGTTCGCTTTCGTACCGCCGGGAAAGAAGTGGATGATTCCGAAGGCCATGATGATCAGCTCCTGTTGATTGGGTTCGAATGGTCCGTCGTCGACTACTTACCAGTCGTCTCGACGAGCATCAGGAGCGTGTCCGGGCGGACTCCGTCGTGCTTCATCGCGGCGGCGGCGCCGTCACCCTGCAGGCTCGCCTGGAACGCCTCGAGGCTGGGTGCTTCTACGATCAAGCCGACGCGGTTCGAGCCGTTCGGGTCGATGAAGGTCCGCGCCGTGATGCCGAGCGGACCGAAGTATTCCTCGCGCTTCGTTGACTTGGCCCAGTGGTCGACGTCATCGACCTCGTGGATCACCAGAAAATTCGCCACTTGAGATTCTCTCCTTGTCGTAGGTGTCCCAGAAAGTCTGCCTGCTGGTGCGCATCACCCGCGCATCACCCGTTACGAACCCGGTGACGCGTGCACCCGGACAAGGCGCCGCCCCTCCTCGGTACGAAGGGTCAGTGGGCCGCGCGTGAGCAGCAAGAGGGCTGACGATGCCTCGGCTATTGGAAGGGACCCGTGGGCCCGAGGATTTCGCGACCGAAAGGCCACACCGGCCGAAATGCCAAGGGCGAAAATGGCAACGGCGAAGACGCTCACCAGTATCCTCTTGCGATTCCGGCCCACTCGAACGTGCGCGTCCACGGGCTGATGAGTCTCGTCGCAGACGGGTGCGACCGCTTCGAGATCGTCCGTCTCGTCATCAGCGTGCACGACGAACAGCATGCCCGATCGGGTTCTTCTAGGCCGGTTGTCGCGTGCTGAGGCGAACCGATCGCACGTTCCCGATCGCACGTTCCCGATCGCACGTTCCCGATCGCCCGTTTCGTTGCCTGGTCATAACCCGCTGCACATGGACCGACCAGGCCCGGACGCACAGAATCGGCGGATGGGCGCTGCTGCCGAGGCATCCGCAAGGGACCGGGGCCGTCCCGGAGAGGACCCACGCGGGCCGGAGACCCCCAGGCGTCGGTGGGGTCGGCGCCCGGTAGACCCGGTCCGGCGCAGGCAACGACGCCGGCGCGGGACCGGGGCGCTCGGAGTGTTGCTCGCAGTAATCGCAGTTCCCGCGTAGTCGCGGGGACGGACGCTCGCCGCGGCGTCGACGGATCCGCTGGGTGTCCGATTCGTCGAGTGGGCCCGCGATCATGACTGGGCGGCACCGTCAGCCGTGCCGAGCGCGACCGGTACACACATCACCAGCCGCCTACCGGCGGCGTGCCCAAGGGTGGTGTCCCCGAGGCCCCGAAACTCGCCGTACGAGCCAAGGCGCGCGGGGCGAAGCCTCACGCCGGCGGACTGGTCGCGGCTGTGACCGCACCGCCGAATGTCGCGCCGCTGGTCTCGGATCCACTCCCCGGTGAAGGCCAGTGGCAGCCCACCGGACGACTCGTCGACGGCCGGCCGGGCCTCTGGGTCACGTTCGTGCGGCCCGACGCCGTGCACACGAGTCTGCTGGCCGGGATCGCGCATCTCGACATGTCGCGACTCGAAGCAACCGTGCACCCCGGCACCGACATCCCCGGTGGCGGCCCGTGGGCGAACGCACCACAGATCGGCGCGGGTGAGTATCCGTACGTCGTCGCCGCGTTCAACAGCGCATTCCGGCTCGACAACAGTCGCGGTGGCTACTGCGCCGAGGGACGCACCGTGAAGGCGCTCGACCCCGGGCGCGCGTCGCTCGTGACCTACGCCGACGGGCACGTCGACGTCGGCATTTGGGGCCGCAATGAGATCATGGCACCGTCGGTCACCGCCGTTCGCCAGAATCTCGATCTGATCGTCGACGGCGGCGCGCGCGTCCCCGGGCTCGCCGATGCCAACAACGGGTTGTGGGGCGGGACGGTCGGCAACAACATCTATGTGTGGCGCTCGGGGGTTCGGCGTCGATGCGCACGGCAATCTCGTCTACGCCGTGGGTCCCGGCCTCAACGTCGACACACTGGCTGAGTTGTTGCGGCGCGCGGGCTGCGTGCGCGCGATGGAGCTCGACATCAACACGTGGTGGGTCACGTTCACCTCGTTCGCGCCCGGGCCGGACGGGAAGCCGCTGCGGGCGAACCTCCTATCCAGCATGGTCCGCAACCCGGATCGCTACCTGCAGCGGAGTACCCGCGACTTCGTGGAGATCGACGTCCGGCACTGAGCCGAACCGTCGACCCGGTGCGCTCAGCCGGGCGGCACCGGCGAGCGCCGACCACTCGAGCACTGGCATGACGCGTCCGCCGTCAATCCGCCTTCTGTACCAGTAGAGCCAGCGTGGGACAGGCTTCGATCGCCCGTTTGACGTGTGACTCGAGTGACGGCGGGATCGCACCGGGCGCGACAATTGGGTATCCCCACTCGTCGAGGCGGATCAGTTCGGGGAGAAGCTCGGCGCACATGCCGTGACCGACGCACGTCGTCCAGTTCACGACCAGCCGTTGCTTCATCGCCATGGTCCCGGCGCCGGCGTCGCGAGGACGCGCGGTGCACTCATACGCCCGCAGCGACCGTGTAACCGGTGTAGCTCGATCTCGGTGGAAAACGCATCGAGGCTGGACGCCACGAATCGCGCCGCGCCGTCGGGGTGCTTGCACGCGCCGCGGCCCTTCACCAACTCGAGCCAGCCGCGCAGTCGCTGCTCGGCGTGGCCGTCGCGGTCGCCCGCAACCAGGGCGCTCATCGCGGCGGCGATCGCCGGCAGGCCGTTGACGCACGGCCCGCATTGCCCGGCGTTCTCGTTCGCGAGCCACTGCGCGACATCTGCCGACTCTGCAAGTCCGCACGAGGTTTCCGGCAGCGCGACGATCACTCCGCAGCCGAACGCGGCACCGGCGGTACGCAAGGAGGCCGCGTCGAGCGTCAGTCGGCGCGCTTGCGCGACGCTCAGCCAAGTACCGAAGTAACCGCCGACCAGTACGGCCTGGGTCTCGTCGAGCGAACCCCCCGCGGCCGCCATCATCCGGGGCAGGGGCAGCCCGAGCGGTATCTCGAACACGCCGGGGGCCGCGACACTTCCGGCGATCGTGACCAGCGCCGAACCCGGTTCCGCCTCGGTGCCAAGGCCCCGGAACCAGCGCGCGCCGTGGCGCGCGATCAATGCGACATGGGCGAGCGTCTCCGCGTTCTGTACGAGCGTCGGTCGCCGTGCAACTCCACGTTCGAACGGCCGGGGGGGAACGAAGGTCGGCTTCGCCTCGCCGCCGTTGATCCAGCGGACGAGCGCGGACTCCTCTCCGGACACGTAGCGATCGGGCGCCAACTCGAGTCGCACGCGGACGCGATCGGCTCCGCAAGCCTCTCGTTCGTCGATGGCTCGCCGCAGATTTCGGATCGTGGCACTCGCCGCCCGGTCGACGCAGACAACCACCTCGAGCGCGTGCAGTATTTCCGCGGCGAGGGCCGCGCCGTCCAGCACGAGATGCGGCGCGACCGTGCAGAGCGCTCTGTCCTTCGAGCTCATCGGTTCGCCTTCGGTCGCATTGACCACGACGTAGCCGCGACGCCGCTGACTCGCTACTGCTCGCATCTTCGTCGCCGTGGGAAAGCCGGCGCCGCCGTGACCGCGTAGACCAGACCGTTCGACCTCCGTCAGCAGTGCCTGGCTTCCCGCCGGCCGCGCCCCGAAGTGCGCGACGTGGTCTGGATAATGCGGAAGCGGCGCATTGGGCAAGAGCCGGGGAAGCTCGCCGGCATCGGGTATACGCGCCGCGGGGCGAAGGTCGGTGCTGCGCACGTCAGATACCTCCTCGTGCGGAAACCGAGCCAGTCACCGCGTTGCTTCCCGCGTCGACGTTGAGCCGCACGTCCAACGTCAGCGAGTCGCCCGCTCCGTTGTGCAGCGTGGCCCACAGCTCGGTGCCGGCGAGATGGACAACCTGACCGCGATACAGCTCGGGCTCAGCCGCGGTTCCGAGACTCGCTTCACTGCGATCCATCTGTATGCCGCCACCGGCGAGGGGACTGCCGTCGAGCACGAAGCGAACGGACCCGCGCGCTCCGCCGGAGAGTGAGCCATAGATCGTGACGCGCGCTCTGCCGTCGTTCCCGGCGGCGCGCGCGATCGTGCCGGCGAGAGTCGAGTCGAACGGCGCGCGCAGCGCCCCGGACACCGGCACAGTGCGAACTTCCCGACCCAGCAACGATGACGGAGTGCCGGCGCGTCGCGCCCAGCCCGGTTGGCTGGGTCCGGTAAAGGTCCAGGTGAGCACGGCGAACAGCAGTACCGCCGTCGCCGCGCCGGTCCATGTCCGTCGCCCGACCGGAACGCCGTGCGCTACGACCAGACGCAACGTCACCGCTGCGATAACTGCGGAGAGACACGCCAGGCTCAATACGAGCGACCAGAGGACACGGCCGTCGGAGCCGGTACCGAGACCATGGAGAAACGCAACCGGCCAACACGCATACGAGATCCAGTGGACCGCTCGAAATGCGCGATACCCGAGACGATTACGCAGCAGGCTCGTGACGATCACGGCAAGGAGCAGGTCGACGGCAACTGCGCCGAGCCCGAGCCACAGTGGACGATAGGGAGATCGGAACGGAATGACGACGTCGAGCCAACCGATCGGTGCGAAACCGTCGGCAATCGCCGTGACAATGTGCACGCTGAGGAACACGACGACAAGCAGCGAGACGTTCTTGTGCAACGCGGCAGTGACGAAGCGCGGGAAGCGCGGGCTGGTATAGCGCGAAACCTGGATGATTCCGAGAACGAGGCTGGCGGTGAGCAACACCAAGGCAACGAACCCGGTTCCGCGTGTGAGATACCACATGGCCTGCGTGCCGGTGACAGCGATCATGATGTGCACATCATTCGACGGGCCAGCCTCCGACGTACGCCACGGCGCCGCCGATGCCGACGAGCCGGGCCGGATATCCGCGCTCGGCGAGCCACGCAGGCGCGTCCGGACCGAGAATGATCGCGGCGGTACTGGCGAGGTTCGCGTCTTCGCATGATCCCGCGGCCACGGTCACCACTCGCCAATGATCGACCGCGGATCGACCGGTGGAGGGATCAATGATGTGGTGCAACGGTTGTCCGCCGCGCGTCCAACGGCGCACCGACGTTCCCGACGTCGCGACTCCGCCGCCCAGTATCTGGACCTTCTGACCGCCGGGTGCGGCGAACGCGGCGCGGTGATCCTCGGCGACGCGCACCGACCACCCGCCGGGCGGGGCGGCTCCCGCGCACGAGAGGTCGCCACCGAGCCCGACGACAACTCCGCCACCGGTACGTTCGGCGGCCGCACGCGCGGCGCGATCCGCGCACCAGGCCTTCGCCGTCGCGCCAAGATCGAGAGTGACCCCCGTCGGCACGCGGACAGTCCCGCGTGCACGGTCCATATCGATTGCGCGCCAGCCCGCCATTGTGTGCACGGTCACGCGCAACGCCGGACCGTCCGGCGCGACTTCGTTGAAGTCGCGGTCGTAGCCGATCTCACGCACAAACGTTCCGACCGTCGGATCGACGAGCCCGTCGGTGGCACGCGCACCCCGCAGCGCCACCTCCAACGCGTCGAGAAGCCAGCGCGACACCGCGATGGGTTCACCCGGATGGAGATTGACGCGCGCGAGTTCGGAGTCTTCGCGGAAGCGGCTGCACGCCCGGTCGACTTCGGCAATGACGCGCTCGGTCTCGGCGCGCGCGTCGTTCAGCGACACTCGGTCGTCGACGAGGACGACCGCCGTGGTTCCGAGCGCCGGAAAGCTGACCTGGTCGAGGAGTTCGGTCACGACTGCCCAGAAACGACACCGCCTCCGCTACCCCCTGACGAAGGCTGAGGGATGTACTGCACCGGCGCGAGTGTGTCGGGCGTCGTAGCAGGCGTCGTGGTCGGAGTCACCGTGGCGGGCGACGTAGCAGGCGTGGTGGCGGGCGTGGTGGTCGGAGTCACCGTGGCGCGCGCCGACCGGTTCGGTGCCGGGGGCTTGACCGGCAGGAATCGGGTTCCTGACACCGGCGCAACCCGCGTGCGCGTCGGTATCGACTTGGCCCGGGCAGGTTGCGCCAGCGCGATGAGAGTCGTGAGACCCCCGGAAACCGCCACGGATACCGCCACGACGGCACGCGTCAACGAGGACACCCTGCGTACCGCGCGATCTCGGTCCCGGCTGGCGCTGGTTGTTCTCATTCTCATGAAACCAGGATCGGCTTCCCCGCGCTGAGGAACCTGAGAGCCAGGTTAAGGCTTGTACAACCCCTGAAGCCTGCTACGGGCCTGCCGTACGAACTTGGATGGCTCGTCGTGCCGGGCGTCAGGCTCCGAACCATGTGTAGTAGCCCGGAGGCATCGATCCCTCACGCACTGACTCGGCCAGCTTGCGTGCGCGCTCGCCTTGAGGTCCGTCCCACTCCGCGACGTTCACCGCGGCCGCGGCCGTCCTTCACGGGATTGGTCAACCACCACGGCCGGTCCACCTGACGATCACCTCGGCGAGAAGCTCGAGCGCGTAGGGGCGACGGCTGATTGAAGATCACCACGAGGCTGATGTGACGACCGCCGCGCTACCCCAACCGCGTCAGCACGTTCCGGGTGATCTGTTCGATGGGCGCGTCTCGTCCGGCGAGCCCGTGCGCCCAGTCAGTCGAGCCCGACGTCACGACCGTCGCGCCCGCCTCGTTCGTGTACGCACCCAGCACCGCGTGGCCGTGGCGGAGGCGTTCCATCGCCTCGGGCTCACGCGTCCCGAACACGCGCGACGCGATGTACTCCAACTCGCTCGGCTCGCTCGGCTTCGGCGGACGAGGCGCGGTCTCGCGGGTGAAGTGCTGGGTCGGGCACGTGCCGAGGATCTCGAAAGTCGGCGGCGTACCGTCCTCTCCGGTCGGGTACGGCAAGCCGTCGCGATAGGTGAACACGCACCCGTCACATTCGTAGCCGACCGCGGTCGACGCGGCACCCAGCACGTCGCCGTATCCGAGGCCGGTACCGTCGAAGATCCAGTGGCCTGCGCGGTGCACGGTGTAGCCGCCGAGCCCGTTGGTCACGTTACGACCGATGCGGTGATAGCCCCCGCGCGTGAACGAGACGCCGGTCATGTGGTTCTCGGGACGAGCCACGACCACGTCGGACCAAAAGGTGGTCACCTCCGACTCGCGTTCGGTCTCGAGCAACGGGTCGTCCTTGAAGAACCCCTTGTACCCGACCATCACGTCGTGGTCATCGCCTTCTATGCGCACCTGCCACAGCGACGTATTGCCCGAGAAGAACGCGGCATTGCCCCCGCGCGCGATGAAGGCTTCGACCGTGTCGCGCATTCCGCGCGACCAGTACTCGTCGTGGCCGACCGAGAGATACAGACCCGCGTCGTCCAGGACCTCGGGGTGCTCTTCGAGATCGGCGTTGGTGCACACACCGATGTCGAATCCTTCGCGTTCGGCCCACTCGATGAACGGCAGCTCCCAGTCCGGCCAACCCGCTGATCCGGCGTACCCCGACAGATGATTCAGCGAGATGTACCCGACGTGGGCGGCGTTCTGCGGATCGGGCGTGCCCGTCCCCGTGACGCGCCGGCCTTTGCCCGGAGGCTTGTAGAGGTAGCCCGCCGCCATCGGCCGCTGCATCGCAACGTGCGTGCCACCCGTATAGAGGTTCGGTCCCCCGAAGTCGTTGTAGGCGTGCCACGTGTTGGTCGCCAGCGCGACCACGATGCGCGCACCGGCAGACGGACGCACGACGAAGAACGCGTAGTCGCGCCGGACCTTGTCGCCGACGTCGATTTCCATGACGACCTCGTAGTACCCGGACCGCCAGGCCCCGTCGACGTCGAGCGTGAGCGCGGTTGGCCAGCCGCAACCCTTCGAAGCCGCGTCCTTCGGCGTCGGGTGCTCGTCGGTCGCGACGCCGGAGGGCGACGACTTGAACACGACCTCGCGGTGCACACCGACGCGCGCGACCTCGACTCGGACCGGTCGCCCGCCGGACGACGATATGTGCACACCGACCTGTTCACCCGAGACCACCGATTGCGGCCAGCAATACCCCGTCACCACGTCGCGCGCCATCGCCCGACCCTAATGGGAGCGCACCCCCGTGCTCTCGACTGCGGTTCGGTAGCGTCGCGGCGTATGACCGTGATCGATACCGACTATCTCGTTGTCGGCGCAGGGGCGGCGGGAATGGCGTTCGTCGATGCGCTGATCGCCGACTCCGACGCCGACGTCGTGATGGTGGACCGGCGCCACCGCCCGGGTGGACATTGGAACGACGCCTATCCATTCGTACGGCTGCACCAGCCGTCGTCGTTCTACGGCGTCAACTCACGCGTCCTCGGCCACGACTCGATCGACGAGGTCGGCCCGAACGCCGGGCTGTACGAGCGGGCAACCGCGGCCGAGATCTGCGACTACTTCGGACGCGTGCTCGACGAACATCTCGTGCCATCGGGTCGAGTTCGCTTCTTCGGCATGTGCGACTACGTGGCCGATCCGGGTGAGCACCAGTTCGTGTCCCGGCTCACCGGCGAGCGCACCACGGTGCGAGTCCGGCGCAAGGTCGTCGATGGCACTTACCTCGAGACCGCAGTTCCGTCGACCCACGTCCCTTCGTTCGCGGTCGATCCGGACGCGACGCTGATCCCCGTCAACGGCCTCGTCGACATCACCGACGCGGGCACGGGGTACACGGTCATCGGCGCGGGCAAGACCGCGATGGATGCGTGCACCTGGCTCGTCGACAACGGCGTCGACCCGGGGGCGATCCGCTGGATCAGGCCGCGCGACGCGTGGCTCCTCGATCGCAAGTTCCAGCAACCGCTGGAACTCGTCGCCTCCCTGATCGAGGGGGTGTCACTCAGTCTCGAAGCCGCGGCACAGGCCGAGTCCGTCGCCGATCTCTTTCGCCGACTCGAAGCGTGCGGCCAGCTCATTCGCGTCGATCCGACCGTCGAACCCACGATGTATCGGTGCGCCACCGTGAGCGAAGGCGAACTGGAGGCCCTGCGGAGCATCGAGCGCGTGGTGCGCCACGGACGCGTCGCACACATCGGATCCCACGAGATCGTCCTCGACGGAGACACGATCACCACCGACCCTCGTCAGGTCCACGTCGACTGCACCGCGGCGGGCCTCACACTTTCTCCGGCCCGGCCGATCTTCGAGCCCGCCCGCATCACCCTGCAGCAGGTGCGGACCTGCCAGCCCACGTTCAACGCGGCCCTGCTCGCGTTCGTCGAGGCGTCTCAGGACGACGATGCCGAGAAGAACCGGTTGTGCCCGCCGAACCGGTACCCCGACTCGGCGACGGACTGGATCTCCGGAACCCGCATCAGCCAACGCGCACAGGATGCATGGGCCGGCGCGCCCGAAATCGGCGCGTGGATGCAACGGAGCCGGCTCGACGCGGCGCGCGGGCTCGCCGACCACGGTGCGGATCCACAAGTGCAAGTCGCGTTCATGCGTTACGCAACCAACGCCGAAACCGCGGTCGGGAACCTCGAACGGCTCCTTTCGGATCCGGTGTAGACGCGCCTTCGGTCAGCGTTTCACCCGGCGTTTGACCAACTTCGCCGCGGCAATCGGCCCGCGCACCGGGTGAAAGGCATCCGAGGCCGCGGTCAGCTCGGCCAGCTCGTCCACACTGAGTTCGAGGTCGGCGGCGGCAACGTTGGATTCCAACTGGGCCAGCGAACTGGCGCCGGGAATAGCGACGACGTTGGGCCGGCTGACGACCCACGCGAGCGCCACCTGCGACGGCGTCGCGTCGTGCGATTTGGCGACACCACGCACGGTCTCGATGAGGTCGTGTGCCGCGATCACATTCTCGGGCAGGAACAACGAGTCGTTCGCCCGGGCGGAGTCGGTCGGCAGGTTGGTGACGTCGTACCGCCCGGACAGCAGACCCTTGGCCAGCGGGCTGTACGCGATGATCAGACGATCGTTCGCCGACGCGTAGGGCACCAGGTCCTTGTCGGGTTTGCGCGCGGCCAGGCTGTACTGCACCTGATTCGACAACACCGGCGACCCGAGCGCGCGCTCCGCCGCGCGCCACCGGCCCAGCGAGAAGTTGCTGACGCCAACGTGGCGTACGACCTGACCGTCGAGGAGTCGGCGCATACCGCGCATCTGTTCCGCGATCCGTACCACCGGGTTTGGAAAGTGGATTTGGTACAGATCGATGACGTCGATGCCGAGGCGCTGTGCGCTCGCGCGTCCGTGCCGTTCGACGACCGACGCCAGCGGCGTGATCGGAAGGAGCTTCGTCGCGAGGAACACGTCGTCGCGTCGGTTGGCGATCGCACGCCCGACGATCCGCTCCGATTCGTTGCGACCGTAAATCTCCGCGGTGTCGATCAAGTTCACGCCGAGATCCAAGGCCTTCGTGACGATCGGACCGGCGGCGTTCTGCGCGTAGTCGGCGCCGTAGCCCCAATCCTTCGACCCGAACTGCCAGGTCCCCAGCCCGATGACCGAGATGCGGGCATCCCCAACTTCGACATACCTCATGTCCGGAGCGTAACCCTCGCGAAATGTCCCCCGGCCGATCTGTTTAGGGTCAGTCAGCGCCTTCGTCGGAGCGTGTCCGGAAGGCCTGCATCAGGCGGTCCCGCAGATAGGCGGGCATCGCGTCGACGTCCTGGTCGTCAAGCCCGCGCGTCAGTTCGATGGCGCGCCGCATCTGACGCAGATACTCCCGACAGTGCGGGCAATCGGCGAGGTGCAGCTCGACGATTACTACGACCTCGTCCATTAACGCGCCGTCGAGGTATGCAGTGACGTCTTCGACGAACTGTCGACACACGTACGAAGTGCGCGCGCTCATGATGATCGGCCGTCATCGTAGTGCCGCTCGAGTGAGGCTCGAACCTTCGACCTCGCCCGATGAAGCAGCACGCGCTGATTCTCGTCGCTCACCTCGAGCGCGTCACACACCTCGGCCGCCGACCAGCCGAGCAGATCACGCATACTGATGACCTCGCGTTGCGCCGGCGGCAGCGTTTCGACGATGGAACGGACGAGCCCGAGAGTCTCGGCGTCGACCGCGCGCTGTTCCGGTTCCGACCATGGTTGCGGGGGCCGCTTCCATGTGCCCCGAGCGCGCAGGCCGCGCCGGAACCGATGCGGATCCACCGCCCGTTCTTCGTCGAGCAAGGCGGCGGCCGCGAACGGAATGGACCGGTTCTCCTTGACGCCGTGGGAGCGCGCAATGTTCACGAGTATCCGGTAGAGCCATGTCTTGAGACTCGATCGCTGCTCGAACCGACCGATGCCGTCGATCACGGCGAGCCACGTCTCCTGCACCACTTCGTCGGCGACGGCCCGGCTCGGCACGTACTGTTGCGCGAGTCGGACGAGAGGGGCGTGGTAGCGGCGCAACAGGTGCGCGAATGCATCCGGGTCGCGCGCGGCGAGCGCCTTCACCAAGACGTCGTCGTCGGAGAAGTCGGGCCCGGCCACGGCGGGATCGTACGCGCACTCCAGCACAGAACACAGTCGGGGCTCACCTCATTCCGTTACAGGTCCCACGACGGGACGCGGTGAAAAGTGGTCGACTGCGAACCGTTGGGTGTGCGTCCGCCCGTCGCAGTCCACCTTGTCACGGTGACTGTCTCCCAGCGGGTCGCGACGCCACTACCTTCCTACCTCCGTGCGATGACAATTCCGATGGAAGCCAACCGGTCGTCGTCGATCGCGGAAGTAAGCCAGTGAGTGCACGTCGGCATGGTTGACGACGCAAAACATGCACTGCGATCGCTCGTACCTACGGCGCGGTGCGGACGGTTCGTTCGAGGATGCCGAGGGTCGCTTTGATCGCCGACTCGGGGACGATCGGCCACGCACCGTTGCCCTTCCACTTCTCGTCGACCTGCGACCAGTCGTAGATCGACGTCACCGCCGTACCGTCGGCCACTGGTTCGAGCCGGTAGCCGTAGTAGTGACCGATGCTCGGGAAGTTCTCGCCCGACACCTCCCACGTGATGTACCGGTCCTGCTCGTAGCCGGTGATGGTGACCGTCACGTCGTATTTGCCCATCGGAAGGTCACCCAAAGACTCGCGGTCCATGTGGATCACGAACGTGTCACCGACGGCCCCGGCCGGCTCGCCCGTAGCGCTCTGCAACATGCCGGAGGCGTCGATGGCGACGTGACCCCGGGGATCGGAGACGACCTCGAAGATTGCTGCCGCATCAGCCGGGATGGTCCGCGTGATCTCTACTCGCTCGCTCATGCGGGCATCATCGCACGACTTGGGTGGCCGGCGACTCTCGCCGCCCGATCACCTCAACGGCTGCCGCGACGAGGGTCGACGCGTACGAGGATCCAGCCGATCACCTACGCACGCAACGACATGTCGGCCACGACGACGTCGGTGTGCATGAGATCACCACCGCCGGATGTTCGGCGGACCCAAAACGGCTCTTCATCGACGACAAGGGTCACCTTCGCCATCATCACTTCGGCAAGGGCGAGTCCAAGAGCTCGGAGCCCTCGTCTTCACCTTCGGTTGATCGCGCCCAAAAAACTCACCCACAGTTGGTGGTGAAATCGGCGGGGTTGCCGGCTGGAATGTGGGTGTGGTCGACTCGGACGATGGGGAGGGCACGGCTCATCGTTCTGTTGGCTGTGCTCGCGCTCGCGCTCGCGACGGCGGCGTGCCGACCCGTATGGCCACCGCCCCCGGGACCCCCGCAGACGCACCCCGTCCTGATCCCCTGCTCGCAGGCGGACATACGGGTGACGGTGACGATCAGCAGCGTCCTCGACCCGTCGTGTACGTACCACGCCGGGTTCGAGATCACTGCGTCGAACGTGACGCTCGACTGCCGCAATGCGCTCGTCAGCGGCATATCGGCGAACGGAGTCGGTATCGAGGTGAGCTCGCCGGTCGACGTCGATCTCTCCGACGTCACGATCCGCAACTGCCGCATGCGCGGGTTCCTCGACAGCATGCGCGTGACGCGCGTCGGCTTCCGCACGCTCACGGCCGGACACGAGTACGACCACGGGATCTCGGGGGTCGTGATCGAGGACTCGAACGTCGGCGGATCGACGGGCGTCGGGATCTACGTCGACGCGTACGTGACCCGGACGACGATACGTCGCAACACGATCGCGGGTGCAGGCAGCACCGGGATCTACTTCGACGCCGGGTCGGCCGACAATGTGGTGGAGCACAACACGATCCGCGACAACGGATTCGTCGAGGACAGTCCGGCCGGACAGCTCTTCACACTCAACGGCTTGCAGTTCCGGTTCTGGGGCACCGGCCGCGAGGGCATCGCGATCGACGGATCGCTCCGTAACCACATCATCGACAACGTGCTCTCGGGGAACTCCGCCGGCGGGGTGTTCCTCTACACGAACTGCGGCGAGAACGTCCACAACGATCCGGCCGCGTGGATCCCGCGTCCGTACGGCGCCGACGACAACGTCATCTCGGGCAACATCTTCGACGGCGGCGTCAACGGCGTATGGATCGGGTCGCGCATGGCCGAGAACCTCGTGCCGATGGATTGCAGCGACCCGCAGTACGCACCTGGGATCACGCTCGACCGAGCGCCGCGCACGACCGTGACCGTTAACACGTTCCGCGATGTCGTCTACGGCGTTCGGGTCGAAGACGACGGCGCCAAGGTCGCCGGCAATAGTTTCGTCGCCGCCGACGCCGCGTCGTACGCAGTCATCGTCGGTACGCCGTTCCGCACGACCGTGTTGCACCGGCCCGTCAACGGAACGGTGCTCCTGGGGAACCGCGCCGTGATCACGGGCAACACGAGCCCGTACCGTTGGGTCGACGGCGAGACCGGCTCTACTGTCGCCGCAAACCTCGCGAACGGAGCGCCGGTCGGGTGGTGCAAGAGCGCGGATCTCCCGCGCGGCCCGTTCGTCTTCGACATCGCGTTCGCCTACGAGCCGGTGGGCAGCCCGGTCACGCCGCCCCCCGACCTCACGTTCCCGACCGTCGGCCCCCAAACCCCCTGCGCGTGACCAACCCCCACCACCGAGGGCGAACCGTCAGGCAAGTCCGCGGGCGGCCCACGCACGCGCGGTCACAGTGAACGGTGCCGTGGGCAACAGGGCGCGACACCGGTCGCGCAGACGACGTTGCCGAGTGCCGTCGAGACCGTTGACATAGTCGCCGGCCGGGCCTACGCCGAGGGTGAACGGCTCCCACCAGTCCTCGAAGGTCGGGTGCTCGGCGCTGATCGACAGCGCGGTCTCGTCGATCGCGTCGAGGCCGGCTTCGCGGAAAAGCCGGGCAAGGTGGCCTTCGCGCGCGCCGGCCCGCCCGGACTCGTCCTCGACGCCGGGGTCGAGGTCGCGCGCGGCGGCCCAGAAGATCCCGAGCGGTCCCGTGCTGCCGTCGAGATCCCATACACAAGCGGCCACGACCCCGCGCGAGCGGGTCACGCGAGCCATTTCGCGCAGGCCGACGACAGGATCGTTCATGAAGTGGACGACGAGCTGGGCCAGAACTGCATCGAAGGTGTCGTCGTCGAACGGCAGGACCTCGGCGTGCGCCCGCTGCACGTCGACGCCGGGATGGCGCACGCGCACCGCAGCCACGAACGTCTCCGACGGATCGACCGCGGCGACGGCCTCCGGCCCCAGCCGACCGACGAGCTCGGCAGTCAACGCGCCGGGGCCGCACCCCACGTCGAGTACGTGCGTCGCTTCGACCACCCCGGCGAACGTGGCGAACACCGGAGCGAGTGGTCCCGAATACCGGCCCATGAACCGGTCGTACGCGTCGGCGCCAACCATGAAGCTCACGCGGGGGAATCTAGGCCGACGAGGCCGCGGAGCAACTCGACCCGCGGTGTTATCGTGCGGTCATGGGAAGTAAGGGCAGCAGGTCGCGCAAGCCCGAGGACTCCCAACACCTGCCCAAGGTCGGCTCACCCGCCGAGAACGAGCACTCCTTGCACGAAGCCCGGGAGGCCGTGCTGGGTCAGATGGGTGTGCGCGGAGCCTCGTTGGGCGTCAAGTCGATCTTCACCGCGATCATCGTTCTCCTGGTCGTCGGCGCGATCCTCGGCTTTCTCCTGCTCGTCGTGTTTCGCTGAAAGCTCGGCACGAGGGCATACGCAACTGACCATGACTTCATCGACGGTTCCCGCACCGTGACCGGGGAACGCACGACTTCGATCGAGCGCGCTCAGGTGCGGGTTCTCCCCAAGGTCGAATTGCACTGCCACATCGAGGGCACGATGCGCCCGACGACGCTTTCGGACCTGGCCTCCGAGGCCGGAATCGCGCTGCCGGCCGAGGATCCGCGAGACCTGTACCGGTTCGCGAACCTCACCGAGTTCCTCGCCGCGTTCTGGCTTGTGCAGTCCACGCTGACCGACCGCGCCGCCTGGGCCCGGCTCGCGTACGAGAGCATCGTCGACGGTGCCGCGCAACGGGTTGGTGCACCGCGAGACATTCTTCACGCCGGCCCGGCACCTCGAATCGGGTCAGGACCTCGGCGACATCCTCGCCGGTCTCGACGAAGGACTGGCACTCGCCGAACGCGAGACGGGCACGACGGCGCGTCTGATCTTCGACATCGACCGGGACTTCGGCGCCGCGGTTGGGCTGGCGCACGTCGAGCGGCTGATCGATCTGCGCCGCGCCGGTGCTCCGGGCACCGACCGGGTGGTGGGCATCGGCATGGACTCGACCGAGCTGGGGGTCGATCCCGCGAGCTTCGTCGACGCCTATCGAACGGCGGAGGCGGCGGGGCTGCGGCTCACCGCACATCAAGGCGAGAACTCTCCCGCCGTTGATGCCGCGACCGCGGTGGACGTACTGAGGGTCGAACGACTGGACCACGGGTTCTCCGTCTTGGAGGACCCGGACCTGACCGAGCGGCTCGCGCAGAGGCGACTCGCGTTCACGGTGTGCCCGAACGCGACGTTCGGATCAACCCGGACCGGTTCGAGCACCTTTCCGATCACCCGGTCGCGAGGATGCGCGAGGCCGGCCTGCTCGTGACGCTCAATACCGATGACCCCGCGCTGATCGACCTCGACCTGACCGAGGAGTTCACCCAAACCGCCGAGGTATTCGGGTGGACGTGGGAAGACCTCGTGTTGTTGTCGCTCGATGCCGTCGACGCGGCGTGGCTCGACGACGACGAGCGGCGCCGGCTCCGCGACCGGGTCAACGCCGGCGCGGCGCTGGCCGCCAAGACCGCAATCTGATCACGATCGTGCCGGTTCGAGTTTCCGCACTGCATCAACACCTTCCACGATCTCAAGGCAACTGAGAGAGTTCCGCTTCGCCATCCCTACAGATGCCTGCGAAGCGGGAGGACACAGTGTCGATCGTCGTGGTCATGGAATGGGACGAGGTCGTACCCACTCAGGACCAGTACTGGGCCGTAACCGAGAAGTTCGGTCTCCAAGAGAAGCTCCCCGACGGGTGCGAGTACCACGTGGTCGGGATCGACCCGGAAATAGGTGCGCGAACCTGCGAGGTGTGCGATTCTGAGCAGGCGCACGGCCGGTACTTGGAGGAGGTCGGTCCTTCCTTCCAGGAGATCGGCATTCCACCGCCTTCGAAGGTGATGGTGATGCCGCTCCTACGTCACCTCGGCACCAAATAAGCGCGGTTGCGACGCCGGCGGACGACCACGCTCGACAAGCTCGTTAGCCACGTCGACGTCGCATCATGACCTCGAGCGCGTAGCCTCTGTTCGTGTCCGACGCGTTCTTGGCCCTGCTGGTCGGGGTGGCGCTCGTCGCGTTCGCGGCGAGACTCATTCTCGCGTCGCTTCCGTTGCCGAGACTCGCCGCACGCGCGTCGGCGCTCGAGGCTGCCCTCCTCGTGATCGGCAGCGCCGGCCTCGCGTTCCATTGCGGTGCGATGTTCTTCCGAACCGAAGCCTCCCGGATACCGGGCACGCATGGCGCGATCCGAGCGATCAACGCCATGGGCACATCGAGCCGAGTCTGGTTCATCGTTCCCGCGATCCTCGTCGTGCTCGGACTGCGTCACCAAGAGCCCGTCGCGATCGCTGCGGTCGCCCTTTCTCTCATCGCCGTCGGCATCACCATGTACGACCACGGCCCGCTCCCGACCCACCTGCACGCGATCCTCGTGGCCGCAGTCGTTCTCAGCGCCGTCGTCGGGTTGCTGGTCCGCCCGCCGTGGCAACGTGCAACCACGCTGGAATCTGGGATCCCTCGACCTTGACGCGTTCTCCTTTTACTACATACGTGCAACGCCCCGGCGAGATAGCGGCGTGAAGCGATGCCCCGCATCCGGTACGCCGTCCGCAGGTGGTAGTCCACGGCGGATCTCACTCTGCTGCAGGATCGGTTTCGGCGGGAAGTTGTCGAACGCGTCGCAGGACACGGCAGCGATGTAGCCGTCACGACGTGTGCCGGAGCATACGATCAGTTGGACGAGTGCGCCGCCCGTGTCATTGCCGACGAGGGTGACATCTCGTAGATCAAGACGGTCGAGGAACTCGGAAATGAGCCGCGCTATCCCGTGCACTAGCGCGCGTCCCGCTCCGCACTTCGAGGAGGTGGCGACGGAGAAACGACAGCTCGACTTCGACGGCGTGGTCGTGGCCGCCCATGAATGGTTCGTAGTGCCCGCCCGACATCTGGACGAGTTCGCTGTTCGGCGCGCGCTTCGCTACTCGCACCGCGGGCGCGGCCAGCGCGGACTGATCCTGTTCACACGCAAGCACCAGCAGCGGGCACTGCACGCGCGGCGCGTCACGGCCGGGCCGGTAGAAGCTGACGCGCAATGCCGACCGGGCGGCGATCTCTTGTCGCCAGTCCGGGTACATGTTGTCGGGGTCGAGAGCCCGACCCACATCGCGCGCGTCCGGTGTCGGCACCGCGACCGTGCCGGGCTCGCCCGCAAGCGGCACCAACCTCGGCCGCCGGCCGATGACACCGCCGAGTCCGTCGAGCGCTGCGCGACCGGCGAAACGCAACAACGCGAACGGCCGCTGGTAACGCATCGCATTGCGAGCCGCGGCTTGACCGTCGGCGTTCGGCGTCTGCGCAATCACTGCGGCTACACCCGGGTTACGAGCCGCGACACGGATCACGTGGCCGCCCGAGACAGAGAATCCCCAGAGCGCAACCCGAGCCGGGTCTACGCCGGGCAAGGTCGCTGCGAACGCAATCGCGGCCTGCCAGTCGGCAAGCTCCTCGCGCATGCGCACCACCTGGCGCGGTTGCCCGCCGCTCTCGCCGAGATGGCGATAGTCGAACGCCAGGACCGTGAAGCCGGCCGCATGGAAAGGTTTCGCGAACGGGTCGGTGCCCGGCCCCATCGTCACAGCCAGGCCGCCGGCCATGATCACGCACGCCCCGTTGCTCCCCGGGTAGTGCCATCCCGCGCATTCGGTGTTCCCGCTGCGAAAGTGAACGCCCTCACGGGCAACGGGGACTTGGGTGTGGTCGACCTCGTGAGTGCTCATAGGTAAAGTAATACGATCGTACGTATAGTTTGTCAAGCGTTCTTCGGAGAGGGTCATGGACGGTCGAGTCGAACGCGGCGACCGCACCCGAAAGGCACTCGCGGCCGAAGCCGCGGCAATCGCGTCCGTCGACGGCCTTTCCGGGATGACGTTGTCACAACTGGCGCACGCGCTCGGCGTCAGCAAGAGCAGCGTTCAGGCGGCCTACGGAACGAAGGCGGACGTTCAGCTCGCGGCGGTCGCGGCAGCATCGGAGATCTTCGTGTCGGCGGTCGTTGCGCCCGCGCAAGTGCTGCCGGAGGGACTCCCAAGGCTCGAAGGGTTGGTCGACGCGTGGCTCGCATACGTGGAACGACGTGTGTTTCCCGGCGGTTGTTTCATGGGCGCCGTCACCCCCGAGTTCGACAGCCGACCGGGCGAGGTACGCGACGCGCTCGCACGCGCTCGGCGCGGGTGGCTTGCACTCCTCGAACGTCAAGCCGCCGCCGCGCAGGCTGCCGGCGACATCCCCGGTTCACCCTCTCCCGAGATGCTCGCGTTCGAGATCGATGCGTTGCTCGCCGCCGCGAACGTTTCCCGAAACCTCAGCGACGACACGGCACCACTCGCGGTCGCCCGCGCACTGATCTCGCTCCGCCTCGGAAGTCCGCCGACCCGTGCGACCAAGCGCCAATCGAAACCGGGCTAGGTCTTGTGCCCTTGAGAGCGCGTCATCGTCCCGCAGGCACATGTCGCGAAGTTCTCGTCGAGACAGCGGTAGACGAGTCCCCGGGAGACGCCCTCGTCCGCGGCAATGTCCGCGATCGGTACGAACTCGTAGGCGTTGGCTGCGAAGTGCTTGGCGCCGATGTCGAGGCGCGGCTCTGTCTCGAGCAAGCTCCGACGGCTCGGCAATGGGTTCATCGTCACCGGCTGGCGTCTCGCACTCGGACTGCGGTTGGGCCCACGCCACTCCCCGATCATGCCCTCGTGTGGTCGACGTTCGTCGACTACGACCGGCGGATCGCGGCGGTCATCTCGCCGCCCGTCTCGCTACTGCATCGCCGGATCGTCGCGAGCTCGAGGTCGATATCGATTGGGCCGGGCTCGTCGGTTGCAGTGTCGTTCGTTCATCGGGGAATCCGACTCCGGCCTGACTGGCGATGCGTGAGGCCGTTGATGATGAGGTCGGTGAACCGATCGACGTGTTCGTCGAACGATGTCGGAGTTCGGGAAAGCATCGAATCCAACGAGACGAACTTGGATTGCAGTTCGACGAGGCCTTGCATCGTGCTCCAGCACAGACGCGCCACGTCCTGAACAGGGAGATCAGCGTTGTAGCGATCGGCAATCGCCGCAACCGTGGCCTCGAGCACCCCGTACGCCGCGAGGCCCGCGTCGGCGAGGGCCGGGTCGTCGGCGGACAGAACGTCGTCGCGGAACATCACGTCACAATGCGCCGGGTGCTCGATCGCGACGCGGACGTAGCCGCGGCCGATGGCCTTCAGCCGCTCGATCGGGTCGTCGATGCCTGCGCCGGACCTCACGAGTTCGTCGTGCAGAGTGTGGAAGCCTTCGATCGCCACCGCGGTCAGCAGCCCGCGGACGTCACCGAAGTGATAGCCCGGCGCCGCGTGGGAGACGCCGGCGCGTCGTGCGACTTCTCGCAGGCTGAACCCATTGAGGCCTTTGTCCAGGATCACCTCGACGGCTGCGGCACGCAGCACGTTCGGCAGGTTGCCGTGATGGTACGTAGCCGGGAGCGGCGGCTCAGGAGGGACAGCGCGTGGCATGACACCAGTATGGCGCACATCTTGACATCGTCACGATCAATCCTTACAGTGTCAATCATGCTGGCTGACACTGTCAAGATCGGTGCGGGAAGTGGGGCGTCGAGTGCACGGAGGTGGCTGGTTCTGGCCGTCGTGTGTGTCGCCGTGTTCGTCACGACGTTGGACGGTCTTATCGTCAATATCGCCCTGCCGAGCCTCGCTACGGAGCTCGGCGCGACGACACGTCAGCTGCAGTGGATCGTCGACGCGTATCTGCTCGTCTTCACCGGATCGCTGCTCGCCGCCGGGGGTCTCGGTGATCGTTTCGGGCGACGGCGAACCCTCGTGATCGGCCTGGCACTCTTCGGCGCGACGTCGGTCTATGCGGGCTCGGTGGGGACTCCCGCCGCATTGATCGGCGCGAGGGCGCTGATGGGCGTCGGAGCGGCCGCGATCTTTCCGGCCACGCTGGCGATCATCACCAACGTGTTCACGGACAGTCGCGAACGCGCGAAGGCGATCGGGATCTGGAGTGCCGTAAGTGGCATCGGCGTCGCGGCCGGCCCGATCGCAGGCGGCTGGCTGCTCGAACACTTCTGGTGGGGGTCGATCTTCTACGTCAACATTCCCGTGGTCATCCTCGCCATCGCCGCAGCATTCGCGTTCGTGCCGGAATCGAAAGACGCGCACACCCCTCGGCTCGACCGGATCGGGTTGGCCCTTTCGATCGCCTCCATCGGTGCGCTCGTGTTCACCATCATCGAGGCACCCGAGCTTGGTTGGCTCAGCTCGTCCACTCTCGCCGGGTTCGCCATCGCGCTCGCTCTCGTCGCAGCGTTCGTCACCTGGGAGCTGCGGGTCGAGCACCCGTTGCTCCCCGTCCGCATCTTCGAGAACATGCGATTCAGCGCAGCGAGTGTCTCGGTCACCTCCGCATTCTTTGCGCTGTTCGGATTCGTATTCCTGATCACCCAGTACTTCCAACTGATCCGCAACTACACGCCCTTGCAGGCCGGCGTTCGAACACTGCCCGTCGCCGTCTCGATCGCGCTCGCCTCCGTGCTGTCACCGTTGCTCGTCCATCGCATCGGGACCAAGCTCGTCGTCGCCGGTGGTCTCGCGTCGATGTCGATCGGATTCCTGTGGGTATCGACGGCGTCGGCCGCCACCCCATACCTCGAGATCGTCGGCCAAATGATCCTCCTCGGCGCAGGGCTCGGTGCGACCACCGCACCCGCAACCGAGTCGATCATGGGATCGCTGGCGCTCGACAACGCGGGGATCGGGTCCGCGGTCAACGACACCACCCGCGAGCTCGGCGGCACCCTCGGCGTCGCCGTCGTCGGCTCTGTGTTCACGTCCATCTACATCAGCAAACTCGCCCGCGGCACGGTGTTCAACTCACTCCCCCCTGGCGCACAAGCCCTGAGCAAAGGCTCCGTTGCTGCCGCCGGCCGTGTCGCTCCCCAGTTCGGTCCTCGAGCAGGTGCATTCATCACCGAGGTCAGCAACGCGTTTTTGTCCGGCTTGGCAGTGTCGTGCATCGTGGTCGCCGGCGTCGCCGCCGCAGGATCGCTGTTCGCGCTCCGCTACCTCCCTGCACGAGCGACCAAGGCGACACCCAAGCCACAACCAGCCAACGCGACGGCGCCGTTACTTCACGTGGAGGGTCTTGGCGGCGTGGTTGGCCGCGGCGGGGCCGGCGAGCAATCGTAGAAGCAGGAGGCCGTCGACGAGCGCAATGGCCGCGGCCGCTTCGGCGCGTCGACGTGCGGGGGTGCCTTCGAGGCATGTGGCCAGCCACTGGAGCCAGGCGTCCACCAACTGCGGTACGAGGGTGCGGTACGGCTCTCGTCCCGCGGCCGCCAAACCGTTCGCCTCGAAAAAGAGCGCGAAGATCGCATCGACGTTCCGTCGACTCAGAACGGGCCACGCGGCTCGGGCGAGTTCGAGATGGTCGGCTGCGGGTTCGCGGAACGCCTCGCTGAGCGCCTGTTGCAGCCGGACCCCTACGGCAAACATCACCTCGGTGATGAGATCGCTCTTCGTCGGGAAGTAGTACACGATGATCCGGTCGCTCACCCCGAGCCGATTCGCCACGCGACCAAACGTCAGCTGACTCAACCCGCCGTCGAACGCAGTGTCGAGCGCGCCACCCAAGAGTTCCTCTTTGGTGTGCTTGTGACCCATGCCGAGACAAATTGTACTTGATTGTAGTGATCGCTACATTTACGATTCGTAGTGATCACTACAACCCACGTCGGACGGAGTTCCGGATGACCGAACACGCGACCGCACCGCGGCAGCTCGTCGAGGCGTTTCTCGAAGCCTTCGTCGCCACGGACTTCGACACGGCGTTGGCCGACATCGCTGACGACGCCGAGTACACGAACGTCCCGATGGGAACCGTCCGGGGCCCCGCCGGGGTGCGCGAGCTGCTCGAGCCCTTCCTCGCTCCAACTCATGAGAACGAGTTCGTCATCCTGCGCCGGGCTGATGCGGGCGCGGCCGTCTTCCTCGAGCGCGTGGATCGTCATCGCCTCGATCACGGCTGGCAGGAGTTGCCGGTCAACCGCGTGTTCGAGGTACACGACGGCAAGATCACGGTGCGGCGCGACTACTTCGACCTCGGGACCGCCGCGAGAATCATGACCCCAGCGAACCGTGACCGCTCCGTTGCGGAATCGAGCGACGGATACATCGCCATCCGGGGGGTTCGATGACCACACTGACCCGAGCCGCTGCGGCCGACATATTTCGCCGGGAGCCCGACCGGTTCCTCGACGTCGGAGCGGGCGAAGTTGCCTACCGTCGCGTCGGCTCCGGACCCGATGTGTTGTTCATCCACGGCTGGCCCGTGAGCGGAGCGACTTTTCGCACACTCCTGCCGTACCTTTCCGAGCAGGTGACCTGCCACGTCATCGATCTCCCCGGGTCGGGCTCGAGTCGGTTCACCGTCGATACGGCGCTGACCGTGCAGCAGCACATCCAGACCGTCCGGCGAGTGTTGGACCTCCTCGAACTGGATGACGTGGCAGTGGTCGCGCACGACAGTGGCGGACTGATCGCGCGACACGCGTTGGCCGGCGACCCGCGCGTGCGCGCGATGGGACTCATCGATACCGAGCAACCACGCGGCTTGAGTTGGCGGTTCCGGTTGTTTCTGTCGGTGCGTCGCGTTCCAGGTATCAGCACGGCGCTCGGCTGGGTCACCGGCCAACGGCGCATTCGCCGCAGCCCGTTCGTGTTGGGTGACGCGTTCGCGGACGCGTCATTGCTCGACGGCGAGTTCGACGAGTTCTTCCTCGAGCCGCTGCACGAGATGCCGGCCCGTCGCGACGCAGCGATCCAAGTCCTGCGCAGCTTCGACCCGCAGCACGTGCGCGATCTCGCCGAGGTTCACAGCCGGATCCGCATTCCCGTCCTTCTCGTTTGGGGCGCCGAGGACCGGTTCTTCCCACTCGAATGGGCCAAAGACATGCTCGAGACGTTCCCCGATGCACGATTGGAATCCGTGGAAGGTGCAGGCCTCTTCTCCCACGAGGAGCGGCCGGCCGAAGTAGCTCGCGCGCTGCTCCCGATCCTCCTCTCGACGACCTGATCACGCGCCGGCAAGGTGCGGGCCGATCGTTCGTGATCCACTCCCGCTCATACGGTTCGCAACGCCACGGTAGGGACATCGAACGGCAGGCATCAGCCGGCGAACGCGCCGATCAGGACGGCCGAGGCGGGTGGCTCCGTCACCGGAGCGGATTGGATCCGGCCAACCCGAGCAGCTCGGCACTCGTGTAGAGCCGGCGCGGCCGGCCCGGTCCGGTCGGCTGCACGGTCCCGCGGAGCCGCCGCGCACCCTGACGGGCGGTGACGTCGCGAGTGAAAGACGACGCACCTGGACCAACGCGATGAGGATCCGCCCGACGCGGCCGTTGCCGTCGGCGAAGGGCCGGATCACCTCGAACTAGGCGTGCGCGACCGCAGCCTGCGTCACCGGGTCGCCGTCTGTGCTACTGACGTACAGGACCAGATCGTCGAGAAGGTCGGGCAGATACTCGGGCGGTGGGGTGACTAGGTGCGATCCCTCGACACCGCGCTCGGTCCTTCACGGTGACGTCTCGTTGCGCCGGTCGGTGGCGCGAAGGAATTCGAGTCCGAGCGCAAGGATGCCCGCAGTGAGCATCGACATCTCGTCCAGCTGGAGCGCGAGTGCTTGCAGACCGACGATGATCGAGGTGGCTGGAACGTCGCGCGCGATCAGGTAGGTCCGGAGCCAAGCGAGGAACTCCGTAAACACTGAGGCATCATCGACCAGCTGCGCGGCGGCCACGAACCGCACGATGAACTCAAGATCCTCGCGCGTGCGGGTGAGCTGGCGCGCGTCGTAGGCGGCCAGGGCGGGAAACCGTTCCGAGAGTGCAACGAATGCCGACTCGGCGAGCTCACCCGCGCGTGCGTCGAGGTCGAGTGCCACAAGGTCAACGGTCACCGAGTTCAGCGGCGGCGGCCCGTGTTCACGCCAACCATTCAACACGGACGTGGCGGAGGCAAGATCGTCGGCCCAGGCGTCGGCCCCGAGCCGCGTCGCCCGGGCTGGAGTGTGACCGAGCGCGTGACCGCCGGCTATGACCGGAACGCCTTCGGCGTGGGCCGCGTCGGCCAGCCGCGCGACTCCGTTGAACGTGAGTGCAATGGTGCACGACACCGCCAGGGCGTCCGGATGGTGGCGGGCGAGGAAGCGGCCGACGTGCTCAGCGGGAGTCGACGAACCCAGGAAGGAGACGGTAAACCCTGCACCGCGGAGCAGGTTCGCGAACATGTGCGAAGGAAGCGCGTGCCAGTCGCGCTCGGCGCACGCAACGACGACGCGACCGCGCTCGGCCTCGTGGGTGACGCTCGAGTCGAGCGTCTCGAGCGCGTGCACGGCCGACTCGATGACGCCGCTGACGAGATGCTCGTCGACGACTGTCCAGTCGTTTCGAAGCCACCGCTCGCCGACCTCGCGCTGCGCCGCGGCGAGGAGGTCGACGAGGATGACCCGCTCTGCGACTCCCTCGTCGAGCAGGCCCAATGTCACCCGCACCGCAGCCTTTGTATCGCCGGCCCGCGCCAGGTCGAGGAAGGGTGCCACCAACTCGGCCGGCGTCGCGCTCATAACGGGCCGAAGTCCTGGTCGCCGGCCCGACACCATTGGTTTCGTCCCGAACTCTTGGCCAGGTACATGGCGCGGTCGGCCGCGGCGAGGATCGCCGCGGAGTCTGCCCCCGCTTCGACCACCGCGATGCCGGCCGAGAACGTGATCTCGAGCGGTCGGCGGAGCTCCCACTTCGAACGGAGGCGCGTCAGAAACGCATCTGGGTCGGCGTCACCCGAGAGCACGACGACGAACTCTTCGCCGCCCCAGCGGCCGGCGCGATCACGCCCTCGGGTTTCGTCGGCGAGCGTCTTGCCGAATGCACGCAGCACGCGGTCGCCCGCATCGTGGCCCTCGGTGTCGTTGACCTGTTTGAAGAAATCGAGATCGAGCATGACTACGACCTCGCCGGGGACGAGCCGCCCGAGGAAGCGCCCGAGACTGCGGCGATTGGGGAGACCCGTCAACACGTCGATCGCGGCGTCCTCCGCGAATCGCTCCGCCTCGCCGGCGAGCGCAACTGCTCGATGCGCGTCCTCGACGAACGCCGGAATGTGGCGCTCGAGCAGCATCATCGCGACACTCGACCTCGGGGCGAACGGCAGCTCCGGCTCGCCCGCGCCGAACGACACGTCGATCGGGAGCGCGCCAGCCCCGCCATCCTTGGCCAGAACTGTCGATCCGCCCAGCTCCGCAATGAGATCGCGTGCCACGGATCTCGCGTCGGCGCACGACTTGATCCAGAGGAGTCGCCTGGTTGCCTCGAGCAAGACCTCCCCTACTGCCCACGGCGCCATCAGCACATCGTCGACAGGAGGAACGGCCCCGGTCGTGTCGTCGCGCCCTTCTTCGGCCGCGCCTTCGCTGTTCACACCCCGCAGACTACGGACGCCGGAGGCAACATTTCGACGGCTTCTGCCATCGAACCGTCGACTGCGGTCATTTACTGATGCTTGCGGTGAACCACGCGCGTTGTCGGGACAACCGCAGGCAGGCACCGTGCTTCGACTTCAGCACCGTCCGCGAAGGACAGACGCGCTTGACGATCTCGGCTGCGGGGTCGGTCGTTGCCGACCTGAAAGGTGTGCCCGCCCACCGCTGATCCGTCGAGCCGCCGCGCCGCGACAGCTCATGGCTTCCGGTCGTGGCCGAATCGGCACTCATGGCGTGTGGTCGACGTGTCTCCGGGGAAAGGGGACGTTCGGTCGAGCAACACGGCACCGCTCCCAGCGCGAGGACTTCGTGCTGCCACGTTGCCGGTGACCTTCGGTTGTACGGCACCACATCGGCGCCATTCGGCGCTACTCGCGCGGCAACGCACAATAACGCAGGAGGCCGGTGAGCGAGCACCGGCCTCCTGCGATTTCAGATTGTGGCGGGTGCAGGATTTGAACCTGCGACCTTCGCGTTATGAACCGATCAAGTGTCTTGACCTCCTATGAACGGCAGAATCCACGGCACGCCGTCGTTGACAGGCGCGACCGCGGCGCGCAGTGGGTTCGATCTTCGCGACTGGTACCCGTGACGATCGCGATCTTTCCGTCGAGGGGACGCGTGTCGTTCACCGTCCGCGCCCGGTGAAGAGCGGCAGGTCGAGCGGGCTGACGAGTCCGGGAGGCGCCGCGCACACCACGGGGATGGCGTTGACCAGGCGCATCGCGGTTCCCAGGATCCCGGCTTCGTTGTGGTCCCCGTGATCCCCCATCGGCTCGATCTCGCACGTATACGACGGTGATCCCGTGATCTCTATCCGGTAGCCCGATCGTCCGTTCGATAGCGCAGGCCAGGCGGGTCCGATGTCGGCACGGAGTCGGTTGATGTGAGCGGCAACGACGGCCGGTCGGCCATCGACGATGCCCTGGACCTCGAAGCGAATGCCGGCGCACGTCCCTTTCTCGATCGTCCCCATCGCAGTCTCGAAGCTCTCGGGGGCGGGCAAGCGCTCGTGCTCTTCGCGGAGCTCGTCGACCGTCCAGCCCAATGCGTCGGCAACCATGTGGATCATGCCGCCCCATCCCCCGCTCACGGCGCCCGGAGCGAACAGTGGTGCTTCGTAGTCGAGCGGCCGTCCGTACCCGAAGAACACGCCGGTGAAGCCCGGATCCTCGTAGGTCGAATAGTCCATCATCTCCGTCACGCGCACCGAGTCGACCCGTTCGCACGCGCCGGCCAACGCCAACGGGATGACGTCGCCCGACCAACCGGGGTCGAGCCCCGAGGTGAAGAGGGTTGAACCACCCTCGACACACGCGGCCTCGAGCGGCTTTCGGAACACGTCCGGCATCGAGGGCGGATACACCATGAACACGAGCGCCGTATTGACGACGTTCTTGCCCGAAGCGAGCGTGCGGCACAACTCGTCGATCGTCTCGCGCATGCGGCTCTCGCCCTGGACCATGTACGAGACACAGTCGGCATCGGACGCCAGCAGCGCGTCAATGTCGTTCGTCGCGAGCACACCGGTCGGATCGTCGAGGCCGCAGAGCTCCGCCGCGTCGCGCCCCACCTTCTCGGGGGCGTTCGCGTGCACGCCGATCAGCTCCAGGTCGGGCCGGCGGATGATGGCGCGCAACGCAGGCTTGCCCGCGTTGCCGGTGCCCCATTGAATGACGCGGAGCGGGCGGTCGGGCGAAGCGGTGACAGGGGTCACGAGATGCTCCCGGTGTCGAAGGCGTGGCGAGGAAGGGTCAGGGGCAAGTCGAGCGCGGTCACGATCCCTGGTTCGGCATCGCACACGAACGGAATCGCGTTCACGAGGCGCATCGTGGTCGCGAGCATGCCTTGGTCGGAGTAGTCGTCGACGCCGCCGAGCTGGAGCTCACACGTGAGGGTCGGCTCGCCGTCGATGAGGATGCGGTACGTACCGTCGCGATCGGCATTCGGCCATTCGGGGGCGAGGTCGGGAGCCATTCGATTGACGTGCTCGATGACGATCGAGTCGTGGCCGTTGACGACACCTATCGTCTCGAAGCGCACGGCGCCGACCGTGCCGGCCGCGATGGTCCCGGCCGCGACCTCGAGCGCACGATCGGTGATCCGCTTCTCGTACGTCTCCCGGATCTCGTCGAGCTCGACACCGAGTTGGTCGGCCACCAACTGCACGGGTGCACCCCAGGCGCCGATCTGCACGCCGGGAAGCTCCATGAGGCACACGTGCCCGGGTGGTTTTCCGAACCCGAAGACCTCGAACATCGTGAACGCGACCGGATAGTGCTGGTACCCGAAGATCTCTTGCGTACGGACCGAGCGGATCCGGTCCGACAACGTTGCGACGGTCAGGACGAGCTGGTCGCCCGCAAACCCGGGCTCGATGCCACTCCCATACAAGGATGCCCCGCCGTGGCGGCACGCCGCGTCGACGCGTGCGACCGCGCCGGCGTCGAAACCCGCGGGATAGAGCAGCCCGGGGAGCGACGAGGTGACGACGTTGATTCCGGCGCCCAGGATTCGGCAGAAATCGTCGACGGCTTCGGTCGGTCGCGACTCGCCCGAAGCCGAGTAGCAGATGCAGTCGGGTGCGAGCGCGAGCAGTGCGTCGACGTCTGAGGTTGCGGCGACCCCGAGTGCATCGATTCCGGCCAGCGTGCCGGCATCGCGGCCGACCTTCTCGGGGTCGTGGACCCACACGCCCACCAGCTCGAGATCGGGCCGGCGCGCGATCGCGGCAATCGCGAACGAGCCCACTCCGCCGGTCGACCACTGCACTACGCGATACGGCTGCACTCGCGTCCCCCCGACGGCTACGGACGCATTATGGGTAGCCAGCTACCTAATCGTCAACTACGTTGCCGTCGGGCATGTCAGCCGATCGGAGGCACACATGATTCTGGACGACTTCCGCGTTACCGACCGCGTGGCGATCGTGACCGGCGCCGGCAAGGGAATCGGCGAAGACATCGCGCTCGCGCTCGCGGAGGCCGGCGCTCATGTCGTCGTGGCCGCGCGCACGCAGGCGGACATCGACGACACCGCGGCGAAGGTGCGCGACCGCGGGCGCGAGAGCCTCGCAGTGGCGTGCGACGTGCTCGAAACCAGCGAACTCGAACATCTCGTAGCCGCGACCGAGGCGCGGTTCGGGCGTATCGACATCCTCGTCAACAATGCGGGAGGATCGTTCCCCAAACCTGCGCTCGAGACGAGCGAGCGCGCTTTCGAGAGGGTCGTCCGGTTCAATCTCACGAGCCCGTTCCTGCTCACCCGATTGACCGTGGCGCGGATGGTCCAAACCGCCGGCACCGGAGTCGTCGTGAACATCTCGTCGGGCGCGAGCGTGCAGGCGGTCAGCGGAATGGTCGCGTACGCGGCCGCGAAAGCCGGGCTCAATCAGATGACGAACGTGCTCGCGCACGAGTTTGCCCCGACGGTGCGCGTCAACGCCATCGTCGTCGGTCAGATCCTGACGCCCGGCGCCAACTCCGTCCTCTCGGACGAGATGATCGAGCAGGCCGCGGGCAACATCCCGATGGGTCGGTTGGGCGACGTGCGCGACATCTCGGCATGCGCCGTGTATCTCGCCTCGCCCGCAAGCTCATGGATAACGGGGCGCGTCTTCAACGTTGACGGCGGCGCCGACGCACCCCCGCTCGAATTCCCGGTACCGGCCCTCTCGGCGCCCGTCCATCGACGATGACATCTCCGTCGTCCCTCGGGCGGACCGCGCCGGCGGTAGCTCCCAACCGAGAAACGCTCGTCTCCTTCCTCGATGCAAATGCGGATGAGTGGACGGCAATCACCGAGGAGGTCGATCGCGAAGCGATCACCGTCTTCGGCCTCGTCGAAGCGATCGCGCGCACGTGGCAACGCATCCACAGCGAGACGCTGGCAAACTTCGACCTCAACCTCGCCGAATGGACGACAATCGCGATGCTGCGAACATCGCCGCCCGACTTCCGTCGCTCGCCGACCGAACTACGCCGGCTCGTAGGACAGACCTCCGCGGGCATGACACGCGTTCTGACCAAGCTCAACGATGCTGGATTCGTACGACGCGAGCCCAGTCGCTCTGACCGGCGCGGGCAGGACGTCATCCTGACCCGGCGCGGGCGCGCGCTTGCCGAACACTCGTTCCGTCGCCTGCACGCCATAGAACGCGAACTCCTTGCTCCGTTCACTCACGCCCGACGAGATCAGCTCGTCGCTGCACTCGACGAGTTCCGACTCGCCCTCAGCCGGGTCGAGGAACCAAGCCGCGGCGAGTAGGCCCTGCGAGACGGCTCGAGCCGCGCGACAGAGGTCATTCTCGTTGTTGTGAGGGCTGCGCCGAGATGTGCTCGCTTTGCAAACCTCGGCGCCGGCTACGGCATGATCACGCTGACAAAAGCATCGGTGTTGCCGAACTGAGCGGGACAATCGGTAAGCGGGGCGGGTTTGTCGCCGTCCGCGGGCGCCTCTTTGCCGGCCGTGCGGGCCGCCTCGCGCTCCTCTTGTTCGACAACCGCGCCCGAGTCGACCAGGAACCTCTGATAGGCGTCGACAGCCGGGCAGCCGGCTCCGTGCCGGGAGTCGGTGTAGATGAACCAAGCGGTGTTGCCCTTGGAGACGAGGGTGTTGTAGTCGCCCCAGAACTGGCGTTGCAGGTTGTTCTGGGCGGACGCCGCCGGGTCGGAGGACACTGTGCTCACGCGGGTCGGAGCCGTGAACGCAGTCCCGCCCGCCGGCAAGGACGAGTAGTACGAGTTGATCGACGCGTTTCCGGTACCGAAGGTAGCTGGGTTCACCGCGGTGAGCGCCTGCCAGCCCAGGTCGATCCTGCCGTTTCCCGCAACGTCGAGCCCTTGGAAGAACGGCACACCGGTGCCGGTCACCGCACCGGTGTACGGCGTCGCCACCTTCGACCACCCCGTCCCGGTGGTTCGATACACGACCACCTCGGCTGCTGATCCGTCCGCAGCGGTGCGGTTGACCCACGCGGCGTACAAAGCTGTGCTGTTCGTCGCGGGATCAGAGGCGAGGCTCAGGTAGCTGTCGTTACGGAAGTTTGATCCGGGGATCGGGTCCACCAGATCCACGACCGGGCCGATGGGTCGCGGCCGTGAGTAGGAGAAGCCGCCGTTGCTGCTCACGGCGTAGACCTGGTTGCTTCCGTCCTCCCAGGCGACGTATACGTCGCCCCGACCGTCGGTTCGAACTGTGGAGCCCTGGCGACCACCGGTAACCGTGTTGTTCGACGCTCCCGACAGCTGCCTCGGACCCGACCATGTGCGACCACCGTCTGTCGAATACGCCGTCATGACCGGCTCGGCCAAGCCGGGGATACCTCGGAACTGGGTCCACGACGCGTACAGCCGTCCGTAGAACCGCGAACTCGGATTCTTGTCGGCCCAGATCGCGTTTTTGTCGTTGAAGGTGTAGCCGTGCGCCGACACGATCACCGACGGTCCAGTCCAACCGACACCATTGTCCGAGCTGCGGGAGACCACGATGAACTCCGGCGCTTGGTTTCCGGGCGCGGCGCCCGGCTTGTACGACGCCAGGCTCTCGTAGTAGGCGTCGTACGTAGACCGGCTGAACGAGCGCGTCGCGGTGTCGTACCGAGGGCCGTAGACGATCACGGGATCGCCGTCGCTGACGAACGGCGAAGCTCGCCATCCGGCCTGGTCGTCCAACAGACCTCGGTTCGTCCAGGACTCGCCCCCGTTCGCGGAGGTGTATACGCCGTCGGTGCCGACGCCGGGAAAGAACGAGCAGTCGGTCGGATCGCCGCCGCGCACCGCCGCGCCGCACGCGGGCTGCTCTTGCTCATCGTTGGAACCGGCGATGAGGTGAGAGGACGCCGGATCGACCGCGAGCGTCGGTTCGTTCTGCTTGTTGGTAGGGAACCGGGCCGACACATCCGACGAAGGATCACCCGCGACCTGGGGGCGGTTGGCCTGCACATCAACCGCGGTGGCGGCCAGGGCAGGTGCAACGGTTACCAACATCGCCGCTGTGGCGAGCGCCGCGACTGCAGCTCCACGCCGACAACTCCTGCCGGACCTCGGTTCATCATTCACGTGGCTGCTCCGTTCGGTCTGGGGACTCGCATCAACGGCCGCCGCCGCTATTACCGGGAATAGGACTGTAGGGCGGCGACAACCAACTCGCCACCAGCCTGGGTTCCCGGTGCGTGGCGGTTACGCGTCCTCTTACCCTCGACGGACGACATCCACTCGACGGGAACTCGCCGCAGACACGTTTCTGTCACGGCTGCGTCCCCCAACTTCGAGAATCCACGGGCATGACGGTTGACGTGTAGGGCTCATGGACGTTGCTGATCGGGGCCATCGAGCGATTCCGCCTTCGGGTTGTGCGGCACCACTCCGACGACGAAACTTCCGCGTCGACTTGCGCATCGTCACGGGCGACTGATCATTCGCGACTACACCCTGCGGCCTCTGACGCCACCAGCGCTCACTCTGGTGTCCTTCGACATCATCGGCGGCGGCCGCCACGTGCTCGGTCTCGCCACCAGCGCGCTCGTGTGTCCCTCTCTGTCACGAGCGCTCAGTCTCCGGTGAGTTGTTGCATGAGGGTGCCGGTGTCCATGACACCCCAGTGTTCGACGGCGACTCCGTCGGCGAGACGGAAGTGGACGTTCGAGATCTTGGCTACATCCGCATCGATGTCGCCGACCAGACTGCTTGGCGCAACTACACCGAGATGCTGGGCGCGATGGCAGTCGATCGGCGAAATCGCGTTCGCCGGCTGAGAGCGACGCGACCCTGCCGCTTGAGACGAGGCGGCCGTCGAGCAGGCCAGTTCGCTCTCGCGCAAGGGACCGAAGAGATTCTCCGTGCACACGGCGTTCGTCGCTTGCTGCGCACCGTACGACGTTCGGGTTTTCTGCCCGAGGTTCATCTCGACAACGACGGAACCCGCGCCGTCCGAGTCTTCGAGCTCGTACTCAACGACACGCGCGTCAGATCCGAGGTACGGCGCGCGAGCTCACACGTCCGCGGGTTGCTTCATCACCGGAGCGGATTCGATCCGGCGAGCCCGAGCAGCTCGGAACTCGTGTAGAGGCGGCGCGGCCGACCCCGCCCGGCCGGATGCACCGTCCCGTGCTCGACGAGAACACCCGCGCCAACAAGGTCGTGCAGCGCCGCGCTCGCGGACTTCAACGGGATGGCGAGCTCGGCCGCGACCACCGGCGCGGTGAGCGCGAGCTGGCGCGGCAGCACTCGAGCGCGCGCCATGCGGCCGCGTTGCTGCGGAGCCGCCGCGCGCCTTCCCTCGGCGCGGACAGCCGCTCCTCCCACTCGTGCCGCAACCTCTGCACCGCGGCAACGAGCTCCTGCTGCGCTCGGCCGGCGCCGGCGCCGGAGACGGCGTCGGCGAACCACTGCACCCACCCGGTCGTGCTCGCCGACGCGGAACCGGACGAGCCCCGAGCTGTAACCACCGATGTCCGCGGCGATGCACGTACCGACCGGAGGCAATGTTGCGAGCGAAAGGCGGCGCACGAGGACCCACGCGATGAGGGTCCGCCCTACGCGGCCGTTGCCATCGGCGAAGGGATGGATCACCTCGAACTGGGCGTGCGCGACCGCAGCCTGCGTCAACGGGTCGACGTCAGCGCGATTGACGCACACGACCAGGTCCTCGAGAAGGTCGGCCAGATACTCGGGTGGCGGGGTCACCAGGTGGGCGTCGAGGGGTGACGTCCCGCCGATCCATCCCTGCTCGCTCCGGATGACGCCGACGTAACGCGACGGCGTAGGGCTGCCGGTCATCAGGGTCCCATGCCAGCGGCAGAGCTCTCGACCGTCAGCGGCCCGGCGTGGGCCGGCGTGGGCCGGCGATCGTGACGATGCCGCACGAGATGACGGGGTGGCGTTGAACGAGCCGGACGGACTGCTCGCCGAGCCTCAGCGGGGAGCCGTGCGAGGATGACCCGGGTTCGGTCGTGTTGTCACCCGGATTGAATTGGAGCAGACCGGTAACGGCGACGGCGAGGATGGCGGCGCCGCACATGACCGCGCCGCCGATGAGCAGCGGTGCGTTGTTGGGGTTGGTGAGCCGATGGCTCGCGATGGCGAGTGCGGTCGACCAGCCCGCCGCGGCGATTGCGAGCGCACTCGCTGAGATCATCGCGGCGCTGCGCACGAATGCTCGGTCTCTGCTCGTCGCGACTGGCGCGCGCCACGAGGCGAGCACGCGTGACGCGCTGCACAGGCCCGCGACAACGGCGATCTCGGCCGGGAAGGACTGAGCGGTATCGCCATCGACTCTGCGGGCCGCACGCACGAGCTGGTCGCCGCATCCGTCGCCGCGTCTTGCGGACATGTTGACCCGAATGTGGTCTCTGACGTTCGCTGATCGTTTCGATGATCGTGCGTCTGCCCTCGGACATTACGAGAGCACTTCGGCGAACGATCCCGTATCTGCACCCGGAGAAGCTCCGGCGCGAGGCCGTGACGCGTCCCAGGACTGCTGCCGATCGGCGCTCGCAAGACTACGGCTGGATCGGGCGTTACTGGCGCGTGGCGGCATCCACAATGGACGGCATCAAGCAGATGGCGTGCGACCAGGTCGCCGCTTTCGACTGATCAACGTCAGCGCCCCGCCGACACCGAGTGCGGCGAGTCCGAGCAGCTGCGGACGGGTGTCGCTGCCGGTGAACGGCAGTGAACCCGTACGACTTCTTGCCGTCGTGACGGTGACATTCGCGGGCGTCGTCGTCGAGGTGGTCACGGTCGAACCTTCGGCGACAATCGTGGCCGACTCCGGCACCGTCGTCGTGCTGCCAACAACCGTCGTCGGTGAAACAACCGTCGTGGTCGTGGTCGGCGCTTCCGTCGTGGTCGTGGTCGGCGCTTCCGTCGTGGTCGTGGTCGGCGCTTCCGTCGTGGTCGTGGTCGGCGCTTCCGTCGTGGTCGTGGTCGGCGCTTCCGTCGTGGTCGTGGTCGGC
>JBBSFB010000006.1:0-113322 GCA_038239145.1 Acidimicrobiia bacterium
CCCCGATCGTGTTCGTACACGGCTTGTGGCTGCTCCCGATGAGTTGGGATCGCTGGCGTCAGCACTTCGAGGCGGCCGGCTTCTCCACGATCGCCCCCGGATGGCCCGACGACCCCAACACGGTCGACGCGGCCAACGCCAACCCCGAGGTCTTCGCGCACAAGACCGTGGGACAGATCGCGGATCACTTCGAGGACGTCGTCGGCATGCTCACGACCCGGCCGGCCGTGATCGGCCACTCATTCGGCGGCCTGCTTGCCCAGATCCTGGCCGGACGCGGTGTGTCCGACGCCACGGTCGCCATCGACCCGGCGCCGTTCCGCGGCGTGCTGCCCCTCCCGATCTCCGCGCTCAAGTCGGCGTCGCCCGTCCTCGGGAATCCCCTGAACCACCATCGTGCCGTCCCGCTCACCTACGAACAGTTCCGGTACGCGTTCGCGAACGCGGTGACCGAAGAAGAAGCGCACGACCTTTACAACACGTACGCAGTTCCGGGATCGGGGACGCCGCTCTTCCAGGCGGCAACCGCGAACTTCAACCCCTGGACCGAGGTCAAGGTGAAGACGAAGAGCGCCGACCGCGGACCGTTGCTCATTCTCGACGGCGAGAAGGATCACACGGTGCCGTGGGCGATCGCGAAGGCGTCGTACAAGAAGCAGAAGCGCAACAAGAGCATCACCGAGATCGTGAAGGTGGAAGGTCGGGGGCACTCGCTGACCATCGACCACGGCTGGCAGGAAGTCGCCGACACCGCGCTCACGTTCGTGCATCGTTTCGTCAAGCCCTGACGCGCGCCTTCACCGATCCGGTAGACCGGCCTCTATTCCGTCGAGCAGACGCTCGAGGTTGCGCTGAAAGCGCGTCTTGTCGCGCGTGTGCGCCTCGATCTGTCGCCACGCGGCGTCGATGCCGACCTCGTCGGCAATTGCGGTCAGGTGTGGGTAGTCGCCGGTCTTCAACAGCCCGTTGACGTAGCCGATCATGTCGTTTTCGAAACGGTCGTCCGGTTGCGCGTTGTGGCGCAGCTGGAGGCAGTATCCGAAGACGTATTCGTCGACCATTCTCGCGATGTCGAGCTTCTCCGTGAGGCTGATCGGGAGTGACGAGACGGCTTCGAGCGTCTGATCGAAGTGGCGCACGCTGTTGGGCCCGATGGCGGGGTCGTCGGTTATATCGAGGATCCACGGGTGCCGTTGCAAGGCCGAACGCGACCGTTCCGCGAGCACGGTGAGCGCAGCGCGCCAGTCATCGGGCATCGGCTCGTCGAGAGGGACAACGACCTCGCCCATCGCCGCGTCGGTCACCAACGTCAAGAGTTCGTCCTTGGTGCGGACGTAGTGGTACAGCGTCATCGTCCCCGCGTCGAGCTCCATCGCGATGCGACGCATCGACACCGCGCCGAACCCCTCCGCGTCGGCGATCCGCGTGGCGGTTGCCGCGATCTCGTCGCGCGTGAAGCGCGGTCGCCGCGCCGCGGGCTCGACGCGCGTCCACACGTCGACTGCACCGAAGTGCGCGGCGATGCGGTCGAAGGTCTCTGCCTTCTTCGCGGCCTTGGTCGCGTGCCGCTCAAGGCGCTCGACGCGACGCGCCGCGTTGGCGGAGCTGCGTTCGACGCGGCGCGCGGCCTGTTCCATCTTCCGGGCTGCGTTGGCCGACGAGCGCTCGAGCTTGTCGTTGATCTTCTCGCTCAGCTTCTCCGCGACCTGCTCAACCACAAAATCCCGGACCGAGTCGGCCGCTTGGGGCTTACCCTTCTTCTTGCGGGTTGCGCCGTGTCTCGTCTCGTCGGCGATCCGTGCGGGCCCCTCGGGTTCCGTATCGTCATCGTGAATCTCGGTTGCCACTCGTACAGTGTACTGCTAAGTTGGCCGTACTATGTACGAACAAGCGGTACAGCCTACGAAGAGTCCGGGCTTCCTCGGAGAAGCCGGCGCCGCCGAAGGTGTGCGCGCTCACGATCTGGGGAAGCGATTCGGCGATCTCTGGGCTTTGCGCGAACTCGACCTCGATGTGGCGCCGGGCACCGTGCTCGGCCTACTCGGTCACAACGGTGCGGGGAAGACCACCGCGATCCGGATCCTGACGACGCTGTCGGCGCCGAGCACCGGTTCCGCGACCGTCGGCGGCATCGACGTCGTGGCCGATCCGGGAGGAGTCCGCCGCACGATCGGCGTCGCGAGCCAGCAGGCGACCGTCGACGGCCTGATGAACGCGCGTAAGAACCTGGTGATGGTCGGGCGCCTCCACGGGATGCCCAAGGGCACGGCCGTGGCCCGCGCCGACGAGTTGCTCGAGCGCTTCGGGCTCACCGAAGCTGCGGCGCGACTCGTGAAGACGTTCTCGGGCGGAATGCGCCGCCGCCTCGACCTGGCCGCGAGCCTCGTGGCCTCACCGCAGGTGCTCTTCCTCGACGAGCCCACCACCGGCCTCGATCCGCGGAGCCGGAACGAGCTGTGGGACATGCTCCTCGATCTCGTCCGCGACGGTACGACGGTCATCCTGACGACGCAGTACCTGGACGAGGCCGATCGATTGGCCGACGACATCGTCGTGCTCGATCACGGCCGCACGGTCGCGCACGGGACGCCGGCCGAGTTGAAGGCGCAGATCGGCAACGACCGGGTCGACGTCACCATGGCTGGCGCCGGTGAGTTCCCCGCGATCGTCCGGGCGACGGAGAACCTGGCCTCGAATGCGCCGAGTTTCGACGAAGCGATGCTCGTCGCGACCGTCCCCGTGCGCGAAGGGGTTCGACTCGTCGACGTCATGCGGGCGCTCGACGCGGCCGGGATCGATCCGGTCGAGCTCGATCGCCGCGAGGTGTCGCTCGACGACGTCTTTTTAACCCTGACCGCCCCTGACGACGCGACCGAGGCTTCGCCATGACCACGGCGACTGCACCCCCCGTGTCCCGACCCGACTCCCGTGCCCTTGTCCATCCGCCCGACCAGACCGGAGGGGTACGAGGCTGGTGGCGCGACTCGCTGGTATTCGCGGGTCGGAACATCGAGCACATCCGCCAGATTCCGGAGAAGTTGCTCGACGTCACCGTGCAGCCGCTGATGTTCGTGCTGCTGTTTGCGTACGTCTTCGGCGGTGCGATCAATGTCGGCGGCGGCAACTACCGCGAGTACATCATCGCGGGGATCCTCCTGCAGTCGTTGGCGTTCGGCATGACGGGTCCCGCAACGTCGATCGCGACCGATCTCACCGAAGGCGTCATCGACCGGTTCCGATCGCTCCCCGCGAATCGAATCGCGTACGTGACCGGCCACTACCTGGCCGAGTTGGCGGGCTTGGGGCTTTCGATCGTCGTGCTGCTCGCAGCCGGGCTCGTCGTCGGCTGGCGTACCCACACCGACGCGCTGCACATCGGGACTGCGCTGCTACTCCTGCTCACGTTCGCATCGGCGATGATCTGGGTGGGGACCTGGATCGGGCTGAAGGTGCGTACGCCGGATGCGGTCATGGGCGTCGGCTTCACGGTGGTGTTCCCTCTCACGTTCTTGAGCAATGCGTTCGTCCCGATCAGCTCGCTCCCCAACGTGTTGCAGTGGATCGCGGCGTGGAACCCGATCAGCGTGATGGTCGCTGCGGTGCGCGAGTTGTTTGGCAACCCGCTGTCTCCGCTCGTGAAGCACACGTGGCCGCTCGAGCATCCCGTCGTCGCCGCATTCGGATATTGCATCGTCATCCTCGCGATCACGGTGCCCGCGTCGCTGCGCCGGTATCGGGTGCGAACGAGCGACTAACCCATGGCCACGGTCGTGCAGCGGGTCGCGGATGCGGCCGCGCGCGTGTTGCTGCGCCCGGCGACAGTCACGGCAGTCGCCGCACACGGTTGCTTCCGGACGATCGTGCTGACCGGGACGCGCCTCGCCGGCGTCGATTGGGTCGCGGGCGACAAGATCCGGGTGCGTACTGACGGCGTCACGCTGCGGACGTACACGCCGGTCTCGTGGGACGCCGAGCACGGGGCGACGGCGTTCATCGCGTACGCGCACGGCGACGGCCCGGGCTCGGAGTGGTGCCGCACCGCGGCGGCCGGGAAGAGCTGTCAGCTGCTCGGTCCTGACCGATCGCTGCGGCTCGATCGGCTCGAGGCGCCGCCGGTGTTCGTCGGTGACGAGACGTCGCTCGGGCTCCTTGCCGCCTTGCGTGCCACCAGGCCTGAGCTCGCGCCCGTCGCAACCATGTTCGAGGTGCACGATGCCGACGAGGTGCGCGCCGCGCTCGACGGGCATGGTGCCGGAAACCCGCAACTCGTGGTCCGTACGTCCGCTGATGCGCATCTCGAGTCGTTGGCCGAGATGACCGTGGGTTCCTTACGCGACTTTCCCGACGCTCCGCTGTGTCTCACTGGCCGGGCCCAGATGATTTCGTCGATCCGGCGCCGTCTGAAAGCCGAAGGCGACGGAAGGCGTGCGGTGTTCGTCAAGGCCTATTGGGACGTGAACCGCAAGGGTCTGGACTAGGACGAGGGCGTCGCCGACGCGGCGGGCCGGGCTGTGACGAGCATCGACCGACCCGCAGGTGCGCGTGCTTCCAGCTCGACCTGGTCGACGACGCGTTCGACTCTCCAGCCGCACCGTGTCAACAGCGCGAGATGCTCATCGATCGGCAGGATCGTGCGCCACGGCTCAGTGGTGCCCGTCTGCCGAGCGACATTGGCCGCCGCGACCAGCTCGGCCGAGTCGACGCCGGCCGCGTGCGTGGCGAGGCTGACCGCGAGCCGGCTTCCCGTTGCCGCTCGGGCCCGGAGCCGGGTCAGCAGGCCGGAGTTTGTCTGTTTATCCAGGTACACCAGAGCCCTTCAGCGACGAAAAGTGTGGCCGTCGCGCCGTCGTGGCCGGCCCGCTCGAGTGCAGCGCCGGCGTCGTCGTGTGCGAAGTCGGCGACGGCGAGCGACGGTCGCGCGTCGGCCGGGGCGACGGAGGCGAGGCGCCGCGTCTTGTCGGTCTGTGTAGCGGGATGGTCGATCTCGATGAAGTGCACACCGGGACTGCGGAACCGTAGGGCCCGGTCGTCGTAGCCGGCCCCGAGGATCACCACCTGAGTGACCCCCTCGGCGATGGAGGAAGTGACTGCCTCGTCGAAGAACGTGGTGCGCGCCCGTAGCGACGGGATGCGTTCGGACAGGACGGTCTCCGGCATTCCCTCGCACAGGCGGCCCTGGGCATCGGGATCACCCCCCGGCGAAGCCGGCCGTTCGAACAGTGCGCGCGTGACCGCAACGGCCTGGCCCGTGCGCGAGGGTCGCCCCGCGTCGTTCTTCGTGTCGTTGCTCATTTCGCGCCGTCGTGCGCGAGATCGATCAGGGCGGCGAGGGTCGCGCGCGCGTGCGCGACCCGCTCGGCACCGACGCGAGCGACGAGCTCGGCGTCGATCCCATCGATCGCGGCGCGACTCGCAGCGGCGGCGATCCGTCCGCGTTCGGTGAGGCCGAGGGTCAGTCGCCGCCGGTCTTCCGGGTCGGGAGTGCGATCGAGGTAGCCGCGGACAACGAGTGTGTCGACGACCTGCCCGCCCGCCTGCTTGGAGACGCCGAGCCCGCGGATCACGTCGCCCATCGGGGCGCCGTTGCGGGCGATGCCGCCGAGCACGAACGCGCCGTTGCGAGGTACGTCGCTGCAACCGATCTCGGCGAGTGCTGCCCGGATCGCCGCGCCGTACGTGGTGCGGGCCGCGCGCAGCAGCGCCGGGAAAGCGATGTCGTCTGACGAAGCTTCGCCGTTTGCCATCGACTGAGAATATCGACAAGCGTCCGGATAGTCCAGTCTCCATACTAGTGAGCGGAGCCGACTGATCCGTAACCTGAGCCCTCCTCGATCAACGCCCACGGAGGTTCTCGTGACCGGCACCCCCAACGCAATCGGAGCCATCACGTGCATCGGCGACGCGGACGTCGAACCACTCGGCGGCGGCGCCGGCGCCGCGATTCACGGCCTCGACCCCCGACGGGTCGACGCGCATGCGGTCGCCGCGCTGCGCGCGCTCCTTGTCGAACGCAAGGTGGTCGTGATCCGGGGCGCGCAACTCGAACCGCACGAGCTCGTCACGTTCGCGCGTCGGTTCGGTGAGCTCACGGTTGCGCACCCGGTCATGCCCGGACTTCCCGACGAGCCCGAGGTGTTGGAGATCGACGCAACCAAATCGCGGAAGGATGCGCGCTACCGCGACGAGTACGAGAACGACACCTGGCACACCGATGTCACGTTCATGGAGCGCCCGCCGCTCGGCTCGTTGCTGAGTGCGCGCGTATTGCCGCCGATGGGTGGCGACACCGTCTTCGCCGACCTGGAGGCGGCGTACGCATCGTTGAGCATGCCGATGCGCGAACTCGTCGACGGCCTCCGCGCGGTGCACGACGGCCGCACCGAATTCGCCGCGTTCCTCCGTACCAATCCCGACGGTGGAATCTGGGAAGGCAAGCGGTTCACGGTTCTCGAACCGGCAGTGCATCCCGTGGTGCGCACCCACCCGGAATCGGGCCGGCGCGGCCTGTTCGTGAACCCGACGTTCACGTCGCGCATCGTCGAGCTCACCCGGGCCGAGAGCGATGCGCTGCTCGCATTCTTGTACCAACACGCGATCGCCCCGGAGCATCTCGTGCGGCTGCGTTGGCGAGTGGGTGATGTTGCGTTCTGGGACAACCGGGCGACGATGCACTATGCGGTGCGCGATTACGGAGACGCGCCGCGTGTGATGCAGCGCGTCACCCTCCGAGGGGATCGACCCGTCTAGGAGCCGCCCGATGGTGCCCCGATCAGGCGGTCTACACGGGTCGGCCTAACGTCGAGTTGATGAGTGGTTCGCTCGCGACCGTGTTCGCCGGTTCGCTGCTCGCGATCCTCTTGAACGCGGCGGGAGCGATGGCCGCGGTAACGGCCGTGCTCCCCGCGGCGCCGCGCATGGTGTCGTTGCCCGGTCGCCGCTCGTATGGTAGATCGCCGGCGCCCTCGTGGTCGCCGACTTCGCGGCGTACTGGCTCCATCGCGCGATGCACGCGGCCCTGTTGCTGTGGCGAGTTCACCGCGTTCACCACGGCGCGGTCGACGTGCGTTGGTGGACGACGTTCCGGTTCCACCCGGTCGACGGTGCATTGGCGCACGAAATCCCGTTGTTGGTCGCGGCGGTGTGCGGCTTCGGTCCCGTCGCGTTGGTCGACGACGCTGGTCGCGTGGCCCAGTGCACGATCGCGAGACCGAACGGGAGTGATGCGACGTTGGCGACGCAGCTCAAGACCCGTGCCGGGCCTGCCGCGGCGCGTCCGTCTCTCCAGACCACGTGGCGAGTCCGAGCGCGTAGACGGGTGTCTCGATCGCGAGTGTGAGTGCGAGCGCGACGATGTGGACGGACGGGGGCGGAAGGTCAACGGCTGCGGTGCCGGCGCCGGCGGCGCAACGCCAGCACGATCCCGAGGAGGATAAGCACGACCGCGATGCCGACCACGACGAGGAAGATCACGCTCGCGACCGATACCGACGAAGAATGTCCGGGAGCGACGTCACCGAACAGCAGGGGTTTCGCGTTCATCACAGGGTCCTCGGGGCGGGACGGGCTATGAAGGAGACGTCGGTCATTGCGGCGCGCATGATGTCGCAGCAGTTGAGTGGTGAACGGGCGCGCACTCCCGAGGACGTCACCGGTCGCCTGCTCGCCGTCCAAGCCCAGGACGTTCGGGGCGCGCGGCTAGCGGTGCGCGCCCGCTCGACGGGCCTCGGCGCGGTCGACGTCGACGACGGCTTGACCGAGCGACGATCGATGGTGATCTCGTGGTTGAACCGGGGAACGCTGCACCTCGTCCGCGCCGAGGACTACTGGTGGCTGCACCCGCTCACCACGCCGCAGATCACTGTCGCCAACGGCCGGCGACTCCGCCAAGAGGGCGTGAGCGAAGTCGAGGCGCGCCGAGGGGTCGATGCCGTCGTCGAAGCGTTGCAGACCGGCGGCCCGCAGACCCGCGCCGAGCTACGGCGCCACCTCGACTCCGCCCGGATCCCGACCGCAGGGCAGGCGCTTGTCCATATCCGCGTCGCCGCGTCGCTGTGCGGCGAGATCGTGCGGGGTCCCGTCGTCGGGGCCGAGCATGCCTTCGTGGCGGTCGCCGATTGGTTGGGTGATCCCCCCGAACCGATGGAGCGAAGCGATGCTCTCGCCCGCCTCGCCCTCAGGTATCTCGCCGGGCACGGTCCCGCGGGGCCGTCCGACCTTGCGAAATGGGCCGGCCTCACACTCGGAGACGCCTGCCTCGCGTTCGCCGGCGCACGGGTGGATCTCGCCGAACGCGGGGACGGACTCTTCGAGCTCGCCGATCGCCCGCGTACAGCCCGGTTACCGAAGCCGCGGCTGCTCGGCCCGTTCGATCCGCTCCTGCTCGGGTGGGCTTCTCGCCGACTGTTCGTCGGCGACCACAAACTGGTGACGGTGAACGGGATCTTCCGCGCGTGCGCACTGGTCGGCGGACGGGTGGTCGCGACCTGGAAGCTCGACGCGACCATCCGGAACGTCGGGCCCGTGCTCTCGGTGAAGCCGCTGGAAGCATTGAAGGCCGGGACTGTGAGCGCGCTGCGAACCGACGCAGCTGACGTGTTCCGGTACCTCGCGTTGCGCGACGCGCACGAAGTCGTGTTCGAGAGCTGACGACTGCACCCGACGGACCGGTGCTCTGGGTGTACACGCACCGCCGATTCGCGATGACGCTGCCCCAGGTGTTGTTCGCCTCGGGTGACAACCATGTCGCGATGTATTGGCTCGACCAGGGTGCCGGCCACACGACCCTGCACCTGATCGAGGTCCGCTCGGGCTGAAACGCCCTCCCGGTTCGGGTGTCCGGTTCGGGAGGCTCGTCGCGTTCGGGTGCTCTCCGCACCAGGCAAACAGCAATCGACCACTGGGAGTCACCAAGAGAGGACCGCTACGATGCGGCTCGTCCGCATGGGGAGGAACCGATGAAACGCTGGACGGTCCTGGTTGCCGTCGTCGCCGTGGCGCTCGCTCTGAGCTCGTGCGGCAGTGACAAGAAGCCTGCCAGTCTCGGTGGCACGACCGTCAAAGGGGGCGGCGGGACCGTAACGGCCTACACGACCGCCCAACTGGCGCGCATCGTCAACGATCTGGGACTGGCGTACACCGCCAAGGTCCCGGGGGTCCACGTGCGCGTGATCGTCGAGGCGACGGCCGCCATCGGGGAGTTCGTCGCCGCCGGCCAGCCCCAGATCGCGATCGCCGACGAGGGGACCATCAAGGCCGCAGCCAAGAAGCTGACCGTCCACCGGTTCGGCCGGAATCTCGCCGTCATCGCGGTCGCGACCGCGAATCCCCGTCACATCGCCGACGTGAAGGCGTTCGCTGCCGGAAGCGGGCTCCGCACGGTGGTCTGCGGTGCCGCCACCTCGATCGGCAACTTCGCGGTCGGGGTACTGGCGAAAGCGGGTGTGAAGCCGGCCCCGAGCACGATTCATCCACCGGCAGATTGTCTGACCAAATACCTGAGTCAGATCGCGGCCGGCACACTCGATGCGGCGTTGCTGTTCCGCAACGATGCCACCCTCCCGAAGGGCGTGAAGCTGCTTTCCATTCCGGACGCGCAGAACCTCGTAGTCAACTTCTCGTACGTGACGGTCGGTTCTTCGGCGCCCATTGTCGCTTTCGGCGATTTCATCGCCGGCGCGACCGGACGGCACGTTCTCACCCTCAATGGCTATCTGCCATGAGTCGTGGCCGGCGGTACTGAAGGGTTTTCGAGTGGCGCCCGAATCGTCGAACGCCCCGATCGCGATCACTGGGATGCACCGGTCGGGTACGTCCATGATCACGCGCGCCTTGCACGACTCCGGGCTGCACCTGATCGGCAGCGGCGCAGAAGAGCTCATCGACGCGGCGGAGGACAACCCCGAAGGCTTCTGGGAGAACAAGGCGATCGTCGCGTGCAACGACGAGCTGCTCGAAGCCAGCGGCGGCGCCTGGGACAACCCTCCCGAGCTTCCTCCGCTCGCGGTCGACGACCCGCGGGTGTTCCACGTCGCCGATGCCGCGGTCTCCGCGCTCGCGGGACTGAGCGAGCACGATCACTGGGGATTCAAGGACCCGCGCACGTGCCTGACCGCGAGCTACTGGCTCGACCTGCAGGCCGATCTCAAGTTCGTCATATGTGTCCGCCATCCGCTCGAGGTCGCGCTCTCGCTCAAGCGTCGCAACCAGAATTCGTACTCGCTCGGGCTTGCGCTCTGGGAGCGTTACTACGCGACCGTGCTCGAGCTCGTCCCCGCCGACCGTCGGATCGTGACGCACTACGACTCGTTCTTCGTCGATCCTCACGCGGAGATCGAGCGGCTGTGCGCGTTCGCGGGCCTCGAGGCGACAGCACCGCGGGTCCGCACCGATCTGCGGCACCACACGATCCAAGTCGGGCTCGGCGACGCAGGTGTGAGCCCGAGTCTGCGCGGGTTGTACTCGGACCTCTGCCGCCAAGCCGGTGTCGCACTGCCGCCGGAGCCGGCCGCGGACGAGGGCCGGGTTCGGCGCCTCGTCCTCGACGGTGCGGTCGCGGAACGCCACGCCTCGCAACGCCAGGACGCGATCGATCGGCTGCACGATCGGGAGTCGGAGCTCCGGGCCGAAGCGGGAGAACGCGAGGCCGATCTCGCCCGCCGGATTCGCGAGCTCGATCAGCAGATCCGCCAGGAGCGGATCGCGGCGGAGAACCTGCTCCGCGAGCGGGTGCGCCACGTCGAAGCGCAAATGCTCGCGGTGCGCGAAGAAGCCGCGATGCGGTTCGAGGCCATGCACGTCGAGACCTTGAGCACCGTGCGGGCGCTCTCCGAAACGGTCATGCACACTGATGCCGCAGTCGCGGGCATCGATGCCCGGACCCGCACGACTGCGTCCCGGCTCGAGGTCGTGGTGCGAGCCACCGAGGCCGGGCCCATCCGGGTCCGGGCCCGCAAGTCGGCCGGCCGAGCGGTTCGGGGCGGCCGTCGTTACGTGCTGCGGCCGGGCCGGAAGGTGGTCGACGAGGGCCGTCGGCACGCGGCCCCCGCGGCGCGCGCCGTCGCCGAGCAGCTCCCGGCGCCCGCCCGGTTCCAACTGCGACGGATCCGGAATCTGCTGCGCCGGGCCCTGGCCGAGCCCGCACCGACCGCGAAAGGTGTGAGCCGCAAGCTCGCCCCGAAGGTACGGACCGCCACGAACCGACTGCCGGCGCCGGCACAACGGCAGTTGCGCCGCGGTCAGGTTCGCGTGCGCCGGGCCGTGAACGATCCCAAGAGGACGGCCAAGCGGGTCGCGAGTCGGCTCCCGGATCCGGCGCAACAGTTTCTCCGCCGGTCCTGGGGGGCGGCCGTACGGCCGCAGCCCGGTGGGCAAACGCGACCCGAGCCGGAGCCCGCGCCCAAGGCGGCGCCGGCTCCGAAGGGCCCCGCGCTGCGGCAATGGAAGGACGCGTACGAGCGTTTGGTCACGTCGGTCGTGCCGGCGGGCGACCGTTGGCTGGTGGTGACACCCGGCAGTCCCCGCGAAGTGCGCGACGCGGCGCCTCGTAGTACTGCGTTTCCCGAGACGCGTGGAGGCAAGCCCTTCGCCGACGATCTCGCGCACATTGCGCACCTGGAGGGACTCCGGTTCCGGGGCCACCGCTTTCTCGTCGTGCCCGAAGGCTCGCGTCCCTGGTTCCGCCAGCAGGCCGAGCTCCGCGACCACATCGCGCGTACGTACCGGACGATCGTCGACGAGGAGGGTGCGGGGGCGGTCTTCGACCTTTCCGAGGCGGCGTCGGTCGGTGCCCGTTCGCTCGCCGGCGAAGTGAGCCGGCTGGCACTTGGCCTCGGTGGCATCCCGGCCGTTCTCGAGTGGACGTCGCTCGACGTCGCCGGCGAGCTCGCGGGCCTCGCCATCTTCAGGTCGCCCGACTCCGATCGGCTCCCGTACCTCGACCACAGCGTCGATGTGGTGGTGGTCGATGCTGCGCACGATCTCGAAGAGGCGCGCCGCGTTGGCGCGCTCGGCGTGATCGTGGTCGCGGCGGGTGCCTCCGGCGTTGAGGTGTGTGATGTTCACGCCGGTCCCGCGTCGGTCGACGAGCGCGCTTTGGTACCTTCTGCGCGCCGCGTGCTCGTGTGGTCGAGCGCGGTCGCCGACGACGCCTGGGCCGCCCAGCTCGCGGCTCGCGTCACGTCGGCCGGCGCGGACCTGCGCATGGGTGTGATCGATGCAACCGAGACCTCGGCCATCGGCGACTACGACGTCGTCGTCGCGGTCGAGCCGTATGCACTGCCGCTGCCCGGCGCGATCGAGGACGCCGCCGCGCTGGCCTCCGCGGTCCCGAGCGCCGCAGTCGCGGGAAAGGTCGTGCGCGCCGACGGTCGACTCGAATCGGCCGGAGGCATCGTGTTCTCCGACCGATCGCTCGGCCTCATCGCGTCGGGCTCGGGTGATGTGCGCGCACCCTGGCACGACTACGTCCGGCCGGTGTGTTGGGCGCCCGGAATGGTTGCGGCCGCGACGTCGCTCTGGTCCGAGGTTCGCGGCCCGGAAGGTCTGTCAGGTCGCGCGTACGTACGCGAGTGGTGTGCGCAAGTCTGGGATCGCGGCGGCGCCGTCATCTATCAGCCGACGATTGTTGCCGCGCGTGTCGCCGGCGACGGCGGTGAGGTCTCGGTCCCGTTGCGGGAGTCGGCCTGGCAGCGCGTGCTCGACCTGCGCCCGGCCCGGCCGAGCGACCTGAGCGACGGTGCGTGGCGTTGGATCCTCGCTCGTGACGATGTCGAGGCCTGCCGCGGATGAGTCGACGTCGCGCGCTCGTCGTCCACACCCGGATGCCGGCCTTCGATCGCGACAGCGGATCGCAGGACATCGACAACACGCTCCAGTTCCTGCTCCGCGCCGGCTGGCAGGTCACCTTTCTGTCGCGCGAGGAACAGTCGGAGGAACGGCACGCGCGCCGGTTGCGCCAGATGGGGGTGGCAACCCACAGCGGGTTCGGTAATGCAGAACGCATTCTTCGTTCGGGTGCGTTCGACTTGGCGCTCATCGCGTTCTGGGAGCCGGCGGCCGAGCTGCTCCCGCTGGTGCGCAGGCTCTCGCCGGACACGCGCGTCATCGTCAACTCGATGGACATCCACTTCCTGCGCAACGCCCGCGGACTGTTCAGCCAACACTCACCGCTGGGCTCGTCGTTCGGGAGCGAAGCGACCCGCGAGCTGAACACGTACAACGCCGCCGATGCGGTGATCGCGGTCTCCGACAAAGAGCGCGACCTCCTCTCCGATTTCCTCGGCGCGGGCCGGGTGTTCACCCTTCCGTTGGCCGAGGACATCGAGCGTTCGCCGCATCCGTTGGATCAGCGCCGTGGGATGTACTTCGTCGGGAACTTTCGGCATCTCCCGAATCGGGAGGCGGTGGAGTACCTGTGCGCGGAGGTGTTGCCGCTGCTCGATCCCGAGTTGCTCCGGCGCCATCCGCTCCGGGTGCTCGGCAACTGGCTCGATCAGGTAACCCTCGACATCGAACCCGCGACGCCGGGGGTCCAACTCGTCGGGTGGGTACCGTCGATCCGGCCCTATATCGAGCAGTCGCGCGTGGCGGTCGTTCCGCTGTTGCACGGCGCCGGCGTCAAGCGGAAGGTCATGCAGTCGATGATGGCCGGTACGCCGGTCGTCACGACCCCGGTCGGTGCCGAAGGGTTGGAGCTCATACAGGGCGAGCACGCCCTCATCGCGGCCGACGCCGCCGATTTCGCGTCGGGTGTCACTCGGCTGCTCACCGAAGACGATCTGTGGCACCGGGTCGCCGACGCAGGCGCGCGGCATGTCGAAGCACGGCACGCCGTCGCGGTGGTCGAGAGCATGTTCGACGAAATCATCGAGCGGGTCATGTCGCGTCGGGGGCGCTCGGCCGCCGAGGGTACGGAACCCGCGCCCCGCTTCACCGGCGTCGACGGCGACGACCTGGGCGAGGTCATCCGCCGCCGCATCCAGACGATCGGGCGGCCGGGCGAGGTGGTGCTCGTCGCGTCGCTCGGTGACGAGGATCTCCTCGACATCGGATCGCACCCGGCGTGGCCGTTCCCGCAGGGTCGCGAAGGCGGCTGGGCCGGCTTCGACCCCGTCGACGGATTTGCGGCGGTCAACCACCTGGAAGCCCAGCGGACGCGAGGCGCGCGCTACTTCGTGCTGCCCAAGTCGGCGTTCGGTTGGCGTTACCGGTTCCCGGAGCTCTTCGCGCACCTCGAGACGCAGTACCTGCGCGTTCACCTCGACGAGCACGTCGTCATCTACGACCTCGGTGGGAGCGGCGAGCGTGCGGTGGCGCTCGCACCGGTTCCCGAGGCGCGCGTTCGCGTCGTCGGCACGTACGCTGCGCAACGCACCGGTCCATCACCGGCGCTGCTGACCGAACTGGCCTCGAGCACGCACCTCACCGTCGACCAGCACTGGCGGCCGGATTCCGCGCCCGACGACGCCGACTACGAGCCGACCGGCGACGACGCGAGCTTCGTCGTGTACGTGCGCGACGACGCGATCCTCCCGAGTCGTTTCCTCGACACGCTGATCGCGACCCAGGTCACCCTCGGTGTCGACCGGCTGCAGCCGACGCACATCGCCGGGCCCGGAGGCGGTCCGCCGGTGGCGGAGCGACACCTCGGCACCGTGGCGCGCGAGATCGACGGCCTGACGTCGGTTCCGGTGCTCTCGGTCCGGTGTGGAGCCGCCCTCGACGGTCCCGTCACGCTGGCCGACGACGTGAGCATCGGTCTGCGCGATCCGCTCCCGATGACGACGCCCGGAGACGCTCGCGTCCGGCGCGCCTGGTTGCTCGATCCGCAACTCTGCCCCGTCGAGTACGTGAGGCCCGAACCGGCGGTCGCGCCGCGGATCAGCGTGTTGATCGCGACATATCAGCGGCCCGAGCTGCTCCGTTCGTGCCTCGGCTCGTTCGCGGAGCAGACCCTCGATCGTTCCGAGTACGAGGTGGTGGTCGTCGACGACGGATCGCCGGGCGATGATCTCGCGGCCGTTCTCGCCGAGATGGCGGACACGCTCCAGGTCGTCGGGCTGCGCATCGAGCATGGCGGCCGCAGTGCGGCCAAGAACCACGCCGTCTTCCTTGCCCGGGCGCCGATCGTGTTGTTTTTCGACGACGACGACCGCGCCGCGCCCGACTACCTCGAGCGTCACCTCCTCGCACACGCGGCCAAGCCGGGCGAGGCGGTCGCAATCCTCGGTCATACCGACTGGGCGCCCGAGCTCGAGCTGACGCCACTGATGCACTACATCACCGACGTCGACCGGCTGATGTTCGCCTACGAGCGGCTGGGCGACGGTCAACAGCTCGACTGGCGCGGTTTCTGGGAAGGGCGCATCTCCTGCAAACGCGCCCTCCTGGTGCAGCACGGACTTCACGATCAACGGTTGGGTTACTCGATCGATGTCGAGATGGGCTGGCGGCTCGGGCCGCGCGGATTGCGGGTGATCTACGACGCGTCGGCGCGCAGCCTGATGGCGCGCCCGATCGACTTCGAAGCCTTCTGTGATCGCACCGAGGCCAAGGGCCGGGCCCACGCCATCATCGCCGCGCTGCATCCCGGCACCGACATGGCGAGCCGGCTGCAACTCGACGACTCCGCGAAGCTGTGGGACGAGAAGCGGCTCGAAGAGCCCGGGCTCCGGCGTCGTGTTGCCACCCTCGAAGCCAAGAGCCGGACCGACGCCACCGTGCTCGACGACCTGCACGCGGCGTACCGAGAGACATTCCGCCTTCTGCATGCCAAGGGTGCGGCGGGAGCAACCGAAGGGGGCCCCGCCATCTCTGCCAACCTGCCGACCACGGTGCAGCCGTTCGCGAACACCGATCCCGAGCTCGCCTACGACGCTACGCCACCGGGTCCCGCCGTCGATCCGTTGCTCAGCATCACGATCCCGGTGTGGAGCCGGACGCCGGAGCTCGCCGACATGGCGCGGCGCACGATCGAGCGCATATGGGAAGTGGCGCGTATCCCGACCGAGGTGGTCGTGGTCGACAACGGTTCGCCGTACGTCACCCCCCAGCTGCCGGCGAAGGTGTACCGCTATCCCGAGAACAAGGGCGTCGCGACCGGATGGAACACGGGCGTGCGGCTCTCCAGCGCGCCGGTCGTTGTGGTCTTGAACAGCGACTGCATGGTGCAGCCGGGCTGGGACGTCGCGCTCTACGAAGCCGCGAGCAACGGACGCCGCGTCGCGTTCCCGTACACCGATCACTGCGACGGGCTCGGGTTCTCCAACCCGGACCAGGGTGGCACCGCGGGGTGGTGCTTCATGCTCGCCCGTTCTCTTTACGACGAGATCGGCGTCTTCGACGAGTGGTTCAACCCCGCATTCTGCGAGGACACCGACTACTGGCATCGCGCCTGGCAGATGGGTATCGAACTCGCACCGGTCCCGGCCGCGCGTGTCGTCCACGCCCGCCGTACGACCGCGAGCACCGACGCGCGCGTCGACATGCTATTGCAGGGTCACCGGTACAAATACGGCTGGAAGCACGGCGTCGATCCCCATCGGGCGCCGCCGTATTACAACCGCGAGATCGCCGACTACGTCGGCACGTTCCGCGTGCCCGATCCCAAACGTGATCCGCGTCCCGACCGGCCCCGGGTGTTCGGCATCGGCCTCAACAAGACCGGCACCACGTCGTTGCACCGCGCCTTGGGGATACTCGGGAAGGTGAGCCTGCACTGGGGTGGCCCGGCGATCCGCCGGCTCGTCGAGGCGAGCGTCGCGACCGGCGATCCGCTGCTCTCGCGGCTCGATCCGCGTTTCGACGCGTTCTCCGACATCCGGGCCTTGTCGGGCAACTTCGCGCTGCTCGACGCGCAGTATCCCGGGAGCAAGTTCGTGCTCACACTGCGGCCCGTTGACGACTGGGTGGAGAGCCGGCGCCGGCACGTGGAGGCGAACGTCGAACGCAAAGCGGCCGGCGAGTATCACGGCGCGTTCCTCGCCGTCGACGAAGCCGGATGGCGCGAGGAGTGGGCCGACCACGTCGAACGCGTCCGCTCTTACTTCGCGGGCCGCGACGATCTCCTCGAGCTCGACATCACTGCGCAGCCGGATTGGGCCCCCATCTGTGAGCTCCTCGGAGTCCCGAGACCGAAAACGGCGTTCCCCTGGGTCAACCGCAGTGCCGGCGAGGACGAGGACGAGGACGAGTAGCCACGATGACGATCGAACAAGCGCAATCGATACTCAGCGATCGGCCGTTCCTCCACCGTGATCGCAACGGGGAGCCGAAGGATGGCGGCCTCAACCGCCCGATGGGCGAGCGCTTCGTCAAGGAGCTCTCGGCGCTCGACAAGCCTCGCATCGCGGAGACCGGGACCGGTCTGTCGACGTTGCTCTTCCTGAGCCTCGATGCGGGTTCGGTCATCACCATCTCGCCCGCCCCGGATCTGCACGAGCGAGTTCGGGACGAAGGTCGCACGCGGGGCATCGAGCTGGGTCCGCTCCGCTTCGTGGACGATCGGTCGGAGACGGCACTTCCGCTCCTCGCGCTGGTCGAGGGGGTCGAGCTCGATGCCGGTTTCATCGACGGCAACCACGGCTGGCCGGCCGTGTTCGTCGACTTCTGTTACCTCAACCGGATGCTGCGGCCCGGTGGACTGATGTTCATCGACGACATCCAGATCTATGCCGTCGCCCAACTGGTGTGCCTGTTGCGGGAGCAGACGCCACACTACGAGTTCGTCGGGATCGATTCCAAGATGGCGACCTTCCGCAAGGGCATCGACAAGGACTATCTGCCCGACTGGCGTATGGAGCCGTTCATCGTCTCGAACACGGCGACGGCGTAACCATTCGGACTGCCGGTCAGTCCTGCAGGAGAGCTCGGCCGATCGATCCGTAGCACTGCGAAATGTCGAACGTTTCCGGATCGAGGGCCGCGTCACCACGTTTCACCGCGACCCACCCGTGACGAAGATTTGTGATCTCGGCCACGACGTCTTCGGCGTAGGCCGCGGTGAGCACGAGCTGCAGCACAAAGCGGCTCATCGGCGCGCCGGTCGGTGCAGCCGCGTCGCCGTCATCGATGAGACGGCTCAACCGTTCCCGCGCGTCCGGGGTCGAACGCAGTGCCTCGTCGAGCACCGCCTCGACGTGGTGGTCCCACGACCAGTCCTCGAGCACGAACAACCCGCCCGGGCGTAGTCGTGGGTACAAGACGTTGAAGCTAGCGATCGTCTCCGCGAGCAGATGAGACGCGTCGTCGATCACGAGATCGAGCGGCTCCGCCCCGAACTCGTCGGCCACGATTGTCTCGAGACGCGTCCGGTCCGCTTGATCGACGCCGAAATGCGCGTGCACGACGTCGGTGAGCGCGCGCGTCTCGACGAAGGCGTCCAATGCGGGCGCCCGTTCCGACGTGAGGTCGATCGCCACCATCCGTTGCGGGCGGAACAGCAACGAGAGGAGCGCGGTGCTGCCCCCCTCGTAGATGCCGAGCTCGAACAGGTTCCTGACTTCGAGCTCCGACCGGAGGGAGGCGTAGCGCTCGACGAGCCAGCGCGGCTTGTTGAGAACGAGCGCGTCGCCGAGCTGTTCGCGTCCGGCTTCGAGCGGGTTTACCCAGAAGTGGGTGCCGTCGACGACGAGGCGCGTGTCGCCGTTCCAATCGAGCATCGAGACGCGGCGTCAGAGAGCCATCGCGAACTCGCGCTCGTGGCGCAAGAAGACGCGGATTCCGATGAAGAGCAGTGCGAACGCCCAGAGGGCGGTCTCGATCAGGTAGGCGGCACTTGGTACGCCGCCACCCAGGATCTGCTGGTAAGCGGCGAAGAGCGGGAAGAGCGGCTGCCACGCCACGAAGATCTTCGCACTGCTCGGCAACAACGAAACCGGGTAGACGACCGGCGTTGCGAAGAACAGCACGCGGTTCACGTACGTCATCACGTTGGTGCCGTCTGGAACCAACGTGACGTAGGTCGAGATGAGCAGCGAGATCCCGACGTTCATCACCGTTTGCAGAACGAACACGAGCGGCAGCAGGAACAGCCCGGTTCCGACCTTGCCTCCGAGCACCGGGAAGACGACGACGAAGACGCACGCCGACGGCACGAAGTTGCGCAGCGCTTTGTAGACCGAGGTGATGGGGAGGATCGCGCGGGGGAAGGTGGAGTTGAGGAGCAGGCCCTTCGCTCGCTTGATCGAGCTGCCGCCCTCGCCGAGTGCGGCCATGCTCAAGCCGAGCAGGAAGAACCCGCCGATGAGGATGGGCAGGAACGCGGCCTGACTCTTCGAGCCGCCGCCCCGGAGGACGACGTACAAGAAGAAGTAGATCGCCGATTGGAAGAGCGGGTCGAGGACGCTCCAGATGTTCCCGAGCGCGGTGCTCGTGCGCAGGCTCCGGAGGTCGGCACGGGCCAGCTCGATCATGAACTGCCGGCGTTCCCACACCGCCTCGATGTAGTCGCGCAGGTCCGGTACGGCGGTGGAGTTCGCCTCGAAGACGTATTCGACGTCGCTGTATTCGCCGGTCTCGCTCATCTCGTCATCCGATGTCGTCCATCCCAAGTGACTCGATCCGGCAGTACCGCATGTACTTGTTCACCACTTCGTCGGGATCCCCGAACTCGGCGACGCGTCCTTGATGCAGCCAGAGTGCCGACGTTGCCATCAACTTCACCGAACTGAGGCCGTGGGTGACCAAGACGATCGTGCGGCCCTTGCCGATGAGCTCGGCGGTCTTCTCCGCGATGTGTTCGCTGAAGGCCGCGTCGCCACCCGTGAGGGCTTCGTCGATGAGCAGGATCTCGGGATCCAAGAACACAGCGACCGACGATGCAAGTCGCATGCGCATGCCGCCCGAGTACGAGCGCATCGGGAGATCGAGGTACTCGTCGAGCTGCGCGAACTCACCGATCTCGTCGGAGAGCTCTTCGAGGCGCTCGGGCGAGATACCACTCGCCAAGCCGCCGAGGGTGATGTTCTCCCGACCGGTCAAGGTGTCGCTGAAGCCGATGCCGGGTGCGAGCAGGTTCATGCGGCCGCGCACGATGACCCGCCCCTGTTCGGGCGGCAGCACTCCGCTGATGACGCGACACAGCGTCGACTTGCCCGCGCCGTTCCGGCCGATGACCGCGAGCACGGATCCCTTCGGGACGTCGAAGGAAACGTCCCGAAGCGCCGGGATGAGTCGGTCCGACGCGGCTTGGTGGCGGAAGACCAGCCGTCGGATATCGGAGATCAGATCGGCCGAGTCGATGCGGACCCGATACGACGCCGAGACGTTGTGCGCCTCGATCGACGCCGGCCCGGGATCGATCGGCCGCTCCTGGTCAAAACCCGGCGCGGTCGACGTCACGCGTCCTTCTCGCTCAACGAGTTTCGTGCGTTACGGAGCTCGGCTTGTTCGGCCTCCGTCACCAACTGCGCGATGTCGACGTCCATCAGATACACGCGGGTGTCACGGGTCCGGCCGTTGGGCAACCGTTCGCTGATACCGCGGGAGGTGACCAGGTTCGGGCGGTTCGCAACCCTCGACCGGGTGACGAGCTCGTTCATGATGCCCGCAACCTCGCGGGGACCGAGTTGCATCAGCCCGGCGAGCTCGCGCTCGGGGAGGTCCTTGTCGGCGAGGACGGAGCGGGAGACGAACGACAGGATGGACCGGCTCGCTTCGTCGATCTCGTCGAAGACCTCGGCGATGGATTCCGCGTCCCAAGGCATGATCGAAGCCCGCGCGATTGCTCGCAGGACGAAATCCATGACGGCTTCGACGTGCTCTTCGGGCACCGGCATCATCACGTACGGCATCGAACCTCCCTCGCTGCGAGGTTACAGAGTAGTTGGCCGCATCGGCCAGCCCCCGACGCTGTGATCCGCCCAAAACCTGGCGTTTAGGGACTATTCACGTGTCGTCGGAGCGCCGCGACGAGCTCTGCGGCCCGGTGGTCGAAGGTGTGGGCGGCGAGTACGGCAGCGCGTCCGCGCCCGGCGCGGGCGCGGGCGGCCTCGGGGTCGGCGAGCACCTGGTCTACGAGCTCGCGCAGCCCGTCCGGCGAGCGGTATTCGAGCACCGCGCCATCGAACAATTCGACGATGCCGGCGACCGGATCGGAGATCACCGGCGCTCCGCACGCCAGTACGTCGAAGAGCCGGTTCGACACGAAGCCCCACGCCTGCATCGTCCGCCAATGGTCGTTCAGCACGACGCCCGCAGACGAGTAGACGACGGGAAGCTCGTCGTTGTCGACGTGGTCGGCGACCACCAACCGGGCATCGACGAGGTCGCGCCAGCCGCTGCCGTAGATGCTCGGGCGGAGTCCTACGGCGAGCGCGTCGGCGACGACCGGACGCAGCACGTCGCGCGTCTTGGCGACGACCGTGATCGGATGCCGGTGCCGCGGATCGGGTGTGCGGGGCCGAAAACGCCGTTGGTCGGTCGCTTGCAGGAGCACTTCCACCGGGGTTGCGGTGCGCTCCTGCAAGTGGGCGGCGAACACGGGCGACGCGACGAGCACGAGATCCGCGTCGTCGAGCTCGGAGTCCTCAATGGCCTCGGGGTGGCTGATGATCCACACGACGTGGCGCTGTCCGGAGGTCCGGCGGACGGGGGTGAGCCCCCGCACGACGACGTGCACGTCGCAGACCCGACCCCGCGGGTCGTCGGCCCGATCCGCGGTCTGTACGACGACGGCGTGACCCCGCGCCTGCAGGCTCTCGGCCAATGCATTCGCGAGATGGGTGTCACCCCACTGGGCCGCAACCTTGGCCGACGGGCTCGCGACGGTGATCGCGAACGTCGTCGGCATCGGCCGCGTCGATCGCGTGTGTGCGACGAGCGCGGGCCCCGTCCGCTCGATCGCGCGCCGCCACTCCGCGTCGTCGTCGCCGACCGGGCCGCGCAGCTCGCGAAACGACGAGACGGGACGATGGTCGATCGCGACAACGGAGGGCACGACGACGATCCGACCGCCCCGCTCGCGCAGCCGGGCGCACAACTCGACGGTTCCGATGTCGAGATCGACCGTTTCTGCCGCGAATCCACCGGCGGCTCGAAGGCGCGCGCGGTGGAAGATCACGCACGCCGCCGACACTGCCGCGACGTCGGCTTCGGGATCGCGCGGGTGGGATACCTCCCCGGCGGCGCGGGCCCGGACCGCGGGGACGCCGTCGATGAGCACGATGTCGAGGCCCATCTCCCGGACCCTGCCGTCGTGGGGCGTGGCGGTTCGCCACTCGCGCCGAGGGTGGACGAGCGTCGCGGTCGCGGCGACCACGTCTCCGTCGACCCGAGCGGCCAGGCGGGTCGCCCACGATTCGCCTACCGGGTCACAGGCGCCGGAGAGGATGCAGACGAGATCGCTCGACGCGGCGTCGATCGCGCGCTGCACGGCCCGGCCCACCGATTCGCCACCCGTCGGATCGACCCGGATCACCTCGACAGCGTCGCGGGCAAGGCCGGCAGCCAATTCCGGTCGGGGTTCGCCGACCAGCACCACCGCGACCGACACGGCTTGCGGTCCGGGCGAACCGGACAACTCGCGCGTGGGCGCCGTGGTCGTTGCCGAGCCAGCCCTGCCGACCGAGCCGCGGAGCCCGAGCGCGGACACGGCCAGCGCGGCCTGCTCGGAGCGTCGGCGAAATCGGCGCAGCCGCGCCGCGGCGCCGACGACCACCGGACGGGCGACACGATCGACGGCCAATGCCCCCCGGACCAAACGCCGGTGCTTGAGCTCTTCGTAGGACTCGGTCCGCTGCCGGGCGACCAGGCGCCAGTGCTCGGTGTTGGCCCGTTCGGCTTCCAGCTCGGCCGCGAGATCTCGATCGGATCGACCGGGACGCATGGCGGAAGTATGCACCATTGCTACGGAAGCACCCGGTGCCACCAGGCGACCGTGAGGCCGTCGGCCGTAGCCTGGGGAGACCGTGGTCGGCGCCGGCCGTTCGTGACAGGAGAACTTGCAATGGACTTCGAGGCCTATCTCGGGAACCTTCCCATGTTGCACACGTGGGACTACGGCGAGACCTGGAACACCGGGGGGTTCAGTGCGGAACAGCTCCGGACGCTCCACCGCATCGTCGGCGAGCACTTCGCGGACCGCTCGCTCAAGATCATCGAGACCGGCGCGGGCAACTCCACGATCACGTTCCTGCATCTCCCGGTAGAGGAGGTCGTGTCGGTTGCGCCTGCGGAATCGCTGCGGGACCGCATCCTCACGTACTGCAACGAGGTCGGGATCGACGTGTCCCGCCTCGATTTCCGGGTGGCGCGTTCCGAGCTCGAGCTGGCAAAGATGGTGCTCGGCTCGGAGAAACCCGGATGGGGCGCGCCGCCGGCGCGACCGCGTTTCGACGTTGTGCTCATCGACGGTGGCCATGGCTGGCCGACGGTCTTCGTCGACTTCTGCTACCTGAACATGATGATGCGCGAGGGCAGCCTCTTGCTCTTGGACGACGTCCAGCTCTATTCCGTGGCCGAGCTCTCCCGCTTGTTGCGACAACAGCCGGGCTTCGAGCTGCGCAACGACCTGGTCAAGTTGCAGGTCTGGGAGAAGACCGACGACGAGCCCTTCCTGCCCGAGCATTCGAGCGAGCCCTACATCCTCGAGATGACGCGCCGAGCCGCGCAAGCGCCGGCCGCGAGCAGCGCGCCGGGCGCCGATGAGGTCTCGACGGCTTCGACCGCTCCGACGGCTTCGACGATTGTTGCTCGGGTCGAGGGCACAATGGGCCGGTTGCGGCGCCGGTTGTCTTCGAAGCGTCCGTAGCGGGAGCCGGCGTGACAGTCCCCGACGAGCGTACGAACCCGGTCCGCACGAACTTGGTCCGCGTCGCCGAAGACGCATTCCGTATCGGTGCCACGAAGTTCACGGCCGCGCCGTTCGCCCGCTTCGCGTCGACACCGGAGAACTTCTGCGTCGTCAAACCGCCGGAGCTGATCGAGCGCTACGTCGAGCTCGTCGACGCACTACAGCCGCGCCGGATCGTCGAGCTGGGCATCTGCAGAGGGGGAAGCACGGCACTGCTTGCCGCGCTGGCCCGACCCGACGCGATGCTTGCGGTCGAGCTCGCCGAGGAGCGGATCGCGGCGCTCGACACATTCTTGGTTCGAGAAGGCCTGAGCGACTTCGTCGTGGCGGCCTTCGGGATCGACCAGTCCGACGGACCGAGACTCGAACAGTTGGTCGACGAGACGGTCGGACCCGCACCGTTGGACTTGGTTGTCGACGACGCCTCGCACGACGTCGAGCTCACCCGCCTCTCGTTCAACGTGCTGTTCCCCCGGCTCCGCCCCGGCGGCCTCTTCGTCATCGAGGACTGGGCGTGGGCCCACGCGGGCTACGAGGCCACCCGACCGGGGGCGATACCCCTGACCCAGCTCGTGTTCGAGACCGTTTTGACCGTTCCGTACAAGCCCGGCCTCATCGACGATGTCGTCATCAACCGCGAGTGGGCGGTCGTCCGCCGCGGTGAGCGCCCACTCGAGCCGGGCCCGTTCGATATTTCGGGCACGTACGGCGAGCGGGGCCGGAGCTTGTTCAGCGAGTTCGCACGCGGAACGTGACCTAGACGGCCCAGGAGGGCGCGCTGCTACCGTCTGCGTTCCGCCGGACGTAGGGATGCAGACTCACGATGTTTCCGCTGTGGGATGTCGCCATCGCACCAGTGCTCGCAGCCGCTCGAGTGCGGCGTGTCGTAGAGATCGGCGCGCTGCGCGGCGAGACGACCGTCAAGATGCTGCACGATCTCGGTCCCGACGCGGTCCTGCACGTGATCGATCCGGTGCCCGACTTCGATCCGTCGGAGCACGAGCGTCAGTTCGCGGGCCGCTACTACTTCCACGAAGCACTGAGCCTCGACGTGTTGCCGACACTCGAACCGATGGACGCGGCGCTCATCGACGGTGATCACAACTGGTACACGGTGTACAACGAGCTGAAGCTGCTCTCGGAAGGCGCGCGTCGCGCGGGCGCGCCGCTGCCGGTGCTCATACTGCACGACGTCCTGTGGCCCTACGGCCGGCGCGATCTCTACTACGCGCCCGAGCAGATCCCGGAGGAGTTCCGTCAGCCCTACGACCAGAAGGGCATGCGGCCCGGCACCAAGCAGCTCATCGGGCGCGGCGGGTTGAACCCGACGATGCACAATGCCGAGGACGAGGGCGGTCCCCGCAACGGGGTGATGACCGCGCTCGACGACTTCATCGCCGAGTACGACCGACCCGTGCGCCGCGTGCACCTGCCGATCTACTTCGGGCTCGCGATCGTCGTGGAGGAGGAACGTCTCGCCCGGGAGCCGGCGCTTGCCGCCGCGCTCGACCGGCTGGAGAGCGACGACGGTCGATTCGATCTGTTGCAGGTTGCCGAGGAGGTCCGCCTGCGGGCGATGATCTTCCAGCACAACGTGTTCTTTCAGCGTTCGGAGCAGGTCGAGCGGGCGACGGCGCGCTACTTGAAGGTCGTGAAGTCGGCGCTCCTGAACGAGCACTACCTCGAGAACGAGGTGCGGCTCGAGGCCCTTTCGAGCTCGGTTCCGGCGGAACGGAAAGCGGCCGACAAGCTGCGCGACCCCGTGCGGCAGGACACCGAGTCGTATCGCCGCTTTGCTCGTCAACGCCTCGGTCCGGCGGGGCCGGAGCTGCACACGGCCAACTCCTTCCTGCCCTACACGGCGATGGGCCGGACTCAGCTCGACCATCTTCAGCGGTGCCTCGACACGATCCGCGCCGATGCCGTACCCGGCGACCTCATCGAGTGCGGCACCGGTCGTGGCGGAGGTGCGATCTTCATGCGCGCCTACCTCGACGCGTGGGAGCTTCCCGACCGGCGGGTCTTCGTCGCCGACCGGTTCCGCTCGTCGCCCGAACCCGACGCGGCGCCCAGCATGCCTGCCGGCGGGATCGCCGGGTTCCATGCGGATCTCAACATCGTCCGAGACGGGTTCGCGCGCTTCGATCTCCTCGACGACCGGGTGCGGTTCCTCGAAGGAACGATGAGCGCGACCCTTCCCGACGCCCCGCTCGACGAGATCGCCCTCATTCGGGTCGGTCCGGGCATCGGCGGCGAGACCCGCGCCGTGCTCGACCGGCTCTACGACCGCTTGGCCGTCGGCGGCTACGTGGTGATCGATCAGCGATCGCACGGCCTGGTTCGTGAGCAGGTGGAGGCATTCCGGAGCGCGCGCGGCGTTGCGGCTCCGATCCAGCGCATCGACGACTTCGCGATCGTGTGGCGCAAGCCGGCCGCGGACGGGCTCGACCAGTCGGTCGCGCCGGCGCCGGAATCGACGACCGCCGGAGTCAGCGCACCCCGGCCACCGCTCGCGCCGGAAGCGCCCGCCGACGCGATCGACCTCTCGGTCGTCGTGATCTTCTACAACATGCGGCGTGAGGCGGCGCGTACGTTGCAGTCGCTGTCGCGTTCGTATCAGGACGACGTCGACGACGTCTCCTACGAGGTCATCGTCGTCGAGAACGGTTCGAACGACGACGAGAAGTTGGGTGGCGAGTTCGTACGGAGCTTCGGTCCCGAGTTCCGATACCTCGACCTCGGCGCGGATGCCGCGCCCTCTCCCGCGGCCGCGCTGAATCGTGGAATCCGCGAAGGCCGTGGCCGCGCGTTCGCGCTGATGATCGACGGCGCCCACGTGCTGACTCCGGGGGTGCTGCACTTCGGTCTGGCCGGATTGACCACGTACGCACCCGCGATCGTCGCGACCCAGCAGTGGTACCTCGGGCCGGGCCAGCAGGGCGACGTCATGCGCGACGGTTACGACCAGGCCTACGAGGACCGCCTGTTCGAATCGATCAAGTGGCCGAGTGCCGGTCACCGGCTGTTCGAGATCGGCCACTTCATCGGAGATCGCGACTGGCTCGACGGGATGTGGGAGAGCAACTGCATGTTCGTCCCGCGCGCGTTGCTCGCGCAGGTCGGCGGGTTCGACGAGAGCTTCTCGATCGCCGGGGGCGGCTACACCAATCTCGAGCTCTACGAACGGCTCGGTTCGTCCCCCGACGTCACGGTGTGCACGATCATGGGTGAGGGATCGTTCCACCAGGTGCACGGGGGCACGACCACCAACCAGATCGACGCGGCCGAGCGACGGTCACGCATCTTCGGCTACAGCCAGGAATACGCCGAGCTGCGCGGACGACCGTTCAAAGGACCGGGCAAGCCCATCCACTTCGTCGGCCGCATCCCGAACGTGTCGGCGCGCCGTTCGAAGGCGCGCCGGATGTCGACCGACGCGTTCGCGGAAGGAGCGGCCGCCGGCATGTACGACGGTCGCCCCGAGCGCCCGATCCCGCTGCCCGACGAGCTCAAATGGGCGTTCACCGAAGCGGTGTGGCGCAGCCTGCCGTGGACCAGCACCACCTGGCTCGGCCGGTCGGTGACCACCGCGCCCACCGACCTCCTGGCGTACCAGGAGATCATCGCGACGACGCGCCCCGATTGGGTGATCGAGACCGGGACCGGTGACGGTTCCCGCGCCCTCTTCCTCGCATCGATGTGTGAGCTCGTCGGTCACGGAGAGGTGATCTCGGTGGGCGACGCGATCGGTGCCGACGTTCCTCGCCACCCTCGCCTCCGGTATCGGGCCGGGGTCGCGCACGACCCGGATACCAGCGCGGCTGTGCGCGCCGTCGTCGGATCGGGAACGGCAGTGGTGCTCCTCGGATCGTGCGCCGATCGGGCCACGACCGTACGCGAGTTCGAGGCGTACGCGTCGCTCGTTCCCGTCGGGTCCTACGTGGTGGTTACCGACACGATCGTCAACGGCCACCCGGTGTGGCCCGCCTTCGGCGCCGGGCCGACCGAAGCGGTGAAGCAGATCCTGACCGCGCACGGAGAGTTCGTCGCCGACGCGCTCATGGAGAAGTACTCGCTGACGTTCAACCCCGGTGGGTATCTGCGGCGGGTGTCGTAACCGCCGCGCTGCGGGTCACCAGACCAGGGGGATCTGGCCCGACGGGTACGCGTCGGCTGCGAAGCACCAGGTCTCGATCGCATGACGCTCGTGCGTCATCTGCGGTGAGACCGCGGTGCGGTGGAGCAACAGGTCGTCGAATATCAGGAGGTCGCCGGCCGCGAACTCGGGGCGGACCACAGCTGCGTCTCCCGTGATCTCCTCCACCAGGTCGTCGCCCGCCGCCCACGTGAAATACGAGCCACCGGTGCCGGTTTCGACGACCTGGTCGAAGCGGCGCGCGACGATGTCGAGGCCGGGCGCGTCGACCCCGCAGTCGGTGAGCGCGAGCCACAGGTTGATGGCGCGGATTCCCGACCCGAGGAAGGCGCCGTCCTGGTGCCAACCCCCGGTCGCGTCGAGACCGACGCGCCGCAGCGTGCACTTGTTCGCCGACAACACCGGCCGGCTCCCGAGGTACTCGTCGACGATCGCGGCGAGCCCGAGCGCGCGGTACAGGTCGAGCAGCTCGAACTGCATGCGCGGCGAATCGCACAGGAGCACTCCGCCGCCGGCGCGCACCCAGTTGCGCATTCCCGGTACCCAGTTCTTGGCGAGCTCTTCGCGGTCGCCCTCGGGCTCGAAGCGCGTCCACCACGGAGACCGGGGCCTCACGGGCGCGTCCTTCGAGGCCGACCACGCGTCGCTCGCTTCGTAGCACTTGTCGATCCCGCCCGCGAGCTCGCGCGCGTGCTCGGGGTCGACCGCCCCGCGTACGAGCAGGCTGCCGTGCTGCAGGATCGCAGCCCGAACCGTGGACGCGGTCAGGCCGGTGATCGCCGACTCGGAAAGGCCGCTCGCGCCGACGTTCGGGCTCGCGCCGGGTTCGGCCGGCGGCGCGTGCTCGGGCGCGTCGTTCGGTCGGGCGTAGCCGCGAGCACGCAGCGCGGCGAGCGCGAACTCCAACTCATCGGCGCGCGCGACTCGGTTCGCCGACTCCAGCAGCTCGACCGCGCCGGCCCAGTCGTCGGTTTCCAGCTCCGCCGCGCGTTGCAGGACGGACGAGATCGAATATTCGGAACCGTTCATCGGTGTGAGCCTCGCGCCGAGTAGAGCTGTTCGGCGAAGTCGTAGAGCGCGACGTCGAGCGCGTTGTCCGACCGGATCCTTTCGATCAGGTTCGTGGGAGCGTCTTCGGGCTCGGTCGCGTTCGAGCGGAGGGGCTCGCCGAGCACAAGACCCTGGCGGGACGCGAACTCCGACCAGAACTCCTCGAAACGCGGCTGCAGACCGAAGGCATCGAGGTTCGCCACCGCGTCCCGGGCCCGCTCGAGCCGCTCCTGCGAGTCGCCGACGTCGGTCAGGATCCCGTCGCCGGGCCCCATCTCGCCGGCGCCGATCGAGAACATCCGGACCATGTGATTGCGCACCAGGCCGTTGAAGCGGAAGGGATCGTCGTAGATCTCTTCGAGCGATTTGTCCCGGTCGTCCCGATTAAGGCGCTTCTGATGACGGAGATACGAAAGGGTGCGATCGACGGGTTCGCGCAAGATGCTCAACGTGACGAAGTCGGCGTCGAGCAACTCGACTGTGGAGACCGAGAAATGGCCGGCGACCAGCCGGATCTCGTCCCGGCGCGCGTTCCAACGTTCGAGCAGGTGCGCGAGCGAGATGACCGACAGTCGTTTGTCGGGCCCGTCACTCGCGTTGGGGTAGATCGCGGCGTCGGGGAACGTGGCCCGGAAGCGATCTCGAAGGGTTGTCCCGGCCGTCTTTTGCAGGTGCACCACGAAGTACCGGGTCGGCTCACTCGTCACAGCTCCTCCTCGTCGAAGGGTAGCTCCGGCGTGTCTCGTAGGGTTCCGGTGTCGGGATCGCAGCGTGATGGGATTTCAGTGTGAAGGTGCCGTGGGTGCGCAGTGGTGTACAGCCGTTGATCAAGAGTGTCCAGCAGCGGCATCCGCCGTTCAAGGCGGCGGTGCTCGCGGACATGCAGCTCGAACGGCGCGCACGCGGCGAAGACACGGCGATGAGTTCACGCGCGGCTGTGTTGATCGAAGCGGTACGGCTCGCGGTTGTGAGCGACGCGTTCGGTGCACTGGTGTTGTATCGCTTCAAGGCCAGTTGTCAGCGACGCGGGATCCCGGTGGTGCCGCGCGTCGCCCACCGCTTCGCGATCGCGTGGGCGCAGCTCTCGATCGGGGATCCGGTCGTGATTCATCCCGGCGTTCGGTTCCCGCACGGGCAAGTGATCGTCGATGGTTTCGTCGAGATCCACTCCGGCGCGCAGATTCGACCGTTTGTGGTGATTGGGCTGCGAGAAGGCGACTACCAAGGACCGACGATCGAGGCCTTTGCCGAGATCGGGACCGGGGCCAAGATCCTCGGTCCGGTCCGGATCGGCGATCGTTCCCGGGTCGGCGCGAACGCGGTCGTGGTGCACGACGTGGCGCCCCGCTCGGTGGTGGTCGGAGTCCCGGCCCGACCGGTCGGATGACCTCTCGGCAACGGAAGCGTCCGAACCTTAGAATTGCACGCAGATGAACCACGACTGGGCGTTCCTACCGATGGAGGTCTCCAACGACCTCCTGGGCGACCGCGACGCCCTGCGCGCGCGGCTCGACCGCGACGGCTACCTGTACTTCTCCCAGGTCCTCGACCGCGAAAAGGTGTTGCGCCTCCGCCAGCGCATGCTGATCGCGCTGCGTGATTGCGGTTGGATCGAGAACGCGTTGCTGAAGGTCGGCCGGACCGCCATCCGACCGGTGCGCGAGGGCGATCCCGAGTTCTTCGTTGGCTACGACGCGATCCAAAAGCTCGAAGAGCTCCACACGCTTGCGCACGACGACACGTTGACGGCGATCATGCAGGACGTCCTCGGCGACAGTGCGTTCCCGCACCCGCTCAAGATCGCGCGCTTGATCTTTCCCGATCACCACGAAGTGACGACGCCGCCCCATCAGGACTATCCGAACAACCAGGGCACGCCGAACCTCACCGCAACGTGGATCCCGATCGGCGATCTCCCTCCGGAGGTGGGTGGGCTCGCGATCCTGCGCGGCTCGCACCGCTTCGGCGTCCAGCCGCTCACGACGCACGTCGGAGCCGGCAACCGTTCGGCGGTGCTGCCCCTCGAGATGCTCGAAGAGTGTCGTTGGGTTACGACCGATTTCGCGGCCGGCGACGTGCTGGTGTTCCCGTCGATGACCGTGCACGCGGCGTTGCACAATGGCTCGGGGTTCATCATGCGGATGTCGGTCGACTTCCGCTATCAGCTCGAGGGCGAGGCTTTGACTCCCGGTTGCCTCGATCCGCATTTCCGTCACCTCACCTGGGACCAGATCTACGAGAATTGGTCGAGTACCGAATTTCAGTACTACTGGCGTGATCTCGAGTACGAAGTCGTTCCGTTCGAGGACTACGAGCTCGTGCGGACGATCGACGAGAACGAAGAGGTCGCGCGCTACCTCGAGTACGAACGCCGGCTCGACAAACGATTCGATCGCCACGACGAGGGCGGACGTCGTTCGAGCGACATCGAAGAGGCGATCTGATGGCGAATCTCGCGGCGGAGCCGGTCGACGGCCAGCTCGTGCTCCGGGCCGCCGAAGCGCTCGTCGACGACGGCCGCGCCGCCGACGCGATCGAGCTCCTCACCAACGCCAATCGGCGGGCAACCGACGCGCGGTTGGAGGAGCGCCTCGTGTCGTTGCGTCACGCCGCGTTCGACTCGGTCGACCGGCGTCTACCGGACAATCTCTCGGAACCGGTGACGGCCACCCCGGCCGCGCCGGGCCTGCCCGCGCTGGCGCGCGCCGACCTCTCGGTGGAGACATTGCGGTCCGGTCTCGCACGCGACGGCTGCGTCTTCGTTCCGCAACTGATCCCAGCCGAGCGCGCGGCTGGTCTCGCGCGGGGCATCGACAGTGCACTGGCTGGGTTCGACGAGAGCGAGCACGCGCCGATCGGCACGACCTCACCCTGGTACGTCCCGTTCGTTCCCGCAGAGGGCCGGTACCGCGTCGGCGGTCGTCGGAACTGGGTCCGCGCGAGTGGAGCGGTCTGGACCGCCGATTCGCCGCGCATGTTGTTCGAGCTCTGTGAACTGATCGACGACTCGGGGATCGGCGCCCTCGTTACCGAGTATCTCGGCGAGCGCCCGGCCCTTTCGGCCAACAAGTGCACGCTGCGCCGGGTTCCGGTCGACACCGCCACCAACTGGCATCAGGACGGAGCCTTTCTCGGCGCCGAGGTGCGCACGTTGAACCTCTGGCTCGCGCTGTCGCCGTGCGGCCCGGACTCGCCCGGCCTCGAGATCGTGCCCCGACGGTTCGACACTGTGCTCGAGACCGGAACCGACGGGGCGATGTTCGACTGGTCGGTGGCGCCGGCGATCGTCGAGGAGGTGGCCCGGGAGACGCCGGTACTCCGGCCCGAGTTCGAGGCCGGTGACGCACTGCTCTTCGATCACCTGTTCCTGCACCGCACCGCGGCCGGGCCGGAAATGACCCGCGAGCGGTACGCGATGGAGACGTGGTTCTTCGCGCCGTCGTCGTACCCCGATGGACAGATCCCGCTCGTCTACTGAGTCGCCTGCGCCCGCGCGAAGTCGTAGAGCTCGATGTCGAGCGTGTTGTCGTGTGCGATGCGGGCCCGGAAGGCATCGGAGACGTCGACGGGGGTCGATCGATTCATGAAGATCGGATCCCCGAGGTCCCAGCCGAATCGCGCGGTGAGTGCGGTGCAGAACGGATCGAAGTCCTCTTGGAATCCGACGACGTCCACGGTGCTCAGTCGCTGTTGCGCGCGTTCGAGTCGGGCTCGGGTGAACTCGACCGGTGACAGCAAGCCGTTGGTCATCTCGTCGGTCGAGAGCGAGAGCATCTTCACCATGTGATCGTGCACGAGCTCGAACCGGACCGGGTCGGCGTAGATGTCCTCCAGCGATCGGTCGCTGTCCTCCGGCGTCGTCTCGCGGTGATGACGCAGGTACGACAGCGTTCGTTCGACGGGGTCGCGCAGCAACGTGATGGTGGTAAACGGCGCGCCGAGCAGCTCGACGGTGCAGAGCGGGAAGTGTCCGGTCACGATGCGAATCTCGTCGCGGCGCGCGTGCCACCTATCCAACAGGTGTGCCACGGACAGGACGGTTTCCGGCGGCTGTCCGTCTCCGGGACCGGGGTACACCGACTCGGGATCGAACTGCTGCTTCAGCCGGCGCCACAGCGCTGTACCGGCGGTCTTCTGCATGTGCATGAAGAAGAACCGCGGCGCGTCGTTCACGAGATGTCGTTCGTGGAGCCGGTGTTCACGAGATGCGGCGGAGGAATCCCCCGGGATTGAACGTCAGACCGTGCTTCTCCCACGAGGTGTCCTGCACGAACGCGCCGTTCTCGGCGAGGATCCGGCGCACGGCTTCGGCCGGGCCCGGTCCGTACCCGGGCCAGACCGGGTGACCGTTCACGATCGTGTTCTCGACGATCACGTACGAGCCGACGGGAACCAGGGGGGCCAAGCCACCGAACTCCCTGAGGATGCGGGGCGTTCCGTTCTTGGAACCCAAGATGACGAGCGCGTGCGGGTGTTCACCGGTGATCTCTCGCACGAGATCGAACGCAGAATCCTCGTAGGGGGGCTCGGTGATATAGGTGACGCGCGGATGCTCCCAGCGATCGCAGGCGTCGTCGCTCACGGATACGACCCGGCCGTGTCCGAGCAGATCGCAGACCGTTGCGAGGAAGTGCGCTCGACCACCGCCGTCGGTGCCGGTCTCGATGATCCAGTCGGGACGGAGTTGCGCGATCAACTCCTGGTAGACGACGAGATCGGTCGGCGCCGCCGCGACCGGCCGGCCGAGCCAGGTCGTGTCTCTCCACGACAGGCCTCGCCAGAAGGATTCGATCATCGTCGTCTTCAGCTCTTCGGGGATGTGCTCCGGAACCTGCGGCAGACCGTCGGCGCCGCCTGCGGCCCGTGCGCCCGCGAACTCGGAAGCCTCCATGCGCCGTGATCGGGTCCGGCGGGCGCCGTCGGCCGACAGGGTCCCGATGTAGTGCATGGGTTTGGCCGTTCCCCGGAGCATGCGGCCCCGGAGATCCTGGTAGTGCTCCCCGTACGAGAAGATCTTGTTCCGGCGGTCGTCGTGGGCACCGTCGTTGGTGGTCGTACCCCCGTGCACCTGGTGGAACGATCCCTCGCCGAGGATGGAGACCATCGTGACGTTGGGCGACGAGCCGAGACGTTCCCAGAGATCGAGGTTCGCGTAGCCGCCGCCGGGCATCGAGAAGCTGTCGTCGAAGCCGCCGACCTGCTCGAGCAGCGCTCGGGGCACGAACAGGCAGTTGCTCTCGAGCACGCCGTCGAACCAGTCGCGCTCGCCGATGAAGTGACCGACGTCGAAGAGCCGGTAGCCGTCGGTGGGCCAGGCGATGCGGTCGAACAGCGCGTCTTCGTAGGCCTCGTCGTAGCCCTTGTCGACCACCACCGGTTGCTGGCCGGGCCCGACGTACCACTGCTGGGTCGCGACAACAGCGGGCTCGTAGGTGCGGAGTCCGGCCATGCCGAACTTCAACACCCCCGGGGTCAACACGTGGGCACCGTCGATCATGAACGCGATGGCGCGCCCACGCGCGAGCCGCATGCCACGATTCAGCGCGTCGGTCGGCGACGGCGTCGCGTCGGCGCCGAGATGGACGTAGTGGAACTCGGCGCCGAAGCCTGCGACGAACTCTGGGCCGAGGACCTGGTCTTCGTCGGACCCGTTCTCGACGACGACGACCTCGTAGTCGAGACCGTCGGTTCCCTGTTGATACGCGCGGGAGAGGGAGTGCAGCGTGCGCGCCGCTTCCCGTTTCATGTTGTAGAAGACGACGACCACCGACAGATCGATGGCGTCTTTCGGAGCCGGAGGCGCGAGTGGGGCGCGGTGCAGCGTTCCGCTCGTCCCGGTGTCGGTTGCCTCGCCGATCGTCGCGACGGTTGCCGGTCCCTTGCGCCAGGCCGCGCCCGACCATCCGACCCGTTCCACCGGATCGGTGAGGCTGCGGCGGCGGCGGAATGCGTCGAAGGCCTCCCGGCACTCGGTCTCGGAGAGATCCTCGACGATCACGAAGCCGCGCGGTGCCACCCGGTCGTACAGGGAGTCCAGCACGACCCCCAGGTCGGCGCCGATGCCGCTGCCGATCCGCAGAAGCGCGATCTCGCCGATCGGGGCGTCGGCGAGTGTCGCGTCGTAGGAACCCTGGAGGAAGTGGACCCGTTCGTCGAGCAGACCGAACCGGGCGAAGGCCTCACGCACCTGGTTCAGGTCGGGGAGGAGCTCGGTGACCCTGCCGTCGACGGCGGACTTCGGCGTCGAGCCCTCCGGCGTCGCGCCGACCGGCGTCGATCGGAAGGGGTCGACCACCCAGACGTCGCGGCCGACGACCGTGGTCGCCTCCAGGAATCCGCGGAGATAGATCGCACCGCCGCCCCGTCCGGTCGCACACTCCACGAGGTCGCCGTTGACACCGTCGTCCCGGATCGCCCGCAGCGCGCCGTCGACGTGATCGAGTTTCAGGGTCCCCATCGCGGTGTAAGGGAAGAACGCAACCGGCTTGCCCTCGCTCGTCCCTTCGCCGAGCTGGCGCGCAAGCTGGAGGCGGAGGAAGTCCTTGCGCCGGAACGACTCGGGCGCGCGCACGTGGTCGAGGTTCACGGGCTGGCCCAACCGGATGATCTCGAGGAGGTACTCGATGCGGAGCTCGTTCTCGAGGTAGTGCTCGTCGAGCAGTGCGGCCCGGAGGAGCGTCAGGTACCGGTCGTTCGCGTCGGCGATGTTCTCGTCGCGTACGCGCAGGATGTTGTGCTCGAACACGATCTCGTCGATGCGGATCCGTTCGGAGAGCTCGAGCAGCTGCTGTTTCCCCGGGCCGCTCTCGAAGCCGTCGAGCAACGCCCGCAGTTCGGGCCGCTCGTCGAGGAGACGTTCTTCCACGACGATCGCGAGCCCGAAGTAGATCGGGAGCACGAGGAGACGGAGTGGAACGTCGTGCTCGGCGATGAAGTCCTCGAGCCCGGTCATGACCCCGTTGTGCGGACCGCCCTCGACCTCGGCGTTGTGCAGCGTGATGTTCATGCCCCCGCGCGGCAGAAGGTTCTTCGCGCCCGGCCGCATACCGAGTCGTTGGTAGGGCTGGCGGAATTCCGCGGGGATGTTCGAGGGGTCGTAGTAGAGGTCGCGGCGCCCGTACGGCCAGCACACGTCGTGGAGGATCAGGACGGGGAGCGGACGGCTCTCTTTCCGGGCCGCGTCGCGGAGCAACCGGAGCTCGTTGTAGACCGTGTACCAGTTGTGATCGCCGTCGACGAGCGCGAGATCGAACGCGTCGGCGCCGGCGAGCGCATTCAGGCTCAGCTCGCGATGGAAGATGTAGCGGCCACCGAAGCGGCGAGCGTGCTCCTCGGGATCGAACTCCGGGAGGGGATCGATGACGTGGAGCTCGGCGTCGGGTGCGAGCGCGTCGAGCATGAGCGTCGTGTTCTCGCCGCGCAGCGCGCCGATCTCCACAACGCGCTTCGCGCCGGAAGCCCGCATGATCGGCTCGATGACGGTCTTCCAGAACGGGAACACTTATTCGTCTTCGTCGCGCGGTTCGCGGAGGCGGTCGTACTGGTCGCGAGGGTCGTGGCTGTGGCCGACGGCATCGAGGACCAGTTCCGCGATGGGACTCGGCATGTTCACCGACCACGAATCCGGACCGGTCGGGGTTGCTTCGTGCAGGAGCGCCGTTGCGATCACGAATGGTGGCCCGCCCACGGCTCGGACCGCTTCGTTGAGCTCGACGACGAGCCCGACGACCTCGCGGTCGGTGCATCCGGCCACGACGGCGGCGTCGTGCACCGGCAGCACGACGATCTCGGAGGCGCACGTGGCGGCATGGAGGAGGAGCGTGCGGGCTTGCTCGTCGAGGCCGTCGACGAAGCGGACGATGCCCTCCTCGTCCCAGAGGTCGGGCGGAATGCTCCCCGTGTTCCACTGGAGATACTGCGTGACCTCGGCCACGAACTCCTCCGGAACCGGGACCATGACGTATTCCATCGAACCTCTCTTGCTCGGGGGCTCAGGATAGACGCCGCGCGCGTCGCGTCGCCGAGGCCGGATCTCGACGCGAGGCCAGCGACTACCCTGCGCGCCCGGTGATCGTGACCTTCGCCTTTCCGAGCCCGCGACGACCCGTCGGCGGCGTCATCATGTTGTACGAGTTTGCCAGCGCGCTGGCTCGGCGTGGACATGAGGTGCAATTCGTCCACGGCCCCCGCACGGACGACCGGATCGGCAGCGTCGACGAGCTCGCGTTCCGTTTCGATGCCGGGGTGCGTCACTACGTGGTCGATTCCGTCGGCGACCCGAGCGTGCCCGACGGCGACGTGGTCTTCACTCCCGCGCCACCCCGGCTCGGGCAGCCGGCCGTGTTCGTGCAGGGATTCCGGCTCATCGGCCCGCAGTGGGACCGCGACTCGTTCCGCGCCCGCGCCCCGAAGCTCTGCGTCGCGAGCTGGCTCGTGGAGGTCGGCCGCTTCTTCGGTGCCCCCGATGAGCAATTGGTACACGTCCCGATGGGCCTCGACCACGACCTGTTCGCGGTGCGAAGCCCGATGGAGGGGCGGACCATCGATGTCGCAACGCTCTACCACCCCTATCGGGAAAAGGGATGGGACGTCGCGTTGGCCACGCTCACGAAGCTCGCGCAACGCCGTCCGGACCTCCGTGCCGTCGTCTTCTCGTTGGCTACCCCGCCGCCCGAGCCGCTCCCGGACAACGTGCGCGTCATCGTCGGTCTCGATCAGCGCCGTCTCGCGGACGAGGTATACAACGCGGCGCGGGTTGTGCTGCAGGCGAGCCGGCACGAAGGGTTCGGTCTGACCGCCGTCGAGGGGATGGCGTGCGGCGCCGCGCTCGTCACGACGGATTGCGGCGGCTCGCGCGACTACGCCTACGGCGGTGAGACGGCGTGGGTGGTGCCGGCCGGCGACGTGAACGGCCTCACCGATGGCGTCGACACCCTGCTGCGCGACGACGACCTGCGTTGTCGGCTCGCGCGTGCGGGCGAGCGCGACGTGCGCAAATTCACCTGGGATCGCAGCGGAGAATTGCTCGAGGCGGCGCTCGAGCGTTACCTCTCCGATCCCGCCGACTTCCAGCGTCCTCCCGGAGAGGATCGGAGCGAGGAGTACGTGCTGTGACCGCGGCGACCGACGATGCGTTCGTCTTCAACATCGTGTGGACCGGGCGGGTGTTCGACTACCTCCGGTATTTCGTCGCGAGCCAGATCGTCCAGACGAACGCGAGCTTCCGCTTCATCACGAACGGTTGCCCGCCTGATCAGGTCGCGTTGATCCGTGCGTTCGCACAGCGCCGGCCGGATCGCGTGGTCGAGGTCTTCGAAGTCACCGACAAGATGCAAGCGCACGGCGTCGCCCTCGATGCCGCCTTCGACCAACGGTACGACGGCGACTATTTCTGCTTCATCGACCCCGACATCATGGCGAGCGGGCCGTTCGTGCACGACTTCGCCGTGCGTCTCGACGACGGATGCGCAGGGGTCTCCTCCGGTCAGGGTGTGTGGCGCGACGACAGCGTGTTGCCGGAGGGCCAGCTGGGTGTTTCCGGTGAGTACTTCTACGCGCCCGACGGCTACCTCTTCGGCAGTCCTCACTTCGCCATGTACCACCGGGCGCCGCTCGAGGAGACTCGGGCCCGTTGGGGAATCGGGTTCAAGTCGGCCGGCCCCGACCTGTCGGACGAAGCCAAGGCGCATGTCGTCGCGATCGGTCGCCGGTACTTCCTCTACGACACGGGCAAGCTCATGAACATCTTCTTGCAGGAGGACGGCAACACGCTCTGCCACTTCGAGCACCCGAATCTCATGCACATCGGCGGCCTCTCGCACTACCTGTCCCCGCCTGACGGCGGAGGCGGCGCCGAGGAAGCCGGCTGGTCTCCCGATCAGACGACGTGGCCGTGGCCGGTCACGCGCCTGGAGGTCGCGCGCTTCACCGCAGCCGTGCTCCGGAACCTGGACGCGGGCCGGCCCGCGCCCACGCTTCCTTCCGAGGTCGACCCCGCGGTGGCGCCGCGCCTCAAGATGGTGCGCGACGCGCTCATCATGCTCGTGGGTACGTATCGGGAATTCGTAGACGGGTGACGATCCGATCCCGTCGACGCGTGCTCGCGTCGGCGCGCGACCGGGTCAGGCCGGTGTTCCCTGGTTGTCCCACTGCGCGCGCAGGTGGTCGGCCGCCGCGGTGAGGTCGGCGAGGTCCTTCCGGAGGTAGATGCATTCCCCCTGGTCGAGGAAGATGAGCCCGGTGTAGAGGTCGTGCGTCGGCTCGAGGATGTGATCGAGGGTTCGGCGCGAGAGACGCGAGTCGTATTCCAGGTACAGGACCTTCACCGTGGGCAGGAGGCCGACGAGGCTCTCGATCACGTTGACCTCGGATCCTTCGACGTCGACCTTCAGCACGTCGATGCGGTCGATGCCGTGCTCGGTCGCCCATCCGCGCGCCGCGCGCAGCTGGACCGGCTCGCTCTCGTCGCGGTTGACGCTCCGGCGGAACACCGATCCCATACCGGCATCGCCGTCGCCCTTGTACAGCGGCACGACCTCGTCGGCCGCGCCGAGGCCGATGGGGTGCACACTGACGTTCGCGTAGTGGGCTGCATTTCGTTCGAGGATCGAGCGCGGCTCCGCGGCGGGCTCGAAGGAGTGCACCGCTGCGTTCGGGTAGTGGCGGGCGAGATGAACCGTCGTTGCCCCGCAGTTCGCGCCGACATCGAACACGACGTGCACGTCGTCGACGAAGGGAAGAAACGGATACGTCTTGCCCGCGAGGATCTCGCCACAGGTCCAGCGCGACACGAGCGTGTCCGCGCATTCGAAGTCGATCGGCGTCCCGTCGTCGCTCTCTACCGTGAATCTCATCGTGCTCGTTCCGGGTCGGACCCGCCCGACGGCTCCGAGGGGCGGCCAAATCCTACGGGGTCGTCGCGATAGCGATCGAGAAACGACTCGAGGTCGTGCGCGCTTCGATCCCAATCGAATCGTTCCACGTAGTCGCGGCCGGCCGTGGCGATCCCAATGCGTCGTTCGTCGTCGCGGAGCAGGCCGACGACCTGCGCGGCAAGGGTGTCGACGGCCCCCGTGGGAGCGACGAGCGCAGTTCGCTCGTGTTCGGCGTAGTCGCGTGAGCCGCCGTTGTCGGTGGTGACCAGCGCCGCTCCGCAGGCCATTGCCTCGACGTTGGTGAGGCCGAACCCTTCGACCTCGCTCGCGCACAGGAACACCGCGCTGCGGTTGTAGATGTCGTCGACGAGGTCGCGCTGCGACGGATTCGTGCGATATGTGACCCACTCAGGGAGCTCGTCGGCGGGTGGAACTGCGCCGAAGGCGGTCACGTCGAGGTCGGGTATCTCCCCGCGAACCTGGTCGAGCACGGACAGCGCCGTCTGCGCTCCCTTCTGCACGTGCGCGCTGTAACAGAACGAGACCCGGTGCGTGCGACCGCGGATCGGACGTAGCACGCGGTACTTCTCGTGCCGGAGTCCGAGGGGGATGTGCACGAGTTGACAGGCCGGCACCCCGAGCTCGATCCCGACGTCGACGAGCCAGCCCGCGACGCACACCTTTGGGCAGGGCGAGAAGAACGCCGGATGCTCGAGGTTGGCGCCGAGCATTTTGTAGCCCTGGATCAGCACGACCGGGAGCCCGGCCTGCGGCGGCATCAACGCTTCGGAGGTGAATCCGAAGATCACGTCGGCGCGGGGAATCTGATCGTTGTCGACGGGCCCCGGCGGCGGGAAGTGGTGCACGACATCGTCGGAGAAGTCGAACCAGTCGATGTCGTCGAGGCTCGTCGCGTCGGCTTGGTAGAACGCGACGTGGAAGAGGTGCACCGTATGGCCGCGTCGGGCCATCGACGACGCGAACTCGTAGACCATTGCGACGCCACCGCTCGGGTGGCGGGTGCTCGGGGCGATGAAGATCAGGACCATCGCCGCGTATCGATCGGTCAGTGGTTGGTGAAGGAGTCCGCGCGCTCGACGACGAACGCCAGCCCCGACCAGTGGATGTTCTGGTATCGGTAGAAGTTCCAATCGGGATGCGCGGTCAAGAACTCGTGCATCGCGAGTCGTTCACCCGACACGTCGGTGGGTGACCAGCAGTAGTAGTCGTCGAACGCGACGATCATGCCGTGCTTGAGTCGCGGCGCCAGGAATTCGAGCACCGCGACGGTGCTCGAGTAGAGGTCGCAGTCGATGTAGGCCATCGCGATGTCGGTCGGGGCGCCGGTCGCGCCGATCGGCGGCAACGACTCGCTGTAGTAGCCCTCGACCGGTGTGTACGCATCGCGGGGCACGCCGTTGCGGGCACACGCAGCGTGGAAGTTGTCGACGCCGCCGGCACCGCCCACCCCGAGGAGCCACCCGGGATGCGTGTCGAGGGGATGATCGTCGGGGAGCGACTGCCACGAGTCGAACGCCCACATGTGGCGGTCGGCACCGACTTCGTGCATCGAGTGGTACGCGGCTTGGAACGAGCCGCCGGTGTGACAGCCGAACTCGGCGTAATCGCCCGAAATGCCATTCACTTGCAGCGCGGCGAATGCGTTCCAGAAGAATTCGCTGGCGCCCGCGAGGATCTTGCCTATCGCCTTCGTGCCGGCGGATTCATCCATGTGGACACTCCATGCGTGGGGGCGGGCTGACCGAAGGCGGACGTTAGCAAGCGCGGCCGATGTCACGACAAGGCGCCGATGTCGCGACGGCGCTGTCGGGGGAAAGCGGAAGAGCGTTACAGTTCCGGGTCCGGCGGTGCTGCTCGGTCGGCTCGGGGGAACGGACGGATGAGGTGGGCGGTGACGCTCGGTGGCGGCGGGGTTTGTCGCGATGACGACGCGTTGAGTTCGCGTCGTCGCTTCGGAACATCAGGCGACTGATGTCGGTCGACGTGGACGCGACCCGGCCGGCGGCCGTGAACAACGCGGCGGCGCCGTCGGGCGCGTTGGGCGAGCATCGGCCCGGTCTCGACGGGATACGCGCGGTCGCGTTGCTCGCCGTGCTCGGGTATCACGCGGAGCTGCCGTCGATGCAAGGTGGGTACCTCGGGCTCTCGTTGTTCTTCACGTTGTCGGGTTTCCTGATTGCGGGTCTCCTGCTTCGATCGCACCTGGTGCCCGGAGGCAGCCTTCGCCAGTTCTGGGTCCGGCGCGGGCGCCGCCTGATGCCGGCGGCGTTCTTGGCGCTGGTTGGCATCGTCGTGTTCGGCGCGACGGTCGCGACTCGCCAGCAGCTGCAGGGACTTCCCGGCGACGTGATCGGAGCCGCGACGTGGACCGCGAACTGGCGATTCGTGATCGCGGGCAAGTCGTACGTCAACCTCTTCGCGGCGCCGTCTCCGGCGCAGCACTTCTGGTCGCTCGCGATCGAGGAGCAGTTCTATCTCGTCCTGCCCATCGCGATGTTGCTCCTGGTGCGCAGAACGCGTTCGCCGCGCGTCATCGGCGCTGTGCTCGGCGCGGCCGCGTTGTTGTCGTCGGCGTGGATGCTCGCGCTCTACGAACACGGTGCGAGCCTCGACCGGCTCTACTACGGCACGGACACACGCGTCGCCGAGCTTCTTGTCGGAGCGGTCCTCGCGGTTGTCGTGTGGCACGTCGGTCTCGACTTCTCGGAACGCGAGCGACGGGTACTCGCCGGTGCCGGGGTCGTGGCCTTCACGGTCATGCTGTGGTGCTTCGTCAACGTCCCGTTGGCTGACGGGCCGTTGTGGCGCGGCGGTTTCCTGTTGTTCTCGCTGGTGTCGTGCGGAGTGATCCTCGGCGTGCTGGCGGGGAGCGGGCCGCTCACGGCGGTCATGTCGTGGGGGCCCGTCGCCGCGATCGGGCGGATCACCTACGGCCTCTACCTGTACCACTGGCCGATTTTCCTGTGGCTCACCGAACAACGGACCGGACTGAGTCGCTGGCCGCTCTTCGCGCTGCGCCTAGCGGTCACGTACGCGGCCGCGATCATCTCGTACCGTTTCGTGGAGCAACCGATCCTGCGGGGCGCGTCATTCGGTCTGAGTCGGAGGGCTCGACTCGTGATGGCACCGCTTGTGGCAGTGGTCGTCGTCGGCGCCGCGTTCGTGACGGTGCACCGTTCGGCGTACGACCCACTCGCCACGTTGCACGCACCAGCGTCGGAGACGATTCCCCCGGGCACCGGAACCACGAAGGTCGTGGTCGTTCCGGCCCGCGCGAACGATCCGGTCGTCGCTCGACTCCAACGGGTTGTCGCGGGCGATCACTCGGCCACGGTGACGGTGGCTCCTCCCTTCGAATGCACCGGCGGGCTCGTCGACACCAAAACCGGCCGGACGTGTGCGAACTGGGCGCACTCGTGGCCCCAACTCATCGATCGCGTGAATCCCGACGTCGTGCTGCTGTACGTCGACGACTGGGCCGGTGAAAGCCTCGCCAAGCTGTCCGGGCATCCGACCGGCAATCAGACCGACGCGGCCGCCGGCATCCTCTCGCCCGCGATCAAGATGCTGACCGCCCGGGGCGCCTCGATCGTGTGGGCGTACGCGGGGAACTACAAGACCGTGTTGCGCACGTACTACGGCCCGTTCAACCAGGCGATGCTCCGGCTCAAGTCACAGCGGTCCGACATCCAGCAGATCGTCGGTCTGCCCGACCCGGCCACGCTCAGCCCCGCGGTGTTCCAGTCGCGTTCGGCGACGATGTTGTTGTCGAATATCCAGCTCTACAAGCGAGTCGACCCGAACAGCAAGTTGCCCCGCGTCATGATCGTCGGTGACTCCCAGGCGCTCTCGCTCGGGTACGGGTTGGACCAGTGGGCGAGCGACACGGAACGCGCGGTGGTGTGGAATCGGGGGATAGAGGGTTGCGGCGTCGTCGGCGTCGGCCACCCCCAGTCGTTCGGGTCGTCCGATTCCGGAGACCAGCAATGCCGCGCCGCGATCGACGCGTGGCCGAGTCAGGTCAAGGCGTTCAAGCCTGATCTCGTCATCGTGCTCAGCAGCCTGGCCGACACCCAGAACCGGCGGCTTCCCGGTTCGTCGACGTTTGAGTCGATGAGCACGCCGGGATTCGATTCCTTCCTCGTCGGGCAGTACGAGCATGCGTACGACGCCCTGTCCGCGGGCGGCGCGCGCGTCGTGTGGATGACGCCGCCGTGCATCGGGCTCAATCAGACCGGTCAGCCGGTTCCGGTCCAAGCGTCCAACGTGCTCGCGCTCGGCGCGAAGGTGCTTCCCGAATTCGTGCGGGCCCGGCCCCGAGTGGCGACCTTCGACCTGAACGGCGTGATCTGCCCGGACGGCAAGGCCCGTACATCGGTGCCCGGCGTCGACACGCTGCGACCGGACGGGGTCCACTTCTCGGTCGACGGGTCGCTGTGGTTCGCCCGGAACTACGGCGACAAGGTGTTGCGACTGGGCGGCGCCTGACCGGACTTACCGTCTGCAGGCCCGCACCCGCGGCCGCGCCCGGAGTTGTGTCTCGTGTGCGTTCGCGGCCGGAGGGCCCGGGAACACTCACGAGATGACCCGGCGTGCGATTCCAATATTCGGTGCCGTGATGGCGGTGATCGCGATCGGAGGGATCGGAGACCGAGCGGCTCCCGGCCAATCCGGCCCGACGCCGGCGCCGAAGAGATCCGAAGCGACCGCGTGGAACTACGGGCCGGTGCCGGCGGCCCTCGCCGCGTTCTACCGTCCGCCCGCGGCGCTGGCGGCGGCGGCGCCCGGAACGCTGTTCGCGGAACAGAAGCTGGCCGCGCCCGAGTACCACGGCAGCGCGTACCGCGTTTCGTACGCGTCCCGATCGCTGAAGGGCCGCCCCGTCTCCGTGACCGGGATGATCATCGTTCCCGAGGTCCCTGCGCCCGCGGCCGGCTATCCCGTGCTGTCGTGGGCACACGGTACGAACGGAATGGGCGACGCGTGTGCTCCGTCGCTCTACCCCGCGTCGGCTGCGCCGCCGAATGCCAACGATCTCCTCGATCAAGGCGTCGAGATCGTCGCGACGGACTACGAGGGGGAAGGTACGTCCGGCGACCTTCCCTATCTTGCGGGCGCGAGCGCGGCGCACAACACCATCGACATCGTGCGCGCCGCGCGCGACCTCCCCGAAGCCCACGCAAGCTCCGACTACGTCGTCTGGGGATATTCGGAGGGCGGGCAAGCCGCGATGTTCTCGCTCGACGTCGCCCGCACGTACGCGCCCGAGCTGCACCTGAAGGGTGACGTCGCGGGCGGCGCGCCCTCGCAGTTCGAGCATCTGTACTCGGTTCTGAAGCGCACGTCCGCCGGTTACTACCTCCTGATGGTGGCCATCGGTCTCAATCAGGCGTACGGCAACCAAGCGCTCCCGCTCGATCAGCTCCTGACGCCTGCGGGCATGGCCCTGGTCCCGAAGTTGGAGCGCGTCTGCATCGGCTATTTCGTCGCGGCCGAGCTCGGTCAGATCTCGATCGACCGAACGGTCAAGGCGGATCCCTTCACCATCGCAGCTTGGCGGAAGGTCCTGGAGGCGAACGACCCGCAGTACCTGCGCAACGCGAGCACCGCACCACTGCTGTTGGTCCAGGGTGGCACCGACGACATCGTTCCGACCGCGTCGACCGCGTCGCTTGCGAAGCACGAGTGCGCAATCGGCCAGCACACCGAGCTCTGGGACTACCCGCGCCTCGACCACTCCTGGGCCTTGGTCGGCTCCGCGCCCGATGTTGTCCAGTGGATCGGTGATCGCTTCGCGGGTTCCACGGCCTCGGATCCGCCCGCCTCCGGCGCGAAATACGCCGCGCAAAAGACCGTCTGCACCGGGAGCTGAGTGCATGTATCTCCGTACGATCCCCTTTCCGCCGTCGGTTGCATTCGACGACCTGGGCGCCGAGCTGGTTGCGGCCGCTCTCCCGAAACACGGATGCCTGTTGGCCCGCGATCTCCTCGATGCCGCCACCTCCGCCGAGCTCATCGAAGGAATCGATCACGCCTTCGACGGATTCGACTCGTGGTCGAGCGCGCCGGAGACAGCGACGTTCGGACCGTGGTTCGAACCGCTGCAGCCGGAAGAGCTCTCGGTCCACATGACGAGGCCGGCAATGCGTGCCGCCGGGGGGGTGTTCACCGCCGACTCGCCGTGCATGTTCGCCCGCTGGGCCGAGCTCGTGCATGCAACCGGCCTCTTCGAGATCGTCGCCGAATGCTTCGGCGAACCTCCGGTCACCTCGCTCACCAAGGGCACGCTCCGCCGGGTGGGAGCGGGCGACGGCGTCGAGTGGCACCAGGACGGCGCCTTCCTCGGAATCGAAAGCGGCGCGATCAACGTGTGGGTGAGCCTGTCGGACACGGAACGGTCTCCCGGCCTCGACATCGTGCCGCGCCGCTTCGACGACGTCGTTCCCACCGGAACGCACGGCGCGCGGCACGACTGGTCGGTGGGCGAAGGCCTGATCGATGTGATCGCCCAGGACACGCCGGTGCAACAGCCGGTCTTCTTGCCCGGCGATGCGTTGATCTTCGACGGGCTGCTCCTCCACCGGACCGCGCCGGAGGCCCCCGCGCGGCCCGAGACCCGGTACGCGATCGAGACGTGGTTCTTCCGCCCGAGCCGATTTCCGGAGCAGCAGAAGATCCCGCTGCCGCTGTAGTTCGGGGATACGGGTCCGGCAGCCGCCACGCGCTCACCGTGACTGGCTCGCCGCGCTCGCGCTACCCTCCGGGCGTGGGGCCAGCGCTGGTAGAGCCGCTCGCTTGGGACAGCGAGTTCTTCGGGTTCCCGATCGGTCGGGCTGATCTCGACGGGGTCACGGCCGAGAAACTCACCGCGATCGAGGCGCTCGCGCGGGAGTTGGGCATCGTGTGCCTGTACGGCACGGTAGACCCGGCGCGGGGCACGGAGCCGTACCTGGTCCAGACGTTCGGGCACCGCCTGGTGGAGGTCGCGCTGACCTTCAACCGGCCCGCGGTCCCGTTCTCGCCCAAGCCCACGGCCTCCGTCGTGCGGCGGGGGAACGTCGACGATCTCCCGGCCCTCGACGCCTCGATCCGCACGCTCGCGCCGTGGAGTCGCTTCGGCGCCGACCCCCGGTTCGGGCCGGAAGCGGCGCGGCGGATGCACGGTGCCTGGGTGGAGCGGGCCGCGTGCGACATCGACGCCAGGGAGCGGATGCTTGCGATCGCCGAGGACGATTCGGGAATCACCGGCTTCTCGACTCACGTCCGGTCGCCGACGCCGCGCGTCGACATCATGGGTGTCACCCGGCAGGGATCAGGCTCGTCGTGGGCGCTGATGGACGAACTGGTCTCGTGGGCCGACGGCGGTCCGATCGAGGCGGGCCCGTGCGCGGCGCGCAACATTGCGCCGCTGCGATTTCTCGAGCACTGTGGATTCAGCATCTCGCGCTCTCAGTACCTGTATCACCGGTGGCTCGACGAGGACACGGAGGTCAGAAGGTGAGTGTGGAGACGACACCGGACCGGGTCGCGGCCGACGCCCCGGATCGCGACGAGCCCCGGGCGATTCCGTTCAATCGACCGAGCATCCAGGGCGACGAGATCGATCTGATGCGATCTGCGGTCGAACACGGCCACACTTCGGCCGACGGTCCATTCAGCGCGAAGGTGAATGCGCTGCTCCAGAGCGAGACCGGCGCTCGCGACGTATTGCTCACGACCTCGTGCACGGCTGCACTCGAGATGAGCGCCTTGCTCCTCGACATCGGACCGGGTGACACGGTCGTCGTGCCCTCGTTCGGGTTCGTCACGACCGCGCTCGCCTACGCGCGCCAGGGCGCTCGCATCCTGTTCTGCGACATCGAAGCCACGACGCTCGGCCTCGACCCGCGCCACCTCGCCGAGATCATGGACGACTCTGTGCGCGCGGTCGTCCCGATCCACTACTCGGGCATTGCCGCCGACCTCGAGGGCATCTGCTCGGTGATCGACGCGTGGCCCCGAGCCGAGCTCGTCGAGGACAACGCGCACGGCTTGTTCGGTCGGTACCGCGGCCGGCCGCTCGGGAGCTTCGGACGCTTCGCCACGTTGAGCTTCCACGAGACGAAGAACTTCATCTGTGGTGAAGGCGGCGCCCTCATCGTGAACGACGAAGCGGACGTCGCCCGGGCGAACGTCGTGTTCCACAAGGGCACGAACCGGCGGGAGTTCCTGCACGGTCAGGTCGACAAGTACTCGTGGGTCGACGTGGGCTCGTCGTTCGGTCTCTCGGACGTCCTCGCCGCGTACCTCTACGGCCAGCTCGAAAAGCGGGACACGATCCTTTCGAAGCGTCAGCACGCGTTCGATCGGTACCGAGCGCTCCTCCAGCCGCACGCCGAGCACCTCGGGTTGCAGCTCCCCGTCGTTCCCGACGACCGCGAGCAGGGCTACCACATGTTCTACGCGCTCCTCCCCGATTCGGAGACACGCAACCGCGCGCTCGCGGCGTTGCACGATCGCGGCATCAACGCGACGTTTCACTACGTACCGCTGCACAGCTCCGACGGCGGCCGGCGGTTCGCAGCGCGCGAAACCGAGTGCCCGGTGACCGACGACATCAGCGGGCGGTTGCTGCGCTTGCCTTTTTACACCGATCTGACCGATTCCGATGCGAGTCGTGTCGTCGACGAGCTCGTCGCCACACTCCGTTCGTAAGCCGTCTGTGACCACAAGGCCAATAATGTCCAAAGCGACTGGGCGGGCTCGGAACGCCCGGCTCTATACTCCGACGACCACGCCGCGTGGGTGGATTTCCACATCGCAGCTTTCGCACGTGGGCACCCGAAGGACCGACGCTCGCGAAGCAGGGGCGCGCAAACGATGGTGAGCCCGAGTCGCGATCTCACGGAGCGGCCGGCGCGGTCTCAGACGATGGCGCGCGATATCCGTCGCCTCGTCATTGAGCACTCCTATCGAGCACACGTCGGTCACATCGGTTCGTCGCTGTCGATCGCGGAGATACTCGCGGCGCTGTACGGCTCGGTGTTGCACGGCCGTCCGGACGATCAAGATCGCGACCGGGTCGTGCTGTCGAAGGGCCACGCCGGACTCGGTCTGTTCGCTGCTCTCGTGCTGAGCGGACGTCTCGATCTGGCCGAGCTGGAGTCGTTCGGGACAGACGGTTCCCGGCTCGGCGTCCACCCCGAGCCCGGCGTTCCCGGGGTCGACTTCGGCACCGGGTCTCTGGGCCAGGGTCTTTCGGTGGGTGCCGGCGCCGCGCTCGCAGCGCGGATGCAAGGCCGGGCGTCGCGCGCGTTCGTCGTGATGAGCGACGCCGAGCTCAACGAAGGCGCAGTGTGGGAGACGGCACAGTTCGCCGGTCATCACCGATTGGGCAACCTGGTCGCGGTGATCGATCTGAACGGTCAGCAGGCCTTCGGGACGACCGCCGAGGTGTTGTCGATCCGCGATCCGGGCGCTGCGTTCTCCGCCTTCGGCTGGGACGTCGAGCACGTCGACGGTCACGATGAAGCGGCGCTCGTTGCGGCGCTCGACGTGACGGGTCAGGCGGGTCCGCCACGCGTCGTCATCGCGAAAACCATCTTCGGGCGAGGCGTCTCGTTCATGGAGCGCCAGCTGAAGTGGCACTACCTGCCGCTCGACGACGAGCAGTACGCGCGCGCACTGGCCGAGCTGTAGTCCGCGATGCGAGCCGCCTTCGTCGAGACGCTCACGGAGCTCGCCTCCGCGGACGAGCGCATCGTGTTGCTCACGGGTGATCTCGGATTCATGGCATTGGAACCGTTTCGCGAAGCGCATCCGGATCGTTTCTTCAACGTCGGCGTGGCCGAGCAGAACCTCATCGGTCTGGCGACCGGGCTCGCCGACGCCGGCTTCACGCCGTACTGCTATTCGATCGCGACGTTCGCGAGCTTGCGCGGCTTCGAGTTCTTCCGAAACGGGGCGGTGTGGCACGACCTGCCCGTGCGCGTCGTGGGCATGGGCGGTGGGTTCGAGTACGGCGCGGCCGGTGTTACTCACCATGCGCTGGAGGACGTCGGTGTGATGCGAACCCTGCCGAGCGTGACGATCGTCGCTCCGGCAGATGCCGGCCATACCGACTCGGTCGTACGCCACGTGCAGACCCGCACAGGCCCCGTGTACCTCCGTCTCGGGAAAGACGAGCGCCGACGCGTGTCGGGCCTCGCGCCCGGCTTCGACCCCGCTCGCATCTCGCTCGCGCACCGCGGCGCGGACGGGCTTGTGCTCGCGATGGGCGGCGTCTCCTCGGAGGCCGCGGTCGCAGTCGACGCGTTGGCCGCGCAAGGTACGAAGTGCTCCCTCGGTGTGGTGGAGTCGGTTGCGCCGGCGCCGATCGAGCACCTGGCCGAGCTGCTTCGGGAGCACCCGTGGGTGGTCACCGTCGAGGCGCACGTCCGGAGCGGGGGGCTGGGCTCGATCGTGGCCGACACGATCGTCGACGCCGGTGTCGGGGTGCACCTCCTGCGGTGCTGTGTCGACGATCCCTTGGCATCGGACCGGCTCGGCAGCGAATCGTTCCTCCACGAGATGCACGGACTCTCGGCCGCAGTGCTCGAGCGCCGCATCCGCGACTTCGCGCGTTCGGTGACGGATGCGACCGGCGACCCGAGGGCTGACCGGACGTGACGAGGGAGAGCTCCACGGTCTCGATCGTGCTGCCGGCATACCGGGCGTCGGAACAGCTCCGCGACGTCGTTCCGGAGATGATCGCGGAGGTCGAACAGCTGGGAGCGGGGCTCGAAGTGATCGTCGTCGTGAACGGTCCGCGCGACGGGACCGACGAAGCGGCGGAGACACTTCGTGCAAGTGACGACCGGGTTCGGGTCGTGCGTTCGGAAGAAGCCGGATGGGGCCGCGCCGTGCGGACGGGTCTCGACGCGGCGACCGGTGATCTACTCGCGTACACGAACCTGGCGCGAACGCCCCCGAGCGTGCTCCGCACCGCGGTCGCGCTGGCGTTCGACTCGAGCGGTTCGGTCGTGAAGGCGAGCCGCCGCGTGCGCGACAGCACGGCAAGGCGGGCCGGTTCGTTGCTCTACAATCTCGAGTGCCGGATGCTCTTCGAGCTCTCGGTCTTCGACGTGAACGGGACGCCGAAGGTCTTCCCGGCCGAGTTCACCGATCTGCGGCAGCTGCGCCGCGACGACGACCTCATCGACATCGAGTTCCTCGCGGTATGCGAGGCGCGCAACTACCAGGTCGTCGAGTTTGCCGTCCCTGTGTTGCCCCGGCACTCGGGCCGATCGACCACGAACCTGCGTTCCGCGTGGCACATGTACAGCCAGGCTTTCGTGCTCCGCCGCGAGATGCGGCAACGTGGGTTGACGCCCGACGGCGACCGCTGAGTGCGATGAAGGGAACTGCACTCGTCACCGGCGGCGCCGGCTTCGTCGGCGCGAACGTGGCGCGGCGCCTGGTGCATGACGGGCTCGAGGTGCACTGCGTGACCCACGCGGGTGGCGACGAATGGCGCCTCACGGGCGTGGACGCACTTCGCACGCATGCGTGCTCGGTGGCCGACGCCGACGCGGTCGCGGCACTGGTCCGTTCGGTCCGTCCCGACTGGGTCTTCCACCTGGCCGCGCACGGCGCGTACGCGCATCAGACCGATGCCGCGCGCATGGTGTCGGTCAACACGCTCGGCACGCTCAACCTCTTGGACGCGCTCGCCGGGAACGGTGGCTGCGAAGGATTCGTGTACACGGGATCGTCGTCCGAGTACGGCCTGAAGGATCGCGCGCCCGGCGAGGACGAGATCGTCGCGCCCGACAGCGTCTACGCGATCACGAAGGCGTCGGCGACGCACGCGGTGTCGCATTGGGCGCGCCGAACGGGTCTCCCGGCCGCGACCGTGCGTCTGTACTCGGTGTACGGGCCGTGGGAGGAGCCGACGCGTCTCGTCCCCCGTCTCGTCGTCGCCGCGCTCGCGGGCACGCTCCCGCCCCTCGTCGCGTCGGCGACGGCACGCGACTTCGTCTGGGTCGACGATGCAGTCGACGGAATTCTGCGGGCCGCCGAAGTCGCGTCGACGCGGCCGGGAGCGGTGTGGAATCTGGGGAGCGGTGTGCAGACCACTCTCGAGCAACTGGTCGCGATCGCCCGCTCAGTCTTCGACGTGTCCGAGGAACCCGTGTGGGGTTCCATGGAGAATCGGGCCTGGGACACCGACCGTTGGTTCGCCGATCCGCGGCGGGCGCGCGCCGAGCTCGGCTGGGAAACGGTCACGCCGCTCGATACCGGCCTACGGGCGACCGGCGTGTGGTTGTCGTCGACGTCGGAACGCGGTCGATACTCGGCGTGAGACGGGATCAGTGGGCCGCGGGACCGACCCGGCACGCTCCATTGGCGCGGACCTCCCACGGCTCCCCGGCGTTTAGGCCGGGGAGCACGAGTTGGAGCGCTGTACCGGGGCGGCCCTGCGCAAGTCGCACCCACGTGGCGCCGAAGCGGCGGACGTCCACCTCGTACGTGTGATCGGCGGACCACACGTACTGCGTACCGACGCCCTTCGGCGCGTACGTGAAAGACGACGTCAGTGGAGTGCACGCGACGCTGCGCCTCCCGGCGCCCGCGGTCCGGACGACACTCATCGCGACGAGCCGTTGGTCGGCGGCGGTGACGGTCGTGGAAAACGGGTTGTCGTGGTCGGACAACAGATCCCGCATCTCGCGTGCCGGGAGAGCCCCCAGTCCGAACGGCAGGATCGTGGCGTCGGGAACGATCGACGGGCCGAGCCCGACCACGAGCACTTCGCCGCGCGCCAACCGCCCGGCGGATCCGTACTGCGCAGAGCTGGCGCGCATATCGGGCCGAACCGCCAACGCCCGCGCGCCGCCAAGCGCCAACACCGCGAGCGCGCCCGCGCCGATCCAACGCCAGTCGGTGTCGATCGGCAACCGCCCGGGCCACGGGATCGGCTGCCGGGGCACGATGGCGAGCAGGGCAAAGCCGAGGGCGACGTAGCGGTAGCGGAACACGGTCGGATCGGCGAGCACGCCGCGGCTGTTGGCCACGCCGACCGCCCAGACGAGCACCGCGAGTGACCAGGCCAGCACGTTGGCGCTCGCGTTTGCCCCTTTCGAGATCGTCCAGATCGCGTAACCGAAGAACGCGATCATGAGGACGACTGCAATCGCGGGCACGCCGAGCGCGACCGCTTGAAAAGGGGTGTAGCAGAGGTCGCGCACGAACTGCAGCGTCTGCGAAGTCGACAACGCGTACTTCCCGAGATGTGATCCGCCGTGCACCTCGATCAGCCACCAAGTGAGCCAGAGTCCGGTGGGGATTCCCACCGCGAGCCACCGGCGAACGGGTGGGCGGGTGCAGACGTTGTGCACGAGACACGCGGCGGCGACGGCGACGCCGCCCCCCGCGGACAACAGGGAGAGCACGAGCGCGGCTGCGAGGAACGGGTTGGCGCGCCGGCCGCGGTTGAGTGCTGCAGCGCATCCGACGCCGCCGAGGAGCGCGAGGTAGTGATTGAGCTCGCTCGGGTTCAACGAGACGTAGCGGCCATACCAGACGAGCGGGATCCCGAGGAGCGCGGCCAAGACGATGCCGAACTGGCGGCGGGTCGTGACGAAGAACGCCGATGGCACGGCGAAGAGGACGAGCGCGCCGGCAACGCGAAACGGCGCGTAGTCGAAACCGAAGCCGCCGACGAACGCGCGCCAAAGTCCGAGGATGATGATACTGAGATGGTCGTTGTACGGCTCGAACAGGCCGCGAACCGAACCCGCCTGTTTGATGAGGAGCCAGTCGTCGGCGTAGAAGTAGAAGTGGTCGGTGAGGTGCAGCGTGTAGAAGAACGCGCCCGCGACGAGCAGCCCGAACGCGACCTCGACGGCACGCGACGCGGGCGGTGCCGCCGCGCGCTTCGATGGGTGACGCCCGAGACCGGTCGTCTCCGTCATCCGAGGAAGCGCAGGTAAGTGTTCTCGGCCCCGGCGCCGGCCGACGGAAGTGTGGGACGGATGGCTCCGGGCAGCACCTGGACCTCGTAGATCTGGAGTCCGTTCGGCCACCACAGCTCGGCTGCGACCGCGCCGGTCACCACGTCGATGATGGCCAGCCCGCAGCGCGACTCCGACGGTCGCAGGCCCGGCGCGTAGGGCTCGTAGCGGTCGATCACCTTGGAGAGCCCGACGATCGCGTGACCCCCGGCGAACGCGAGCCCGCGCGTAAACCCGGGCAATCCGGCGACGGGGGAGAACGAGCCGGCGCCGGTGGCGAGGTCGTCGGCGACGCCCACGGTGCCGAAGCCGCTGTTGCAGAGCCAGAGCCGGCCCGCGTTCCGAGTGGCCGAATGTGGGCACGTGAGACCGCAGAGCACGACCTCGCGGCTCGAGGCCGAGAACACCACGCCGCGTCCCTCGGGTCCGTAGCCGGCCTTCCATGGCTTCGGTCCGGTCGTCTCGTCGGAGAAACCGGTGAAGTGCGCGTCGTCGAGACCGTTCTCGCCGAGGCCGATCGAATTCAGTTGGAACCAGTTCGTCCGGAATCCGGCGGCGCCCAGCTCGTCGAGCGCGCGCGGCCACCAGACCCGTTCCCATCCGGACTCGACGCTGACCTTCGCCACGAAGTTGTGCCCGGTGACAGTCACGTACAGCTCGCCGCCGCTGACGACGACATCGTGGATGTAGAGCGTCCCCGGGAGAACGCGGGTGACGCTCGGGACGTACACGGTGCCGTCGTCGGGCTCGACGTCGTCGGGGACGACCTCCCGACCCCAGTCGTCGCGCCCGAGCGGACGAAACCACATGATCTGGTTCGGCGTTCGGGTGCTGCTCACCACGAGAGAGCCGCTGTCGGTGTCGACGAACGCTCCCGACGGATGCGGAACGGTGAGGGCAGATTGCCATGGGTTTCCGCCGTTGCCGCCCAGGAGCAGGAGCATGTGCTCGTACTCGCGCGTCACCAGCAGGCCGACACCGAGGGCTTCGAGCAGACCCCAGAAGTCGCCGTTCGTCTCGTACTCGAGCGGCATGGGCACCGATCTCGTTCCGATGCGCTCGAGAGAGAGGTTGTCGGCGGGGACCGTGAAGTTCTCGCGGGTCGCCGCCGGGTCAGCGGCGATGGTGGCGACGTCGTCGATCGAACAGAGCGCGCGCGCCGCCGCGGTGTGGACGGACAGGATCTCACGATCGGGCTGGCTCAGCTCGGAGATGTTGCGCTGCTCGTAGTCGTGGGTGTTGACGGGAACGCCGCCGAACGGCCCCATCGCAGTGAGGGGCACGCCGTTCCAGGTCGGCGTGAGGAGAGCCTGGTCGTAGGGGACGTCGAGCCACGCGGCGAGCGACGCCATCGAGGCGCGCCGATCGGCCAGGAGCGTCTCGTAGTGCACGAGGAGGAATTGCTCGGGGCGACGCGCCGCATGCAGCGCGGCCGCGGTGTTCACCAGCGACCAGCGCGCTGCGAAGCCTTCCGTGCTCATGCCGGGGCGACGTCGTTTGGTATCGGCGAAACCGGCGAACGGGCTGCGCACAACGTGGATCATGCGGGCGTCGGGTAGATCGGCGAGCACGAGTTCCCAGTCGAGCGCGAGCACAGGACAATGCCCGACGACGCGCGCAGCGCGGTCGCCGGCGCCGCGCCAGGTGGCGAAGAACGTCTCCAGCCACGCCGACACCACTTGGGCCCGAGATGACGAGCTGTCGACGACTCGTGCGAATGCCGACCGCCACTCGTCGACATCCAGGTCGAGGTCGAATCCTGCGAACTTTCCCACCGCCGCGCCGGTCCGGGCCGCACGCATCTCCTCGTTCGCGAACGCGTCGAACGCGACCCGAGGATCGTCGGGAACGACCGGCCACCGATACTTCGCCGGGAACCAGTCGTCGAAACCGCTGGGAGCGAGGCCGGTGCCGAGTTGCATCTCGAACGGAAATACGTCGAGCTCGGGATGACCGTCGAGCAAGCGTGTGAGGAAACCGCCGCCGCTGTCGTTCCAGGCCGATACGAACACAGACGCGCCTGTCAACACGGTTCCCGAGCGGAGAAGGAGATCGTCAACGACGCACCGGCGAGGCCACCGCCTTCGAATCCGTCGACGGCGACGATTGCGAACCGGGCGTGTGCGCGCGGATCAAGGCGGAGATCCACGGCTTCCGGGTAGCCGACCACCTCCCGGAAATAGCCCGATCGGCGCAACCAGTGGTCGTTGTTCGAATCGGGCGACGAGGTCATCGCGGATGCGGTCAGTCCTTGCGCAGAGCGAGGACAGCAATCGCGAAGGAGACCACGGCAGCGACGATCGCGGCGATGCCGCGTTTCGTGTACTTGCCTGCGTGGGGTACCGGCCCGACATGGCCCGGGAAGAAGCTCGGGAGGTCGGTTGCCTTCGTGGTCATGTAGATCACCGCGACCACGATGAGCAAGATCCCGACGACGATGAAGAGCCACGAGAGTGGTGAGATCCGCCGCACGAGGGGAACCCTACGCCGAGAGGCTGGGTTCGCACCACCGCGATCCGGCGCTGATCATCGAGACAGCAATGACTGTACTTCGGGCGGAATGTCCGTTCCGCAGAACTTACGGTAAGCGGTTTCGGGATCGGCCGGGATACGCGTCCGAGTGTTCGAGAAAGAATGCAGCAGGTTGGAAGCGAAACGCTTGGGCGACATCGGAGCGTCGGCGGCGTCGAGGATGCGTTGTATCCCGCCGCATTTCAATGCGGCGCGCGCCCACGCGACCTGTACCTGGAACTGCACGCCCGTCGTCGCCGGAATGAGGCCGTTTCCGAGGACGGGAAAGTCGACCGCCGCGGGTCGGCTTCCGGGAGGCGTGAGCCGAGCCGCGATCCACGGTGCCGGAAGCGGCTTCTCGTGGCCGGGAAAACGCGGAATGGCCGACATCGACGGCGTCGATTCGAGGTGGGCGGTGAAGGTGTCGGCGAGGCCCTCCAGGTCGAGGATGTTGAATTGGTCGCCCGCCGCATACGCCGAGATCCCGATGCCGAAGAACGCGCCGATCGGGAGGTGGACGTCGTTCGCCACGGGAATGTCGACCCGGACGATCCTGAGCCCGGAACTGGTTTGGTAGTAGTACGCCGGACCGCTGAACCAACGGTTGTATTGACCTCCCGGACCCCAACCCCAGTCTGATGTTGTCACCTTGCCGAGGTCCTGCTTCGGCGGCATCACGATGAGATGGGCGAAGAGGTTGCCCGACGTGTACTGGTCGGGACGAAGCGTCAACACCGCCGCGAACGCCCACGGAGTGACGAGCAATGCGGCGAGGTGACGGCGGGTCGCGGGGATGGCTGCGACCGGCGCGCAGATTGCGAAGTACCCGGGGAGGAGCAGGCGAGCGTGCGCATAGTCGCCGCCGACGGCGACGACGTACGTCGCTTGTAATACGCCACACGCGAGGAACGTCCCCACGACCCAGCGGGCGCGAGTGCGTCGCGCCGATGCAAGCGCGAACGGTAGGTATCCGCCCCCGAGCATGAGGACGGCGGGAACCCACAGCCAGTAAGGGTCGACGAAGTCGCGGAAATACGTCCACCCGCGCGACCAATTCGCACTGCTGCCTTCTTTTGCGATTGCGGTGTTCGGAACCAGGCTTCCGAAGTAGCCCATGCGAAAGATCTGATACGCGACCGGCAGCGCAAGCAGTCCGCACGCGATGCGTAGGCGTGCACGTCGGGCCCCTTCTCGCGGTTCGAGCACGACGACGAGAGCGAAAAAGGCGGTGCTGAAGATGACGAGCTCGGGACGGATCAACCATCCGAGTCCGAGGACAACCGCTCCCCACGTCGACAGACGCGTCTCCGGAGTCCGGGCCCAGCCCGAGAGGATCCATAGGCACAGGCCGAGCCAGCCGAACGCGAGGCTCGTCTCGAGTCCGCTGGTCGCGTACACCCAGACGGGGAGTATTGCGACAAACACGACGGCACCGAACGGGATGAACAGTGCGCTGTCCGGAGCGGGTGACCAGAGCCGGCGGGCACCGGCCATCGCCAAGGTCACGCCGGCCGCGCCGATGCCCAAGCCGAGTAATACCGCGAGCCACTCGAGCCGGATCGGGGTGAGCAGGTCGGCGAGCGCGAGGATCCCGACCCAGAGCGTGCCCGTGTACGCCTCGACCCGTTGGCCGATGTTGAAGCCCGGACCATGACCGGCACCGACCTGATGGACGATGCGCAGATAGATGAATCCGTCTTCGGTGATCCAGCGATGAGCCCAGCCCGTTACGAGGAACCCGGTGATCGGTAGGGAGAAGATCGCCGATTGCAATGACCGGCGCGGCCGTGAGGCCCGATCCGAGGCGGCGAGCGGAACCTCCTCGTCAAGTTCCACGACGGTCAATCTCGCGGTCACCGGTCGCTCCTGTCAAGAAACGGGCGACTGTTAGCATCGCCCGCCACTGATGTTCCGGTCGGAGAGTGACGGTCGCATGTCGCGAGATCGCGGGCAGAAAGATCGCTTCGCCGTCGCGCTGATATTGATCACGCTGGTCGGGCTCGCGTGGCGCGTCGGCTACGTGCTCTGGCTGCGCAACCGCGTCGTGCTGGGCGACGGGTACACGTTTCACTACGGCGCGCTCGACCTGGTCAACGGCTTCGGCTTCTACGATCCGGTCTCGGGAGCGGCCCTAGCTGGTCATCCGCCCGCGTGGACGGTGCTTCTCGCCGCTCCCAGTGCGATCGGGCTGAAGTCGTGGTTGTCGCAGCAGCTCTTCACGTGCTTCGTCGGCGCGGGCACGATCGTGATGACAGGGTTGGCGGGACGAGCGATGTTCGGACGGTGCGTCGGTGTCATCGCGGCGGGACTCGCCGCGGCGTATCCGTTCGTCTGGGTCTACGAGCGCGAACTCCTGTCGGAGCCGTTGACGATGCTCTTGGTCGCCACGACGATCTGTCTGGCATACCGCTTCCGGGCCGCGCCCGGTCTCGGCCTCGTGGTCGCGCTCGGCGCGATCGTCGGAGCGATGTCGATGACGCGATCCGAGCTCATCGCCGTCTCCGTTCTGCTCGTCGTGCCGTTGATCCTCGGGGCCAGCGGCCTGTCGTGGCCGCGGCGAGTCGGTTGGCTCGCAGCCGCAGGTGTGGCGTGCGTTCTCGTGATCGCCCCATGGGCGCTCTACAACTCGACGCGCTTTCAGAACCAGGTCCCCTTCTCGACCGGGCTCGGCGTCGCCATGTACACGGGCAACTGTGCACCCGTGTACCACGGCCCGATGACCGGCTACGCCAACCTTGGGTGCGCCGCGTTCGTCCCGAACATCAGCAGGGACTATTCGGTCGCCGACGGTCAGTACCGGCGTCAGGCGCTGAAGTTCATGAGCAAGAACAAGTCTCGGGTACCGCTCGTGATGGCCATTCGGATCGGCCGGACGTTCGGGGTGTATCGACCGGGTCAGCAGACACATATCGAGGCGAGTGAACGCGTGTCGCCGCTCTGGGTCTTTCGGGTGGGCTTCGTTGCCTACTGGGCGCTTACTCCGTTCGCCGTCGCCGGGTTGGTCCGGATGCGCCGGCGAGGAGTTGCTGGATACCCGCTCTTCGCTTTCGTAGCGGTCGTCTTCCTTGCAGTACTGCCGACTATCGGCTCGGTGCGCTACCGGGCGCCGGCGGAGATCGCACTCATACTTCTGGCCGCCGTCGGTTTCGACTGGCTCTCAGCCGCAGTACGGGCCAGACGAAATGACCGGGATCCGGTGCGGGTGAGCGCTCTATAGTTCGGCGCGAACCGACTGGGGGGTGCCGTTTGATGCGGCTCCGGACGTACGCGCGTTCGCATCGATTCGGCTGTTCGCTCGCGTTGACGGCGTTCGCGGGCTGTGTGCTTCGCGTCATCTATGACGTCGCGAGCCGTCACGAAGTGGTCGGAGGCGATGGTTTTCGCTATCACTACGGGTCCTTGTTCCTTGCGGACGGGAAGGGTTTCGTTGCTCCGCTGATATTGATTCTGCAGCACGTCTCGGTACCCGACACCGGTCATCCGCCCGCTTGGACCATCCTGCTCGCTGGTGTGTCCAAGCTTGGATTGCGCACGTGGCTCGAACATCAGATCACGGCGAGCGTCGTTGGGACCGCGACCATCGTGATGACGGGCCTGGCGGCCGCGGCGGCAGTCGGTAAGCGCGTCGGCCTCCTCGCCGCCGTGCTTGCCGCGGGCTATCCGTTCGTCTGGGTGTACGAGAGGGAAGCGCTCTCCGAACCGCTCGCGCTGCTCGGCATCGCGACGATCATCTGGCTCGCGTACAGGTTCATCGCCAAACCCAGGGCCTGTACTGCAGTCGCGCTCGGTGCCGTCGTGGGTGTGCTCGCGATGACGAAGTCGGATCAGATCGCAGTCGCCTTCTTGCTCGTAGCTCCCCTAATCCTGTCGAGGCGTCGGGTCGAGTTCCGAACGCGTCTCGAATGGCTCGCTGCTGCAGCAGCGATTTGCATTGCGATCATGGCGCCGTGGTCGATCTACCTCTCGTCCCGCTTCGATCGCCCGGTCGTCGTCGCCGGCGCCTTCGGGGGGACGCTGGCGGCAGGAAACTGCACGCTGACCTATCACGGGTCACTGCTCGGGTATTACGCATCGACCTGCGTGTTCCGGTCGACGGACTCCAAGGATCCGCTGTCGAACGATGCGAACGCGCAGAAGCGAGCCCTCACGTTCATGCGAGCCCACGAGAGCCAGGTGCCGGTTGTGGCGGCCGCACGGATCGGGCGGACGTTCGCCTTGTTCCGACCGTTTCAGCAGATACACCTCGAGACGGAGCGCGGTACGTCCGCGTGGGTCTTTCGAGTCGGGTTCTTCGCGTATTGGGTGCTCCTGCCCTTTGCGCTCGCGGGCGTTGTAATGGCGCGCCGGCACGAGATACCGGTATATCCGTTGCTCGTGTTCCCAGTTGTCGTCGCAACGACGGTTCTGCTCACTATTGGGTCAGTCCGCTATCGCGCCCCCGCCGAGATACCCCTGGCGATACTCGCTGCGATCGGCATCGACGGGGCGCTGCGCGCGGTCGGGAAACGTCTGGACGGCTCGGGGAAGCCCGTTTCGACGCGGACCTGATCCGCCTATAGTTCCACCTCGGTTGGGGACAGACCGTTCCGGGGCGGAGCCTTCGCACGGCTGCGGCCTGGCGTCATCACGGAGGATCGGATGCAGCGGTTGACGTACGTCGTTGGTCCGCCTTGGTGGTGCACGTGATCCTCACCCGAACCCCGATGCGCATCTCGATCGGCGGCGGTGGCACCGACCTGCCCTCGTACTACCGGCGCAAAGGTGGCTCGGTCCTGTCGGCCGCGATCGACAAGTACGTGTACCTGGCCGTCAACGCGACGTTCACCGACGACTACCTCCTCAAGTATTCGGTCCACGAGCGGGTCACGCGCGTCGAGGACATCGAGCACTCGCTGATCCGCGAGGTGCTCCAGCGGTACGGCATCCGACCGGGCATCGAGATCGTGAGTGTCGCCGACATTCCGGCGGGGACCGGCCTCGGGTCGTCGGGGTCGTTCACGGTTGGCCTGCTCCGAGCGCTCCACGCGTACGGCCATCGTCAGTGCTCGATCCAAGCCCTGGCCGAAGAGGCATGTCACGTCGAGATCGAGCTCCTCGGTGACCCCGTCGGGAAACAGGACCAGTACATCGCCGCGTTCGGTGGTCTCACTCGCTTCGATTTCCACGCCGACGACACCGTCGACGTCGACCGCCTGGACGTGAGCGCGGAGACGCTCGCCGATCTCGAGGACCATCTGCTGTTGTTCTTCACGGGCTACTCGCGCCGGGCTTCGAGCATCCTCGCCGATCAAAAGCAGCGGTCCGAGCACGACGACGAGGCAATGATCGCGAACCTCGACTATGTCAACGATCTCGGTCTGCGTATCGGAGTCGCGCTCGAATCGGGTGAGACGGCGACCTTTGCCGCCCTCATGCACGAGCACTGGACCCACAAGCGGCGGCGAAGTGCCGGCATAACGAACGACCGCATCGACGAGTGGTACGAGACCGCGCGCCGCAACGGCGCGCTCGGTGGAAAGCTGGTCGGCGCGGGCGCCGGGGGCTTCCTCCTCTTCTACGCCGGAGACCCGCGCCGGGTCCGAGCCGCGATGACCGAGGCGGGACTGCCGGAGGTCCGATTCGGCTTCGACCACGATGGTTCAGTCGTATTGGCCCGGAGCTGATGTTGACGACGTGTCTCATCCTCGGCGGCGGGGTCGGATCCCGTATGCGCCCGGCCACCGACGTTCTTCCGAAGCCGCTGCTGGCGGTCGGAGGAGAGCCGTTCGCAGTACATCAACTGCGCTGGCTCGCGTCCGAGGGTGTCACCGACGTCGTGTATTCGATCGGGTACCTCGGGCAGATGATCCGGGACGCGCTCGGACCGCGTCACGATCTCGGATGCGCCGTCCGGTTCGTCGACGAGGGCGACACGCGGCTCGGAACGGGAGGCGCGATCCGGTTCGCGCTCGACGAGGGCGCGCTCGACGGCACGTTCTTCGTGCTCTACGGCGATTCGTACCTCCGGCTGAATCTCCATTCGGTCGACGCGTACTTCGAACGCTCCGGGGCGGAAGCCTTGATGACCGTGTTCCGCAACGACGGTGCCTGGGATGCGAGCAACGTCGAGTTCGACGGGCGCCGGGTCGTGCGTTACGACAAACATGAGCCCGATCCTGCGGGCGCAGGCATGCACTTCATCGACTACGGGCTCTTGATCCTGCGGGCCGAGAGTGTGCGCACCCGAGTGCCCGGCGGATCGGCGAGCGATCTGGCCGAGATGTTGCGGTCGTTGAGTCTCGAGGGCCACCTGGCAGGATACGAGGCTCGCCATCGGTTCTTCGAGATCGGTTCGCCCCGAGGGCTGTCTGATCTGCAAGAGCACCTGGCATCCCTCTCGTGACGACGACCCGAACGGCCGATCCGCAGATCACGCTCCTCCGTCCCGACGACGACGTCGCCGAGCCGGAGTTGTCGATCGTGATTCCCGCGCTGAACGAGCAGTTGACGGTCGGGGAGTTCGTGGCGTGGTGCCGGGAAGGAATGGCCGCGATCGGTGTCGCCGGCGAGATCCTCATCGTCGACAGCTCCGAAGACGACACGGCCGAAATCGCCCTGGCCGGCGGGGCCCGGGTACTGAAGGTGCCGCGGCGAGGTCTCGGACGCGCCTACATCGACGCGCTCCCGTACGTACGCGGGAAGTGGATCGTGATGGGTGACGCCGACTGCACGTACGACTTCCGGCGGCTCGGACCCTTCGTCGATCGTTTCCGCGAGGGCTACGAGTACGTGATGGGCTCGCGCTGGAAGGGTTCGATCGAGCCCGGTTCGATGCCCGCGCTGCACCGCTACTTCGGGACGCCGTTCACCACGTTCATCTTGAACCGGATGTACGCCAGCCACTTCAGCGACATCCATTGCGGCATGCGCGGCATCACGCGCGACGCGCTCGAGCGCATGAACCTGCAGTCGCAGTCGTGGGAGTACGCATCGGAGATGGTGCTCAAGTCGGTGCACATGGAGCTGCGCACGGCCGAGGTACCGGTCACGTTCCTGAAGGACAAGGAGGGGCGTCTCAGTCACCACAAACGCGAGGGCTGGCTCTCACCGTTCAAAGCGGCGTGGATCAACCTGCGGGCCATGTTCATCTACGGCTCGGCCTTCTTCCTCGTGAAGACCGGGATATTTCTTACGCTCCTCGGCCTGCTCTTCACGCTGCCACTGACGTTCGGTGACATCAGCATCGGATCGCTCGAGTTTTCGCTCAATTCGCAATTTCTCGGCGTTGCCCTACTTGCCATCGGATGCCAGACGTTGTTCTTCGGATGCGTCGCCCAGGTGCTGTTCGACTACACGGGCCGGCACAGTCATCGGTGGCGTCGACTCTTTCCGTACACACGCACCGTCCTGATCTCCTTCGGTCTCGTCGCACTCGGCTTTGTCCTCGCCATCCCTTTGGTGGTCACGTACGCGACCAACGATCTCGCACTGAATGGGAGCGATGCAGTCGTAAACCATGTTGCCGTGACCGGCCTCGCGTGCGCGATCACCGGCGCCCAGCTCTTTGTGTCGACTCTGCTCCTCCACGGCACGATCATCGCTACGACGAGGGGCCGGCCGATGGTTCCGAAGCGCCGATGACAGACACCTTCCCCCCGGAATCGCGCGCTTCCTCGTTCGGTCAGTACCGGAGCCCGTCGAGCGTCGATCGGTTCGGAGTGTGGCTCAGTAGCGTCGCCGTACGCCGCAACGCGCGGTTCGAACGAGCTCGCCTTGCCGACTTCGGATGCGGGTTCGACGCGCGGTTCACTCGCACGCAACTTGCGGTAGTGGACAGCGCCCTCATCGTCGACGTCGCGATCGCCGCGGACTTGAAAGTCCACCCCAAGGTGAGAGCGATCGAGGGGGCCCTTCCTGATGTTCTGCCGACCATCGGGTCGTCGTCGTTCGACGTTACGTTGTGCCTGTCGGTGCTGGAGCACCTCTGGGATCCCCAGACGGCGGTTCGCGAGCTGCGCCGAGTCACTGCGCCGGGCGGGTGCGTGCTGCTGAACGTTCCGAGTTGGTGGGGCAAGCGCGCGCTCGAACTCTCGGCATTTCGCCTCGGCCTCAGCCCGGCGGAGGAGATGGACGACCACAAGTGGTATTTCGACCCTCGGGATCTGTGGCCGTTGTTGGTGCGCGCGGGCTTCCGGCCGAGCGAGATCCGGTGCTATCGGCACAAGCTCGGTCTGAATACGTTTGCGGCGTGTCGGGTCGGCGAGAAGGAAGAGGCGCCGCATGAGTGAGTTCGCCCACTCGTACATCATCGAGACGATCGAGATCCTGCGCACGCTCGACCTCGACGCGGTAGATCGTCTCGCGCACGGGCTCGCCGCAGTACGCGACCGCAACGCCCGACTCTTCGTGCTCGGAGTGGGTGGTTCCGCCGGGCACGCGTCGCACGCGGTCAACGACTTTCGCAAGCTGTGCGGCATAGAGACATACGCACCGACCGACAACGTGAGCGAACTCACTGCGCGCACGAACGACGAAGGGTGGGAGACCTCGCTGTCGGGGTGGCTGGAGGTATCACGCCTCGGGCCCGCAGACGCGATCTTGATCTTTTCCGTCGGGGGCGGTGACGCCGAACGCAACATCTCGCCCAATCTCGTGCGGGCGCTCGAATTGGCGGGCGCGGTCGGGGCGTCGGTGTACGGCATCGTCGGCCGCGACGGTGGGAGCACAGCCCGAGCCGCGGATGCGGTCGTCGTGATCCCACCGCTCTATGCGGATCGCATCACTCCCCACACCGAGGGTCTGTGCGCGGTTGTCTGGCACCTCCTCGTGTCGCACCCTGCACTGCAGCAGTCGGCGACGAAATGGGAGAGCGCAACCAACGACGCGGAGACACCTTGAGCCAACCCGATCACTACCGCAGTGTCGTTGTCGTTGGGGGCGCCGGATTCATCGGCAGCCACTTGGTTCGTTTGTTGCTCGCCCGGGCCGGGGTCGAGCGGGTTGTGGTGTACGACAATTTTTCCTCCGGCCGACGCTGGCACCTCGACCCCGTCGCCGAAGATCGGAGGCTCGAGATCGTCGAAGGCGAGGTCGACGATCTCGATCGGCTCCCGGCCGCGCTACTGGGCGCGACGGCGGTGGTGCATCTCGCATCGAACCCCGATATCGCGCGCGCGATGACCGATCCGACGATCGACTTCGACCAAGGCACGAAGCTGACCCACTGCGTCGTGGAAGCGGCGCGCCGGTCGGCGGTCGGCCTCATCCTGTACGCGTCGGGAAGCGGTGTGTACGGCGACCTCGCCGACTACGAGGCCGACGAGAGCTTCGGGCCGCTGGAGCCCGTGTCGACGTACGGCGCGAGCAAGCTCGCGGGCGAAGCGTTGATCGCGTCGTACTGCCACATGTTCGGGATTCGCGGCCGCGCGTTCCGTTTCGGCAACGTGGTCGGACCGAATCAGACACACGGCGTGGGATTCGACTTCGTCCGCAAGTTGTTGACCGATCCCGGCCGGCTCGAGATCCTCGGCGACGGCAGCCAGAGCAAGTCGTACGTGTACGTCGACGACGTACTTGCCGCGGTGCTGCTCGCAGGAAGTGTCGGGGACGAACCCTTCGCCGTCTTCAACGTTGCCACCGGCGACTACATCACAGTCGCCGAGATCGCTGCGCTTGCGATCGAGCGCGTCGGCCTCGAACCCGACTCGGTAGAGCTCGTGTACGGAGGCGGCAGCCGCGGTTGGAAGGGCGACGTGCCCGTGATGCGGGTTGCGACTGATCGAATTCGCGCGCTCGGATGGACCAATCGGTTCAACTCGCGCGAGGCGCTGCAAGCGTCGATCGACTCGATGCTGGGCGACGCCCGCGCGGGACGGCTTTGGTGACCTCGATGAGACAACGGGCGGTGTTTCTCGATCGCGACGGTGTACTGAATCGGGCGGTCATACGCGCGGGTCGGCCTCTCCCGCCGGCGTCGGTGCGGGAGGCTGTGCTGCTCCCCGGGGTTGGGGACGCGTGTCGGCGGTTCGCGGAGGCGGGCTGGTTACTCTTCGTCGTGACGAACCAACCCGACATCGCTCGCGGCACGACAACCAGGGCTGAGGTCGACGCGATCAACGACGCTGTGCTCGCGGGTTTGCCGATCAGCGAGGTCGCGGTCTGCCCACACGACGACGCCGACGGATGTGAATGCCGCAAACCACTCCCGGGAATGTTGGTCGATCTTGCCGCCCGTTGGAACGTCGACCTAGCCTCGAGCGTGATGGTCGGCGATCGTTGGCGCGACATCGAAGCGGGCCGCGCAGCCGGTGTTCGCACCGTTCTCGTCGAGTACGACTACGCCGAAGCGTTGAACGGCGTGCCGGATCTGCTCGTTGCAAGCCTGGCCGAAGCCGCCGAGCGCATCGTTGGCCCGGGCGCAGAACATCCAGCCGGGAACGCGCCGACGGTCGACGATTGGGAGTCGCATTGGGCCGAGTATGCCGACTCGGCGAGCGACAATCCCGCGCAGCAATACCGCCGAGCACTGATTACGGGACGCGTAGAGCGGGAGGGATTACCGAAGCGCGTGTTGGATATCGGCAGTGGTCAAGGCGACCTGCTGGCGGCGCTTCGCCCTCGTTGGCCGGATGCCGAGCTCGCCGGGCTCGAACTGAGCGCCGAGGGAATACGGCGCGCGCTCGAAAAGGTTCCGACCGCGCACTTTTTCCAGGTCGATCTGCTCTCGGACGCGGATCCGCCGACGCCGCTCGAGGACTGGGCTGACGTTGCGGTGTGCAGCGAGGTGTTGGAGCACGTCGATGATCCTGTCCGACTCCTGACGTCCGCTGTCCGATGTCTTGCGCCGGGCGGACTCCTCGTCGTCACGGTTCCTGGGGGTCCTCGTACCGCCTTCGACCGGTTCATCGGCCACCGCCAACATTTTCGGCCCGCGATGTTGGGGAACGTGCTCCGAGACGCCGGACTGGAGGTCGAAAGGGTCTGCGGAAGCGGATTTCCCTTCTTCGTCCTGTACAAGCTGGTCGTTCTGTTGCGGGGGAAGGCGCTCGTCCGTGACGCGTCGAGTTCCGCCGCACCCTCGCGAGTCGCCTCCGTGGTGATGGGAGCCTTCGCGGTGGTGTTGGTTCCCCGCCTCAATTCGACCCGATTCGGCTGGCAGCTGGTCGCTACGGGCCGAAAGCGATCTTGACACTCAAGAAGAACCGCAGAAGCATTGCGCGATGAGCAAGGTCACGGACGGCCTGAGGATCAAGATCTTTGCCGACGGCGCGAACGTCGAGCAGATGATCGAGCTGGCGGCGGATCCGCTCATTCAGGGGTTCACGACGAACCCCACGCTCATGCGGCAAGCGGGCATCGCCGACTACGCGACCTTTGCAAAAGAGCTGACCGCTCGTATCACGCGCCACCCGATCTCGTTCGAAGTCATCTCCGACGATTTCGCGGAGATGGAACGCCAGGCACTGTGTCTGCGGGACTTCGGTGACAACGTCTTCGTGAAGATCCCGATCACCGACACGTCGGGTGCGAGCTCGGCGCCGTTGATGAAGCGGCTCGCGGCAGCCGGTGTATCGATGAACGCGACCGCGCTCCTCACGCTCGACCAGGTGCGGATCGCCGCCGAAGCGCTCGGCGGCGGCCCGCCCGCCGTCATCTCGGTGTTCGCGGGTCGCATCGCCGATGCCGGCGTCGATCCGGGTCCGGTGATGGCGGAGTCCAGAGCGATTCTGAGCGCGCATCCGAACCTGGAGCTGCTCTGGGCGAGTCCGCGCGAGGTGTTGAACCTGTTGCAGGCCGATCAGGTCGGTTGCGACATCATCACCATGACTCCTGATCTCCTGAAGAAGGTCGGGTCGTTGGGGCGCGATCTCGACGAGTTCTCGCTCGCCACGGTGAAGATGTTCCGCGACGACGCAATCGCCGCCCACTACGACTTCTGAGCTGGTGCCCGGTCAGCTCAGGTAGCCGAAGTAGTCGGACCAGGTGTCGTCGAGCCGGAACGTGTCGCACGACAGCTCCGCCGGTCCGCGTCGCACCGGCAACCATTCGCTTTCGGTGCTCACCTCGGTGATGACGTCGGGTCGGGTCGCGCTGATCATCATGAGCGCGACCGCGAAGTCGGCCATCGGGCGGCTCCGTCCGATCGGAGATTCGTCGAGCGCAGCGAGATCGGCCCGGCCCGCAACGCCGACGATGCGTTCGAACACGTTGCCGGGATCGGCGCTTCCCGAGCCGAGCCGTCGGCGGCGACGTTGGCCATGCTCGTCATCACCCCGTCGGGGAGCTCGTGATCGGGAGCGTTCAGGATGTGGAGGACCCGGTTGACGGCACCGAGTCGGTCGCTGAAGTCGTCGACGTCGGGAAGTGCACGGGCGAGGTAGCTCGCAGCGATGCATTCGGAGGCCCAGTCCTCAATAACGTACAGGCCACCCGGGCGGAGCCGGGGGAAGAGCACCTCGAACGACGTTCGCGTCGGAGCGAGGATGTGCGACGCGTCGTCGATCGCGAGATCGATCTCGCCCTCGGGAAGCCAGGCGTCGACAAAGGCGGTGAGCGCGGCCCGATCACCTTGGTCCAGGCCGAACCCAGTCTTGACGCGGTCGCCGAGGTCGTTGGTTTCGAGCAGGCGCGCGAGGAGCGGGGGTATCTCCAGCTCGAGGTCGGCCGCAAGAAAAATGTCCGGTTCGGCCGCCAATGCGATGAGCGCGGTAGATCCGCCGTCTTTGATCCCGAGCTCGACGATTCGCCGCGGCCCCTCGCGCTTCAACAGTGCGAGATACCGGCGTACGAGCTCCGGAGTCTTGACGATCACGAACTGGTCGCCGACGTCGCCCAGAGGAAGCGATGTGGCGATGAACTTCGAACCGCGTATCTCGAGCCGTTGATCGTCGATCCACGGTTCGTCGAACATGGGGTTCCCTCCGCTTCGGCCGCGACCGTTCGCAAGGTAGTTCGCAAGGGGCGGCTGGGGCGATGAACACCCTGGTCGGTAGCATCGCCCGCACGTTGAGACCAGCGGGGGGGTGGGGGCCTGTGTCGTCGATGCCGAGCAACGTGATGTCTGGCGACGTGATGAGCGAGCCGACGCGCCCGAAGATTTCCCGTTCGAGCTACCGCCCGCACCTCGACGGTCTACGCACCGTCGCCGTGTACCTCGTCGTCGCGTTCCACGCCGGGCTCGGCCTCGTGAGCGGCGGCTTCATCGGGGTCGACATCTTCTTCGTGCTGTCGGGTTTCCTGGTCACCCAGATCCTGATTCGCGACCTGGCGTCGGTCGGGCGTATCCGACTGCGACAGTTCTACTCACGCCGGGTGCGCCGGATCCTGCCTGCCGCTGCGATCACCCTCGTCGTCACCGCGCTCGTCTACGCGATCATCGCGTCACCGGCCGAGACGCGCGACGCGCTCGGGGGTTTCAAAGCCGCGTTCCTGTACTTCGCGAACTGGTATTTCATCCGCCAGTCGACCGACTACTTCGCCGCGAACATCAACACGAATCCGGTCGTGCACTTCTGGTCGCTGGCCGTCGAGGAACAGTTCTATCTCGTGTGGCCGATGCTCCTCGCCGGCCTCTACTTCGTGACGAAGCGCCTGGGACGCCCGCAGTGGTGGGCCCTACGGATCGTCGTTGCGGTCGGCGCGGTCGCTTCTGCGATCGCCGCGTTGCACATCGGGTCGACGAATCTCGATCGTGCGTATTACGGAACCGACACGCGGGCGTATCAACTCCTCGCCGGCGCTGCGCTCGCGCTGACTCCCCAACTCTTCCACTGGGGTGCTCGCAATCGTCGCTACGCCCGCGCGCTCGCCGTCGTGGTGTTCGTGGGTATGTTGGCGCTCGCGACGTCCGCGCTCGACGTGAGCCCGATCACGCGCGGCGTTTTCGTGGCGGTGCTCGCGGTGGCGCTGATCGCCGCCCTCGAGAACACGAGCGGCGGTGTGGTCGAGCGGTTGCTGTCGTCGACGCCGTTCACCTACCTCGGACGGATCTCCTACGGCATCTATCTCTGGCACTGGCCGGTCATCGTGATCGCGGCCCACGGCCGCAGCCTGTCGCCGCTCGCGCTGTTCGCGATCTCGTGCGGTGTGGCGACGCCGCTCGCCGCGCTCAGCTTCCATCTGATCGAGCATCCGATACGCGCCGCGCAGACACTCGACCGCTTCAAGACGCCGATCGTCGCTTTCGGCCTCGCGACGAGTGTCCTGTGCGGCGTCGTCGCCATGCCTGCGATCCTCGATCGGGGAACGACGGCGGTGTCGGCGCTGCCCGGATCCGGAGGCTCGGCATCGGGGCTCCGGTTGCTCGACTGGCGCGTCGCGCAAAAGGACATCCCTGCACTGCCCGACTGCCTCGCCGCCGACGTGAGCAAGTGCACCGTCGTGGCCGGCACGGGCCTGCACGTGGTGTTGATGGGCGACAGCAACGCGCGTATGTGGATCCCCGCGTTCTCGGCGATTGCGAAGCAGCGGGGTTGGAACCTCTCGGTGTTGGCCTACCCCACGTGCCCCTGGCAGCAGCACCTCGACGTGGTGTACAAGTCGTTCAACCAGTGTCAGGCTCACCACGACGACTGGTACAACCGGGTCATCCCGGAGATCGACCCGGGGCTCGTCGTCTTGGCGCATCAGGCCTTCGACGATCCGCTGTATCCCTACCCGTTCATCGCTGCGGACGGTTCCCAGGTCCGACCGGGCAACCCGAAGTTCGAGTCGAGTCTCACGTCCGCTTCGGCGCAGTCGCTCACTGCACTCTCGGCGCCCGGACGCCAGATCGCGATCCTGGAACCGATCCCCGACGCGCCGCCGAAGCAGGACCCGCTGGCGTGCCTGTCGAAGGGGGTGCCGGCCGCGAAGTGCGCCTACCAGGCGCATACGCAGCCGACGCCGCTCGAGCTGTTCTACCGCAAGGAGGCGAAGTTATTGCCGGGCGTCGCCTCGGTCGACCTGGATCGCGTCGTCTGCCCGCGCTGGCCGACCTGCGACGCGATCATCGGCGATGTCATCGTCAAGCGGGACGCGAATCACCTCACCGCCACGTTCGCGAAGTCGGTGGCCGCGCAGGTCGAGGCGCGCATGCCGAAGACGAAGTGAATCGTCCGGCAGACGGAGACGAGACGGATCAGAACAGGATTGGCAGCTGGTCGCGCGGCGAATAGCCGCTCTCGACTGTCGTCGTCATCGACCCGTAGGTCGACGGGCCGAACAGCCAGGTCTCGATCGCGTAGCGGTCGTGTTCCATACCCGGATCGATGGCGGTCCGGTGCAGGTTGAGATGATCGAAGATGAGCGCGTCGCCCCGCTCGAAGATCGGACGCACGATCGCGCCATCGGCGGCGGCTTCGGCGGCGTCGGGACTGGTGGCCCATTCCGCGAACGCGCCCTCGCCCGTCTGCACGAGATCGTCGAGGCGGCGGCCCACCACGTCGAGACCCGGCGCGTCGTCGCCGCAATGAGAGAGCGACAGCCAGACGTTGAGCGAGCGGATGTCGACGCCCATGAAGGCGCCGTCCTGATGCCATCCGCCGGTCCGGCCTTCGTGGGCCATGCGGCGCAGGGTGCCCTTCCGGGCGAGGAGCATCGGCTGCTCGCCGAAATACTCGCGTACGAGCCGGCCGAGCCCGACGTCTTCGAACGTCTCGATGAGGTCGAACATCGTCGGGGGCGACTCGACGGTCATCACCGCACCGCGGAAGCGTTTTCGGTCACGATCGCTCATCTCGTCGCGTGCGAAGCGCTCGTACCAGCCCTCGAGGTCGGTATTGACCACTCCCCCAGCGCGGGCATCGAACCCCGCAAGCGCGGCGTCGATATCGGCGACGAGAAGATCGACGCGTTCCGATCCGACGAGCCCGCGCACGATGAGAGAACCATGGTGTTGGATCGCGCTGCGGAGGCGCTCGATCGTCAGATCAGTGTGGGCCACTTCAGGGATGCGCGTGCCCGGGAAGAGGTCTTCGATCTCGGGCCACGGGGGTCGTGTGGTCGGCCACTTGATCGTACGGAACGCGTCGAAGCGCAGATCGACCAGGCGTTGCTCGACCCGTCGATCGCGGTTTCGGCGGTTCGTCTCGCTCAGGAATCGAATCGCGTCGAGGATCCGTCCTTCCGCGACGAGCGCGTCGGCCACCGCGAACGTCTCGTCGGGACCCCGGCTCGAGCCCGGCCCCGCCGCGGCCGACGCAAGCGCGGGCGCGGGCGCGATGCTTTCGTCGGGTCGGGCCCGTCGGCGCCCGAGGAAGCGCATCAGGCCGACGTCTCCGCCGACTGCGCGCGCGGGGCAGGTATGTCGAGGATGGGTTGGCTCGTGCTCTTGCGCAATCGCTCCACGAGCTCCTGCCCGACGGCTCGGTGTGCGGCATCCTCGAAGAGGTTCACCTGCTCGCGCGGGTCGGCGTCGAGGTCGAAGAGCACGCGCTGGCCGAGTTCGGCGTGTTCGATGTGCTCGATGTACTTATACCGACCGTGACGGATCGTCGGCCAACCCGGCCGACCGGTACCGCAGATGACTTGGCGGTCGAGATCGCCGGGCCCGGGTGTGCCGTCGAGGATCGGACGCAGGCTCCGCGTGTCGAACTCGACATCCGCCGGCGCCGCGACACCGGCGTAGTCGAGGCACGTGAGCGCGAGATCGCAGCTCTGCACCAGTTCCGGAACCCGCCTGCCCCCGACGACGTCGCCGCCCGCGACGAAGAACGCGACCCGCGACAAGTCGTCGTACGGCACCCACGGGTTCTTGCGCATCAACCCGCGATGCCCGGCGTAGTCACCGTGATCCGACGTGAAGAACACGAACGTCGATTGGAGATCGAGTTGGGCGACGAGGCGCCCGACCGAGTCGTCGATCTGACGGACCAGCCCGCGCACCGCGGCGAGGAACGAACGGACCTGCTCGGGATCCTCGGCCTCGGCCCGGGTCCTCGAAGCCTCCGCGGCCATCTGGAACACCAACGGCAGACCGCTGTTCGCTTCGTAGCCGTCGTCGGGGAGTATCGAGTCGGCGGGGTCGTACATCGAGGCGAAGGGCTGCGGCGGATCGTACGGAGCGTGCGGGTGCGGGAAGGAGATGACGAGGAACAACGGTCGGCTGCGGTCGCGGTTCGCGAGGAACGCCGAGGTCTCGCGTTCGATCCACGCGGTCGCGTGCGCCTCGGCCGGATACTCGGCCGGCATGTTGTCGTTGTCGGTGAATCGCCATTCCGGGAGCCCCTGGGTCAAGAGCCAGTCGTGGTAGTCGTCGACCTCGTCGCGGCGCGCCTTGCTCAGCGGCCCGAGGCCCTGCCATTTGATGTGCTCGCACAGCCGCATCGTCTCGAAGCCGTGCCGGGAGTGGACGGGCGCGAAGTGCATCTTCCCGATGAGCGCGGTCTCGTAGCCGGAGCTGCGCAGCTGGTGGGCGACCGTCCAGAATCCTTCCCGGAGCGCAGCGTTGTTCTCCTGGGTGGGAAGGCGATGGGGCTGGATCCCGGTGAGGAGCGCCACGCGCGCCGGAACACAGGTGGTCCCGGCGCTGTAGGCGGTCTCGAAGATGACCCCCGAGGCCGCGAGAGCATCGAGGGAAGGGGTCTCGAAGTGGCCGTTGCTCGAGTATCCGAGCTGATCGTGGCGCTGCTGATCGGTCATGATCAGCACGAGGTCCGGCCGTCGTCCTGCCGCCTCGTCGCTCACGCTCTCTCCCCCCTCCGATCCCGAATTTAGCCCCGTCGGCTCGCCGAGTGCCTGCCCGGAGACCGTGCGCTCCAGCCCTGAATACTACGGACAGTGGTTTCTACGGACGAGGCGCCCGACGGGCCATGCCTCGGCTCACGTCGTGACCATCCCCGCTTCGATCGACGCAACCGGCCGCACCGACGTCTCCGCCCCGATGGCGGCGTTCTTCCAGTCGGTGCCGGACGGGTCGACCATCTCGCTCGCGCCGCACGGTCAGTACCGCATGGACCAGACTCTCGACCTCTCGGGACGCCACAATCTCGGTATCCAAGGAAACGGCGCGCGGTTCTTCGCCGTCGCGCCCGGTGAATACGACCGCTCCAACGTCCGGATCGAGAACAGCTCCGGCATCATCGTCTACAACCTGGTCGTGCGGGGCGCGAACCCCAACGCGGGGCTGGCCGACGCTGCGTATCAACCCGCCCGCGAGCATCAGCACGGGTTCGAGATCCTGAGCGGGACGAACGTCGCGTTGGTCGGCGTCACCGTCACCGACGTCTACGGGGACTTCGTCTACGCGTCGAAACTCCCGAACGGTCCGTGGACCACCGGTCTGTTGATCATCAAGAGCAACTTTGCCCGTACCGGGCGTCAGGGAATCGCGTTCACCGCGACCCGAAACGTCGGCATCGTGGGCAACACCATCAGTGACGTCCGGGCCGCGACGCTCGACTTCGAGCCGGCCACGGTCGACGGCGTCGAGAACGTGATCGTGCGCAACAACACGATCGGCGCCGGTCGCCAACTCTTCCTCGCCGCCAACGGCCACGGTTCGGTGAACAACATCACAGTTGCCGACAACCGTCTCTCGAGCCAGGCGTTGCAGATCTGGGCGCAGGGTGCGAGCGCAGGTCAGCGGAACGGTTGGAGGATCACCGGGAACACGTCGCAGGACAAGTTCGGCACGCCGTCGGGTTCGGTGATGCGGATCAGTGGTGCAAACGGCGTCGAGATCACCGGCAACGTTCAGCCCTTCCAACCCAATCGCGGCATGGTGCTCGCGAACGTCACGAACTCGTGCAATGTCGTGGTGCAGGGCGACGTGATGCCGGGCTCGGTTGCCGAGGCGCGCGTCTCAGGCCACTGCTGACGCGACTGTCGATGTAACGCCTGAGCGCGGACTGAACAGGAGCTGGGTCGATCGAATGGCCGGCCTGGCTCCTGCGACAGCGCCACGGGTACGCTCCGAACGTGGCGGCGGTTCTGGATGAGAAGCCGGCCGAGGAGATCTCGGTTCCACTGGCCGGGGAGGGCTACCGGCCGCACCTCGACGGGCTACGCGCCGTCGCCGTGTATCTCGTGGTGCTGTTCCACGCTGGCGTCGACCGGGCCTCCGGCGGTTTCATCGGGGTCGACGTCTTTTTCGTGCTGTCGGGCTATCTGGTCACGCAGTTGCTCATGCGCGATCTGCGATCGCTCGGCCGGGTGCGTCTGGGTCGGTTCTACGCGCGTCGAATGCGGCGTCTGTTTCCCGCGTCCGTCGTTGCGCTGGTAGTCACGGGAGTCGTCTACTCGGCGATCGCATCCCGAGCGGACGTCTCAAACGCCGTGAACGCTTTCAAAGCGGCGTTCCTCTATGTCGCGAACTGGTTCTTCATTCACCGCTCCGCCGACTACTTCGCGACGAACATCAACTCCAATCCGCTTATCCACTTCTGGTCGCTCGCAGTGGAGGAGCAGTTCTATTTCATCTGGCCGCTGCTGCTCAGTGCGCTCTACATCGCAACCCGCAAACTGCAGCGCAACGGGAATCGGGCGCTACAGCTCGCGGTGGCAACCGGAGCAGGGCTCAGCCTGCTGTGGGCTCTGCGGCTCGCGGGCGAGAACCTGAACCGCGCGTACTACGGGACCGACACGCGGGCGTACCAACTGTTGGCCGGTGCCCTGCTCGCACTCAGCCCGGGCGTCATCCGCCGATTCAGCAACCGGCGCGAAGCCGAATTCGTGGCGCCGCTGGCCGTCGCGGCGCTGTTGTTGCTGGCGACGTCGGTCATCCAGATGACCGCCATCCACCGAGGCGTCGCCACCGCGGTCATCACAGTCGTGCTCATCATCGCAATCGAGTGTGCCCGCCGCGGACCGATCAACTGGATCTTGTCCAGCGGCCCGGCGGTGTACCTCGGACGGATCTCGTACGGGACGTACCTGTGGCACTGGCCGGTGATCCTGGTTGCGACGCAGTTGGTGCCGGGTATTCAGCCGCTCTCGGCCTTTGCGATCGCGGTGCTCGTCGGGACCGGACTCGCGTCGATCAGTTATCAGGTAATCGAACGACCCGTTCGACAACAGCGTCTGCTCGACCTCGTCCCGGGGGTCGTGATCGTCGTCGGACTCGGTCTGGCGGTGGTGGCCGCGCTCGTCGTCATGCCGAAAATCCTTGACCCGCTACAAACGCGCGGGAACACCGCGCAGGTCGCGACCAAGATCGGCTTCACTCCGATCCCGAATCTCGACTTCGCGGGCGCACAGAGAACGGTCGGCCCGAATCTCAAGGGTGTGCCCCTCGTCAAGAACTGCTTGGGGAAACCGGTGAGCGTCTGCACGGTGGTCAGGGGCAGCGGCAAGAGCATCCTCGTGATCGGCGACAGCCACGCCCAGATGTTCTTCGCCACCTTCGCGAAGATCGCTCAGCAAAAGAACCTCACCGTCTCGACGGCATCCGATTCCGGGTGTCCGTGGCAGCGGAACCTCTACCTCGCCGACGACGGCGTCGCGCAGGACACGGTCTTCACCAAGGATTGCGTGACCTTCAAGAAGGACCTGTACGACCGGATCATTCCGCAGCTCAAGCCCGACATCATCGTCGGGATATCGAACGACTACCTGACCCGCCGGCCCGGCGTCGTGTTGAACGCGGCCGGAAAGCCTCAGGCGGCGAAGACCTCGCAGGATCTACAGCGACTCATCGACGCGGACACGCGCTCGTCGGTGACGATGTTGGAGAAGTACGCGCGGAAGGTTCTCATCGTCGAACCGGTACCGACGACGCCGACCGCCGACGACCCGCTGGCGTGTTTGACGAAGAGCAAGTTTCTCGAAGACTGCCGTTTCGTCGACACCGACCCGCAACCGACGCCGTTGGCGCGGATGTATCTCACGTTGACCGACGACAAGCGGGTGTCCGTCGCCAACTTCGACAAGCTGGTGTGTCCGTACTTCCCCATCTGCGATCCGGTGATCAACGGACTCATCGCCAGGTTCGACAACCAACACATCACGCCCGCCTTTGCGGTATCGCTGGCGCCGGACGTGACTACCTATCTCCAAGGTGCAGGCCTGATCCCGAGCTGATCGCTGAGCCCGGAACAACTCCGCATCAGTTGCCGGTGAGTGATCCGGTCGGACCGGGCGACACTGTCGCCGGCGTCGTGCTCGAACCCGAGCCCGAGGTACTGCTCGACGTCGATGCGCCGGTACCCGGGCCCTGGATCGTGAGCCCACTCGTCCCGGTTCCGCCGGTGCCGCCGGGCAGCACCCAGAAGTTGATCTTGCCCGACTCGATGGCCTTGATGAGCACGTAGTTCTCTCCCGCAACCGCGAGCGCCGAGTTGAGGGCCGCGATGCCGGCCGCCTCCGCTTTGCGCTGCGCGATCTGGTTCACCATCACCTGGATCTGGATCGCGGAGGTACGCACCGCCTGGAACGCGGCGACGACCTGCGCGGGAATGTCGATCTGCTTCACGATGAACGTGGGCGGATCACACTTCCCTCCGGCTACGAACGTCGGGGCGCAGAAGTAGGGCTGGCCCAACGCGTCGATCAATCGCTGCGCCAGTCGGGTCTGCACGTTTTCCTGCAGTTGGACGAGCAATTTGGCATTGCCGTAAAGGTCAGCGACGTTGTACTGGCGCGTCTCCTGTTGCACCGCGTTCTCGACCTGTTGGCGGAACGTGTCCTGCAGCAGGTTGTTCCAACCCGCGGACGTGTACGCCTTGTACTGCAACCCGATCTGCTCGTGGAATTGTCGGAGGAGATCGGTGTTGAGCTTGAAGTAGATGGCGACCTGGTAGGTGAGCGGCACGCGGTCGGCGGTCGGGGCGACGATCGTGTCCTTGCCCCGGACGGCTCCGACCCTGGGGTTCGCCGAGATGATGTAGTTCTGTTGATCGGAGGGATAGAGGTAGAGCGGGTCGTACCAGCCGTTGAAGAACAGCCCGGAACCGGGCTTGACGATCCGCTGGTAGTGCGCACCTTCGAAGGGCCCGCCGCCGTAGCTGATCCCGATCATGTTGCGGGGCGTCTTCTTCAAGCCCTGGAGGAAGGCGGGCGCGAAGACCAAGAGCAGCACCGCGATGAGTGCAGCGATCAGCTTCTGGCCCATGCTGAACCGCGCACCGCGCGGGGTGGGCCGGGTCGGGCCCGGCCCGGATGCGGTGGGACCGGGCTGACCGCCACCCTTGCGGAGGCGGCGCTCGCGCCGGGTTTCCCTGGTCACCGCCATCGTCGCGGCCGCACCGAGCGCAGACGGCTCATCCGGATATTCGTCGTCCCCGCTGCCCCCGGTATCGGTGGGTCCGTCAACCATTTCCCGTCTCCAAACTGTCGGCCGCCCCGGCCACACCTCGCGGTCACGAAGGGTCCTACTGTGTCATAGGCGGGGCCCGCAACTGATGTCGCGGAACGCTCCGTCCGTAATGCCAGGCTTGGGTAAAACGTGGCGCGTCCGCCTGGCCAGCACTTTCTTGCTCGGCTACGCTCCGCACCCTGCGGGCGGCGACAGGCACTCGCGCCGCGCCGACCGATGGCTGTCGGGGTCGTTGATCAGATCCAGCACTCGACCCTGAGAGAGCAAAGGCAGAGATCTTGGAGCTGGCTGACGTCCTCAAATCACTCCGCCTGCACTGGCGGGTGTCGGTAGCCATCGTATTGCTCGCCGGCCTCGGGTTCGCGCTCTTCCTCATCACGCGCAAGCAGGTGCAGCCGGCGGATCGATACCGCGTGGATGTCCAGATCCTGGTCCCGGCGCCCGATAGCAAGGGTGTCCGGCCCGGGGGAGTTCCGCCGTCGCTCCTGCAGGGACAGCTCCAACAGGCGCTGAGCCGTAACACGCAGAACAGCGCCCTTGATCGGGCCCGAATTCCGCAGGACAAGCGCCACACGATCGTCTTCGGCTTCTCCACCAACGCGACCTTCGACATCATCACCCTGAGCGCCACCGCGAATGATCGCGCGACCGCGAGCAACGCGGCCCGTGCTTTCGAAGCGGCTTACGTGGCGACCCGCCAGACGACGGTCGCCAACGGAGCGACGTCGGGGCTTGCTTCGTCCGAGGCCGCCCTCGACGTGCTGACGACGAGCCTGAAGACGACCGAAACCCAGTTGGACACGGCCGACCCGACGCTTCTGCCCAAGCTCAAGAGCGCGGCGCCGAACAAGGACGGCTCGTCGTCGGCCGTTCTCCCGGAAGGTACGCCCAACAACATCGTGTTGCTCGTTGCGAAGCGCCAGGCGCTGCTGAACCAGATCACGTCGGTACAGAGGTCATACGCCAACGACGTGATCATCGCGTTGCTGCCGCAGGGCTACGCCAGCATCGTGCAGGTCAACTCGCCGATTCAGACGACGCCCAAACTGCCGTCGCCGCTGGTTCCTGCCCTCGTGTTCGTCGGCATCGGCCTCGCCCTCGCAGTCGCCGTGCCCGTCCTGATGGACCGGCTCGACAAGTCGATCCGGACGCCGAAGACGGCCGGGAACGCCTTCGACGCGACGGTGCTCGCCTCCATCCCGCCCACCTCCCGCAGGTTCCGACGGGCTCTGACGGTGCCGGGTACGGCGCCCGACTCCGCCTACCGGACGCTCGCGGCAACGAGCATCGCGACTGATCGCCTGCCCCAGGCGATCGTCGTGATGTCACCGACCGGGATCGTGCAGGACACCGTGGCTGCGAACTTCGCCGCCGCGCTGGCCTCGTTAGGGTTGCGGGTCGCGCTCGTCGCGACCGATCCGCGCCAGTCGTGGTTCCTCGATACTCGCCGGGAGAGCGGTGACGGTACGAACGGTTCCGCCGCCGAGCACGACGCGAACGCCGGTCTCTCGTTCCCCGAGCTGTTGGAGCTGGCCCATCACGGCCGGCTCAACGGAGCGCTCCCGCGGGGTCTCGTCAAGACCAGGATGAACAATCTGCTCGTCATGCCGCCCGGTGCCGAACCCGGCGACTTCAGCCTCGACGGGCTCCGCCCGTTGCTCGAAGCACTCTCGGCGGGGGGTGTCGACGTCACAGTGATCGCCGGCCCGGCCCTGCTCGAAGACCCGAACGGCACGATCCTGGCGTGGACCACTCGGTGTGTCCTCTGGGCGTGTGAAACCGGCGAGGTCACCGAAGGCGAAGCGAAAGAGGCGGCCGCCCGCCTCGCACTCGCGGGGGCGGCCTCGTTCGGGGTCACGATGGTCAACGGGAAGACGTAGGGCCGCTCGATGACGAGGGCCCTCCTCGTGGTGCACCTCGTGTCCCGCGGCGTGTCCGGGGAACGGTCGGGCTGGCACACGGCTGACGGAGCAGTGCGACACGAGGTTGTGTCGTGGCGTCAATCACCGACCACGTTGTCGAGAGCCGACATCGTGGTTGCGCACGGCCTTGCGCCGCTCGTCGTGGCGCAGGCGATCGCGAACAGTGGTCCGAAGCTCGTCTATCGGCCCTTCAACGCGAACCGCGGTACGCGTCGTCGTCTGCGCCGAGGTCTGCGCGCCGACTGGGTTGCCGCACCGACGCGGCGGATAGGACGCGCGACTGCGGCTGCCCTTGGTCTCGAACGCGCCCGGGTCACCGTGTTCCGCAACGACGAGCGGGCGGCATGGGACGCGCTCATCGCGTCGCTGATGCTCTACGACGGACCGGAGGAGGAGAGGGTCGAGGCGCCGACCGACGCCGCGCCGACGGCATCTCCGGTGGTCGTGCCCGCGCCTCGCATCCTGCCGGAGGGCGGCACGAGCCGGGACGTGCCCCGTCCGCCGGCGCCGGTTCCCGGGCCGGTCAATCGGCCGCGACCGAAACCCGGGGCGGGTGCGGACGCGGCGCCGGCGATGTTGCCGGTTGGGGTCGTGGACCCGACCAGTCCGGGCCACCCCTGGTGGACGTATCGCCGCATGGATCTGCCGCCCTCCGCGACGGCGATGCCGATGGCCCGGCCCGCGCCGGGAAACCGGGCCAATGGCGCCGCGTCGAACGGTGCTTCGTCGAATGGGGCTTCGTCCAACGGGGCCTCGTCGAACGGGTCCGGCTCCGGGGGAGTCGCGGTGGGCGCGGCGGGTTCGGTGGCCGACGGCGGTGCGCGCCCGGTCCAGATCGTCGGTGCGGCGGCGCGGTCCGGCGTCGGTTTCTTCGCGCTCGGAGCCGTGATCCTGGTCGTCGTGGCGGTGTGCACCCAGCTCGGTCGGATCGGCGAAGGCCCGTACCTGGTTCCGTTCGCCGGTCTGTTCCTCACGGTCGCCGCGGTCCGTCGGATCGTCCGCCGGCGACCCGACGAGGAATGGGTCGGTCGATGGCTCATCCTCGGCCTGATCGCGAAGCTGCTGGCCGCCTACCTCAACTACTACACGGTCATCGTCACGTATAACGGCAAGGGCGATGCGCTCGACTACGACAACGTCGGGAGGCAGTACGCCCAGGCCTGGTTGAAGGGCGGAAAGGCTCCGGATCTCTCCAACCTGAAGGCGACCAACTTCGTCCGGTGGTTCACGGGCGTCGTCTACTACGTATTCGGTTCCAAGCTCCTCACCGGAACTTTCGTGTTCGCGTTGCTCGCGTTCGCGGGCTCGTACCTCTGGTATCGTGCGACCGTCGACGCGGTTCCGATCGTGAACCGGCAGTTGTACCTCGGGTTCGTGCTCTTCGCGCCGAGCATCCTCTTCTGGCCGGCCATCGTCGGCAAAGAGGCCCTGATGCAGTTCGCGCTCGGTGTCCTCGCATTCGGCGTCTCTTTGGTGCTGCGCCAACGCCTCGTCCCCGGTCTGATCGTCTCGGGCGCGAGCGGATGGCTCGTGTGGGTGGTGCGACCACACCTCCTCGCGCTCGTCGCCATCGCGGCCGGCGCGGCCTATCTCGCGGGGCGGGTGCGCAAGAGCGGCAAGAAGCGCGCGGGCCTGCTCGGCCGACCGATCGGCATCATCATCATTGCGCTCCTCGTGTCGTTCACGATCGGTCAGGGCGCGCAGTTCCTCGGGATCAAGAGCCTGTCGTTCAACTCGATCCAACAGGAGCTCGATACGGAATCGAAGACGACGTCGAACGGGAACTCGTCGTTCCACAAGAGTGGGCATTCGTTGAGCCCGGTCAACTGGCCCAGCGACGCGGTAACCGTGTTCCTGCGCCCCTTCCCGTGGGAGATCCAGAGCAGTCTGCAGATCCTCGCGTCCATGGAATCGGCATTGCTGGCGTTGCTCATCGTCGTCCGGTTCAAGTCACTCCGGCTCGCCTTCACCCGTTCCCGGGAGTCGCCGTTCCTCATGTTCTGCTGGGTGCTCACCGGGCTGTACGCGATCGCCTTCTCGTCGTTCTCCAACTTCGGGCTGCTCGTACGGGAACGTTCGCTCGTGCTGCCCGCGGTGTTGGTGCTGCTCTCCGTCGATCCCGTCCTCGACCAGATTCGTCACGGCGCCGATACCGACCGCGACGAACCCGATCGCGCACCGGCGATCGTCGGGGCCGACACCAGCTGAACCGAATGCCCTGGACCGAACGCCCTGCACCTGGGGCGACGCTCCCGTGTCAGGCGAGCGCGGCCAGGATTCGTTCGACCTGCCGATCCCACGACCAGTCCGTCGCGACCGATTGGGCCTTGGTCGAGAGTCGCCGGCGCAGGGCAGGATCGTCGCGCAGCCGGATCAGCGCGCCGGTCAGAGCCTCGGCGTCGCCGGCGGGCACCAGGAGCGCCTCTTCGCCGTCGGTCACCCGCGCCGCGATCTGGGCGACACGGGGAGCGACGACAGGAACGCCGGCGGCCAGGTACTCGGCGAGCTTCAGGGGCGAGTAGTGGAACGTCTGGCCGGGCGCGGCCACGACCAGACCGACGTCCATGACACCGAGGTAGTCGGGGAGTTCGGTGTGGGGAACGGTTCCCGTCGTCACGACGTGCACGCGGCGCGAGCGCGCGAGCGCTTCGACACTGTCGCGCTCCGGTCCGTCGCCCACGAGGAGGAGGGCCGCACCGTCGACCTGCGCCATCGATTCGACGGCGACGTCGAGCGCGTGAAAGGGCCGGAAGCTCCCGACCCAGCCGACGACGAAACGATCGTCGAGACCGAGCGCTGTCCGCATCGGCGTGGACGTGTCCGCCGGGCGCGGCTTCCCGAACAGATCGAGGTCGACCCCGGTTGGAGTGATAAGGATCCTCGCGTCGGGCACGCCGAGGCGTTGCACCTGTTCGGCCACGATCTCCGAACCGCACGCGACGAGATCGGCCGCGCGCAAGGCCGGAGCCTCTCCGTGTTGTTCGAGCCACCTGTGCCAACCGGGGCGCTGTACTCCCCACTCACCGGCCTCCCACATGAGGGCCGCGGGTACGAACAGCACTGACGGCACCTGGAGCGTCCGGGCCAGGCGGATGCCCGCGTCGTGGAAGAGCTCGTGCCGTTGCCAGACAAACGCGATGTCGTGACCCTGCCACGGGCCGTTCGGATCGACCGAGAACGCGTGCGCCCGTTGTCGTTGCCGAACGTCTTTGAGCGCGGTCTTCACCGGGGTCGGGACGCGCCGGTGCCAGGTCGACGCGGAGCTTGGCGACAATGCGGGCCGCGAACCCTGCCGGCGAGCTTCGTCCGGGTCGACGAGGCCGGCGGTCGTCACAAGCCACGCTTCCCCCACGACGCGCTTCACCGCGCTCGCCCACCCGGCCGCGCTCATCCACGCCGCGACCGGACCGAGTTGGCCCTCGGTACTGGTCGGGAGCACGAGAATCGCGCCACGGTCGCCCATTCGTGCATTTTCCTCCATCGCGACACCCCCGATGCCAATGAGGGCCGCCCGGACCCCGAGTTAGCCTTCCGGGTGATGGATCGCGCAGTGTGGAAGCTCCTGGTCAAGTACCTGCCTCGCTGCGGGCGGCGCTTTCTCTCTCTCGGCGTGATCTCCGCGATCGCCGGTGTCTTCGAAGCCGCAGTGCTCGTGCTCACGGTGCGGGCGGCCGTCGCGATCACCGCCGGAGACCACCGTGTCGCAGTCTCGGTTCCGATCGTCGGATCCCGATCGGTCGAGGTCTCGAGCTTGCTGTGGTCGGCGGTGATCCTGAGCTTGCTCAGCGCGGTCCTGGGTCTCGTGGTCGCGCGGGCCACCGCTCGGATCTCGGCCGACGTGCTTCGCGAAGTGCGCGGCGCGACGTTGCGAGCTTTCACCGGCGCGTCGTGGGACCAGCAGGCCCTGAGCCGCGAAGGCGCGATTCAAGAAACGGTGTCGAACAACGCGATGCAGGCGTCGGAGCTCTCCATCGCGCTCGCCCGCGGCCTGACGACTCTCGTCAGCCTGATCGCTCTCCTCGGCGCGGCGCTCTTCGTCAACGCGATCGTGACCGGCGCGGTGGTGGTTCTGGGCTTCCTCATCGTCGCGACACTCCGACCGGTGACGAGCGCGACCCGCCGCCGCGCCACCCGCTTCGTGGGGAGCAACGCCCATTTCGCCGAGGCGGTCGCGGAGGCCTCGGCCCTGACCCTCGAGATGCGCGTCTTCGGCGTCGAGGTCGACGGGGAGGCGCGCCTCGAGGAGGAGTCGCGGGAGGCCGCGCAACAGGCGTTCCTCACGCGTTACGCGAGCTTCGCGGCATCGGCGTTGTACCGGAACGCGACAGTGCTCTTCCTCGTGGGCGCGGTGTCGGGGCTCTACGTGATCGGGAACGTCAACCTCAGCACCGTCGGCGCGGTCGTGATCCTGATGGTGCGCGCGCTCTCCTACGCGCAGCAGGCGCAGTCGTTCACGCAGCTCATCAACGAGCTGGCGCCGAACCTTGCCGCGCTCGACGCCACGATCTGCCGGTTCGAGGCGCGGCGGGAACGGTTCGGTCAGGTAAAGGTCGACGTCGTCGGGAAGGTGGTGCTGCGCGACGTCTCCTACAGCTACGGCGACCAGCCCGCGCTCGAGCACCTCGACCTGGAGATCGGGCCGGGAGAGCTGCTCGGGGTCGTCGGCCCGTCGGGCGGCGGCAAGTCGACGCTCGTGCAGGTGCTGTTGCGGTTGCGGTTGCCGACGACCGGCGAGGTTCTCGTCGACGGTCGCGCGTACGAGGACATCTCACCCGACGATTGGGCGCGTCTCGTCTCCGTCGTTCCGCAGGAGCCGCGCCTCTTCGCGGGGACCGTTGCCGACAACATCGCCTTCCACCGCAGCTGGATCAGTCGTGAAGAGATCGAGGCCGCCGCGGTGCGCGCGCATGTCGCGGCCGAGATCGAGCGGTTGCCGGGCGGATTCGACGCCGAGCTGAGCGCGCGCGGTGGCGGGCTCTCCGGAGGTCAGCGCCAGCGGCTCGCCATCGCCCGGGCTCTCGTGGGCGATCCGAACCTCCTGGTGCTCGACGAACCGACGAGCGCGCTCGACGTGCACTCCGAACGCCTGCTGCAACAGACCATCGCCGAGCTCGAGGGCAAGGTCACCATGGTGATCATTGCGCACCGGCTGACCACGATCTCCGCGTGTCAGCGGCTGCTCGTCCTGGAGGACGGGGCCATCGGCGCGCTCGGCCCGCGCGCAGAGGTGCAGCGGCACCCGTTCCTGAGCCGCGCGGCCGGTTGAACGTTCAGGCGTGAGCTCGGTCGGCGCCAGGGTGGTTTTTCGCGCGGTCGGACACCACCACTCCGTGGAGCACTCGCTCGTAGCACTCGCCACTCTCGGACATCGTGTGCTCGTGCCAGTCGCCGCGCGAGCTCGAGCGCGGCCGGTCGAGCGCGGCGAGCAGCGCGGCTGTGAACGCCGGCACGTTGTCGACACCGACGAGTGTGGCCTGCGTTCGGTTTTCCAGGAGCTCTCGGGGTCCGCTCGGGCAATCGGTCGCGACGATCGTGCATCCGAGGACACCCGCTTCGACGAGCACGGTCGGGAGGCCCTCCCATCGCGACGCAAACGCGAAGACGCCACACCGCGCCATGTACTGATACGGGTTGTCGACGTAGCCGAGGAGGTGCACGCGATCGGCGACGCCGAGGGATTGGGCGAGCCGCTCGAGGTCGTCTCGTAACGGTCCTTCGCCGAGGATCAGCAGATGCGGGCGCGGATTCGTCTGTGCGACGCGTGCGAACGCGTCCAACATGACGTCGTAGCCTTTCTCCGGGGACAGGCGACCGACCGCGAGAATCGATTCCGACAGCTCGAAATCGCCGAGGGCTGCGACCGGTTCGGCCGCCAACTCGAACAGTCCGTCGCGTACGGTCGGGTTGTAGATCATCTCGATCTTGGTCTTGGTCCGCGGTGCGATCTGTTGCAGGCTCGCTTTGACGCCTTCGGAGACGCCGATCGCGAGTGCCGATCGATCGATCGTCCAGCGCGCGAACGCGGGCCGAACGCGCGAGACCAGACCTCGGGTGTTGCGCGTCGCCGCGGTCACGTCGCTGTGATACGTCACCACGACGGGAAGCCGAGTGCCGCTCAATCTGGCCGCGATGATCCCGGCGACGTTCGCGTGGTCCATCGCGGTCAAGAGCACGTCGGGGCGGGTCTTGCGAAGATGACGGGACAGGCCGGCGACGGCGGAACGCGCGTGACGCTTGGCGAACGTCCGGTAGTGCAGGTGCGGGTCGGGTCGATTGTTCGGCGCCTGATCGGCTCGCGCTGTGAGCAGGTCGACGTCGTGTCCACGCGCAACGAGCTCGGCCGCGATCCTCAGCATCGAGCTTTCCGCGCCGCCGCCGGAGAGTGACGGAAGGAAGATGCACACCCTCATGGTGGTTTCACATCGGCGCCCGTCCGCCGCGGGAGCACCGGCGCGGCACCTATCGAGGAATTCGGCGTACTCCTTGGCGCGCTCCGGCGCCGCGAACGCCGCCGACCGACGGCGGGCCTCTTCGCCGATCCGTTGCCGGGTCTCGTCGTCGCGCAACAACTCCGCGACGCGTTCGGCCATCGCCTTCGTGTCCTGCTCCGGGATCACGATCCCCGTGACGCCGTCGATCACCACTTCGCCCACCCCGCCGAGCGCGAAGGTCACAAACGGGCATCCGGTCATGGCCGCTTCGATCGCGACGCCCGGGATGCCCTCTTCGTCGCTCGTAAGCAGCGCGACGTCCACGCCGCCGAACACGTGCTCGACGTCGTCGCAATGGCCGAGCAACGTGACGTGCTCCTGCAGCCGCCGCTCGCGAATCACGTGTTCGAGCATTGCCCGCAGCGGACCGTCTCCCGCGACGACGAGGTGGGCCGGCACGCCCGCGTCCCGTACTCGGGCGAGTACGTCGAGCGCGCGCTCCGGTCGCTTCTGGTCGACGAGGTAGCCGACGAAACCGATCAGCGGTGTGGCGGGCTCGACTCCGATCTGCGTGCGGAGTTGCTTGGCCTCTGTATCGCGATCGATGTCGAAGAATCGAGCGGGGCGGCGGAAGTTCGGGATGACCCAGAGTGGGCCCGTGACCCCGACCGCGCGCAGCTCGTCGGAGTCCTCCTTGGTGAGCGCCACCGCGCCGTCGACCTGGCGCGCGACGGCAGACCACAGCAACCGCCGGGGCTGCTTGTAGACCTTCGCGGGGAAGCCGAGGATCTGTTGCCATACAACCGCGGGGCGATGCCGGGGGAAGCCCATGATCGCGACCTGCGCGGGGGTGCCACCGTGAGCCAGCACGACGTCGACCGGCTCCCGTGCGAGCAGCCGCCGGAGCTTCCACGCAGCGAGAGCTCGCATGTGGGGCCGCAGCGACGCCGACTGGATCAGGGCCGGCAGCGCCGCGTCGCTCGCGCCGTCGAGGCCGAGAACCAGGGCGATCACCTCGTTCTCGTGGCCGAGCTCGTTGAGCTCTTCGGCGAGGTCGAGCGCCACCCTTTCTGCGCCGCGGCGCTGACTTCGCGACACGACGTGAAGGATCCGCACGAGTCATGTTGCCACGCTCCGGGCCCGGCCCGCCCGGGCGGTCGCCTGTGCCGCTGCTTCGCGCACAATGTGAGATAGGAGCCGCTGGATGTGGCGTCCGACCCGGTGGCAATTCGCCGATATTGGCGGAATTGGGTACGTGGGCCTCCGCGCGCCGAGCGATGTCGCGGCGCCGCGGCCGCGCGCCGGTTTCGACGTCGAGTTGGTGTTCGGGACCGCGGTGGTCTGCGTCCCGGCGACGCTCGAGCTCCACCGTCTCAGTGCAACTGCCACCGCGATCTGGCTCGCGTGCGAAGAGACCTCCGAACCCGCGCGCGTCGCGTCGCTGATCGCACCGGCCGCGAGCGCCGCATCGGCAGACGTCGCCCGCGAGGCGCAGGTGTGCACGTCGCAGCTCTCGGAGCTCGGACTGTTGCCGTGACGGCTGGAAGCCGATCGCTCCGGCGGCGGTACCGTTGACGCGTGCGCCGCCGGGAATGTGGGAGTCGTTCGTGACTCGACCGGTCCGGTTGCTCTCGTTGATCAAAGGACTCGGACCGGGTGGAGCCGAGCAACTGCTGCTGTCGGCCGCGCGTGTACGTGATCACGATCGAGTGGAGGAAGAGATCGCGTATCTCCTCCCGGGCGATCCGACGTTGATTCCGAGTCTCGAACGGCTCGGCGTACCCCTCCACGATCTCGGAGGGCGCCGGGTACGGGACCTCGGTTGGCTCGCGCGATTGCGCCGATTGCTCGAAACGGGCCGCTACGACGTCGTCCACGTGCACTCTCCGTACGTGGCGGGCATGGCCCGGCTCGTCCTGCGATCAGTCCGGACGTCGAGCCGGCCCCGCCTCGTGTCCACGGAACACAACGTGTGGTCGAGTCACGCCCAGATGAGCCGCACGCTCAACGAGATCACCTTTCCGATCGGCGACAAATGGTTCGCAGTGAGCAACGAGGTCCGGGCTTCGATCCCCAAGTTGCTGCGGAGCCGGGTCGAGGTTCTGGTACACGGCATCGTGCTGAGCGATGTCGAGGGTCTCAGAGCGGAGCGCGACGCCGTACGCTCCGAGCTCGGACTTCGTCCCGACGAGATCGCGATCGTCACCGTCGCCAACTACCGCAAGCAGAAGGCCTATCCGGATCTGCTCGAGTCGGCGCGAAGGCTTCGGGACGCCGGCGTGTCCGTGCACTTCATCGTGATCGGTCAGGGCCCGCTCGAGGCGGAGATCACCGCGCTGCATGCATCCCTCGGTCTGAACGGCTACGTCGATCTGTTGGGCTATCGACCTGACGCGATGCGAGTCGCGGCCGCGTGTGATCTCTTCGTTCTGGCGTCGCACTACGAGGGCTTGCCGGTTGCGATCATGGAGGCGCTCTCGGTCGGTCTCCCCGTGGTGGCCACGCGCGTCGGAGGAGTACCCGAAGCCGTGCGCGACGGCATCGAGGGCCTGCTCGTGCCCCCGGCTCGACCCGACCTGCTCGCGACTGCGATCGAATCGTTGGTGCACGATGCCGACCGGCGGAGTCTGATGAGCAAGGCCGCGATCGAGCGGGGACGCGGCTACGACATCACAGTCGCCGTCCGTCATCTCGAGGATGTCTACGCGGAGCTGGCCGCGCGCCCGCGTCGCTGAGGCCCGGTTTCGGAGTCGGCCTCGCCGCGGTCAGCGGGCTGTCCGGTCGGTGTCGGTGAAGACGATCCCGAACGGTGGATCCGGTCGCGACAGCAGGATCGTCGCGATGACCAGCTCGACCACGATGATCGTGACCGCGGGCGCGAGCATGTGCCGGATACCGGCCACGCGCGACGCGATGTAGACGAGCACGAGATGCACGAGCGCGACGGGGAACACACTCCACCACGACGACGGCAGCCCTTCGAACACGGTGGGGTGTCCACGGCGCAATGCGCGCGCCGCGGGCTCGACCAGGAAGAGGCCGAGGCACGCGATACCGCCCACGATGGCCGGATGTCGTCCGCGGCCTTCGGTCGCGCTCACCCAGACGAGCACGCCCGCGGCCGCGTACGAACCCGCAGATCCGAGCGAGACGAGGGCGAACGGCCAGCCGAGCAACAAGAGCGGGACGCTGACGCCGAGCAGGACGAGGGCGCGCTCCGTGTCGGGCACCGTGAAGAACACGCCGACCGCGCTGATCGCGTAGAGCACCGTCGGCCAACCCCGCCCCGTGAAGCGGCGGTCGAAGTCGGCGAGGAGAGCTCCGCCGACGATGATGCTGACGACGACCAGCGGCGGAACCCACGACACGTAGTTGCGCGCGTGCACGGGCGGCACCCGGATGTGCGTTGCCAGCACGACGGCGCCCGGAATCGCGAGGACGACGCCCGAGAGCCCGAGCGCGCGGCGTCGGCGACCGAGCCGGCCGGCCACGAGCCCCGCGAGCGCGAGTAGGGCGAGACCGATCGGTATCGCGATTGGGAGGTGGGGTGTGCGCCGGACGCCGACGACGAATCCGATCGCAACCAGCATCCCGCCGATTGGCGCAACCCTGCGGCGTCGATCCGTCAAGACGAGCGCGACCGCGCCTCCGAGGACGGTGACGGCCACGCCTGCGATCAGTCCGGTTCGGAACTCGGGATGACCTACGAAGTCGTGGAGAACGCCCGCGGTCACTCCGCCGTCGTACCTTGCTCACGCGCCCGGCGGTTCAATGCCAGCTCGGTGGAGTGGGCGACGTGTTCGAGCATCGGGCCCGGAATTGTGCCGAGGTAGCGCGGACGGTTCGCGGGTGGGCTGTGGGGGTAGCCCCGAATCACCCGGTACTCCGCGTGCATCTCGTCCCAGGTGAATCGGCGCGAGGTTGCCGCGCCGCCGTGATACTGGTGGAAGGTTCCCTCGCCGAGCGCGACGATCAGCTCCGCGCCCCCGAGCGCGCACGCACGCCGGTAGAGATCGTGGTTGGCGAGGCCTCCACCGGGGAGCACGAACCGCTTGTCGAGACCGCCCAACTCGTTCCACATCGAGCGGGGCATGAACAGGCCGTTGCTCTCGCCCATCGGACCGAATATCCCGCGCCCGGACGAACCCGACAGTGTGCTCACCGAGAACAGCTGGTAACCGTCCGCCTCCCATCCGGAGCGCGCCAAAAGCTCGTCCTCGGCGGTCTGGTCGTAGCCGACCTCGGCCGCGCGCATGTGGGTCACGGAGCCCAAGTGGAACGCGGGCGTCGTGATCACGGGTCGTTCTGCAATCCGAGTCGCGAGTCGTGCAGTCGCGAGCAGACCCGGCGAGACCAGGCGCGCACCGTCGATCATCATGCCGACGAGCTCGCCGTCGGCCTGCGCGAGGCCGGCGTTCGCGGCTCCGACCGGGGAAGGCGACGCAGGATCGATGCGGAGGGAACGGAGACGACCGGGAAACGCCCGCAGCGTCTCGGCGTCGAGCGGCTCGGGCGAGCCGTTGTCGACGACGATGACCTCGTACTCGTCGGTCGTGATCCCGACCTGGTACGGAGGACACAACGAGCGCAGGGTCCGAGGCAGCTCGCGGGCCATGTCGTACACCACCACGACGACGCTGAGCGCCGGCACTCCGGTACCCGAGGCCTCCATCACCAGGAAGCTAGACGCGATCCGGTTGCGTCAGCCCGATCAGTGCACGTCGAGGTCGGTGCTGCCCTGGGTCGCGAGGACCTTCGGGCCCGCGTTCGTGAAGACGTTGTCGCTCACCTGGATCTTGTGTGAGTTGCGGAACTCGGTGGCGGGCATACCGACGCCCTTGGGGAACGTGATGCGATTGCCGCGGATCGTCACGTCCTCGGCCCGGGTGAAGAACAACGCGCCGGTGGATTGCTCGTCGTGCGTCTTGTTGCCCGCGATGAACTGATTGTTCGTGATCACGAACGGACCGCGGTATGCCCCGCCGGCGGCGTAGACGAAGATGAGTCCACCGGCGGCGGTGGTCATGCGATTTCCGGTGATCTCGATGTCGCCGACGTCGGCGGGGGCGCCTTTGTTCGCGAACCAGAACTGGCCGCCGGCACCGGTGACGTTTCCGATGATCCGAATCGAGCGAGCCTCCTGCGACGCGGTGTTCGGTTCGATGTCGAAGATCGACTGCGGCACCCCGCTGAGGTGATTCGCCGCGATCGTCACGTTCTCGGCGTCCGTCACGGAGATGCCCTGCCGGCCACTTCGTTCGAACGTCGAATTCGCGATCGTGACGTTCCTGCTCGGCTGTCCGTTCTCCGGACCGACGTAGACGAAGTCCCCGTACACGTCAGACGCGTGCACGTGGTCGAGCAGCACATTGCTCGCGCCGCTCACTTGGAACGCGTGTTGCGCTTCGAGCGCACGGTTGTACGCGCCTTTGCCGGTCCCGGCTTGCGGATTGGCCCCCTGCACGAAGATGCTGCGAACGGTGAGATCAGATCCGCCCGACAGAACGAGCTGCTGGCGCGTCCGGTTACCGGTCGTGACCGCCCGGAGCACCGCGCCCTTCCCGTCGATCACCAGATGATGGCGGTTGGCCACGACCAACGTCTCGTCGATCCGGTAACACCCCCCGGGGCGGAGTGCGAGGACCGCCGAGTCCGGCACGGAGTCGATCCAGGCCTGGATCGCGTCGGAGACGTCGAGCGTGCAGTCGTGGCGAATCGACGCCGGGATCATGAACGTCGGCGGCCCCGGTGCCGTCGTCGGGACCGCAGCCGTTGTCGCCGACGTCGAGGACGTGCTCGGGTTCGTCGTCGTGGGCTCGGGGTCGGGCTCCGCCTTCGATTTGCTGTCCGAACATGCCGAGAGCACGAGTGCGACAACCACGACGACGGCCCTCCACCGCACGCCGCTCGTGGTGATTTGCATCCACGGAGACTAAGGAATCCGTGTCGGCGAACCCGCGCGGTTCGCCGACACGCCGAGGTCATGGCGTCTGGCTCTGGCACGCCACCGCGCCACACTCGTTCGGGATGATGCCCTGCCGCAAGAAGGTCGTGATCTGGGTGAGAAGCATCGAGTTACCCCGACCGAACCCGTGTGGGTCCTGACCGTACGCGCTGCCGTTCGGCGCCAAGTTGTTCGTCGGCGGCGTCGGTGTGCCGTAGTCCCACAACACGAGGCCGGCCTTGGCCGGCTTCGTCTGATCCAGCTTCGCGAGCCCCCACTGCGGAACGACGGGAGTGTCGAGGCGGGGCGCGGCGCCGAAGAACGACGGGTTGAATGCGGGCTGGTGGTTCTCGGCGCCGATCGTGCGCGCCAGCATCTCCGCGGCGACGTTCGAGACCTGGTGGTCGCCGTAGTTCTCGATGATGAAGATCTGCTTGGCCGGGGTGCCCGCGTACGGGTGCGACGTCAGGTGCTCGGCGTAGCCCTCGTTCTCGCCGCGGTCCCAGAGCAACTGCGCGAGTTGCAACACGATCTGCTGGTCGACCGGGTCGGTGTAGGCGACGTCGAAGATGGCGGAGAACTCGTTCCAATCGACGGAACGATTGAGGAGCACGCCGCCGTAGTCCTGACCGGGAACTCCGAGGATGGCCCGGGTCCATTCGGTCGAGAGGGCCGAGACGGCGCCTCCCATGATGCCGCCCTGGCTGTACCCCATGAAGTGCGCGTCGTGGGTCGTGAAGAGCGGATGCCCGCCGGACTGGAACGCGGCGTTGGTGACAAAGCCCGACGACGAGTTGAGGAGGCGCCCGAGGAACTGGAAGTTCAGGAAGCCTTGCAGCATGTGATCGACCTGCGTGTCGAACGTCGACATGTCCAGCAGGTTGCGACCGACGTTGCCGATGTCGCTGCTCGACATGCCGACCCAGTCGGTGGCACATCCCATGAGGTCGTTGCCGAGGCCGGCGCGGAAGGAACCGCCTTCCACCTCGCCTGCGTCGCCGAGAAGACCGTGGCCGTAGAGCGTCGGCGTTGCCGGTCCCGCGGTCTGCACCGTCGACGGCAGCACGCAAATGAAGTTCGCGTTCCAGGTCTTGGCGCCGTTGATGGTCGGATTGCCGGCCGGGTCGGTGACGAAGCCCGACAAGGGGCCGGTGTCGGCGAGGAACAAGGGAACCTGGAAGGTGCCGTGCACATCGCGGGTGCCGTCGGTATCGGTGACCGACGTCACCGAGTACGCGGGCGCGGGGTCGGCCTTCGTGCTCCCGACGACGCGATTGTTGGCGAGCCAGTTGTAGGCCTGCGTGCGCATGCTCAGGGCCGGCCCCGCCAGGCTCTTCGCGCTCGCGACCGTGAAGTCCCAAGCCTGATACGGGATGTGGTTTCCGAGCACCGAGCCGAGGTCGTTGTTGATGACCCACCGGATGTGGGCGCCGCGCGTCGCCGGCTTCAGCGTTCCGGCGAGGGCCGCCCGCGTCGTCGCGAGCGGAGGGATCGGGTCGCTGTACGTGTCGTACAGATCGCGGAGCACGACCGCGTAGCGGTGGCCCTCGGTGAGCGACACCGCCGGGTGGATGAGCAGGAGTTGCTCAGCCGGGTTCGCCGTCTGCGCGTCGAGTTCGGCGAAGTACGGCACGCGCTTTCCGGTCTCGGTGTCGAGGAGGACGATCGGCGCGTGCCTGTTCAGGGAGATGCCGATGTTCGTCGACGTCGCGATGCGCGACGCGGCGATGCTGAGCTTCGGCACGTAGGTCATGATCAACGCGCCGGGCGAGAACCCGTCCTCGTGGTTCTGTGCTGTCGTGTCGACATGTACGCCCTTGACGTTGGCGGGGTCGAGCGTCGACGAGATGTTCAGTTGTCGTCCGGTGGTCGTGTGCGCGGGGACCGTGTACGCGTCGTTCGGCCAGGGCAACAAGCAGTCGTGGCCCACGGGCGCGGCGAGAAGCACGTCGCATCCGTTGACCGTGGCGTCGGGCATGCGCCCGCGCCTGTGTTCCGCCGGTTCCGCGTCGCCCGAGCGCGGCGATGCGGATGCCAGTGCCGGAACTGTCGTGGCGAGCAATGCAGCGACGACGATGAGTGCGGCGCCGAACGCGATCGGCTTGCGATGCTGAGTCTTCACGAATCCCCCCGGAACCTCGACCAGACTTGGCGAATGTATCGCCGTCCGCCGGGCTGCGCCCAGTGTCGGTCGGACCTCTCTGCGGATCAGGTCGCCCAACTGGAGAATCGCGGCGATTTGTCCGGTCAGTGTCTCCGCAAAAACCAGGCGTCACGTCCTCCACGTCGTAGCGCGCGGCTCAGGGTTTCGGCGGATTGGCCCGGCACGCCCCATTGGCCCGAACCTGCCACGGCTGGACGGCGGGGAGCCACGGGAAGTCGAGGGTCAACAGCTCGCCCGGCTTCGTTCTACGTAACGTCACCCAGTCCTGACCGAACCGCCGCACGTCGACGCTGACCGAAGTCCTTGGCGACCACAACAAGAGAGACGAGCCCTTGGTCTGGTGGAAGACGAAGGACCGGCTGAGCCCCTGGCAAGGAGTACGGCGAGCGCCGGCCACCCGTGCGTCGACGCCGCCGAGCTCGACGAGTCGCCGATCCGCGGCTGCGCGTGTGGTCTTGAAGGGTTGGCCGTAGCGGGAAAACAGCGCCCGGACATCGGTGGCGGAAAGGCCGCCGAAAAGAAACGACCGGGGGCCGAAATCGAAACCCAGAGGCGTCTCCTTGGTCACGGAAGGGCCGAGTCCGATCACCAGCGCCTCGGCGCGAGTCTCGCGTCCCTGCTTCGCGGAGACATTCGCGTCGAGCTGGAAGTCGTTGCGGACGGCCAGGGCGCGACCGCACCCGAGCACAAGGACCACCGCTGTCGCCGCGAATATCCAACGCCGATCGGTCGCGACGGGGAACCAGCGCGGCCAGACAATCGGGCGAGGTGGGACGACAGCCAACAAGATGAAGACGAGGGCCGTATAGCGATAGCGAAAGATTGTGACCGTGACGAACAGTCCTCGGCTGTTTGCAAGCCCGATTGCCCAAATCGCGACCCCGACGGTCCAGGCGAGGAAGTTGACAGAATGCTTGAGCCCTTTCGCAACGGTCCAGATTCCGTAGGCGAGAAACGCAGCTACGAGGCCGACCGCGACCACGGAGTTGCCGAGCGCGGCGGTCTCGAAGGCAGCGTAGGCGAGGTCGCGGGCGAGTTGCAGCGTCTGCAAAGGCGTCATCGCCAACTTGCCGAGGTCGTTGCCGTGACCGATCTCGACCAACCACCAGACGAACCACAACAGCGTCGGAGCCAGCACCGCGATCCACCGACGAAGGGGCGCTCTCACGCACCCGTTGTGGATGAGACACACTGCAGCGATTGCCACTCCTTCGCCGGCCGAGCCGAATGCAATGGCGAGCGCGACGAGCAGGACCCAGTCGGCGCGCCGGCCGCGATTGAGTGTCGCGGCACAGACGATGCCACTGAGCAGCGCGAGATTGTGGTTGAGGTCGGCCGGGAAAAGGGACACGTACTTGCCGTACCACAAGAGCGGGAGCGCCAGCAGCGCTGCAACCGCCGCTCCGAACTGGCGTCGAGTCGTTGCGAAATAGGCGAACGGAACTCCGACGAGACAGAGCAGACCGACAACGCGAAAAGGTGTGTAGTTGAAACCGAACGTCTCGAGCAGCACGCGGTAGTTGACGAGACTGATGAGGAGCAGGGCGTCGTTGTAGGGCGTGAGAAACAAAGAGGCCGATCCGGACTGTCGGATGCTGATCCAGTCGTCCAGATAGAAGTACGACCCCTTGGTGATCCGGAGCTCGTACACGAGGGCGGCCGCGCACAGCAACACGAACGCGATCTCGACCGGGTGGGAGCGGAGCCAGGCTGCCGCGCGCTGTCGCATGCTTCCGCCCCTCGCCAAGCAACTGTCGGTGGACGATATCGGCTCTTGGATCGGTCGCGACAACCTGGGCCGGCGGGGGTGGCGCCGTCGGGTCCGGCCGCGCTGCAGGTGAGACGCGTCGCGCTCTAGGAATGGTTCAGGTACCCGTATCGGTCCTTGTACAGGTCGTCGAGGCGGAAGGTCGCCGGATCGAGCGACCCCGTGCCGCGTCGTACCGCGATCCAGTACTCGTCGACGGTGACGTCTTGTATTGCATCACCCAGCGACGCACGCGCGAGGACGAGCTCCAGGGCAAGTTGTGCGAGGGGGGAACGGGTCGGCTGCGCAGAGGCGGCGGTGTTTCCCATCGCCTCGCGGAAACCGGCCACGGTCTCGGCGTAGCCCGGGGCGGTCGGATCCGCGAGGGTCGCCGCGACCGCGTCTTGCATCAAGACGTCGGCGTTCCAGTCCTCGATCACGTACATGCCACCGGGCCGCAGACGAGCGAACAGGGCTTCGAACGATGCGCGCGTCGCAGTCAACTGGTGCGAGCAGTCGTCGATCACGACGTCGAGGAGTCCGTCCCCGATCTCGGCCTCGAGGATCTGCTGCAACCTTGCCCGGTCGGCCTGATCGACGCCGTAGTACGGACGTACCTTCTCCGAAAGCTGACGTTGGTGAATGAACTCGGACAACGCCGAGAGTTCCTGCGTCTCGAGATCGACGGCGATCAGCTTCGCCGGCTCGGCGAGGAGCGCGAGCAGAGCAGTACTGCCTCCCTCGGCGATGCCGAGCTCGAAGATCGTGCCGTTTTTCCACGGCCCGAGACACATCTCGCGGTAGCGGTCGACGAGGGGCAACGACTTCACGATGAAGAACTGTTCCGGGGTCGACTCGGGCGAGTATTTGCACACGAACTCCACGTCGCCCAAGAAGAACGAGTCGCCGGGCAGGATCCCGTCGATGGCGTTCTTCGAGAACGCGGTGTGGAGAAGCGCGAGATTGTCCGGGAGCCGGTCGCTCATACGACCATCGTTACATGGTCGGTCCACGGGGCACCACAGGACCTACGAAGCCAGGAGAACTGAAAATGCCCGTACTGCCTTCGGCCGAGCATGCGTTGGTGATCGCAGGCGGCGGCCCGACCGGGCTGATGTTGGCATTGCGCAACGTTTCCTCGCCGAGGGCCGGACGATGCAGATCCCAGGGGTTTCGCCAGGATCCGGTTGGACACATCAGCGACTTCCCCACCCGCTTGTCCGGCCAGTTGGCGGGGCCGATCGCTCCCGAGCGTGAGGGGACGGGATTCACGCCGGACGACAGCGGCGTCGAGTCGAGCTGTCCGACGGCCTGTCGCTACGGGCGGAGTATCTCGTCGGGTGCGACGGAGGACGCAGTTTGATCCGCAAGCCGGCATCGAGTTGCGCGGGTGGGATCCGCCGACCAGCTGGCTGATGGCCGAGGTCGAGATGGACGAGGAGCCAAGTCCATTCCCGGTCGCTGCGCTCGTGCTCGCCGCGCTGCGGCCCAGAATGCTCCGTCTCGCGCGAACGCGCCGCCGACGCGCATCCGTCGTTGGTGCCGCGGGAGCACGTGGCCGGGAGCGCGAGATTCTCGGCCTCGACGCGACGATCGCCGTCGAGCTTGCACGGGTGCTCGATCGCGATCCGTCGACCGCTCGCGAGAGCGCCCGTCGGCACACCGTGGTCTACGTCAACCTGCCGAACTACACGAACAACCTGCGCGAGTTCAGTTCGGTGACGGCGACTTCGCCGACCGGGGTAGCGACGAGCTCGTCGACGCGATCGGCGTGGGGAGACAACGCCGCGATCGTGCAACCGGTCGCGGCGATGCGCGCCGCGGACGCCAACCACGTCTGCATCCAGGTGATCCGACCCGACGACGAGGTCCCACGCGCCGACTGGCGCTATCCGCGCCCGTGCTCGCCGAGGTGTGAGCGGTCGATGACCTATTTGGGAGCGATGGACCGAGCGAACACCGTTGCTGCGCCGGCCGAGACGTTGCGGGCGTACGCGGTCTCCCAGGTACCGTTCGGTCCGCCCGCCAAGGCCGGCTTGCCGCTGTCGAACGTCGTATTCTCGACCGGTATACCGGCGCTGTCGGAGGTGGCGCCGTTGGCGTCGACGCGGCTGGCGTAAATGTCGCTGCGGCTGTTGCGCTGATCGGCCCAGGCCACGAGCCAGGAACCATCGAACGCGACGACCGGGAGCGACTGGTTGCCCGGGGCGGTCGAGATCGCAGTGCCGGCCGGGCTGAGCGCGACGCCGGATGGGTTGACGCGGGTGCCGTAGATATCTCCGTCGACATTGCTGCGGACGTCGGTCCAGGCGACGAGGTAGTTGGTGCCGTTCCACGCGACCGCGGGGGTGTTCTGGTCGTGAGCGGCGGTCGAGATGGGCTTGCCGCCGGCGTCGAGCACCGTGCCAGTGCTGCTCACACGAGCCGCGTAGATGTCGTGACCCTGGGACCCGGTGAAGACGTTACGGGCGTCAGTCCACGCAACCAGCCAGTTGGTGCCGTCCGAGGCGATCGCCGGGTTCTCGGGCCGCAGCGGAACGGCGCCGGAAACGTTGATGCCGGCCGCGTCCAACACTGTCCCTGCGCTGTTGACTCGAGTGCCGTACAGCTCGTTGTCGAGAAACTCGCCGGCGCGAAAGTCCTCCCAGACCACAAGGAACGTTGCGCCGTTCGCGGCGACCACCGGGCCCAGCTGATCGGAAGTTGCCGTCGAGTACGCAACACCAACCGGGCTCGACACCCCACCCGCGGCGGTGACCCGCGTGCCGTAGATGTCATGCCCGCCGTTGCGTGCGTCGTCCCACGCAACGAGGAACGCACTACCGTTCCACGCCACGCTCGGGGAGGTCTGCGCACCGGCGGCGAGGGAGATGGCGATCGCGTCCTGTTGGAGCAGGCGGCCGCTGCCGTCGACGAGAGCGCCGAAGATGTCGGACGCTCCGTTGCGGGCGTCGACCCAGACGACAAGATAGTTCGTCCCGTTCCACGCCAGCACCGGATCCGATTCGGTGGCCGACGCATTCTGGGTGGAGAGGAGGAGTGGCGTCGGTGCGATGACCGCGGCGGACGCGTCCAGCCGCACGCCCTCGATGTTGCCAGTCGGCGCGTTATAGGCGACGAGGGCGTTTGTGCCGTTCCACGCGACCGACGGCTGGGTCTCGTTGGCGCCGTCGGTGGTGACCGCCCGTCCCGAGGGGTCGAGGACCGTGCCCGACGAGTCGAGCCGGGCTGCGTAGACGTCGTCGTTGCCGTTGCGCTGGTCGTCCCAGGCGACGAGATAGCCCGAACCCGTGGCGGTGATCGCCGGGTCGAACTGGTTCCCCGACGCCGCGCTCACGGTGATGCCCGTCGGGTTGAGGACGGTCCCGGTCGAGCTGACGCGCGTTGCCGTGACGTCGAGATCGGCGCCGTTCGACTTCGTCCACGCCACCAGGAAGTCCGTGCCGTTCGATGCTGCTACCGGCACTTCGACCGACACAGTCTGCGAGGAGACCACGAAAGCCGGTTCGAGGACCGAGCCGGATGTGCCGTTGACGCGGGCGGCGAGGATCGAAGCGCCGTGCGACCAGACCACGAGCACGTTCGATGCGCTGAGCGCGGTCGTGCTCGGTGAACCGTTGTAATTCGAGTCGTCGAGACCCGAAAGCCCGATGCCGCCGGGGTTCAGGTTGGCTCCGGCATCGGAGACGCGGCTGAATCGGATCTCCGAGGCCGGTCGCAACGGCGGCGGGACCATGACCGCGGTAATGCTGACGAAGGCGACGACGAACGTCGCGCCCGCAGCGGCAACCGACGGGGTGAAGGTGCCATCGAAGGTGCCAAAGGCGTAGCTGCCGCCGCCGAACACGATTGGTGTGCCGTCGGCAACGATTCCCGCCGCATCCACCCTGACGCCGACCGCGGAGGAACCGTCTCCGAAAATGCCGTTCCCTTGGGTCCAGACGACCAGGAAATGTGCGCCGTTCCAGGCCACCGACGGAACACCGTGGCGAAATGGGGGACTCTCAACGAAATTTGAGCCGCTGCTACCGAGGGGGATACCGGCCGGATCGAGCACCGCGCCGGCGCCGCTGACCCGCGAGGCGACCACGTCTCCGGTCGGACCGTCGTACCAGGCCACGAGGAACTCGCTGCCGTTCCACGCCATCCCGGACGAGACTTGGGTGCCGGCCGCCTGGTACGCCCCGGCGCCGACTTCGGGGCCGACGCTGGGATCGACGACCACCGGGTACTTCGCCGTTTGCAGCACGCGGTCGGGGACCTCGATGCGGACGCGATCGCCGGTGACGGTCGGCAGGGCACGATGGACGACTGCGCCGGTCGCGTCCCTCACCACGACCTCGCCCATCACGGCGTGGCTTCCGCCGGCCAGCGTGAACTGCCACGCTGGCCGACCCTGACGCATGATCCGTTCCGGCGCGCCGCGCAGCCCGCGCAGCGTCGCGTCGATCGCCAGCGCGCCCTCACCTGCAGGACGGCGTGCGAGCACGACGTCCCACTCGACCGTTCCGTTCGAGGCGGTGACGCGCTCCACCATGTCGTTGCCGACCGGACGCGACGCGACGTTGCCGTGACCCGACCACGGGTCGTTGGAGGTGGCTTCGATATGGCGGCCACGGCCCGCTTGCACGAGCGCGACTCCGAGCGCCGAGGCCGTACCAGCCGCTGATCGCACGCTGAACCCGGAGTGGTCGAACGTCGCGCGGTACGTGTCGTCGGCAGCGGTCAGCACACCGGCATGGACCGGGTCGGCGACGAGTGCATGGCGCACGCGGTTCACGACCGCGTCGACGTCGAGCTTCGGTGCCGCGGCGTGCCCCCGCGGCCCAGCGAGAGATGCGACCTCGCGGTGCAGCGACGACAACACCTCGTGGCCCTGACTCGAGAGCAGTGCGAGCAGCATCGCCGGCACCGCGAACGATGCGACCAGTCGACGCCACGACGTCTCGGTCCTCGGACCGCGCACCCGATGGCGTACCGATCCCGACAAGACCAACGTCGCTGACCCCATGCGGCCCCACCCCGACCCGACTCAACGAAAGCCGGGTTCAACGCTCCCAGCCGCGCGTGCGGCGCACGTTAGAGCCGCTGCCGGGCGAAACGCAACGACGGGCGACGGGAATCGAACTGGCGTTCTCACCTTGGGATGCCATTGAGCGGTCTTTGCCGGACGACTGCGGACAGAAAGCGTCGATTGGCAGCAATGCGCTCAGCGTCGCCCGAAATTCGAGCCACGAGTCACGCACTTCGCCTGAGACTTCGGGGGCGATCAGGCCGCCTACGCCGAGCGTCGCTTGAGAGCCCAAGGCAGATATGGCGCTACTTCGATGGGCAGGCAATTCCGACGTCATCGGTTTGCCGACGGCGCTCGGCGCGATCTGCCCGAGTCCGCCTTGCCAATCGCACGGACCGGCGCACGCGTCTTTCCATCGCCGACGAGAACGGAGTTCCCGGCTCGAAGGTCCCGTCGGACTTCGTGCTCGTCCTCGTCGAAGCCCTCGTCTGGCCGCCTTGACCGGCCCGAACGCCGCCGGGTAGCGGTCCGCAGCGCGGTTCTGCCCCGATCTCACTGAGCGTGATGTGACGCTCACCTACAGTGAAACGGCTTCGCGTCCGATAGGAGGGTTGAATCTACCTTTTCGATGTCGGGGGGACACCGTGCGTCGTCGTATTCCTGCAGTTGTGCTCGCCTGTTTGAGCCTCTTCTTCCTTGGCCAAAGCCTCGTTCGAGCGACGTCGAGTCGCGCGTCGACTTCCGTCATCGCGATCGGCTCCGGCGTCGACGCGACAGGCGCGACCGACGTGTCGGCGCAGATGGCGGCGTTCTTCGCTTCGGTTCCGGACGGGTCTGTCGTGAATCTCGCGCCGCAGGGGCGTTACCGCATGGACCAGACGCTTGTGCTGAACGGGCGCCACAGCCTCTCCATCAACGGCAACGGCGCGACGTTCTTCGAGGTCACCACCGGAGATATGCATCGGTCGAACGTCCGCCTCCAGAACAGCTCCGGCATCTACATCCAAAACCTGATCCTGCGCGGTGCGAATCCCAACGCGGGCCTCTCCGACGCCGCGTACGTCCCGACCCTCGAACACCAGCACGGCTTCGAACTGCTCAGCGTCTCGAACGTGGCGTTAGCGAACGACACCGTGACCGACGTATACGGGGACTTCGTTTACCTCTCCGCTGCGCCGAACGGCCCACCGACGAACGGCGTGATGATTGTCGGCAACCACTTCGCTCGGAACGGCCGTCAGGCGGTGGCCATGACCGAGGCGCGCTACGTGTACATCGGGGCGAACACCATTGGCGCCGTCAGATCCGCGACGTTCGACTTCGAGCCGCCCGACCTGCATGGCGTCGACCACGTCACCATCGACGCCAACAACGTGGGAACAGGTCGCCAGCTCTTCGTGGCAGCCGACGGCCACGGTTTCGTCAACGACATCACCGTGTCCAACAACGTCCTGAGCGCCCAAGCGCTGCAGATCTGGGCGCAAAATCTGACACCCGGGCTGCGTAACAACTGGAAGGTCTTCGGCAATACCTCCGCCGTCACCTACGGCTCTCCGACCGGAGCCGCGATGATGATCACCAACGGAAACGGCATCGACATCCACGGCAACCACCAACCCTTTCAGCCACTCCGCAACATGACGCTCGTCAAGGTCACCAACCCGTGCACCGTCGCCGTGGTCAACGACGTCATCCCGGGAGCAGTCGGCGAACAAACCACCGTCGGCACCTGCTAACGCCCACACAGAATGCGCGACCGCGACGTGCCGGGCCTCATCGCAACGCTTCGTCGAGTGCATGGATCGCGAGGTCGGTGCGCCGGTCCGGCTGACGGCATCTGCGGGCACGCCATTGCCGAGGGTGCAAGACTGGATGCAACTGGGCGCAACATCGGAGAAGGCGGGAACGGGCATGGGGAACCTTCATGTACGTGCGATGAAACTCACGAACGAAACGCGATGTCGACGGGGTCGCGAGACATTTCGTGTGGCGGCCGGAGCGCTTCTGGTCGTCGTCGCGGGCTCGCTCCTCGCGGGGTGCGCCGGCTCGGGCAACTGGTATACGAGAGCCTCGGCGGCGTTCGCGCGCCAAGAGGTGTCGTACACGTATTCGCCCGAGGTCAAGAAGTTCTTTCTCGCGGGCGGCCACAGCACGGTGCAAGAAGCGTACGACCCGTCCACCGACTCCTGGAGCACCGTCGCCCCGCTTCCCGCCGCGCTCGACCACATTCAGTCGGTCGACCTGAATGGCCGCATCTACTACATCGGTGGTCTCGCGGCTTGGCCCCGCCCGGCCGTCGGTTCCGTATATATCTATGACCCGACGGCCAACACTGTCGCGACCGGCGCCCCGATGCCGGCCGGCCGCGAACGCGGTGCCGGCGGAGTCGGTATCTACGGCGGCAAGATCTACTACGCGGGCGGCTTGCATGACGGGGTGGCGGTCCCTTGGTTCGACGTGTACGACCCGGTCACGAACCGTTGGGCTTCCCTGGCAAACATGCCGGAGGCACGGGATCACTTCCAAGGCGCGGTGGTCGGGCAGCGTTTCTACGCGATAGGCGGACGCGTGACGACGATCGACGCCACCACCCGCGTGAACGACGCCTACGATCTCACCGCGGGCGCATGGATGACCGGCCTCGCGCCACTGCCGACCGCTCGTGGCGGCTCCGCCGTTGCGGTGATCGGCACGAAGGTGTTCGTCATCGGCGGCGAGGGTGGCGGTCAAGCGTTCTCCACGGTCGAGGCCTACGACACCGGCACCAACTCGTGGAGCGGGCTGACACCGATGCCCACGGCGCGCCATGGCATCGAAGCCGCCGTTTGCAATGGCGGCCTGTACGTCGCCGACGGGGGCACCCAACAAGGGGGCGCGGCGCCCACGAACGTGCAACAGGCTTTCTTCCCCGGGGGCGCCCAGGTCGGTTGCGGTTGATCGCCGAATCGAAATGGGCCGGAACCGATCGGGCGAGTGTTACTGAGCGCTCCCGGTCGTCACCTCCAGCAGCTCCCACGTCGCCGAGAAGACTGGTCCTCCGGCCGATGTGGAGATGATGCCGGTGGCGAGGCCTCGGCCTGCGGTCGTCAGCCAACTCGCAGGAATGGGCTCGGAGCCTCCGAGGCTCATGAGCGGTCCCGGCGTCCCACCGCTCGTGACCCGGTAGCTCGGCGTTACCGTTCCCGCCGACGGATCGACTGTGAGATACAGGTCGACGGAATCGGGGCCAGGCATCGGGACGTCGGCAACGGGCCGGGTCGTGTCCACGGCGGAAACTTCCTTCACGAACTGCACGCCGGGTGACCCGTTGTTGGCTGTGACGACGAGTTTCGCGTAGTTGTCCTGATCGCCCGTCCCGATGTACAGACCCATCGACTGGTTTCCCTGCGGGGTGATTCCGCTGAAGGGTCCGCTGATGCGGGTGTGGGCCGTGAAGACTCCGGTGCTCGCCGGGTAGGCGTTCACGCCGAACTGGAGACCGTACCGCTGCGTGTTGGCCGTTCCGTAGGCGTCGCCCGGCGGGACCTGATCGATCGTGACCACCCCTGCCGCTCCTCCGACGGTCATTTTGGTCTCGTCGAAGAGATCGGCGTAGTTGGTGGAGCCGTCGGTCATGACGCCTGTGAAGCCCAGTTGGAGCAGACCGCCGGGACAGCCGCTCGGGATCGGCGTCGGCGCGCACGGGTTCGTTGAGCCGCTCTTCCAGGAGTAGACGCGCGGTACCGGCGTCGTGACGCCGTCGTTGGCATCGATCGCAAACGGATCCGAGGTGTCGGGAAGCCCGGCGCTGTCGTCGTTGGGATCATTGCGGTCGGAGACGAAGTTGCCGTTCCAGTCGTGCGGCGTGTCCGCGGCCGAACATGGATCGGTCCCGTTGTCGAGCTCGTCGGCGTTCGTGAAGCCGTCCCGATCCTCGTCGAGGGTCGAGCTGCGTGCGCCACTGCACGGAGGCGCAACCCTGCCGCCGAAGTCGTTGGGTTCGAAGACGTGCACGGAGCCGTCAGAGAAGTCGGCGACCCAAATCGTGCCGGGGAAGGCGTCGCCATCGCGCTGGACGGCGACATCGAGTGCGTGGACTGCCGCGTTCGTGAACAGCACATCGTTCGACACGACGCCGTTGCCACCGGCATTGAGCCGCACCCGGATGAGGCTGCCGTAGTAGCTGGCGACGAGCAGGTCGCCCTTCATTTGGTTGGCGAAGTTCGAAGCCGTGTACTCGGCCATGCCGGTCGTTGCGGTGTTGAAGGTCGTGAGGGAGCCGTTCCTCGAAGGGTCCCGGGCGTCGCACTCGACGGGGTTGGCCACCGGCACGGGCGACTGCGGGTTCGTCGTGTTGAAGGTGTTGTTGCGGTTCCCGCGAGTGGGGTTCGCATGGCCGCCGTAATACCCGGCCCGCGCGATCAGGTGAAGGCTGTCAACCTGCGACGACCCGGGATCGTGCGGCGCGTTGGTACACGTACCGCCCGGTCCGGCGCCGATCGGGATGTCGCCCCACCCGGCGTTCGAGCCGTTGTCGGCGCTGTAGAGCCGCCCGGCATCCGTCCGAACGAGGCTGAACGGGTTGCGGAAACCGGGCGCATAGACCTGGACCGGACTTCCGGTGGTGATCTTCGCCTGATGGCGCCCGAAGTCGCCTCCGAACGGTCCGGTGAGGGTCGGATGGTTCTCGTCGGTCAAGGTCGGAAGGTCGTAGGTGCCGGCACCGATGGCATTGAGGTCGACCTTCAGGATCGCGGCCGAATATGCGTACTCGGGCAGATAGTTGAAGTTGTGTGACGGAGCGCCCAGGTTCGTGTTGCCTCCCTGGGCGGCATACAGCGTGTTCGTCGTCTGATCCAAGACGAGGGCGTTCGTCGCGTGGTTCTCCTGCGACCGCGGCAGCCCGCGGACCAAATCCTGGCGCGACCAAACACCGCCGCTGCGTGTGAGGCGGGAGATCACGCTGCCGTTCGTATCTGTCGAGGTCAGCGTCCCGCTGCTTCCGCCGCCGATCCGCGGGTCGGTGGAAGAGACGTACAGGACCGGATTGGCGGCCGATCCGGCGACCGTCAACGCGGTGAGAAGGCGGGTCGTGACCGACGCGTTCGGGGTGCCGTCGTCGTCGTGGTTGGGGATCCGTTGGATGAGATTGATCGTCTCGGTCGCGGTCACGGAGTATGCGTTCGCTCCGTCCCGCCTGATCGTGTACGCCTTGATGAGACCGCTGAACTGACCGACATACAAACGACCGTCCGGCCCGAACCGGAGCGTGGTCGCGCTGTTCGAGATCGTGCCTTGCAGGACGCTTTTGCCGAAGCCGATTGACGGCAAACCGTACGCGTGGAGCGCGCCGTCGTCGGAGCCGACGAAGATCTGCCCCCCGGCGACCGCCGGTGAGGATCGGATCGCGCCCCCGGTCGCCGCGGACAACTGGGGAGAGCAGACTTTCGGTGTGCCGGTACAGCCGCTCGTCCCGGCGGCGTCGAACGCATAGAGGTTGTGGTCGTCCGACCCGATGTACAGCACGCCGTTCGCGAGCGCGGGCGACGACACTCCGCTCCCGCCGACGTCGGCGGTCCAGAGCGTGGCCCCGCTCGAGGCGCTATATGCAGTGATCACCGTGGAGGCCGACGAAGCGACGAAAACGGTGCCGTTACCGACCGCCGGCGAGGTGGACGCCGTCGCGCCGCCGGCGGACCAGACGAGCGAGCCGTCGGCAGTGCTATACGCAAAGACGGAGGCGCCTCCGCCGCCAGTCGTCGGGCAGAGCGCGACGTACACCACGGAACCGGCGACCGCCGGCGTCGGCGTCGGCGTGCCGCACCCGGTTGGGTTCGGTGTCCCCGCGGCCGTGACACTCCAGGCCAGGGCGCCGGTGTCGGCCCGGAACGCCGACAATCTTGCGTCGGCATACGACTCGACATAGACGAGCCCGTTGTCGACCGACGGTGGCGACACCGCGCCCGACGCGCTCACGACCGTCGACCATTGCACTGCACCGTCACTCGCCCGAAACGCGTAGAGCGTGGTCGCCGACGACACATAGACGACACTGCCGGACACGGTGGGAAGCGCGCTCAGCCCGGCAAAGGTCGCGTCGACCGGAACCGACCACAACGGGCTCCCGTCACTGGCGCGAAAGGCATAGAGATTGTGGTCGTCGGAACCGACGAAGACCGTCCCGTTGGCGACAGCCGGCGAGGAACCGACCGCTCCCCCGGTGGTGCCCGACCAGGTCGCTGCCCCGGTGCCGGCGTTGAAGGCGTACACCTTGCCGTCGTTCGAACCCACGTACGCGAGCCCATTGGACACGGCCGGAGAGGATTCCACAGCGCCGCCCGTCGCCGCCGACCACCGCTGCACAAGCCCGCTTGCGTTCGTGAGCGCGATGCCGTTGTCGTTACTGGAGCGGGTGTGTGCGGGTCCGCCTCCGAACTGATACCAGTCGCAGCTCGTGAGCAGGAGGACCATCGTCGTCGCCAGCGCAAGCACAAGCGGGAGCCGCGAGTGCCTCGAATATGCCCGACCCGTGTGATGCATTTTGCTGACCCCCGCCCGACCGACCCACAAGCATTGCAAACGCGCGCAGACAATCAATCTCATGCTGCGCGCGCACCTACCAGCCACCATTCCGCCCTACCGGCGTGCCCGTGGCGGGAAGCCTCGCAGAGGTGCACGCAACCCGCAAGCGGGTTGCGTGCACGAAGCTCCCGGGACCGTTCGACGGCGCCAGACGTCGATGTATGCCGTTCCCACCTTCGTGGTGCTGAGGTGGTTATAGCCCAGGAGCTGGAGCGACCCCGCCAGGCCAAAACGGTAGGGCACGTACACCTTCGCAGGACCGACGTCAGCATGGACCACAAATACGGTTTGGGCGTTTTCGACGGAATCTTTGAGCACACGCGAAGATGGATCCCAGCCGAGCCCGTGCAGGCGGGTGTCCACAAACTCGGGGAGAAACCCGACCTCCTCGTTCGGCGTCGCCCGGAGCCGCACCGGGCTGTGCGCATACAGCGCGAAGGAGTACACCGTCGGGCGCGTGATCCACACGGCGTCGTGCGTGCCGAGGCTCGCCATCACCTGACGTGTCGCCTGCCGTGCGCCCGGCAATGTCGATTCTTTCGGCCGACCGAAGGCGTTGAGAACTAAAGCCGCCGCGACGACAACCAAGAGTCCGTCGAAAAGGGCGCGCACGACGTCGTGGCCGGCCGCCACACGGCGGGCGGAGTCGACGACCGTCACGAGACCGAGCGCAGCGACCGGAGCGAACCACAGACCGACCCGGGCCGGCCCAAATGTCCCGATCGGACCTAACGGGAACTGGCCGAAAACGGCACCCGCGACGGCCAGTGAGACCATGAGTCCGAAGAAGCGCGCGACCACCTGGGCCGGCCCTCGCCGGGTGGCGACGACGAGACCGACCATCGCCAACGCCACTGTCGCCGTCGCGCCGAGCCGATGACCGCCGGGAAACACGGCCGAGAGGCGGAACAGATGGTCGATTACCGTCCGACCAAATCGCACCGGGTTGGCGCTGAAGTGGATGAAGGCGCCCTGGCGCCGCCAATACGCGTCTACGAGCTGTGCGTTGTACGTCCGCCGTACCACCAGGATGTAGACCCCTTGCGCCGCGAGCTGGGCACCGACTGCAGCGATTCGCAGTAGACGGTCTCCGCGCGGGTGGAGCACGAGGGTCAGGCCGGCGGCAGCGATCGCGAGGGGCGCGATCGCGCAAAACGTTCCGAGCACTAGCGCGCCGCAACACCACGCCGTCGCCGTGTACGTGTTCCAGCGCCGCCCGGCAAGCCGGTGCACGACGAGGGCCAGCACCAGCACGACGAGCGGGTCGGTGGTGTACGACTTCACGCGATCCGAGAACATGATCTCCACACTCCCGGCCGCCAGCATCGCCGCAACTAGCAGCGTCGCGGGGCGGGAGTAACACCACCGGCGCCACACTAAGAACAGCGCGGGCGGTCCGAGCGTCCCGGCCATGAGTGCTGGTGCCACCATGCTCTGTACCCCGGCACCGAACAACCGGCTCCACGCCATCAGAACGGTCGTGAACCCCAGCTGTGTCTGTCCGACTGTGACGAGTTCAGAGAGCGATCCCTTTGCCGCGCCGAAAGTCTGCCAGGCGTCGTCGTAGAAGAATCCGTCGGACGAGAAGTTTCTTCTGCGCAGAAGGAATGCGACAATGCCGAGTGCGATCGCGATGAGCGCATCGGGCACCGAGGTTGCGGGCCGGTCCGGAGGGGCCTCCTCCTGTGCGCCGATCGGTGAACGCAGAGTGACGAACCTAGGTCGAGCGATCGAGGTCACCATCGTCCGGCGGCCCGACGCACGTCCTTCGGTGTGCGAGCATTCGGAACACGATCGCAGAAGACATGACGACGTCCGTTCGGCTGCGACGTCACATCAGGCCGGTCGCTCCCGTAATCGGGCGCGACCAACAATCCGTCCTCGACGACACGACTCTCAAACATTCCCGCTCCCCAGCACCACGCCCAGCAGGCGATCGCTTACACACAGTAACCTCTCGACGAAACACTTCCTAGTTGCTCACGACTTTGACAGCGGATTGTGACGAATATCACTTTGACAGCGGATTGTGACGAATATCGCCGCCGAGCAACGGGGACAGCGGCTAACGCGTCTCGGTGCAGAGGTACTGCGGGACGTTGTCTTGTTCGACCCGGCGCTCGGCGGATCCCGTTGGCGAAGACCCGGAGGAGTGGCTTGACGTCGGTGCGCGAATGGCGCACCCAACTGATGGGCCTCCCGCTGAGGGCTAGCTCATTCTGACGGCACCGAAAAGCGCCAAGGGCGCCCCAGCTTCATCCTTCCGCCGTGCCTCGTGCTCGATCTCCAAGAGCATCTCGATGCCTACACAGGCACGGAACCCGGCGACCGACGAAGGTGATCGGCGACTCGCCGATGCGCTCGGCGAACTCCCGTCGTCGGGCGAGACGGCCACGCCATGAACGCGCCATTGGTTGACGGCAACGAGTTGATCAGCCGTCTCGAACGTCGAGGTCGACGGGATCGCAGCCCCACGACCAGGAGCTACGCGGGGAGAGCGGGCGACGGGAATCGAACCCGCGTTCTCAGCTTGGGAAGCTGATGTTCTGCCGCTGAACTACGCCCGCAGGACGTCCGAGAATATCAGAGCACTTCGTTGAGACATCCGCCCACGTAGGCCCCGGCTTGGGGGAGAATCGAAGCTATATGGCTTACGGAATGCAGCCCCAAAGTGATCCGACGGCCGTCATGGGTCGGCGAGTCGTCGCCTACATCATCGATTGGATCATTAGCTTCGTAGTGGTTGTTGCGGCCCTGGCGCTCACGAAAAGTCACGTGTACACCGGCGCGCCGACTCATGCCTGTCGCCTGCTCCGCGATTCTCCGAGCGGGTTCAGCGGGCGGTGCCTGGAATTCGGTTCGCGCGTCTACACGTGGTCTGCGCACCGCTACCTGATCGCATACGTCGCGGGTGGCGTCGTCGGCCTGGCCAACCTCGTGATCCTGCAGGGAACGACCGGCGCGAGCATCGGCAAGATGATCCTCGGCCTCCGGGTCGTCGACGCCCAGGGCGCACCGTGCGGGATCGGGCGCGCAATCCTGCGCTGGATCCTCCTGGTCGTCGACGGCGCCTGCTTCCTCGTCGGTTTGATCGTGGCGCTCGTCACCCACCCGCACCGCCGGGTCGGCGACTTCGCAGCCGGTACGTACGTGGTGCCGCTGGCGCGGGCGGGCCGGCCGGTGGTCGCGGCCCCGTCGGTTCCGCAATACGCGTATGCCCCGCCCGGAACCCCGGGATGGACGCCTCCGGGCACGACGATGCCTCCGGGTACGACGATGCCCCCGGGTACGACGATGCCGCCGCCCGCGACGGGGTGGGGCACCACCCCGCCGCCGGCCTGGGGCGCGCCGACCGACGCACCGCCGCCGGCGTGGGCGGCGCCCGGATCGGAGCCGACCGTGACTCCGTCAACGCCTCCTGCGCTCCAGACGCCGCCCGCTGCGACGCCTCAGGACCGTTCGGGTTGGGGGACGCCGCCGTCGACGTGGGGTACTGCCGAAGCGCCGGTCGCGCCCGCGCCCGAGACACCGCCGCCCCCAGCGCCGCCGGCCGACACCGGCACCAGCTCGTGGGCCCCGCCCGACCCGGCCCAGGACCGATCGGGTTGGGGCGCCCCACAACCCGAAGCTGCTCCGGAACCGCAGCCGAGTACCCCGCCGGCTGCGGAACCCGCTGCGCCCCCGCCCGCCGAGCCCGCGGCCACACCGCCCGCTCCGGCCGCGCCGACGGATGGCGAGTCGTGGTGGAACAAGGCGTTCAACGCCGACCCCGCATCGCCCGCCGCCGATCGGGACGACTCGTCAAGCTAAAGAGCCACTGACCCGGTTCTGACGGGCCACCGCGCCGCTTGATCCGCCGCTCTCGACTCTCACGTCGAGACGCGCGCGCCGAGACGTCTCACTTGCCGAGCAACCGCGCCCGGGGCGGTTTCTTTCGCCGAGCTCTGCTGTGGCGAGTTCGGTTCCGGCGACGCCTGCTTCTGCGAACAAAAGGTCAAGAGGCGAGACGCATTGTCGCTCGGTGAAACAAACTGCTCGGCCGTGGTCGGAAGACCCATTGCGGCCAACTGCATGACCATGTCCGCGCCGAAGTCGTTGTAGACCAGGTGGCCGCGGTGATACCGCGCTTCGAGGAGTTGTACGTCCTCGCTGCCGTCGTCGCCGACGACGTCGACCCGCGGTGTCGTGACCGCCGGGATCGGCTGGGTGGTCGGGATGCTGAAGATGTGCCAGCCGTCCGGCTTCAAGATCCGGTGGATCTCCCCGAACCCGAGGTCGGGCTTACGAACGTGCTCGAAGATGTCGGAGGTGACGATCAGATCGAAGCTCGCATCTGGGAACGTCGTCGACGTCAGATCCTCGCACCGCAGCCCGTTGCGCGTTTCGCCGGGCGCCACGTCGGGCCAGAAGGCCGACTGTGTGTAGAGCGTGAGGTGACCGAACAGGGGCCGGAACGGTCCGAGCTCGCCGGGCTCCCAGATCCGCAGAGTGCGGAAGTCCGGTTCCTTGACGAGCTCGCCGAGCGTGCGCGCGCCGCGTGAGTATCGATTGACGATCGCCCGGGCCTGGCCCTGGTAGCGCAGCGACGCTCCGCACTCGGGGCAGAGGTAGCTCTCGCGGGTCGGGTTCTGGTCGAAGAAGAAGACGCCGCGCCTCCCGCAGACGGCACATTCACCGTCAAACTGATCGACAAGCCGCGCCACATCGTCGTCTTAGCACGAAACCGGATAGGTAGGTAGTGGGCCCGTTCGAATCGAGGTCCCCGATGCTCGGTCGGGCTCAGATCCCGGGAGTGAAACTTCCGGTCGTGGGTGCGGCGCTGTTCGTGCCGTTCTCGATGGCTTCCCAGAGCATCTCGGCGATGTCCTGCACCTGGACGTCCTCGTTGCCCTCGCCCTTCACGCCGTCGTCCAACATCACGTAGCAGAAGGGGCACGCAACCGCGATCCGGGACGC
>JBBSFB010000007.1:0-113315 GCA_038239145.1 Acidimicrobiia bacterium
CGTCACACCAAGCTGAAGAAGCTCGACCCGCTCTGCCCGCACGATCACGACCTGAAAACCCACCACGGCTGGTTGCTCGTCGACGGCGAAGGCCGACGAGCGTTCGTCCCACCGCAAGATCCCGGGCATCCACGCAACCGGGCGCCGCCGTGATCGGTCAGTTGCGGCGGTATTCGTCGGGCGGACCGTCGCCCGTCGACGGGAATTGCGGGGTCGTGATCGACATCATGATGCCGCGCAGGTGCGCGGCGCTGATCCCGAGGGCTGCGCCGAGCGACTCGAGCACATGGGTCTCGGAGGCGGTCAGCGGACCGTCGGCCGATCCGATGCGCGCGACCTGCTCGATGAACGTCTCTTTGCCCTGTGTGTTCAGGCCGGTGGCCAACGGCACGAGGTACTCGCCGAGGTTCGAGGGATCCAGCGCTTCGAGATCGTTCGTGAGCCAGGTGTCGTCGTAGTTCTCGGCGCCACTCTGGCGGGCGGCGTCGATCGCGGCCAGCCGAGCAGCGTCGTTGGCGGGATCGCCGGCCGCGAGCATCGAGACCGCGGCAATTCGCATCGCGCCGCGGAGGTTCTCGCTGAAGGTCGCCGATGTCGGGGCGTTCAACACGTCGGGCGAGTAGCGGGTGCCGCACGTCGAGCACCTCACCTGTTCCCCGAGGGGCTTGCCGACCGGGAAGAGCGGGATGAAGAAGAAGGTGAACCAGCGTCGGATCTGTTGCAGCACATACGAGCGGTCGGTGCCGCAGTGACCGCAGAAGAACTCCCCGGTGGAGAGCGTCTTCGCGCGCGCCCGGAGTCCCCAGATGAGAATCATCCCGAAACGGTACTACCGGAAACCGTCCAGCACGCGTGCGACCACGTCGGCGCTGAGCTTGGCCGGGGTGTCGAACGACACGCGCTGGACGATCTCGCCGTAGCGATCCTGCAGCCGCGGACCGATTTGTTCCGGTGTGCCCGAAGTGACGAACGAGTCGACGATCTCGTCGGTGATGAGTGCGGCCATCGTCGGCCAGTCACCGGTCTTCGACAGGCGGTTGAGCTCGGGTTGCAGGTTGCCCCAACCGTGGGCTTCGAGCACGACCTTGTACGCGGGCGTCGAACCGTAGAACGCGAGGCGGGGGCGCATCGCGGCGCGGCCGTTTGCCAGCTCCTCGTCCGTCTCCGCGACGATTACCATCGACGGGAAGGCGATCTCGAGGTCCGAGTGATCGCGCCCGCTCTTGGCGAGCCCGCGTTCGAGCGCGGGCAGTGTCGTTTCCCGCATGAACTTCTCGGTCGAGAACGGATGGACCATGAATCCGTCGGCGACCTCGCCCGCGACCTCGGTCATCAGCGGACCGACACCTCCGAGGAAGATGCGCGGCAGCCCGTACGGGCTCGGGCCGGGATCGAAGAACGGGGTCATCAACGTGTGTCGGTAGAATTCGCCCTCGAAGTCGAGCTTCGCGCCCTCGTGCCAGCAGGCCCAGATCGCACGCACCGCCAGCACGAGCTCGCGCATGCGGGCGGCCGGCTTCGACCATTCCATCGAGAACCGACGCTCGATGTGCGGCTTGATCTGGGTGCCCAGGCCGAGATTGAAACGACCGCGCGACGCGAGCTGCAAGTCGTACGCCGACTGCGCGAGCGTCATCGGATTGCGGGCGAACGCGATCACGACCGCAGTCGTGAGCTGCACGCGCTCGGTGTGCTCCGCCGCCAACAGGAGCGGGAACATTGCGTCGTGCGGGCCCTCGAACGAGAAGATGCCGTGGTAGCCGGCCGCCTCGATGGCGCGCGCGGCGTCGGGGACCGCGTGCAGATTGGTGGTCGTAAGCGCGGCGTCGACGAGCATGGTGGTCCCTACGATTGGGTGATGGAGCACTTCGGTCCGGAAACCTACGGCGAGCGGGTCGCCGACGTCTACGACGAGTGGTACATCAAGCCCGTCGACATCGCGTCGGAAGTGGCGTTGCTCACCGAGCTTGCGGCCGGGGGCCGCGCCCTCGAGCTCGGCATCGGCACCGGGCGGATAGCCGTTCCGTTGGCCGCGAACGGCGTCGAGGTGCACGGCATCGATGCGTCACCGGCGATGATCGAACAGCTGCGGGCCAAGCCCGGCGGTGAACGGATCCCGGTGGTGCTCGGCGACATGGCTGACGTCCCCGTCGACGGCGACTTCGCGCTCGTGTTCGTCGTGTTCAACACGTTCTTCCAGCTGTACTCGCAGGACGCGCAGGTGCGGTGCTTCGCGAACGTGGCGAAACACCTGCAACCCGGTGGCTGCTTCCTCGTCCATACGTTCGTGCCGGACACTTCGAGTATCGAGTCCGGTGAGCATCTTGCGGTGAAGGAAGCGTCGCTCGACCGGGTGCGGCTCGATGCGAGCGTGTTCGACGCGCTCGAGCAACGCCTTGACACCACCCAGGTGCGCATCACCGAGGCCGGGATCCGGCTCGTGCACGCGAAGCTGCGGTTCGCGTGGCCGCCGGAGCTCGACCTCATGGCGTCCCTGGCCGGGCTCGGGCTCGAACGCCGATTCGCGACGTTCGACAAGCAGGCGTTTACCTCCGCGAGCGCCTTCCACGTGTCCGTCTATCGCGCATGACCTGCCGGGTCGCGTGCAGCCCGGGGATCCCGGTCACACCGCCCCCGCCGTGCGTCGCGCTGCTCGCCTGATACAGCCCGGCGATCGGGGAGCGGAAGTCGGCGTAGCCGGGCGCGGGCCGCATGTGGAACATCTGGTCGGGCGACAGCTCGCCGTGGAAGATGTTGCCGCCGATCAGCCCGTACTCGTGCTCCATCTCGTACGGCCCGATCACCTGGCGGTGCAGGATCGAGTCGGTGAAGCCGGGCGCGACCGCGTCGACGCGGGCGATGACCCGATCCGCGTACGCCAAGAGCGCGGCCGGATCGGAGTCGGAAGCGAAGGTGTGCGGCACCCACTGCGTGAACATCGACACCACGTGCTTGCCCTCGGGCGCCAACGTCGGGTCGAAGACGCTCGGGATGCAGATGTCGGCGAAGGGCGACACCGCGGGCCGCCCCGCGACCGCGTCCTGGAATGCGCCTTCGATGTCGTCGAGCGATTCGGCGAGCACGATCGTTCCGCCGTGCACTTCGGGATCGAAGCCGGGCTTGGCCGTGAACTCGGGCAGGCGGTCGACGGCGACGTTCACCTTCACCGTGCCGCTGCGCGACCGCCAGTGCTCCATCCGCTCGACGAAGTCGGCCGGGAGATCCCTGCGGTCCAGGTGCTCGAGGAACGTGACCTGCGGATGGGTCGCGGCCACCACGACGTCGGCGTGCAACTCCTCGCCCGACTCCAGCGTGACCCCGTGCACGCGTCCGTTGCGCACGTCGATGCGTGCGACCGACGCGTCCGTACGTACGGTCGCCCCGTTGGCGATCGCGGCGTCGCGCAAGGCCCGGCTGACCGCACCCATCCCGCCCTGGGGGAAGCCCCACGAACCGAGTTGGCCGTCGCCGACATCACCGACCTTGTGGTGCGCCATCACGTACGCGGTGCCGGCCGACCGGGGGCCCGCCCACGTGCCGATGACTCCGCTCACCGCGAGCACACCTCGCATCTGCGGCGACACGAAGTACTCGTCGAGCAGATCCGCGATGCTCATCGTGAACAAGCGCGTCACGTCGGCGGTGCCGTTCGCGCCGAGCCCGCGCAGCTTCCACGCCAACTGCGCCTGCGCGAGCAGGTCGCCCGGTCGTCGCGAGCCGATCTTGGGTGGGATCGTCGTGAGAAGCGGACCGAGCACATCGGCCAGCCCGCCGAGCCACGTGTCCCAGCGTTCGTACGCGTCGGCGTCCGCGGTCGAGAACTTGGCGATCTCGGCCCGGCGGCGCTGCGGGTCGTTGTCGGGCAGCTGCAACGCCCGCCCGTCGCGGTACGGGACGAAGTAGCCGTTCTGCGGATACACCTTGTACCCGTGCTTGGTGAGCTCGAGCTCCTGCACGATCGTGGGCGGCATCAAGCTCACGACGTACGACAGCGCGGTGACGTTGAACTCCGGTCCCCACGGTTGCTCGGTCGTCGCCGCGCCCCCGACCTGCGATCGGCGTTCCAACACCGTCACCCGCGCGCCGCGCCGGGCGAGGAGCCCGGCTGCGACGAGCCCGTTGTGACCGCCGCCCACGACGACGACGTCGAAGCCGTCGCCGCGGTTCGCCCCACTCATTGGGCCGCGCTTCGGGCAATGGGTTCGAGCAGAGGGCGCCACGTTGCGAGCGGGGCCGGCAGGGCGGCGGGGTCCTTGGCGCTGTCGTCCGCGCGCCGCAAGGCGAGGATCTCGGCGAGGTCCGGATCGGTGGCCAGCCGGGAGACATCGGCCGCGTCGAACGCGTCGCCCTGCAGTTGCAGCGTCTCGATGCTCCGGGCGCTCAGCCGAGACCGGTACTCGGGGTCGGTCGCGACGAGGTACCGCTTGGCCTCCACGTGTGCGCCGACGAGCTTGGCGACGCGCGCCCCGAGGAGCGGCTCGATCAGCCCGGCGCCCCGTAGCGCGTGGTCGCCGTGGTCGTGCGGGAACGCGATGTCGGCGATGTCGTGGACGAGACCGGCGGCCGCCAGCTCGGGATCGTCCGGATGCGACGCCCGCAGGTTCGCCCCGCACTGCAGCGCGTGGAAGAGCCCGTCGATCTCGGCCTCGTCGAACCCGCCGTCGCCCCGGGCGAGCAGGGTGAGGAGTTCGTCGACGGACGCGGGCGCGGTCACGACGTCATTCTCGCGTTTGGGCGAGCCAGCTGCGCTTCGATGTCGGCGATCAGCTCCTGGAGGTGCAGGGCCTGGCGGACGTTGGCCGGGTGAGCGGCGCCGCCCGCCACTGCGACCAGGTCGGCGCAGATCTGCTTCGCCCGCGCCAGGTGGTCGACTGACCGGCCGTCGTAGGAGGCGGCACCGGTCGGCGAATACACCTCGATCTCGGTGCGCCCGCTCGGCGTGGCCGCGTTGCAGCACATCGACACGTTGCTCGTGGCGCCCGATGCGTGGCGGCAGTTGGCCGAGACCCAGCCGAGCGGGTCGCCGATCGCCTCGACCGAGACGATCGGCCCCAGCCCGGCTTCGATCATGTCGAGCACGTGCGGCCCGATGTCGAGCACCGCGCCCCGTTCGAGGCGCCAGCCGTTCGCGAACGGGCCGCCGAGGAACGCCCCCGAGATGAAGCACGCCCGGCCGCCGACGGGTCGGATGCGCTCTACCTCGGCAAGGAAGGCGGGGAGGGCCGGATCGAAGCGGTAGGTGAGCATGACGAGCGCGCCGACGCCGGTCTCCTCCACGACGTCGACGATGGTCTGCGCGGCGGCGACGTCGACCCCGAGCGGTTTCTCGAGCAGCAACGTCTTGCCGGCCCGGGCAGCACGTATCGCGAGGTCGGGCTGGGCCGCGGGCGTGACCGCGATCGCCACCGCGTCGCACGCGGCGAAGAGCGCATCGAGGTCGTCGAAGGCGGGAACGTGAAGCTGTGCGGCGAGCTCCTCGGCGTGGGCCGGTGTGCGTGACCACGCGCCGGTCACGCCGGTCAGCGGGCCCATCGCGAGGATCGGGCCGGTCATCATGCGCGTCCACGGACTGGCGCCGACCAGGCCGATTCGAAGGAGCTCAGTCACGGGGCCGACGCTACCCTTGCGTCCATGTCAGAGCTGAAGCCGTCCGCTGCGAAGAACGACGCGAAGCACGACGTGAAGATCCGCAGTCACGAGGTCACCGACGGCATCGAGCGCGCACCCGCCCGAGCGATGCTGCGCGCCATCGGCATGACCGACGGCGACTGGGGCAAGGCCCAGGTCGGGGTCGCGTCGAGCTGGAACGAAGTCACCCCCTGCAACATGCCCCTCGACCGGCTCGCCAAGCGGGCCAAGCAGGGCGTGCGCGACGCGGGCGGCTTCCCGATCGAGTTCGTCACCATCGCCATCTCCGACGGCATCTCCATGGGCCACGAGGGCATGCGGGGCTCGCTCGTCTCGCGTGAGATCATTGCCGACTCCGTGGAGTGCGTCATGCACTCCGAGCGCCTCGACGCGCTGGTCACATTTGCCGGCTGCGACAAGAGCCTGCCCGGCATGCTGATGGCCGCGGCCCGGCTCAACCTTCCGTCCGCGTTCCTCTACGGCGGCTCGATCCTCCCGGGTCACTACAAGGATCAGGCGCTCGACGTCGTCTCCGTGTTCGAGGCCGTCGGCGCGTGCGCGGCCGGGACGATCACCGAGAACGAGCTCGGAGAGATCGAGCGGCGCGCGTGCCCGACCGAGGGTTCGTGTGCCGGCATGTTCACCGCGAACACCATGTCGTCGATCGCCGAGGCGATGGGAATGGCGCTGCCCGGCAGCGCGTCGCCGCCCGCGGTCGACCGGCGCCGAGACGACTTCGCGTACGAGTCGGGGCGGGCGATCATGCACCTGCTTGAGCTCGATCTCCGGGCCCGGCAGATCATGACCAAGGACGCGTTCGAGAACGCGATCGCGATCACGATGGCGCTCGGGGGATCGACGAACGCCGTGCTCCATCTCCTCGCGATTGCGAACGAGGCGCACGTCGAGCTCGAACTCGACGACTTCAACAAGATCGGCGCGCGCGTGCCGCACCTCGCCGACATGAAGCCGCACGGCAAGTACCACATGACCGATCTCGATCGGATCGGTGGGGTGCAGGTCGTGATGAAGGAGCTGCTCGACGCAGGGCTGCTGCACGGCGACTGTCTCACCGTGACCGGAAAGACCATTGCGGAGAACCTCGAAGACCTCGCGCCGCCCGCGCCCGACGGTGACGTGGTGCATCCGATGTCGAACCCGGTGCACCTGCAGGGTGGGATCGCCGTGTTGCGGGGCTCGCTCGCGCCGAAGGGTGCGGTCGTGAAGGTGGCCGGCCTCGACGCGATGCGGTTCGAGGGCCGGGCGCGGGTGTTCGACGGCGAAGACCTGGCGATGGCCGCGATCCTGGCCGGTCGCATCGAGCCCGGCGACATCGTCGTCATCCGTTACGAGGGCCCCAAGGGCGGCCCGGGGATGCGGGAGATGCTCGCGGTCACCGGCGCGATGAAGGGCGCCGGCCGCGGCGGCGACTGCGCGCTGATCACCGACGGCCGCTTTTCGGGCGGTACCCACGGCTTCTGCGTCGGGCACGTCGCGCCCGAGGCTGTCGACGGTGGTCCGATCGCGTTCGTGGCCGAAGGCGACCGAATCGTGATCGATGCCGACGCGCACACGATCGACCTGATGGTCGACGACGCCGAGATCGCCAAGCGCAAGGCCGATTGGAAGCTGCCCGAGCCCCGTTACACGAGCGGCTTCCTGGCCAAGTACGCGCGCCTCGCGCAGGGCGCCGAGACCGGCGCGATCACCAACGTCTGATTGCCCGATCTCCGCCGAAGAACACGACCTTCCCTGTGCCCGAGATCCTCGAAGTCGAAGCCGCGCGCAAGGTGTTGGCCGCGTGCGCGCTCGACCGCGACATCGTGAAGGTGCACGCACCCGACACGTGGTTCATGAAGCGGGGTACGACCGCGCCCGCGTTGCGGCACGCGCTGATCGGCAACGCGTTCACGGCGGCCCGCCGGCGGGGGAAGCAGATCGTCATGGACACGCGCGATCCCGACGTTCGCCTCGGACTGCATCTCGGCATGAGTGGACGCGTGCTGGTCGACGACCAGGAGGCCGGGGATCCGCTCCTGTATGCGAGCAACCGCCGGGTCCCGAAGTGGCACCGCTTCGGTGTGCACTTCGCCGATGGCGGCGACTTCATGCTGCGCGACCCGCGCCGGCTCGGTGCGGTCGAGCTCGACCCTGACGAGGGCCGGCTCGGTCCCGACGCGATGACCCTGACGTTCGCGCAGCTTGATCACGCGCTCGATCTCCGGAAAGCGCCGATCAAGGCCGTGTTGATGGATCAACACAGCATCGCCGGTCTGGGCAACCTGCTGGTCGACGAGTCGTTGTGGCGCGCCGCGCTCGATCCGACGCGTCCACCGGTCGACATCGATGCCCAAGCGCGCAAAGTCCTACACAAGTCGATCCGCACCACGCTGCGCACGCTCGATCGGCGGGGCGGCTCGCACACCGGCGACATGCCGCGTGCCCTCGACGTGCCGTGCCCGCGCGACGGGTCACTGCTGCGACGGGCCACGGTGGGAGGCCGCACCACGTACTGGTGCCCGGCCCACCAGCGGTGACCGCCGGAGCTCGCCCCGGGGAAACTTGCCTCGGGCCCCGTCATCCGGTGTTAGTATCCGCCGTGATGTCTGCCGCCTACATTCTCGTAGTACTTACGTAGCGCTCCGGCACGCCCACGCGCGCCGAGCGCTACCTCGCCCCTCGCCCCTGCGAGGGGTTTTTCATGTCCGGAATCAATGTCCGGCCGCCGTCGACTCGTCCGAAGAGGAAACCATGAAGCTGACCGGAGCCCAGGCCCTGATCAAGAGTCTCGAGATGGAGCACGTCGAGGTCATGTTCGGCCTCCCGGGCGGCGCGATCCTCCCGGTCTACGACCCGCTCATCGATTCGTCGATCCGCCACATCCTCGTGCGCCACGAGCAGGGTGCCGGCCACATGGCGAGCGGATACGCGCACGCGACCGGGCGCCCTGGTGTCGCCATGGTCACCAGCGGTCCGGCCGCGACGAACATCGTCACGCCGCTCTGCGACGCGTACATGGACTCGATTCCGGTCGTGGTCATCACCGGTCAGGTCGCGTACTCGGTGATCGGCACCGACGCGTTCCAGGAGGCCGACACCGTCGGCATCACGATGCCGGTCACCAAGCACAACTGGCTGATCAGCGACGCCCAGGACATCCCTCGCGTCGTTCGGGAGGCGTTTCACGTCGCCACGACCGGTCGGCCCGGACCCGTCCTGATCGACCTGCCCAAGGACGTCGCCAACGCGCCCATGGAGTGGTACTGGCCCGAGAAGGTCGACATGCCCGGCTACAAGCCCAACGTGAAGGGCCACCCGCGTCAGATCAAAGACGCAGCGAAGCTCATCAACGAGGCGCGCCGGCCGGTCATCTACGCGGGCGGCGGGATCATGCTGGCCAACGCGTCGAACGAGTTGCGGGCCCTCGCCGAGCTCACGGGTATTCCCGCGGTCACCACGCTGATGGGCCGGGGCGCATTGCCCGACGAGCACCCTCTCTGCCTGGGCATGCCGGGCATGCACGGCAACTACACCGCGGTCACGGCCATGCAGAAGGCCGACCTGCTGATCACCCTGGGCGCGCGCTTCGACGATCGAGTCACCGGCAAGGTCTCGGCGTTCGCGCCCGACGCCAAGGTCATCCACGTCGACATCGACCCGGCCGAGCTGGGCAAGGTTCGCCACGCCGACGTGCCGATCGTCGGTGATCTGCGCACGGTCATCGACGAGATGATCAAGGCGTTGAAGAGCGAGCGGTCCAAGCAGGACCCGCCCCTCCTCGACCCGTGGCTCGAGACGATCCACGGCTGGCAGGAGACGTACCCGCTCAAGTACCGCCAGGAGGAGGGTGGGCCGCTCAAGCCGCAGTTCGTGATCGAGAGCCTGCGCGACAACACGCCCGACGACTGCATCCTCGTTTCCGGCGTCGGTCAGCACCAGATGTGGGCCAGCCAGCTGTGGAAGTTCAAGCTGCCGAATACGTGGGTCAACTCGGGTGGTCTCGGCACGATGGGTTACGCGGTGCCGGCTGCGGTCGGCGCCAAGGTCGGCCGGCCCGACCGCATGGTGTGGGCCATCGACGGTGACGGCTGCTTCCAGATGACGGCCCAGGAGCTCGTCACCGCGGCGTCGGAACGCATCCCGGTCAAGATCGCGATCCTGAACAACGCGTACCTCGGCATGGTGCGCCAATGGCAGGAGCTCTTCTACGAGGAGCGCTACAGCGAGGTGTACCTGTCGCCCGATCTGCCCGACTACGTGAAGTGGGCGGAGGCGATGGGTTGCGTCGGGATGCGCGTCGATACCGCCGACGACGTCGTGACGACGATCGAGAAGGCGAACGCCATCGACGACCGGCCGGTGGTGATCGACTTCCGCACCGACTGGCGCGAGAAGGTGTACCCGATGGTTGCGGCGGGTTCGTCGAACGACGACATCATCCTCGGCCCGGAGTTCGGAAAGGGTGGACGGTGACGCTCGCGTCGCGGCCCCATCACATCCTCACGGTCACCGTCGAGAACAAGCCCGGCGTGTTGTCGCGTGTCGCCGGCCTGTTCTCGCGGCGAGCGTTCAACATCGTTTCGCTCGCGGTCAGCCCAACCGACGACGAGCGCTTCTCCCGCATGACGATCGTCGTCGACGCGGAGTCGGCGCCGCTCGAACAGGTCGTGAAGCAACTCAACAAGTTGATCCCGGTGATCAAGATCACCGAGGTACCGCCGGCCGAGGGCGTCGAGCGCGAGCTGATGCTCGTGATCGTCAAGGCGGCGGCAGAGACCCGCAGTCAGGTCACCGAGCTCACGGCCATCTTCGAGGCCAAGATCGTCGACGTCGGTTACGAGGCGATGACGATCATGGTCGGCGGCGAGCCCGAGAAGCTCGACGCGTTCAGCGATCTGGTGAAGCCCTTCGGCATCATCGAGTTGCAGCGCACGGGCCGCATCGCGTTGCCGAAGCTCTCCCGGGAGTCGACCCGGCTGCGGTCGGTCAAGACCGCCCGCGCGTGAGGCCGCTCGCGCCTGATTTCCGTTTCCCCCACCCATTGGCGACACTGTTTCCCCGAACTCCTACCCAGTCGCCTGTTCCTCACGAGGAGAGTTTGTTCGATGCCCGCGAAGGTGTATTACGAAAATGACGCCGACCTCGGCCTGATCGCCGACAAACTCGTCGCGATCCTCGGGTACGGATCGCAAGGTCACGCGCACGCGCTGAACCTGAAGGACTCGGGCATCGACGTCGTCGTCGGTCTGCGTGCCGGTTCCAAGTCGCAGGCCAAGGCCGAGGCCGCGGGACTGCGTGTGCTGCCGACCGGCGACGCGGTACGGGAAGCCGACATCATCATGGTGTTGCTCCCCGACACCGAGCAGAAGAAGGTGTACGACGCCGACATCGCGCCGAACCTCGTCGACGGCAACTCGCTCGCGTTCGCGCACGGCTTCAACATCCACTTCGACCAGATCGCGCCGCCCGCCGGCGTCGACGTGTGGATGATTGCGCCCAAGGGCCCGGGTCACCTCGTGCGCCGCACCTACGACGAAGGTGGCGGAGTGCCGTGTCTGGTGGCAGTGCACAACGACGCCACCGGGAAGGCAAAGGAGACGGGGCTCGCGTACGCGAAGGGCATCGGCGGCACCCGCGCGGGTGTCCTCGACACGACGTTCCAGGAGGAGACCGAGACAGACCTCTTCGGTGAGCAGGTGGTGCTCTGCGGTGGCCTGGTCGAGCTCATCCGCAACGGGTACGAGACGCTCGTCGAGGCCGGCTACCAGCCCGAGAGCGCGTACTTCGAGACGCTGCACGAAGTGAAGCTGATCGTCGACCTCATCTACGAAGGCGGCATCGCCGCGATGAACTACTCGATCAGCGACACCGCCGAGTACGGCGAAATGTCGCGCGGCCCGCGTGTCGTCACCCCGCAGACCAAGGCCGAGATGAAGAAGATCCTGGGCGAGATCCATTCGGGCGAGTTCGCACGCGAGTGGATCGCCGAGAACGAGAACGGCCGGCCGAACTTCGACCGCATGCGCGACGCCGCCGCGGCCCACCCGATAGAGAAGGTCGGGGCCGAGCTGCGGTCGATGATGCCGTGGATCGCCGCCGGAAAGCAGCGCGTTCAGGACGTCTCGGGTGGATAAGACCGGATCGCGTCGGACTTCGCCTTGATTCCGGAGCCGGAACTACCGACACGGTGATGTGGAGAACGTGGGGCAGGCGCGCCTCGTAGCGCGCTCGGGGGCGATGTTGTTCGTCGGCGCCGGGCTCTTGGCGCTCGTGAACTCGTTCGCACTGCGCCTGCTCGGCGTGAACGGGGTCGACGCGACCCGGATGCGGATCCTGGCGACGGTGAGCATCCTCTCCGCCGTGGTCGTGCTGGTGGTGCCGTGGCAGCGGCTTCCGGCACGCGCCTCGATGGCGCTCGCATTCTTGGGCCTCGGGCTCCTGCTCGCGTCGGGGGAGTGGACCGCGTACGCCGCCACCGACCAGGCCCGGGTGGCCTTTCCCGCGTTCTTTCTGCTTATCTTCGCCTGGATCGGGCTCATCCATCCACGGGGAACGCCGACCCTCTTCGCACCCTTCGTCGCGTTCGGCTGCGCGTGGCTGACCGCCACGACCGCGCACGTGACGGTGTCGTTCTCCGGACTCGTGGTCGCGATCCTCACCTCGGTCCTCATCTCGGAGACGATCGCGTGGGCGATGGCCCGGAGCCGGCGCCACGCCGACGATCTCCACATCCTTGTATCGGCCTCGTCCGACCTGCGCGAGGTGCTGAGCCTCGCCGAGGGCGGCCAGCTCGCGTCGGCGTCGGCGCGAGCTGTCCTACACGCAGGTCGCGTCGAGCTGGTCGTCCTCGAGTCCGGTGTCGTTCCCCCCAATCAGCTGTCGACGGCCGAACATCAGCTCGCGACCGGGGCGGTGGAGGCCGGCGCTTCACGACGCGACGGGAAGGTGCTCGCGATCCCGCTCGTCGGGCCCTCGGGTGTCATTGCGGTCGTGGTCGCGTTCGGCGTGGTCCGCGATCCGGTGACAGATCAGCTCGTCCTGTTAATGTCGACCGAGTTCGGCGGTCGGCTGGAACAACTCCGATTGCTGGAGGCGCTGGGCGAACAGACCCTGCGCGACGCGCTGACCGGTGTCGGGAGCCGTCGCCACGCCGACGCGCTCGTCGAGGGACTGCAGCCCGGGGACTCGTTGCTCCTGATCGACGTCGACCACTTCAAGGACGTCAACGACACCCGCGGGCATCTCGGGGGCGATCGCGTGCTCGAACAACTGGGCGCCCACCTGCGCGCGGGGCTGCGCGACCGCGACAGTGTTGCGCGCTACGGCGGCGACGAGTTCCTGGTCCGGCTCCACACCCGCGACGGTGACGCACTCGACATCGCCCGGCGCCTGCTGACCTCGTGGATGGCGTCGGGCGACGTGCCCGCATTCAGCGTCGGCATCGCCCGGCACGGGCGCGGGGACGAGCCGCAGGCCACGTTCTCGGAAGCCGACCGGGCGCTGTACGTCTCCAAGAACGAAGGCCGCGCCCGCATCGAGGTCGCGTAGCGGCCGAGCCGGGTCGGACGACCTGCGTCACACCCGCTCCCCGCCCGGTACCTGTTTTCGGACTTTTCCGCACCTTGAGCGGATGACTCCGACAACGCGTGGCTGCGAGTCGCGGTCAGTTACGCGGGACCTGCGACCAGGGGAGGTCCCGGTCGACGCGCGGCTCGCCGGGAAGGCCCAGGATGCGCTCGCCGAGGATGTTGCGCATGATCTCCGACGTGCCGCCCTCGATGGAGTTGGCGCGAGCCCGGAGGAACATCTTGCGGGCCGAGCCCAGCGGGGCATCGAGGCCGCCCTCGTCGGGGCGCTTGAACGTGTAGTCGTAGTCGACGATTCCGTCGGCGCCGAGCAGGTCGATGCAGAACTCGTAGGTCGCCTTGTTCATGTTCGCGAGCGCGAGCTTGGCGATCGAGCCCTCCGGACCGGGATTGCCCGACCGGGCTTTGGCCGCGGCGCGCTGGTTGGTGTAGCGCAGCACTTCGGACTCGATCCACAGCTGCGTGAGCCGGTCCCTGCTGACGGCGCTGCGGCGGTCGACCGGATGCTTCTCCCAGAGGTCGAGCGCTTCTTCGATGCCCGAGACCCGCTTGTTGTCGCCGCTTCCACTCCCACCACTCGCGGCGCCGATCGTGCTGCGCTCGTTCATGAGTGTGGTCATCGAGACGCGCCAGCCGTCGCCGATGTCACCGATGCGGTCGGCATCGGCGATGCGCGCGTCGGTGAGGTACACCTCGTTGAACTCGGCCTCGCCGGTGATCTGGCGCAGCGGCCGCACCTCGACACCCGCCGCGTGCATGTCGACCATGAAGTAGGTCAGACCCTTGTGCTTCGGCAGCTCGGGATCGGTCCGGGCCACGAGCATCCCGCGGTCGGCGAGATGGGCGAGGGTGTTCCACACCTTCTGGCCATTGACGACCCACTCCTCACCGTCACGAATCGCTCGGGTCGCGAGACCGGCGAGATCGGATCCCGCACCGGGCTCGGAAAAGAGCTGGCACCAAACCTCTTCGCCCGTGAACATGGGCCGCAGGGCGCGCGTCCGCAGCTCGTCGCTCCCGTGGGTCGCCACCGTCGGCCCTGCCAGCGACAGTCCGAAGAAGAGCAGACCCTCGGGCGCCGCTGCCCCCGCGGCCCGCAGCCGGCGATCGACGTGGCGCTGCACGATCGGCGGGAGGTTCAATCCGCCGAATCCCTCGGGGAAGTGCACCCACGCCAGTCCGCGGTCGTACTGCGCGCCCCGGAAGACGTGTGTGTCCGTGGTCTTCGGGTCGTGCGCGGCCAGGAGGTCGTCGATCAGGGCATCGACGGGGGCGAGGTCGGTGTCGGCCATGCTTTGAGCGTAACGTCAACTCGTGCTTGGCGTGCTGGCGGTCGATCAGCCCGACTTGTTCTACGCCCGCCAGCAGATGGCGTTCTCGCTCGGGTCGCACATCGTCTTGGCCTGCATCGGGATGTCGGTGCCGTTCATGGTTGTGCTCGCCGAGTGGAAGGGCCGGCGCACCGGCGATCTCGTGTACGTGACGCTCGCGCGACGGTGGGCGAAGGCGATGGGCGTGCTGTTCGCGGTCGGCGCGGTCTCGGGCACGATCCTGTCGTTCGAGTTCGGGATCCTCTGGCCGCGCTGGATGGGCCGGTTCGGCAGCGTCATGGGCCTGCCGTTCGCGATCGAGGGCTTCGCGTTCTTCCTGGAAGCGATCTTCATCGGGATCTATCTCTACGGCTGGGACCGCTTGCCGCCCCGCGTCCATCTGTGGGCCGGCGTCCCGATCGGGATCGCCGGTGTCGCGTCGGCGTTCTTCGTGGTCGCCGCGAACGGGTGGATGAACGACCCGACCGGGTTCACCCTCGACGCGGCCGGCAACGTCACCCACGTCGATCCGTGGGCCGCGCTGTTCAACTCCGGTCTGTGGCCGGAGGCCGTACACATGATCCTGGCCGCGTTCATCGTCGGCGGCTGCCTCCTCGCGACGCCGTATGCGTGGGCGATGTTGCGGGGCCGACGAACGCGTTACGAACGCGTCGGCCTGTTGTTGCCGTTGACATTCGCGATGATCGCCGCGCCACTCCAGCTGGTCGTGGGCGACTGGGCCGCGCGCCACGTCGCCGTGCACCAACCGACGAAGCTCGCGGCGATGGAAGGCCTGTACAAGACCACCAAGGGCGCCACGCTGCACCTCGGCGGGATCTACGTCGGGCACGAGATCGTCGGCGGGATCCCGATCCCCGACGGCTTGTCGTTCCTCGCGTTTCACGATCCGCACGCGGTCGTCAAGGGACTCGAGACGGTTCCGGCGGCCGATCGCGCGCCGGTCAACGTCGTGCGTACCGCGTTCCAGCTCATGGTGATGATCGGCACCGCCATGATCGGCCTCGGTCTGTGGATGCTGCTCGCCTGGCGCAAGCGGCGCAGCGTGCCCCGCTCGCGTTGGTTCCTGCGGGCTGCGCTCATCGCGGGCCCGGCGTCAGTCGTCGCGCTGGAGTGCGGTTGGATTACGACTGAGGTCGGGCGCCAGCCATGGATCGTCTGGCAGGTCATGCGCGTGCGCGACGCGGTCACCGACGCGCCGAACATCCGGTTCGGCTACTACCTGTTGATCGCGGTCTACACGGTGATGGCCGTGTTCACCGTCCTGGTGCTGCGGCGGCTCACGAACACGCCCCTGCCGACCGACCTGACGCGGGCACTGTCCGACGAGCCCGAGCCGCTCGAGGGATCGTGAGGCTCGCCAACGCGTGCGCGGCGCTGATGTTCGTAGGGATCGCGGTGTACGCGTTGCTTGCCGGGGCCGACTTCGGGGCCGGGTTCTGGGACCTGACCGCGGGCGGCGACGAGCGCGGCCGTGCGCCGCGCGCGCAGATCGAGGAATCGCTCGGACCGGTGTGGGAGGCGAACCACGTCTGGTTGATCTTCGTGCTCGTCACGCTCTGGACCGCGTTCCCGGCCGCGTTCGCGCCGATCATGTCGACCCTCTACGTACCGCTGACGCTTGCCGCGATCGGGGTCATCCTGCGCGGCGCTGCGTTTGCGTTCCGCAAGGCCTCGGAGACGCTGCCGCTACGGCGCTGGTTCGGCGCGACGTTCGCGTCGTCGTCGTTGCTCACGCCGTTCATGTTGGGCGCGGTCGTGGGTGGGATCGCGTCGGGGCGGGTGCCCGCGGGGGAGCAGTCGGGTGACGTGTTGCGGAGCTGGCTGAACCCCACGTCGATGCTCGGCGGCGTGATGGCGGTCGTGGTGTGCGCGTTCCTCGCCGCGGTGTACCTTGCCGCCGATTCGGAAAGGCGTGGCCGCCCGGCGCTCGTGCTGTTCTTCCGGCGTCGTGCCATCGCGAGCGCGCTCGTCGCGGGCGGCGTCGCCCTCGCCGGGGTGTTCGTGTTGCAGCACGACGCGCGCACGCTGTTTCACGGTCTCACCCATCGGGGTGCGCCGCTGATCGCCGTCTCCGCAGTCGCGGGCGCGGCGACGATCCTCCTGCTGGTCCGGGCCCGGTACGCCGCGGCCCGGGTCTCGGCGGCGCTCGCGGTCGTGGCGGTGCTGTTCGGATGGGCTGCAGGCCAGTACCCGTACATGCTCGAGCAGAGCGTCCGCATCTCCGACGCGGCCGGCCCGCACGCCACGCTCGTCGCGATCCTCGTCGTGCTGGGGGGCGGATCGCTGCTGCTCGTCCCCGCGCTCGTCTGGCTGTTCGTGCTGATGCAGCGGGGCATGCTCGTCGCCGAGCACTGAGTTACTTCGTGGTCGCGATGCCACCGTCGACGGGAATGATCGCGCCGGTCAGGTACGCGCCGGCGCGGCTCGCGAGATAGATCGCCACGCCGGCCATGTCGTCGGGCCGGCCGATACGGCCGAGCGGCGACGAGCGGGCGATCGAGTCGCCGAAGTCGCGGAGTGTCGCCGCCATCATCTTCGATTCGAACGGTCCCGGAGCGACCGCGTTGACGGTGATGTGGCGCGGACCGAGCTGACGGGCGAGGTGGCGCGTCAGTTGATGGATCGCGGCCTTGCTCGTGCTGTACGCGTAGGTCTCGAGCAACGGCACCTGGATGCCGTCGATGGATCCGATGTTGATCACGCGGGCGGGATCGTCAGCCGTTCCTGCCGCCTCCAGCGCGGGCACGAGGGCGCGGGTGAGAAGGAAGGGGACTTTGGTGTTGAGCGTCATCACCTTGTCCCAGGCGTCGGCCGGGAAGTCGGCGAGGGGCGCGCCCCAGGTGGCGCCCGCGTTGTTCACGAGGATGTTCAACGCGGGCTCGTGCCGGGTGACCTCGACGGCCAGCCGTTCGCACTCACCGTCGCGCGCGAGGTCGGCCGGGATGCTGACGCAGGTGCCGAGCTTCGACAGCTCGGACGCGACCTCGTCGCAGACCTCGGCTTTGCGGGACGAGATGTAGACCCGGGCGCCCGCTTCCACGTAGCCCTGGGCGATCATCAGCCCGATGCCCCGGCTCCCGCCCGTGACGAGCGCCGACTTGCCCGCAATGTCGAAAAGACCAGTCATCGGCGGGATAGTAGGTCCGTTCCGGAAGTTCTCCTCAAGACGGGCCGCGATCGTGCCGATACGCCGGTCGGGCGCAGGTATCTCTTGGGCGAGATGTTGCCGTCGGTCTGGCCGCAGTTGCGCAGCCGCGCGAGCGGCGTGGCGCGTGCCGTTCGCCAACGCTTCGGTGACGTCGACGCGGACGAGGTCACGCCGCGCGTCGCCGCCCTGGTCTTCCTCGCCGGCGGCCTGCTCGCGCTGGTCGTCCGGTTCCTCGTTCCCGGAGTGCACGGTCCGGCGTCCATCGCGTGGGTGGCCGTGTTCGCGACCGCCTTCGGGACCGGCGCGATCTGGTTCCCCTGGCAACGCTTCCGGCCCGAGGCGGTGCTCGCGATTCCCGTGTTCGCGTTCGTGTCGTTCGCGTGCGGCGGCGTGATGACTCGAGGTGCGGGCGATGCATACCTCGCGGTCCTGGCCCTGCCGTTCGTCTTCGTCGGCATCACCCAGCGCCCGGGCACTGCGAGCGCTTGCGCCGGTCGCAGCTCTGACGCTCATGATCTCGGACCGGTTCCGCTTCGATGGCCGGTTGAACTCGACGCTCCTGTTCGCGCTCCTGATGCTCGTCCTCGTCGGCGAGGCCCTCGCGCTGGCCCACTCGCGGCGGACGAGGGCCGAGGCGCGCATCGAACGACTGCTCGAAGCGGTCCGCATCCTCGCCCGGGTCGACGATCAACGCCGGGGCGCGCAGCTCGTCGCGTCGTTGTCGGCCGAGCTTCTCGATGCCGACTCGGTCGCCGTGCTCATCGCCGATCGTCCCGGTTCGCACCGCCTGTTGAACCGGGCCTTCTTTCGGGCATCCCGCGCTCGCCGACGCGACGCCGTTCCTGATCGACGCGCATGGCAGCGGCGCCTTCGATGCGTACAAGCCCCAGTTCATCGTCGACCCCGACGAGGTGCACGCGCGCTGGCGGCAGCCTGCGTTCGGGCCGTCTCGACGGTTCCCCTGCCGGGCGCGGGCCCGTCTCCCATCGGCGTCGTGCTCGCGATGTGGACCACGCCGCGGCACCGGCTGCAGCCGTCGGCGTATCAGGCCGCGGAGCTGCTGTCGGAGGAGGCCGGGCGCATGTTCGGCCGGTTGTGGGAGTCGGCCGAACTCGTACACGACGCCGAGACTGATCCGCTCACGCAGCTCGCCAACCGCCGGACGCTCGCCCGAGCCCTCACCACGATGCAGCCCGATGACGCGCTGGTCCTCGTCGATCTCGTCCACTTCAAGGACGTCAACGATCGTCACGGGCATCAGGTCGGTGACGAGACGTGGCGGGCGCTGGCGCTCGCGCTGCGGGACACCACCCGGCAGGTCGACTGTGTCGCGCGCTACGGCGGCGAGGAGTTTGCGGTCGGAGATGGAGGTCGTCCTGCCCTGACCGGGCGGGGACGAACCGCGCCGACTCGATCAGGACCGAACTACGACGTCGCTTCCGGCGGCTTCGTCTCGGCGGCGGCGTCCGGAACGTCGTTCGCTTCCATCTGCTTTTCGAGCTCTGCGATCTCGGCCACCTTGGCGTCGATCTGCGCGGCCGCGTCGTCGGGCGCCTCGTTGCGGCGCTGGGCGACGACGAGGGTGCCGATCTCCTGGCAGAGATCGTTGATCTTCTTGCCGAGCCGGGCGTCTTCGATTTTCTCTTTGCCGACCGCGGTCGCCTGTTTGGCCTGATCGGCGGCCTTGCCCGCCGCGTCCTTGACCTTGTCGAGAAAACCCATGTCGACCTCCGACGCGAGAGTGAAGTAGCAGGCAACGCTACCGGAGCGTGAGCCCTTTGTAACCGTCTGCGAAGCCGACGGCGCGAAGTGCGGCGGCGTGGGGAGAGGTGCGGGCGGGCTCGTCGTCGATGCGTTCGATCTGCACGCGCACGAGCCGGCCCTGCTTGTGGGCGTCCACGAGTGCTTCCGCCCACCGCGCGGTGTCGTCGGCGGCCGTGTCGGTCCCGCTCGGCACGTCGGGGCGGAAGGTGATCAACGCTTTGCCACCCCGTTCGAGGAAAGCCGCGCACGCGCCGTCGACGATGACAACGAACGCACCGGCCGAGCGCGACGGGCGGGCCGAGCCGCCCGGTCGCTCCGGCCACGAGAGCGCGGCGCCGTAGGGCTGGGCGGGATCGGCGGCCGCGATCACCAGGACGCGCGCGCGGCTCTCGTCGTCGATCGTCCGGTGCGCCCGCAGCCGATCGACCGCGCCCGGCAGTGCGAACTGCGCGGCGCCGAGCCCGTCGATGAACCAACCCCGGCGAGCGCGGCCCGACTCCTCGAGCGCGCGCAGCACCGGGTAGACGCCGGCAAAGCCGCCGGCGGCGCCTTCGGCGCGGACCGCTTCGCGGGTCACGACTCCCTGACGTTCGAGAAGCTGCAGCGCGGCCGCGTGGGCGCGCTCCGTCGACGACGGCTCGGGTTCGAGTAGTGGCACCACGAGCGACCAGCGCCCGGCGCCGGCCGGAGGACCGAGGCGGGAGAGGCGTCCGGGGTGGGCCCGGGCCCGGGCCGATGGTTTGCGGGCGGTGCGGCGCGGGACCCGCAACGGACCGAAGGTGTCGTTGGTGACCTCGCCCGCCCACACGAGGTCCCAGAGCGCGGTGAGCACGACGCGCTCGTCCGGCGTGCCGGTCGCCGCGACGAGGTCGGGCCAGAAGCTCGCGCCGGCCCGCAACAGGCGATCGCGAATCGCGTCGTGGACTTCGCCGTCGGGCGCGCCTTCGAGTCCGGCTCGATTGGCCAACAGGCGCACGCGGTCGCGAAAGAACAGCCGGACCCGGCCGTCGTCGGCGCCGAGGGCACCCGCCCCGATCCACACGAGCTCGCCCGCCGCACAGAGCTCGTCGAGCATGCCCGGTCGGTAGCCGTCGACCCGGGCGGGCAGCACGTCTCGTTCGAGGACCGACGCCGGGATCGCGACACCTTGCAGCTGTTCGAGCGCCTCGACGAGCGCGTCGGTACCGCGCCGGCCCCGACCCACACCCTGCCAAGCCGTCAGGAACCGCGCGTAGGTCGTGGCGTCGACCGGCTCGATCTCGTGTCGCAGCGCGGCGAGCGAACGGCGGCGCAGGATGCGCAACACTTTCGTGTCGCACCATTCCCGTTCGATGCCGCCGGGCCGGAACTCGCCGAACACCACGCGGTTGTCGGTTTCGAGGCGCGTCAGCGCGGTGCGGGCGCGCTCGACCGAGATGTCGAAGCGCGCGGTCAGCTCGTCGATCGTGAACGGGACGTGCGTGCGCGCGTAGCGGGCGACGACGTCGTCGAGTGGGCGTTCGGCGGGATCGGTGAACACCGACGGCAATCCTTGGGGCACTGACCATCCGAGCGCGTCGCGGAGGCGGCCGGCGTCTTCGGCCGCGGCGAGGCGGCCGCCGATGTCGATGACGCGCCGCTCCGCGCGTAACCCGTCGAGCCATGATGTGGGATCCGTCGTGCATCGGGCCGCGACCTCGTCGAGGGTGAGCGGGCCGAGATCGACGAGGAGGTCGTGCAGGTCGTCGGCGTGCTTGGCCTGGCGGGTCGGGATCAGCCGTTGCAGCTCGAGCTCGAGCTCGGCGAGCACTTCGGGATCGAGGAGCTCGCGGAGCTCCTCGGTGCCCATGAGGTCGCGGAGCAGATCGCGGTCGAGTGCGAGCGCGGTCGCCCGGCGCTCGGCGAGCGGAGCGTCGCCCTCGTACATGTACGCGGCGATCCACCCGAACAACAGCGACTGCGCGAACGGCGAGGCCCGGCGCGTCTCCACCGGCACGACCCGCACCTTGCGGGAGCGGATCTCGGTGAGCACCTCGCGCAGCGCCGGTACGTCGAACACGTCGCGCAGGCACTCGCGCGTCGTTTCGAGCAGCATCGGGAAGGTGGGGAACCCGCTTGCGACCTCGAGCAGATCGGCGGCGCGCTGGCGCTGTTGCCACAACGGCGTGCGCTCACCGGGCCGGCGCCGGGGGAGGAGCAACGCGCGGGCGGCGTTCTCGCGGAACTTCGATGCGAACAGCGAGGTGTTCGGCAACCCGGCGACGAGCAACTCCTCGACCTCGTCGGGGTCGGGCAGCAGGAGCTCGGTCGCGACGTCGTCGAGGGACTCCGGGAGCCGCAAGATGATGCCGTCGTCGCTCCAGAGCACCTGCACCGGCAGGTCGGACCGGGCCAGGCGCTCCTCGATCACGAGCGCCCAGGGCGCGTGTACACGCGACCCGAACGGCGTGAGGATGCACACGCGCCAGTCGCCGATCTCGTCGGGGAAGCGCTCGATCACGATGGTGCGATCGTCGGGAACGACACCCGTCGCTTCCGCCTGCTCGTCGAGATACATGCGCAGGTTCGACGCGGCCCGCGCGTCGAGGCCGGTCTCGTGGAGCACGGCCTCGGCCTGGGTGCCGTTCAGCGCGCGGAGCTCGCGCACGAGCGCGCCGAGCGCCCGGCCGAGCTCCAGGGGGCGGCCCGGGCGATCGCCCCTCCAGAACGGCGTCTTGGCCGGTTCGCCGGGTGCGGGCGTGACGACGACGCGATCGACGGTGATCTCCTCGATTCGCCACGTCGATGCCCCGAGCACGAAGCATTCACCGGCCCGGCTCTCGTAGACCATCTCCTCGTCGAGCTCGCCGACGCGCCCGCCGTCCGGAAGGAACACACTGAACAACCCTCGGTCGGGGATCGTGCCGCCGCTCTGGACCGCGACGCGCTGCGCACCTTCACGGGCTCTCACACGGCCTTCGACCCTGTCCCACACCACCCGGGGGCGCAATCCGCTGAAGCGGTCGGACGGGTAACGACCCGCGAGCATGTCGAGGGTCTCCCGGAACGCGTCCTCGGAGAGCTCGGCGAAGTTCGCGCACTGACGGACGAGCGCGTAGAGGTCGTCGACACTCCACTCGTCGATCGCGCAGCTGGCGACGATCTGTTGCGCGACCACGTCGAGTGGGTTGCGTGGATAGCGCATCTCCTCGACGAGGCCTTCGCGCATCCGGCGTACGACGATCGCGCTCTCCAGCAGGTCGCCGCGGTATTTCGGGAAGATCTTGCCCGTGCTCGGCTCGCCGACCTGGTGGCCGGCGCGCCCGACCCGCTGGATCCCGCGCGCGACCGAACCGGGCGACTCGACCAGCACGACGAGGTCGACGGTGCCCATGTCGATGCCGAGCTCGAGGCTCGACGTGGCCACGATGCCCCGCAAACGTCCTTCCTTCAGCTCCGACTCCACCTGCACCCGCTGCTCGCGCGCGAGCGATCCGTGGTGGGCGCGCACGAGCTCCTCGCCCGCGAGCTCGTTCAAGCTCGCGGCGAGTCGTTCGGCGAGGCGGCGCGCGTTGCAGAACACAATCGTGGTCCGGTGCGCGCGGATCAGCTCCAAGATGCGCGGGTGTACGTGCGGCCAGATGCTCTGGTGCGCCTCCGGATCGTCGAGGCCGAGCACTCCTTCCGTCGCGCCCGACGCGGCCGAATGCGCGCCCGGCTCGTTCATGTCGTCGACGGGGACGATCACCTCGACGTCGAGCGCCTTGCGCGAACCCGCGTCGACCACCGTCACGGGTCGCGGCGCGCCCGCATCGAACCCGCCGAGGAAACGCGCGATCTCGTCGAGCGGACGTTGCGTAGCCGATAGCCCGATCCGCTGCGGGGGCGAGTCGGTGATCGCTTCGAGGCGTTCGAGCGACAGCATGAGGTGCGCCCCCCGCTTCGTGGGTGCGAGCGCGTGGATCTCGTCGATGATCACCGTTTGTACGCCGCGCAGGGTCTCGCGGGCCTTTGACGTGAGCATCAGGTAGAGCGACTCGGGGGTGGTGATGAGAATGTCGGAAGGGTTGCGGACGAGCTGTTGGCGTTCCTTGCCCGACGTGTCGCCGGTGCGCATCGCGACCGTCGGCGGTTCGAACGACTCGCCCAGGCGTTCGGCTGCGAGGGTGATGCCGGCGAGCGGCGCGCGCAGGTTCTTCTCGACGTCGAAGGCGAGCGCCCGGAGCGGCGAGATGTAGAGGACTCGACAGCGCTTCTCTTTGTCCGGCCGCGTGCTCGCGCCGAGGCGGTCTATGGCCCAGAGGAACGCGGCGAGGGTCTTGCCCGAGCCCGTGGGCGCCAACAACAGCGTGTGGTCGCCGTTGGCGATGGCCGGCCACCCTTTGACCTGGGCGTCGGTGGGCGCGGCGAAACTGGTCTCGAACCAGGCCCGGACGGGCGCAGTAAAGCGATCGAGCGCCATGAGGTCACGGTATCCCCGGGGTGAGACCCTTCCCGCTCCGACTTTCTGCCGACGATCCGCATTCTGGGGCCCTTCAGTACCCCTACGGGGAACTCCCGGGACCCAGAACCCCCGCCTTGCCTGCGGGTCGGCGCACGCCACACGTCAGGTGCGACGGGGGCGCTTCTGCGCGAGGTACTCCTCGGCGACGTTCGACGGCGCGGCCGACAGCCAACCGTCGATGATCGCGTCCCGTAGCGCGCGCTTGGTGACGAGCTTCAGCTGGATGAGGACCGCCGCGTAGCCGTCGAAGTGCGGGATCGTGAAGAACGCCTGCGGCTGCGCCGCGAGCACGGCTTCCTTGTCGCCGAGGTCCTCGACGTTCACCGCGAGGATCGGTCCGGGCGGTGGTATGACATCGCCGAAACGCCGGATGTCGGCCTTGCTGAACGGCCGTTCCCACGCGAAGGCCTTGCCCGCGACGAACCACGTGCGGTGTCCGTGGCGCTCGCCTTCGGTGGTCTCGGGGAGCTCCAGGGCAATGCGAGCGGCCTCGTCGAGCCTAGCCATCAGTGCGTGACGATCTTCAGGAGGATGAGGACGAGACCGAGCGCGGTCGCGCCGAGCGCGTACAGCGCGCGCCGGTTCGTCGGCCGGATCGCAGCGCTCGCGACCCAGGTGGTGATCGCGAGCTCGGCGACGAGGAGCCAGAGCGCGACGGTCACCGACGTGCCCGCGCCGACTCGGAAGATCGAGCAGACCAACAGCGCGACGAACGGCAGGCCCGTCGCACGGAGGATGAGCAGACCGTTCGTCGCGATCTCGAGTCGTTCCGCGCCGCTCAGCGCCCGAGCCGCGTGGGTCCGCCGATCGAGCAGGTTGGCGAAGATGTGCGCGAACGAATACACCGTGGCCGCGGCGACCACGTCGACGAAGACGCTCCATCGGCTCTGGGCGCCCGGGCGGGCGACGGCGAGCGCAGCGCCTACGACGAGGAGCCCGTAGATCTGATTCGCGAGCGCGTCGGGTGCCCGCTTCGGCCGCGACGAGACGTCGTTCGTCGTCACTTCGGTTCGAGAAGCGAAGCGGAGAAGCGGTCGTGCTCGCGGCCGACTGTGGCGCGGTGTACCTCCAGTCGCTCCATGTGCTGCGCGATCGTGCGCCCGCCCGACGGGAGCGGGTGGGCGGCGACGAACGCGGTGACGTCGGCGGCGACGGCATCGTCGACCAACCAAGTGGTGCCCTCGATCACGCGCGGAATGAGAGACGGGCTGAACCGAGTCGTCAGCCGATCCCAGTTGTCGCGCACGAAAGCCCACGCGGCCGGGCCGTGGTCACGGTTGCGCAGCGCGCGCTGGACCATGAACGGGCCGTTCTGGGCGCGGACGCGGTCGGAGAGCGCGAGCTCGACGGAACGCAGCACCAGCTCCTCGGTGGGGAACTCGCCCAACGAGTAGAGGTACCGGAGCTGCTCTTGCGGGTTGTCGGTGACACCACTGCGCTCGACGAATTGATCGAAGTCGTCGGTGGATCCGTCGCCTGCGACGACGCTGATCGCCGCGGCTTGCACATCGGCATCGGCACCTCCCCGGTCGAAGACCTCGCGCGACCGCGCGATCGCTTCGGGATCGCCGTTCGACCCGAGCACGTTCACGAGCAGGCCGCGCAGTTGCCGCGTGCGTTCGTCGTCGGTCCGGCCGTCCCAGCCGAGCCGCGCCATCGTCGGCCGGACGATCGCAGAGATCTCGGCTCGGATCGCGTCGAGGGCGTCGCCGTCGACGAGCCGTGCCGCGGCCCGCAAGTGTCCGGCGACCGCGCGCCAGACGACGGGATCGGTCTCGTTGTCGAACCGGCGCGCGCACGCCAGGTACTCGATCGCGGTGGCGTCACCGGCGAGCACGGCCGCCCAGAGGTCGTCGACGAGCGAGAACCGTTCGAGCGCATCCAACACCCCGGCGTCGAGCAGACGGTTGCGCCAGGCCTCGGGGTACGCGACCCGGTAAAATCCTTCGCCGCCGGCGTTGAGCACGACGAGCGCGTCGGCGGGAACGTCGAGCGCCAGCGGTCCCGCGTCGGAGAGCAGCGACCGGGTCTCCGACCCGTCGCTCGTGTGCACGCGGGCCAACACCGGGAGTACCCATTTCTCGTCGTGCGCGACCGCGCCGTACGAGAACCGGCGCTGCTCGATGCGGCCGCCGTTGACGACCACCGTCGGGAACCCGGGTTGGAAGATCCACGTGTCCATGATCCGGCGTACGGGCTGGCCCGTCGCTTCTTCCAACGCGTCCCACAGGTCCGTGGTCTCGGTGTTCCCGAGTTGGTAGCGCTCGAGGTAATGGCGGACCCCCGCACGGAACGCGTCGGCGCCGAGCCACCGTTCGAGCATGCGCAGGACCGAGCCACCCTTTTGGTAGGTGAGGAGGTCGAACATCCCGTCGGCGTCCTCGGGCGTGATCACCTCGTACTCGACCGTGCGCGTGTTCTCGAGCGCGTCGACGTCGAGCGCGGCCGCGCGCCCGAGCGCGAACTCGTCCCAGGTGTGCCAATCGGGCTTGTACTCGTCGACCCCGAGGTGCTCCATGAAGGTGGCAAACGCCTCGTTGAGCCAGATGCCGTTCCACCATTTCATGGTCACGAGGTCGCCGAACCACATGTGCGCGATCTCGTGCACGATCGTCAGCGCGGCGCCCGACATCTCGTCGAGCGTGACTTCGCTCGGGTCGAGCAACAGGCGCGTCTCCCGAAAGGTGACGCAGCCGAGGTTCTCCATCGCGCCGAAGGAGAAGTCGGGGAGCGCGACAAGGTCGCATTTCTCACCCGGGTACGGGATCCCGTAGTAGTCGGCGAAGAACTCGATCGCGAACTTGCCCGCGTCGAGGGCGAACTGCGTGAGGTGACCGCGTCCGGGGACGTGCGCGACCCGCACCGCGACCCCGCCCGCGTCGACGGGTTCGGTGACTTCGAGCGGCCCGACCACCCAGGCGACGAGATAGGTCGACATCGCGATGGTCTCTCCGAATTGGACGCGAACCTTTCCACCGGGCAGCTCGGCCCGGTCGATCTCGGGACCGTTCGACAGCGCGAGCAGATCGTCGGCGACCACGAGCGTGATCGCGAAGATCGCCTTGAACTCGGGCTCGTCGAAGCACGGGAACGCGGCCCGGGCGTGCGGAGCCTCGAATTGCGTCGCCGCGAGCACCCGATCGGCGCCCGCTTCGTCGACGTAGGTGCTGCGGTAGAAGCCGAGGAGCCCGTGGCTGATGGCGCCGTCGAACTGCAGCTCCAGCACCGCGTCGCCGGCGCGCAGCGCGGTGCCGGCCGTGATCACGAGCTGGTGGTGCTCGGCGTCGACCGCGAGCCGGGCTGCGACCGGTGCCCCGTCCTGACTGAGCTCGACCAGGCTGACGTCGAGATCCTTGGCGTTGAGGACGATCGTGTCCGTGGGTTCGGTGAGCTCCAGGGCGATGACCACCTCCCCCGAGAACGCAGATGCGTCCAGATCGGGCGTTATCAGCAGTTCGTAACGCCGGGGACGAGTGGTGTTGGGCAGTCGACCGGGGTGGCTCATTGGGCCCGAAGCGTAGGTGGTCGCGACATCCCACTCAGGGGTTGGCGATCGTGACCGATATACGAAGGGTCCGGACGTATTGCGGCAACCGGCGCAGAGGTACCCGGCGGTGGGCCTCAACAGGGGCGGAAATCATGGCGAGAGCCGAAACGAACGACCTGATTACCGAAGTCACCCAGCTCCCGGTGCAGCCGGGCGCGGCGATGCGACTCCTTTGGATGCTCGAGGACCCGCGCACGTCGGCCGCCGACCTCGGGCGCCTCATCGAGTCCGATCCCGCGCTCTCGACGCAGGTGATCCGACTCGCGAACACCGCGTTCTACGGCCTCTCGGGCAAGGTCTCGAGCGCGTGGCGTGCGGTCACGGTGCTCGGCCTCGCAACGGTGCGGGCCATCGCCACCACCGCCGCGTTCGACCTCTTCTCGGAGAAGGGTCGCTCCGTCCCCGACGATTTCTGGCCGCACTCGGTCACCACCGCCGCGGCCGCGGCCGCGATCGCCCGTCGGGTCGGGGTCCAGCCGAACGACGCCTTCAGCTCCGGTCTGTTGCACGATCTCGGCAGCGCGCTGGTGTTCCGGCGCGTGCCCCGTCGGTACGACACGGTGCTCGAGCTGCTCGCGGCCGACCCGGAGCTCTCGCGCCTCGACGCCGAGCACGCCGAGTTCGGGATGACCCATGCCGAAGTCGGCGCCGCCGCCCTGTCCGTCATGCGCTTCCCGGCCGAGATGGTCGAGGCGATCGGGTCGCACCACATGCCGCCGGCCGACATCGCGTCGACATTGGGTCGCGTGCTCGTCGCCGCCGACGCGGTCGCGATCGAGGTCGACAACTATCAGTCGGAAGACAACGCCGACCTCGACGAAGCGCTCTCCGCGCTCGAGATGCCGGCCGGTGCGGTCGAGTCGCTCGTCGCCGAGGTGCGTTCCGACCAGGAGAACCTGGCCGACTTTCTCACGGTCCACTAGGACCTTCCCGGTTTCGCTCTCGGTCGCTCTCGGTTGTGTCGCGCAGGATCTCGTCGGCCCAAGACACATCGGGTCGGGCCCGTCGTCGATCGGCCAACGCGTCGGGGACGTCGATCTCCAAGCGCACGAGCGCACCCCCCAGAGACTTGCCGAGGTTGTCGGCGCGCAACGTTCTCGGGCCACCGCCGCCCAATGCTCCCTGCATGACGAAGTTGAGCGCGCGCACGTTTGTGGCCTCGAAGCGATCGACCCGACCGAGCACCATCGTCCCGAAGTGTGCCTTCACGCGCTCGGCCGTGACCTCGCGCACGATCAGGGCGTAGGTCTCGTCGTCGTCCGCGAACAACGCGACGTTCGCGATGTCGCCCTTGTCGCCGGCGCGGTATCCGCACAGCTCCCGCAACGCGAGTCGGGCCACGACTACTTCACCTCCTCGAGGACGACGCGAACCTCTGCGTCGACCACCGACTTGTCGACGAGCGTCGGCCAGATCGACAGCAGCTCGGTCGCGCTCCCGGCGCCGCGTCCGGCGCCGGCCATGCCCGCAGGTGGGGACGAGAGCGTCAGCGGTACGAGTTCGCGGCCGACGAGTCCGGCCGCGCGTTGGTCGGCACATCGCCACGCGACCCGGAGCACACATTCGGGCGGTTCGTGGTCGGTCGGCGGCACCGTCGGTCCGCCGAGCGCGTCGACGCCCCAGTACTCGACGAGCCATTCGTCGACCTCGAGCCGCGCCATCCCGACGCGCTTGCGCAGGATCGCCGCGGTCGCCTTCGCCTTTTCGAACGCGTCGGGCCACGAAAACGCCACGCGCGCCTCGCCCGACCAGCCCGAATGCGCGCAGAGGAGCATCTTGTACGTCTCGGTCGCGGCCGTGCCCCGTACTCCGGTGATGCGGACGCGGTCGCCGGGTAGGTCCTCGAAGGCGGCCGACGTGAAGTCGGCGACGACGTCGGGAGAGAGGTATCGCCGTGGGTCGTGCACCTCGTAGAGGAGTTGGTGGCGCAGCGTGTCGGTCGAGACGCGGCCGCCGGAACCGGCGGGCTTGGAGATCACCGCCGTACCGTCGGCCCCCACCGTCGCGATCGGGTAAGGCAGGTCCCAGGGATGGGGGAGCGCCCACCAATCGCCGGAGTAGTTGCCGCCGATGCTCTGGCCCGAGCACTCGAGCAGATGACCGACGACGATTCCAGCGGCGAGGTGATCCCAGTCGTCCCAGCCCCAACCGTGTTCGAACACGAGCGGAGCAAGGAAGAGCGACGCGTCGGCGACCCGCCCGGTGATCACGATGTCCGCGCCCTGCGCAAGCGCGTCGACGATCGGGCGGGCGCCGAGATACGCCGACGCGAACAGTGCTTCGCCGGCGAACGTGTCGAACGATGCGCCCGTGTCGAGATGTGCGAACGCCTGGCCATGCTCAGTGCGCAGCGCGGGCAACCGGGTCAAGAGGTCGTCGCCGACGACGGTCGCGATCGTGATCCCGGTCACACCGAGCCGGTGCGCGGTCTCGATCGCCGCGCGCGCGGCGGCGGTCGGGTTGATCCCGCCCGCGTTGGTGATCACCTTCGTGCGCCCGTCGACCACGTACGGCAACGCCCGCGCGAGGTACGCGGGGAGATCGCGCGTGTAACCCCGCGACTCGTCGCGCTGACGGTCCTTTTGGAGGATCGCGAGCGTGAGCTCCGCGAGTGCTTCCAAACAGAGGTAGTCGACGCCCTCGGCGAGGAGCGCGTCGACCGCGGTGGGGGTGTCTCCGTAGAAACCCTGACCGCCGGCGATGCGGATGTCGGTCATCGGGATGCGGACGCTCAGGCGTGCACGCGCGGGCGCCGGTCGGCCCACGGCTGCGCCAGTTCGAGTTGGGCCGCGACCCGGAGCAGGAGGTCTTCGCGTCCGTACGCCCCCATGAGTTGCACTCCGATGGGCAGGCCGTCGCCGTTCCAGTTGAGCGGCAAGGAGATCGCGGGTTCGCCGGTCATGTTCGCAAGCGGCGTGTACGGCACGAAGGTCGCGGCCCGGATGAACCCGAGCAGGGGCTCGTCGGGGGTGCTGAACTCGCCGATCTCGACGGGCGGCTCTCCGAGCGTGGGCGTCAGGAGCAGGTCGTAACCCGAGGCAAACCACTTCTCGACGCCGCGTCCGAGATCGAGCGCCGCGTGCTGGGCCTCTACGTAGTCGGGTGCTGAGATCGCGCGGCCCATCTCGGCCAGCGTCCACGTGAGTGGTTCGACGTCGTCGGCGGTGATCTCGCGCCCGACCTTCCGTTCCCAGTACCGCAGGTTGTACACGAGCGTCGTGGCCCACAAGGTGGTGAAGTGGCCGACGAGCGCGGGCTCGAGCACGGCGTGCGGGAAGGTCTCCTCCACCGTGTGCCCGAGCGACTCCAAGAGTTGCGCGGCTTCGCGTGTGGCGGTGACGCAGTCGGGGTGAATCTCGCCGGTATCGAGCGGATTGTTGATGAGCAGCCCGATCCGCAGCCGGCCCGGCGCGGCGCCGACCTCGTCGCGGAAGGGACGGGTGGGTGCGGGCGCGCGCACGGTGTCGCCGACGGCGCCACCGTGCAACACGTCGAGCACTCCCGCGGTGTCACGCACGGTCCGGCTGACGCAGAGCTCCGCGATCAGCAGGTCGTCCACGACGCTGTAGTCGGGCATCAGCGACGTGCGCCCGCGCGACGGCTTGAGCCCGACGAGTCCGCAGCAGCTCGCGGGGATGCGGATCGATCCGCCACCGTCGTTCGCGTGTCCCACCGCGACCATTCCGCTCGCGACTGCGGCCGCCGACCCGCCGCTCGACCCGCCCGTCGTCCGGCTCGTGTCCCACGGGTTACGGGTCGGACCGTAGGCCTCGGGCTCGGTCGTCGGCACGATGCCGAGCTCGGGCGTGTTCGTGCGGCCGATGCACACGAACCCGGCGTCGAGATAGCGCTGCGCGAGCGCGTCGGTGTGGTCGGCGCGATGGCCGGCGTCGCGGAGGAACTTCATGCCCTCGTGGTGCGGGTCGCCCTCGATACCCGCGAGGAGATCCTTGAGCACGAGGGGTACGCCGCGGAACGGTCCGTTGGGCAGCGTTCCGCCGGCTTCCGCCCGGGCCTGTTCGAAGCGCGGATGGATGATCGCGTTCAACTCGGGGTTGAGCTTCTCGACGCGCGCGATCGCGTCGTCGACGAGCTCGAGTGGCGATGCCTTCCCAGTGCGCACGAGCTCCGCCTGCGCTGTTGCATCCAGAAATGTCTCCGCCATGACGAGCTCCTCGGGTCGGACGACTACGCGTGGACGGCCGGGCGCCGGTCGGCCCACGGCGCGGCCTCTTCGATCTGCGCGGCAACTCGGAACAACAGGTCTTCCCGATAGGGCGCTCCCACGATTTGCACCCCGATCGGCAATCCGGCCGGAGACATACCGAGCGGCACCGACATCGCGGGTTGGCCGGTGACGTTGAACGGCGCGCAGAACAACGCGAACACCAACAGGCGGCCGCCGCCGGTCTCCGGGTCGGTCATATCGCCGAGAAGCGGCGGCGGCTCCGCGCATGTGGGCGTCAGCAGCAGGTCGAAGCCGTCGTCGAACCACCAGCTGATCATGCGCCGTGACCACGCCTGCATCCGCTTCAGCGCGCCGACGTACGCACCTGCGTCGATCCCGGCACCGGCCTCGTACGTTCCCCACGTCGACGGCTCCACGTCGTCCGGGGTTATCGGATGACCGACGATCTCGGAGACCTCGGCCAGTTCTGCGCGCAGCGACGAGAACATCACGGCGGTGAACGTCTCGAGCAACGCACTCTCGTCGAGGGGGCGGGACCGGCCTCCTCCACCGTGTGCCCGAGAGACTCGAGCAGCCGAGCCGTTTCCTCGACGGCGGCGATGCACGCGGGATCGACCTCGGCCAGGCCGAGCGGAGCGGCGGTACGGATGCCCACGCGCAGCGTGCCCGCCGCCGCACCGACCTCGTTCGCGTACGAGCCGGTGGGGACGGGCGCGGTGTACCAATCGCCGGTCATGTAACCCTGCAACACGTCGAGCACCGCCGCGCTGTCCCGCACGCTTCGGGTCACGACGTGCCGCATGACGAGGCCGGCCCACGCCTCGTGCTCGGCCGGCCCGAGCGAGACCCGGCCTCGCGTCGGCTTCAACCCGAACAGGCCGCACATGCTCGCGGGGACGCGGATCGATCCACCGCCGTCGCCGGCGTGCCCGACCGCGACCATGCCACTCGCAACCGCGGCCGCGGAACCGCCGCTCGATCCGCCCGGACTGCGCGCCACGTCCCACGGGTTGTGGGTCGGGCCGTACGATTGCGGCTCGGTCGTCGGCATGAGCCCGAACTCGGGCGTGTTGGTCTTGGCGACGATGACGAAGCCGGCCCGCTCGAGCTTCTCGAAGAGGTAGCTCGTCACGGTGGCGACGTTGCCGGCGTCCTTGAGCGCCTTGTTCCCGGCGTGGTACGGCGCGCCCGCGAGGGTGCCGTCGAGGTCCTTCACGACGATCGGGACGCCGGTGAAGGGTCCGTCGGGGAGTCCGCTGCGCACCGAGGCGCGGGCCCGCTCGTACAACGGGTGGATCACGGCATTCAGTTCTCCGTTCACCTTTTCGATGCGTTCGATCGCGCCGTCGACCAGCTCCGCGGCCGACGCGCGACGGTCGCGTACGAGCTGCGCCTGCGCGGTTGCGTCGAGAAGTGCCAGTCCTGTGGTGTCGAGAAGTGAAGGATCCGTCATGATTTCGTGACTCCCTCGTCGGAGTTCGGGTGCGCGCCGACGCTACTTCGGGCGGTGCCCGAACGCTCGGGGCGTGGCCGCTTATCTGTACGGGCCCGTGCACGGGTTCATGATCTGGAACGGTTCTCTCGCAGTTGTTCCCGCCGTGCTCGCGATTCTCCTGTTCCGCGGCGAGATCCGCCGCAACGCGGTGTGGTGGCTCGGGTTCGGGAGCTGGGTGCTGTTCCTCCCGAACGCGCCGTATCTGCTCACGGACGTGGTGCACATGGGCGGCGACCTGCGGAGCGCATTCCGACGTGCACGCGTACCTGGTGATAGCGCTCTACGGCGCGTTCTTTGCGTTTGGGCTCGCGGCCTATGCGTTCTCACTCAAGCGGTTCCGGCGCTATCTCCACGCCACCGTCGACTCGCGCCTCGTGGCGCCGACGATCGTGTTCCTCCACGCCCTCTGCGTGTTCGCGATGTACCTCGGCCGCGTCGTGCGCCTCAACAGCTCCGACGCAGTGTTGGCTCCGGGTCGCGTCGCGAGCGCGGTGTTCCGAGTACCCCGGCTGACGACGCTCGCGGTCTTGACGGCGACGTTCGTGACGGTGGGTCTGGGCACGTTTGCCACCCTTGCGATCGCCGAGGTGGCCGTTCAGGCCCGTCGCCGCAACCTGCTGTAGGCGCGCCTCAGCTCCGGGGCCGGGGCCGGGGTCAAGTCGAGGGAATGTCCCAACCGCGGAGGTCGACCGGCCAGGTCTCGACGATCGACGCGCCGAGCCCGGGACCGTCGGCGACGTGCATCCGCTCGTGGTAGGCGACCGTGGGATCGACGTGCGCGGGCGAGACGAGTACCCGATCACCGACGTGGACGGCTCCGGTCTGCGGAACGAACGTCAGGTGCTCGTCCGAGCAGAACAACACCTCGGCGTCGTCGATCGTCGGATTGCCGTGGTCCATGCCCATCGCTTTCAGCCCGCAGTCGGCGACCGCCCAACGACGGTTCGCGTGGATGACCGTCGCCGCGATCGCGAGCGCGCGAGTGAACGGCAGGCCGAGCCGGCCGTAGTCGCTGTCCATGAGTGCGTACGAACCGGCCTGGATCTCGGTGGCGACGCCGTTCAAGTCGTAGGTGCCGGTCCCGCCGGCCGAAACGATCTCACCGCCGACCGCCGCCGCGGCGAGCGCGAGCCGTTCCATCGCCTGCATCGTCTTCGATGTCCGTTCGGCTCGGTCTGCGATCAGCACCGCGTGGCCTTCGTACCCCATCACCCCGCGCACCGCGAGGCCGGCAGCCCGCGCGAGATCTGCGAGGCGAGGGGCATCCTCGGGCGCACATCCGCAGCGGGGCAGGAACACGTTGACGTCGATCAGCACCGCGCTGATGCCGTTGGCCGCGGCCGCGTCGACGGTGGCCTCGGAGTCGACCGCAACGGTGACCCGGCCCGGGCAGTCGGCAAGGGCCCGGAGCCGCCCGGGGTCGACGCATTCGTTGGCGAGGAGGAGGTCGTCCCCGAGCCCGGACCGGGCCAGGCCGACGATCTCTCGCGGGGTCGCGGCCGTGAAGTGGGTGTGCCCGCGACGCGCTTGTTCGCGCGCGAGTGCCGTGCACTTGTGTGCTTTCACGTGCGGGCGCAGGCGCGCCCCGGGAAGGGCAGCGCTCATTGCGTCGAGGTTGTTCGTCAGGGCGACGTGATCCACGACGAGCGCGGGCGTCGGGAGGTCGGCAGCCGTCGGCACGCGTGGGAGCATGGCACGACATGCCCACTCCCGCCGAAGACCGCCCGCCGACCGACCGTGATTGGCACACCGAGGAGCTGCCACCGCTCCCGCAACGCGACTTCCTCATTCCGGCCACGCGTTGGATCGAAGCGCCTTCGGCCCTGGTCACGCTCGGATCCGACTTCGGCATCGACCTCGTCGCGTTCAAACGGCGGATCGGGCGCTACCTGCTGTGGCGCGCGGGACCGGCCGTGCACGCCGATGCGCGCTACATGGCATTGGACGCGCAGGATCTGGAACGGCGGTTCACGTACCGGCTGTTTCCCGACGGCTCCGGCGCCGGCGCGGGCCCGGGCGGCGAGGCGCACACCCGGTTCCGCACCTGGAAGGAAGCCCTCCGTGACGACTGAGATCGGGCCCGACAACCGTTCGCGGCTGCGGCCCTCGGCGCGCGCTACCGGCGCGGGCGGCACCGGAATGTCGACGACCGTTCCGCTCGGGCGTGCACTGGTTCGATCAGGAGAGCTACTTGTTCCCCTCGAGCGAGCCGCTTTTCGCCGGTTCGAAGCAGGTCGTGCAGGTCGTGCAGGTCGTGCAGGTCGTGCAGGTCGTGCAGGTCGTGGAACCGTCACCTTTCTGCGACGTCTCCCGTAGCCGCTTCGCGCAAGAGGCGACGCAATGGTTTCCCGCTACCGGTACGGGGAATGGCATCAACGGTACGGGCGGCGCGGGGCAGCTTCGCTCCGCTGAGCTCGTCGCGCGCGAACGCGCGCAGGTCGTCGAGTGAAGGGGAGGGACCACCGGCGCGCGGGACGACGTACGCGACGACCAGCTCCCCCCACTCGTCGTCGGGCAGCCCGACCACGCAGACGTCGTCGACGTCGGGGTGGCGTGCGAGCACACCCTCGACCTCGGTCGGGCTCACGTTGACGCCGCCCGTGATGACGACGTCCTTGATGCGGTCGACGACGCGCAGGCGGCCGGTCCCGGGGTCGATCGCGCCGATGTCGCCGGTGTGGAACCAGCCGTCGGCATCGACGACCGACACGGTGCGCGCCGCGTCGAGCCGGTAGCCGCGCATGACCATGGCGCCGCGAACAAGGATCTCGGAGTCGACGCCGAGCCGCGCGTCGGCACCTTCGATGGGCCGGCCGTCGAGCGTGAAGCCGCCCCACGTCTCCGACAGTCCGTACGCGTCGACAACGGTGACGCCGCCGGCCTCGGCGCGCGCTCGCAGCGCGGCCGGGCACGGCGCGCCACCGACGATCACGCGCCGGTACTCGTGCAACGGCGCGCCTGCGTCGAGGAGCCGCCGCATGACCGTCGGTACGACGGAGACCATCGTCGTTCCCTCGGCGCGCGGCGAACGCGCCACCCGCTCGAGATCGAAGCCGTTGTGCACGGTGCACGGCACGCCGGTGACGTACGACCGGGCGAGCGCACCCAGGCTCGCGACATGGTGGAGCGGGAGGCACGCGAGCCAGCGGTCTGCCGGCCCGGCGTCGAGCCCGGCGGAGTAACCGCGGCCCATGACCTCCATGCCAGTCCGGGTCAGCTCGACTCCCTTGGGTGCGCCGGCGGTGCCGCTCGTGACGACGATCGCCGCCACGCCGACGGTCGTCGGTTTCCCGCCCGCGTACGGCGACTCGGCCCCGTCGGGGCCGGCGACGTGGGTCGGCCGCAGCCGGTCGAGCAGCACCGAGATCTCGGCGGCCGTGAACGCGGGGTTCACCGGGAGGATGGCGCGGCCGCGTTCCCAGCACCGGAGTGATGCCTCGGCCAGGGCCGGTCCGGCCGCCACCACCGCCACGACGTCGGCGTGGTCGTCGGCGGCCCGGGAATCGCTCACGCTTGCGTTTCGTCCGGGGCGCGCACGCTCGGTAGCCTAACCGTAGGAGTGATCGCTCCCAGAATCCCGTTCTCTCCTGCATCCTGTTCGCCATTCCTCAACGGAGGCCTCGATGGAGACCGTGATCCGGCCCGGCGCCGACTGGAAACCGCAGACCCCCGACGGGTTCACCGACGTGAGGTACGAGACCGCGGACGGGATCGCCAAGATCACGATCTGCCGGCCGGAGGTGCGCAATGCGTTCCGGCCCCACACGCTGTTCGAGTTGCGCGACGCGTTCGAGATAGCCCGCGACGATCCCGAGGTCGGCGTCATCATCTTCACGGGTGAGGGGTCGGAGGCGTTCTGCTCGGGTGGCGACCAGCGGGTGCGCGGTGACGACGGGTACCGCGACGACAAGGGCATCGGCCGCCTCAACGTGCTCGATCTCCAGATCCAGATCCGCCGGCTCCCGAAGCCCGTCGTCGCGATGGTCGCCGGGTACGCGATCGGCGGCGGCCACGTACTGCACATCGTGTGCGACCTGACCATCGCCGGTGACAACGCGCGCTTCGGTCAGACTGGTCCGCGCGTCGGTTCGTTCGACGGCGGCTTCGGCTCCGGCCTCTTGGCGCGCATCGTCGGCCAGAAGAAGGCGCGGGAGATCTGGTACCTCTGCGAGCAGTACGACGCCGAGGCCGCGCTCGACATGGGTCTCGTCAACAAGGTCGTGCCCCTCTCCGATCTCGAGGTCGAGACGGTCGCGTGGGCACGCAAGATGTTGCAGCACTCGCCGCTTGCGCTGCGCATGCTGAAGGCGTCGATGAACGCGGCCGACGACGGGCTCGCCGGTATCCAGCAACTCGCGGGCGACGCGACGTTGCTCTACTACATGACCGAGGAAGCGCAAGAGGGCAAGAACGCGTACCTCGAGAAGCGCCGGCCCGAGTTCGAGAGATTCCCCAAGCGCCCGTGACACCGAATCCATGACAAGTGCCAAGCTCTGGTACCAGGGCGCGCGGCCGAAGACTCTCGGAGCCGCATTCTCGCCGGTGTTGGTGGGCACGGCCGCGGGGATGCTCGATGGCCCGATCAACTGGCCGCGCGCCACCGGGGCGGCCGTCGTCGCGCTGTCGCTGCAGGTCGGTGTGAACTTCGCGAACGACTACTCCGACGGCGTACGCGGGACCGACGCCGAGCGGCGCGGACCTGTGCGGCTCACCGCAACCGGGCTGGCCACACCGAGTGCAGTTCGCAACGCGGCCGTGTTGTCGTTCGCATCCGCGGCTGTGGTCGGTGCGGTGCTGTCAATTGTCGTGAACCCGTGGTTGTTGCTCGTGGGTGTGGCCGCGATCGCGGCGGCGGTCACCTACACGGGCGGACCGAAGCCGTACGGCTACATCGGCCTCGGCGAAGTGATGGTGCTCATCTTCTTCGGCTTCGTTGCGACGGTGGGCAGTGCATACGTGCAGCATGCGAGCTTGCCCGGCGTCGCGTGGGTGGCGGCGCTCACAGCCGGACTCCCCGCGTGTGGGATCTTGCTCGCGAACAACGTGCGCGATGTCGACACCGATCGGGTCACGGGCAAGCGCACGCTGGCGGTCCGGATGGGCGCGTCCCGAGCGCGCGGCCTTTACGTGGCGTGTATCGCAGGCGCGATGGTCGCCGTTGTCGCGTGCGCCGCCTTCGTTCCTGCCGCGCTGCTCGCCGTGCTCGCGCTTCCGCTCGCAATTGCACCCGTGCGAGCGATGCTGACGCGCCATGACCCTCCCGGGCTCATCGCGGCGCTCGTCGGCACGGTGCGATTCCAGCTCGCACTCTCCGCGTTGCTCGCGATCGGCCTGTGGGTCGGTTAGGCGTGCCGGGCCGCAAACGAGGCGATGAACCCGCCGAGCACCGCGGGTTGTTCGAGCGGCAGCGCGTGGCCGCCGTCGAGACGGACGTGCACCACGTCGCCTCGCAACCGCTCCAACAACGAGAGTGCGAGCTTCTCGTACTTGGCGTCTGCCTTCCCTGTGACGAGCGCGACGGGCATCTCGAGCTCGCCCAGACGATTCCACATCGGTTCCATCACTCCCGCCCCGAGGACGCGCAGGCAATGCGCGAGATAGCGCTGCGACAGGCCGCGCCGTTCCCTCAACCCGGGTGCGTCCGGAGGAACGGAAGCGAACAACGGTTGGGCCAACCAGCGCTGCAGGAACGCATCGACGCCGTCGCGCTCCACGTTCTCGGCGAGTGTCTCGTCGCTCGCGACCCGTTCCGCGCGCTTGGCCTCGTCGGCGATGCCCGCGGTCGCGCTGACCAACACGAGCGCCTGCACGAGGTCGGGTCGATCGAGTGCCAGCCGCAGCGTGAGCCGGCCGCCCATCGAATAGCCGGCGTACACGGCGCGCTTGCCCTGCACGCCGATCGATGTTGCCGTTGCCTCGAACGTCTCCCGTTCGGGAACGTCGAGCGCGAGCACAGAGCACGACTGGTCGAGGATTTCGCGCACGCCCTGCCACGACGCGGCCGTCTGCGTGAACCCGGGAACGAGCACCACTCTCGGCTCGTCGTGCTCGGTCGGCGGCACGTTCACGGGCGAGCTCACCGGGCCAGTCTGGCGCGATGAACGGCCTCGACGTGACGACCTCGTTTGCGACCACACTGGTCGACGAATGGGTGCGCGACGGCGTGACGGTGGCGATCGTGGCGCCGGGATCTCGGAACACCCCGCTGACACTTGCGCTGATGCGGCAGGAGCGGATGCGCGTCGACGTGGTGCTCGACGAACGGTCGGCCGGATTCCGAGCCCTCGGCGTCGGCCTTGCGACCGGCCGGCCCGCCATCGTGTGCTGCACGTCGGGCACCGCTGCCGCCAATCTGCATCCTGCGGTCGTGGAGGCGCACCACGCCCGTGTCCCGCTCATCGTCTGTACTGCCGACCGGCCTGCGGAGCTGCAAGACGTGGGCGCGGGCCAGACCATCGACCAGACCCGGCTGTTCGGTGCCGCAGTGCGTTGGTTCCACGATCCGGGCCCGCCCGACGCGGCTGGCGAAGGCCCCGACGCGAACTCGCGGTGGCGTTCGCTCGCGTGCCGGGCGGTGGCATGCGCATCGGGACCGCCCGCCGGTCCGGTGCACCTCAACGTGCCCTTCCGGGAACCGCTCGTTCCCACCGGCGAGCCGCTGCTCGAGGCCACGGGTCGGTCCGGGGGCGAGCCGTGGGTACACACGTCGATGTCCCGGCGCGAACCGGCGGCCGCCGACGTCACCCGACTGGCGACGCTCGTCCGGAACCACCCGCGCGGCCTCGTCGTCGCGGGATGGGGGGCGGCCGCCGACCCCGCCGTCGTCGACCGATTCGCGCGCGCCGCCGGTTGGCCGGTCGTCGCCGACCCGCTCTCGCAACTGCGAGCGGGAGCACAGGCGATATCCACGTACGAGGGGCTGCTGCGCATCGCCGGCTTCGAACGCGGGTACGAACCTCAGCTCGTCGTACGGCTCGGCGCGCCTGTGACGAGCAAGATCGCGAACACGTGGCTCGGCCGGATCCCGACCATCCTCGTGGATCCCGACGACGTCTGGCTCGACCCGCAACGAGGGACATGCGAGCGGGTGCGGGCCGACGCCGACGCCGTGCTCGACGCGCTCGCGTCGGCTCTCGGCGCTGAAGACGCTCCACCAGCCGGCACGGATGCCCGGTGGCTCGACGACTGGCTCGAGGTCGAGCGCAGCGCGCGGCGTGCGATCGACGAGGTCGTGGCGGGCGACGTTGCCTGCGAAGCCCGGATCGCCCGCGACGTCGCCGCCGGGGTTCCCGCCGGCGGGACTCTTGTGGTTGCATCGAGCCTTCCCGTCCGCGCGCTCGAATGGTGCATGGCCCCGCGGTCCGACGTCCGGGTGCTGGCCAACCGCGGCGCGAACGGGATCGACGGTTTCGTGTCGACCGTCGCGGGGATCGCGACCGACTCCGCCCGACCCGTCGTCGCGTTGTGCGGAGACCTCTGCTTCCTGCACGACAGCAACGGACTGCTCGGTCATCTGCCGCCCGCGACCTACGTCGTGATCGACAACGAGGGCGGCGGGATCTTCGGCTACCTACCGCAGACCGACCTCCCGGAGTTCGAGGAGCTGTTCGCGACACCCCAGGGGGTCGATCTGGTCGCGGTGGCCCGATCGCACGGTGTCGCCGCCGAGCGCGTCGGCATCGGCGCGCTGGCGGAACTGGTCACCCGCGGGGGCGCGCAGGCCCGGGTGCTGGTCGTCGACGTCGATCGGCGGGCGGCCCGGGACCAGCACTCCCGGATGTGGGCCGCGGTGGCGGCCGCGGTCGCCGGAACGTGACCCCTAACATCTTCACAACGGTTTCCCGCGGTCGAGATAGGTCCTGATGTCGGAGCGTGAGAAATCAGCGCGTGGCGAACCCTGGTCGGCGTTGGCCCGATCGGAGCCGCTCGGTCGAGCACTCGTCTACCTCTCGCTGGCGACGTCGACGGTCAGCATCTCGGCTCTGTTGTTGCGGGTCGCGTCGCTCACGCCCACGGCGCGCGCGAACCTGATCGCGGTCGCGCTCGGTTCGTGGGTGTTGTTGGTCGCGTTGGGCTGGGCCCGGGGCTCCTTACCGCTCACGCCCCTGCTGTGTGCCATCGGCATCACGCTCCTTTTCGCGATCGCCACGCCGTCACACCAGTCGGGCGACGTGAACTCGTACGCCATGTACGGCCGGATCGTCACCGTGCATCACGCCAATCCGTTCTCGTCGTATCCGATGCACTTCGAAGGCGATCCGATGCGGCCCTTCGTCGGCCAGATCTGGCAGCGCACTCCCGATATCTATGGCCTCGGGTTCACCGTGATCATGGTCGGGATGGCGCCGGTCATCGGCACGTCGAGCTTCCTCGTGCACTTCTCGTACCAGCTTGTCGCCGCGGCCGCCGTCGTCGCGATGCTGGGGCTGCTGTGGCGGCGTACCCGCAACCCGGCCGCGCTCGCGTTCGTCGGTCTGCATCCACTCCTCGCGGTCAGCGTCGTCAACGGTGGCCACCCCGATGCGTTGATGGCGTTGGGCGTGCTCGCGGGCGTACTGCTCGCGATCGACCGTCGCCCGGTTGGCGCCGGTGTCGCGTTCGCGTTCGCAGCGTCGGTCAACTTCACCGCGCTGGTCGGTGCGTTCGTATTGTGCGTGTGGGCGTACCGGCGCTGGAACCGGGGCGAGGTCGTGCGGTTCGCCGGGATCGTCGGAGTCTTCGGCGCGGTCCCTTACCTCCTGGCGTCGGGCTGGTTGCAGAACGCGCACGACCACTCGCAGCTCATCAGCCGGCAGTCGTTCTGGAACGCCGTGTCCACGTTCGTCTCGAACGGTGATCTGATGCGCACGCTCGCGTCCAACGGCGCGACCTTGATCGCGGGCTCTTTGCTCATCGTTATTGCGATCCGCCACACGTCCAAAGGCACACCCGAGCTCGCAGTCGCCGCCGGACTCGCGTCGTTCCTCGTGGCGAGCTCGTGGGTAATGCCGTGGTACGCCTTCACCGCGTTGCCGTTGCTGGCGTTGCGCCGGCCGAACCTGCTGACGTGGACCGTCGCGCTCTACTCGTCGTTGGTGCTGCTCGGTGAGCAGTACCCGTCGTTGTCGGCCTCGGCGGTCGGCTCCGTCGGGCACCTGTTCCTGCAGGATCTCCTGCCGGTGATCGCGCTCGCCTGCTGCGTCGTCGTGATCGTGTTCCGACCGCGGGGCGGGTTGGCCGGAGAGCTCGGTCAGGTGGAGGTCGGCGCGCCGGTCACGGCCGAACCAAGGCTTGCAGCATCGGCGTGAGCTTCTGTTGGGTCTCGGTCCACTCCGCGTCGGGATCCGACCCGGAGACGATTCCGGCCCCGGCGTGGATCACCGCGTGGGACCCGTCGATCATTCCGCCTCGCAGCGCCACGACGAACTCGCCGTCACCATTGCGGTCGATCCAACCGCACGGGCCCGCGTAGCGTCCGCGCGGAGTCGGCTCGAGCGCGGCGATCGTCGCCAACGCGAGTTCGCGGGGCGTGCCCGCTACCGCCGGCGTCGGGTGTAGCGCGTCGATGAGATCCGCAACCGACGTGGACGCGGCGTCGACGCGAGCTGTGATGGTGGTCGCGAGGTGGCTGACGTCGGCGAGCTCGAGTGCCGACGGACCATCGGCCGTCACGTCGGAACCCATGCCGGCGAGGGCTCGCACCACCGCGTCGACGACGAGGTGGTGTTCGTGCGCGTCCTTGGCCGAGCGCGTCAGCGCGTCGGTGTCGGTGCCCGTTCCCGCGAGCGGTCGGGAGACGACCGACGCGCCGTATTTGCGCACGAGCAGTTCGGGGCTCGCACCCACGTAGCCGCGATCGCCGTAGACGATGCAGCCGGGCTGGGAGCGACGCAGGTGCGCGAGTATGCCGGCGACGTCGAACGGCCGGTCGGCCTCCACGTGCACCGCCCGGGCCAGCACCGCTTTACGGAGCGGACCGCGGGCGATGTCATCGAGCGCGGACTCGACCATGGCCCGCCAGCGGTCGTGCGTGGTCGCGGTCGTGACCCGGAACTCCGACGGAGGGTTCACCGCCGCGCGCACTCGGGCTTCGACGGCATCCGGTTCACCGATCACGGCGACATCGGTCCGCCAAGCCCGGCCGTGTGCGTCGCGGCCGATGATGCGGGCGGGCACGACGAGATTCCCGGATCCGGTGAACGGCAACGCACCGAGTGCTCTCGGGCCCGCGGCCGGCGAAACCAGAGCGCCCGCGGTCGAGTACTCGATCGCAGCGAGGAACGACACCGCGTCGCCGGGTGCGACGACCGCAGCGGTTCCCGAGGCCACGAAGCCGTGACCGCGGTCGAACCACGCGAATCCGTCGGTCGTGTACCAGTCGAGGAGCTCGACGGGATCGTCGACCGTGATACTGCGCGCGGTGAGGCGGGCGCCCGCGTGCAGGGAGACGTCTGAGGTGGTCACGCGCGCGTCCCCGTGATCAGCTGGGCGGCCCCGAAGCCGAGCGTCGACCGACTCACGTCGACGATCCCCGCGTCGACGACGATCCCGAGGAGCTCGGGCAGGGGCGGGAGGTACGCGGTCGACGCCGGGAGATACCGGTACGCGGCCCGGTCCGATACGAGACCACCGACGAACGGCACGACGTGGCGGAACCAGGCACCGTGGACAGCGCGGACGAGCGGGCTCGCGGGCTCGGCAACGTCGAGCAGCGCGACCCGGCCTCCGGAACGGACCACTCGCGCGCACTCGGCGAGCACGGGTGCGAGCGCGGCGAAGTTGCGCAACGCGAAGCCGCACGTGAGGCCGTCGAAGGTCGCGTCGGCGAAGGGAAGCTGCATCGCGTCGGCGCGCAGCAGCGGTGCGACGGTACGCGCGGCCCGCAGCATCCCTGCGGAGAAATCGGCGCCGACCGGTTCGTGGCCGGCGGCCGTGAGCGTCCGGCACAGGTCGCCGGTCCCGCACGCGAGGTCGAGGACTCGCGATCCGGGCGGCAGCGCTAGGGTTTCGACCGCCGTGCGCCGCCACGCAACGTCCATGCGGAAGGTCAGCAAGCGATTCAGTGCGTCGTACCGGGGCGCGATGCGGTCGAACATCTCCTCGACGACGCGCGGCTTGTCGTCGAGCGCGGGCAGATCGCTCGTTGCGCCGACCGGTTCCCAGCTCACGTCGGCCAGCTCTCGAGCCGGCTCGCGGCGGCGACGTTGACGGCTGCGAGCTCGATCTCCTCGCCGACCGACTCGAGGTGCTCCTGCGCGACTTCCAGCAGGACCCGACGGAAGTGGTGCGCAACGAGGGTCGTGACCGCGGGCAACAGCAGGCGGAACGCCTCGACGAGCCGCTCGGCTTTCTCGTCGTCGGGGAGGTCGGACGCCCGCAGTGGCGCGCGCACGTACTGATCGAACAGACCGACCGCGGTCTCCGCGATCTCGCGCGTCTTGTCGTGGTGTTCCTGGGCGAGCGCGAGCAGATCGGGGAGCGGGAGCCCCTGCTCGAGCAGCTGCAGCCCTTGTTGCACGACCGCGATGTCGGCGGTGGTGTAGCGCGCCTCGCCGTCATGGACCCGCGCGACGAGGAGGTTCTCCCGCACGACGGCTTCGAGCAGCACCACCGGTACCTCCGAGCGTTCCGCGAGCTCGGTGAGCGTGAGGAACTCCTCGGGGGCCTCCGCGTCGGCGCGGGCGACCGCGGCCGCGAGCGGCGCATCGGTCGGATCGAGGGCGCCGTCGAGGATGCGGCCGATGAGCGCGAGCGTGAGCCCCCGGCTCCGCAGATCCCGGATCCGGCTCAAGCGTTCCAGGTGGTCGGGGCCGTACCAGCCGACCCGGCCCGAGCGCTCGGGCGGCGGGAGTAGCCGGCGCTTTTGGTAGAAGCGGACGGTGTCGACGGAGAGGTCGGCTCGGCGGGCGAGGTCTTCCACCCGCCACCGTTCGCTCGGCTCGGTCGTCACGGGACTGATTCTAGGAGCGTTCACTCCCAAGGTTCTCACCGGCCCCTGCGAGCCCGGGAAAACGGGTCAGGTGCTGCGCCAGACAGGGGCGCGCTTCTCTGCGAATGCGGTGGCGCCCTCGATCGCGTCGCCACTCTCGAAGATCGGGCCCATCAGCTCGAGCGTCCGGGCCCAGCCCTCGGCCTCGGTCAGCTCGGCCGCCTCCCGCACGAGCTGGCGGGAAGCCCGGACCGCGGCGGGCGAGTTCTCGCCGATCCGTTCGGCGAGCGCGATGGCTTCGTCGACGACGCGATCCGCGGCCACCACCCGGTTGACGAGACCGAGCTGCAGGGCTCGGGGCGCGTCGATCGGGTCGCCGGTCATCGCGAGCTCGAGCGCGATCGTGAGCGGGACGCGTTTGGGGAGGCGGATGAGACCGCCGGCCGCGCCCATCAGACCCCGCTTCACTTCCGGGATGCCGAAGCGCGCCGTCTCCGCGGCGACGACGAGGTCGCACGCGAGGACCATCTCGAAGCCGCCCGCGAGTGCGGGCCCGTTCACGGCCGCGATCAACGGCTTGGGGAAGTTGCGGGTCACGATGCCGGCGAATCCGCCTTTGCCGCGCGCGATGTCGTTGGCCCTACCCGAGGCGACGACCTTGAGGTCGGCGCCCGCGGAGAACACTTCGCCGCGACCGGTCAGCACGACGGCGCGGAGCGCGGTGTCGGCTTCGACCTCGTCGAGTACGGCGGCCATTGTCTGGCTCACCTCGGGACTCACCGCGTTGCGTGCTTCGGGGCGATTCAACGTGACGAGCGCGATCGGTCCGCGCCGTTCCAGTTCCACCACTGCCATGGCATTCGACCCTAATCCTTTGCGGCCCGATTGGTGAGGGCCGGTGCCGCTTCGGGGTCGAGGGCGCTGGTGATGCCCGGTCGAAGGAGGCGCGTGCCGACGAGCACGGCGGCCATGATCGCGGCGCTGCCGAAGGTCGTCGCCCGCAGGCCGATCCCGTCGGCGACCTTGCCCTGCAGGATCGCGCCGAGGGGATACAGCGCGCCGAGGATCATCGTGTTGACCGACACAACCCGGCCGCGGATGCCGGCGGGGGCGCGCAACTGCGCGATCGTCGAGAACGTCGACAGCGCTCCGAGGTAGAGGCCGCCGACGATGAACAACGCGAGCGCCGACAGCACGAGGTCGGGCGCGTACGCGTACGCAGCGAGTGCCAGTGGCAGGGTCGTCATGAGCCCGACCAACAGGCGGCGGGGGCCGTACTTCCGCACCAGCGAGCCCAGGACGAGCGCCATGCCGACGGCGCCGATGCCCTGCGCGGTGATCAGGACCGGGGTGCCGACGTCGCCGTTGTGCAGCACGTCGACGGCCATCGCCGGCACCAACGCGATGAACGGCGCGGCGAGGAACGTGTTGAGGCACATCGCAGCCGCGTTGATGCGCAGCCCGCGTTCCCGCCGGACGAATCGGAAGCCCTCGGCGATGGATCGGAAGAACTTCTGATCGCGCGCGTGCGTGCCCGGCGGCGGCAGCGTGAGTGTGAGCAGTACCGCGATGACCGCGAAGAAGCTCACCGCGTTGACTCCTTCCGCCCACGCGTAACCGCCGAGCCCGATCACGACGCCGGCGAGCACCGGACCGACCACTCGGCCGAGGTTGAACTGCGCCGACGAGAGGGCTATCGCGCCCGGGAGGTCTTCGACGGGCACGAGGTCGGGGAGTATCGCCTGGAAGGCGGGGAACCCCAGGCCCGCGCAGATGCCGTTGCCGAACACGATCACTGCGAGGACGGGCGCCGACGGCTGGCCGACCGCGAACAACACTGCGAGGAGAACCGCCAACGCCGTCTGCACGACCGTCGTCGTCATGAGCAGCAACTTGCGGGGCACCCGATCGGCGAGGGCCCCACCGATCGGTCCGAAGAACGCGATGGGTACGAACCCGGCCGCGGCAATGGTTCCCGTCCACGCGGCTTCGTGAGTGCGGTTCGTCACGTACAGGCCGAGCGCGAGCGTCTCCATCCACGTGCCGATGTTCGACACGAACGCGCCGGTCCACAGGCGCGCGTAGGCCGAATGCCGGAGTGGCGCGAACGCGCCGAATCGGAACTTGGGCCCGACGTCGACCTCCGTCTCGACTATCGGTTCCGCCACTGCGGCGCCCGCTTCTCCAAGAACGCGAGCATGCCCTCGTGCGCATCGTCGGCTTGCGCGTTGTCGACCATCACAGGTCGGGCGATGTCGTACGCGGCCGCTTCGGGAAGTTGGTCCTGGGCGTAGAAGGCCCGCTTGCCGAGCGCGAGAACGTACGGGCTCGCCGCCGCGATACGTTCGGCGAGCCCGGCGACTTCATCGTCGAGGCGGGCTTCGGGAACGACGCGGTTCACGAGGCCCCAGTCGAGTGCGGTGGGTGCGTCGATCATCTCACCGGTGAGCAACATCTCGAGCGCGCGCTTGCGCCCGATCGAACGGGCAACGGGCACCATCGGGGTCGAGCAGAACAACCCGATGTTCACCCCGGGCGTCGCGAAGCGCGCGGTGTCGGCGGCAACCGCGAGGTCGCAGGCGGCGACCAACTGGCATCCGGCCGCGGTCGCGACCCCGTGAACCCGGGCGATGACCGGTTGCGGCAACTCGTGCACACGTGTCATGAGGCGTACGCAGATCGAGAACAGATCCTCGTAGAATTCGGCGTCGCGATTCGCGGTCATCTCGGCGAGGTCGTGGCCGGCGGAGAACACCGGGCCCCGCCCCTCGATCACGACCACGTGCACGGTCTCGTCGGACGCGATCAGGTCGAGCGCGTCCAGGACCTCGAGCATCAGGTCGCGCGACAGTGCGTTGCGGCGTTCGGGCCGGTTGAGGACGACCCGGGCGACGGGGCCGCCCCGGACGAGCTCGACGTGGGTCCCGCTCTCGATCATCGGCCGCTGCTCTGCCATCGAATCGAGGCTAACGGGGATATATCGGGACCCCGGCGCCCGCCGGCCGCGACAATGCAGCGGTGCCGGTCTCCTCGACGTCGCCGTTCCCGCCCGCGTCCGGGCGCCGGATGCAATGGACCGAGATGCCCGGGCCGGTGCGCGACGTGATCGAGCACCGGCTGGGATCAGAAGTGACCGACGCGCAATCGCAAGTCGGTGGATTTTCGCCCGGCGTCGCGGCGCGCCTGCAACTTGCCGATGGGACCCGAGCCTTCGTGAAGGCGGCGTGTAGTACCCCGAACCCGGACACTCCGGTGCTGCACCGCCGGGAGGGCCGCATCGCGGCGGCGCTCCCACCGAGCGTGCCCGCCCCCGCCTTCCGGTTCTCGTACGACGACGGTGAATGGGTCGCGCTCGCCTTCGACGACGTCGACGGCCGCGGTCCCGAGTTGCCGTGGCGTACCGACGAGCTCGCTCGCGTCCTCGCCGCACTCGGTGTGTTGGCGACGGAGCTGACTCCTTCGCCGATCGCGCTCGACGCCGCCGCCGACGTGCTCGCGCGTCTCCTCGGGGGCTGGCGGCGGATTGCCGGCACCGACATCGAAGCGCGCTTGCCCCATGCAGCCCGGCACCGGATCGACGACCTCGTCGCGCTCGAGGACAGGTGGCCGGAAGCGGTCCGGGGCGAGACCCTCCTCCATCTCGATCTGCGCGCCGACAACATGCTGCTCACCGACGACGGCGTGTTCCTCGTCGACTGGCCCGGTGCGGCCGTCGGCGCCGCGTGGGTCGATCTCGCCGCGATGTTGCCGAGCATCGCCATGCAGGGCGGTCCCGATCCGGAAGCGGTGTGGCACGCGCACCCGACGAGCCGCGACGTCGACGCGGGCCTCGTCGACGCGTTCGTTGCCGCGCTCGCGGGGTATTTCGCGCACTCGTCACTCTTGCCGGCGCCGCCGGGTCTGCCGACCCTCCGGCGCTTCCAGGCCGCGCAGGGCGAGCACGCGTGGGCCTGGCTGATGCGCCGGCGCGGCTGGAGCGAGGCTGTCGCGTAGCAGCCGGGACGGTCTCAACGGGCGTGCGTCTCGAGCCACGCGGCTTCGGCTTCGCCCATCGGCGTCGACGGTTCAGCGTCGACGAACGGCCAGAGCTCGAACGCGATGCGCCGCCAGTTGCGCGTGGCCCGGAGCCGGCCCAACACCGCGTGCAGCCCGAGGTTGATGCGCTGGGTCACGACGAACGCGGGCGGGACGTTCGACGACTTCGCGACGTGCGCGTACGGACCCGACACGTCGAACATCCGCCGAACCGTCTCCGACGCGTACTCGGGGGTGAATGCGATCTCGCGATCTTCCAGCACGAACTCGTAGAAGTGACCGAAGTACGCCCGCACGTCGGCGTCTGAGATGTCGGAGGGTCGCAGCACGTCGTTCGCCTCGAGGATCCGCCGGAACCGCGTCACGTCGTGGTCGATGACGAACGCTTCGATCAGCGACTGGAACAGGTGCACTTCGGCCGGCGTGTAGCGCTTGACGAGACCGAAGTCGAGGAACGTCACGTTCCCGCCCGGCCGGAACAGGTAATTGCCGGGATGTGGATCACCGTTGAACGACTGGAGGCGGTAGATGCTGCGGAAGACGAACCGGAAGATCGCTTCGGCCGCGGAGTTGCGTTCGTCCTGCGACCAGGTTGTGGCCTCGGCAAAGCGCGCACCGTCAGCGAGCTCGGTCGTCAGCACCCGCTTGGTCGAGAGCTCGTCGATCACGCGCGGCACGTGGATGAACGGGTGGTCGGCGTACCAATCGGCGAAGAGACGTTGGTTGCCGGCCTCGTTGCAGTAGTCGAGCTCCTCGACGAGCCGGGCCCGCAACTCCTCTACCAAGGGCCCGTGCTCGAAGCCCGGGAAAAGCAGCGCGAGTACCCGGAAGATCACATCGGTGTTCAGGAGGTCGGCGCGGATCGCTTCGTCGATCCCGGGGTACTGGACCTTGACCGCGACGCGCAGGCCGGAGTGCGTGACCGCACGGTGCACCTGCCCGATCGACGCGGCCGCGATCGGAGTGGGATCCCACTGCGCGAACAGGCGCTCGGGCGCGGTGCCGAGTTGTTCCCGCACGATCTGCGCGCTCAATTCCGGCGCCATCGGCGGCGCGTCCTGTTGGAGCGACGCGAGCGCCTCCCGCATCGGCTCGGGCAGCCCGTCGTCGAGGTAGCTCGCCATCTGGCCGAGTTTCATGAGCGCGCCTTTGAGCTCCCCGAGCGCGTTCGCCACGTCGGTGGCCGTGCGGATCTGATGTTCGAGGTCGAGCTCCGTGCGGCGTTCCGGCGATGCAGCAACGCGGCGCGCGGAGTGCAGTGCTTGGCGGGCGCCGGCCCGGGCCCCGATCGCGGCCAGGCGACCGTTTCGGCTCATCACCGAGTCGCGCACGAACGCCAGGTCCCGCAGCGGTGAGGTCGCTCGATCGGGCCACCGGCGCCGGGCGGCGCGCACCGCCGCAACCGCCACGCCCAACGTAACGATCGACGCCGCAGTGGTGGCCTTCCGCACATGGCGACCGTACCTGCCCCTCAGTACACTTGACCGATCGGTCAAGTTCTGAGAGGAGCCTCCGTTGACGGCGGACGAGCAGCGTGTGACCCAACTGTGCGACGAGCTTTTGGCGAAGCTCGATCCCAAGTCGACGGCTCCGGACGAGTTCCTCGGCGCGCAGTACGACCTCGGGCTGGCGTGGGTGCACTTCGCCGAAGGCTCCGGCGGACTCGGGCTCTCCCCGAAGTTGCAGAACACGATCAACGCCAAGCTGTTGGGCGCGGGCGCGCCGATCCCGTACGGACGCAACCCGATCGGTCACGGGATGTGTGCACCGACGATCGTCACGCACGGCTCCGATGCGCAAAAGGCGCGTTACCTGCGTCCGCTGTTCACCGGTGAAGAGATCTGGTGTCAGATGTTCAGCGAGCCCGGCGCCGGTTCCGACGTCGCCGGGCTCTCGTCGCGCGCGATCCGCGACGGCGAGGAATGGATCGTGAACGGCCAGAAGGTATGGACGACGCTCGCGCACGTCGCCAGCTTCGGCATCGTGCTCCTGCGCACCGATCCCGAACAGGTGAAGCACAAGGGCATGACGATGTTCGTGATCGACATGCACGCGCCCGGCGTCGAGGTCCGACCGCTCGTACAGGCGACGGGCGAAGCGGAGTTCAACGAGGTCTACATGACCGACCTCCGCATCCCCGACAGGGAGCGCCTCGGCGACGTCGGCGAGGGCTGGGGCGTCTCGCTCACCACCCTGATGAACGAGCGCGTCTCGATCGGCGGCCAGGTGAACCCGCGCGGGTCGGGCGTGATCGCGGTCGCGATGAACCAGTGGAAGGAGAACGAGCAACGCCACGACGCGGTGACCCGCGACAACCTCGTCCGGCTCTGGATCGACGCCGAGGTAAATCGCCTCACGAATATGCGCGCGAGCCAGACCCGGCGCAAGGGGACGCCCGGACCGGAAGGCTCGGTCGGGAAGCTCGCAATGGCCGGCCTCAATCAACGGATCATGAGCTTCGTCATGGACCTCATGGGTCCCGACGCGCTCCTGTACCCGAGCGGATACACGTTCGAGCGCCCCCGCAGCGCCATGGATCTGTCGAACCCGCAGAAGGCTTTCCTGCGGGTCCAGGCCAACTCGATCGAGGGCGGCACCACGAACATCATGAAGAACATCCTCGGCGAGCGCGTGCTCGGCTTGCCCGGTGAGCCCCGGCCCGACAAGGGTCTGCCCTGGAGCCAGGTGCCCCGAAGCTGACCATGTGTCCGGCCCCAACGTCCCATTTGGACGGGTCGGGCGGGCTGCGCGGTGAACGGCATCTGGACCATTCCTGAAGTTCTCGGGGCCCGATGCCGACTGGAAAGAAGATGTTCGTACCCTCGCGCGTGCGCGGTTCCCTCGTCGCGGCCACCGCCGTGGCGCTCCTGACGTCGGTTGCAGCACCCGGGATCGCCTACGCCGCGACACCGACGACTGCGCCGACGCCGACGACCGTGCCCCAGGTGAAGACGCCCACTTCGACGACCTCGACGACGATCGGCGGCCCGCAGATCCCTTCACCGTCGGACCCGTCGACCACGACGGTTCCCGGTCCGACGACCACCACGACGATCCCGCCGCCGCCGGCCGCGATGCCCGCGTTCACGTTGCCGACGAACTCGGGCCTGCAGTTGTTGCAGACGATGCAGGGAGCCAAGCTGGATCTCAAGGCCGCGCAAGGCGGCATCGCCGCCGCGCAGCGCAGAGTCGCGGCCGCGACCAAAGCCGACAACGCGGCCCGGCGCGAGTCGAATCGGCTCTCTGGCATCGCCAAGAAGACGCAGGCCCAACTCGACTCGACGCGCACCTTGTTGCATCAGGCCGCAGCCGAGGCGTACATCCACGCAGGTGACGCGCAGTTGATGACCGCGATCGAGGGCTACCTCAATACCAACTCGATCGTCGACGCGGGCAGCCAGCTGCATGTGCTCGGGACGTTCGGATCGAACACGACGAACCTTCTCGACCAGTACCTCGCGCTCGGGCGGCAGGTGGCCGCGCAGCTGACGGCGAGCCGTACCGTCTCCGCGCGTGCCGTCGACGGGTTGCGGGCGGCGAAGGCTCACCTCGCCAAGCTGCACACGACGATCGACGACTCCAATACCCGCATCGCCGTCGCGCTCGCCGGGATCCACGACTTCCAGACCGCGGCGACGAGCGCGACCAGCCCAATCCTCGGACCGAGTCTGCTCACCGCCAAGCAGATGGCCGACTTCACCGTTGCCGAGCACTACGCGCCGCGCATCACTGTTCCCATCGAAGTGCTCGCGCAGATCTACCTCGACGAGGGCGCGGCCACGGGTGTGCGCGGCGACGTCGCGTTCGCGCAATCGATCCTCGAGACGGGGGGCTTCGCGAACCCGGGCAGCTCCGCCACCGACAACAACTTCGCCGGTATCGGTTGGTGCGACTCGTGCGCGCACGGGTTCGACTTCGACGACGCCCGGACCGGAGTGCGGGCTCAGCTGCAGTTGCTGCGTATCTACGTCGATCCGACGTTCCCCGACGCCAAGTACAAGGACAAGATCCTGCTCCCGGGCACCTTGCAGCTCGGCTTCCGCGGCAACGTGCAGACGTGGTGGGACCTGTGGGGCACGTGGGCCACGGGCGCGCTCTACGGGCAACGCGTGTACGACATCTACGAGCGGATGGTCGTGTTCGCGCAGACCGATCCGACGCCGGTCGCAGGTGCACCGCCCGCCGGAAAGGCCGCGACTCCCGTCAAACCGGTAACGGCCGCGACGCCCTAGTCCTTGCGCGTCATCCGGACGGGGAGATGGCGGACGCCGGTGTCCTTGTTGCTCCGCGTCCACTTCACCGGTCTTGTCAGCTCGAGCGAACCGACGCGAGCGCACAGTCCGTCGAGCACCACCCGGATCTCGAGGCGCGCCAGGTTCGCGCCCGGGCAATGATGCACACCGTGATCGGAGCCGAGGTGCGGATTCGGGTCGCGCCGGAGGTCGAACTCGAAGGCGCGATCGGGAGTGATCGCGCCCAGCAACGTGCACACGTCGTGGGGGAAGTCGCTCGCGAAGAGATCGAGGTCGGTCACGTCGATCCCGCTCGCAACCTCACTTCGCGGGAATATCTCCACGGGCGCCGACGTTCCAGCTCCTCGTATGCCCAACCTCGAAGACTTCAACAACGATTTCGGCGCCTTCAACGAGGCGCTCGTCGACGAGTTCCGGAACAACGGCGGTCAAGTGACCGGCATGTTCGGGAAGTCGCCGCTGGTGCTCATCACCACGACGGGCGCGAAATCGGGCAAGCGACGGACGACGCCGATCGTGTACACGACCGATGGCGAGAACGTCGTGGTCATCGCATCGAAGGGCGGCGCGCCCACGAGCCCCGACTGGTTCCACAACCTGGTCGCGAACCCCGACGTGACTGTCGAGCTTCCGAACGAGAAGTTCGAGACTCGCGCCCGTGTCGCCGAGACGCCCGAGCGCGAGCGCCTGTACCGGGCCCAGGCCGCGCTCATGCCGAACTTCGCCGACTACGAGAAGGCGACGACGCGCAAGATTCCCGTCGTAGTGCTCGAGCGCGTCTGAACTCCCTCGAACCGGCGTGACTTCGACCGAACAGCGGGCTGAGCCCACGCGGTTCAGTGGGTGGGTCGTTCGGGGCCGGCGCCTGCGGGCCATACTGGCGCATGGCTCTTGAACGAGATGAACGGCCGTGGGGCAGTTACGAAGTGCTCGTCGACGCCGACGACCACAAGGTGAAGTCGATCCTGGTCAAGCCGGGAAAGCGGCTGAGCCTGCAGAAACACGCGCGTCGCTCCGAGCACTGGTTCGTCGTGCGCGGCACCGGCGTGGTGACGCTCGACGACGCCCCGGTCACGGTGACGCCCGGTACCGCCGTCGACATCGCGCTCGGCGCGTCGCACCGGATCGAGAACACCGGTACCGCCGACCTCGTCTTCGTCGAGGTCCAGCACGGCGACTACTTCGGTGAGGACGACATCGTCCGCCTCGAAGACGACTTCGGCCGCGCCGGCTGACGGCGCGCGGGTCAGACCCGCGCGTGCACCACGAGCCGGTAACGCTCGTGCCCTGCAGGCGGACCGACGACGGTCTCGACCTCGGAGAACCCGGCGCCCAGGCACAGGCCGTGCAAACCCGCCTCGGTGGGAACCCACCAGTTGCCGACGTCGGCGTTGACCTCCGCGCCCGGAAGGAACTCGAGGATCGGGCGGCTCTGGCCCTCGATCGCGATTGCTTCGCTCTCGATTACCGCGAGGGCATTGGTGAGGCGCCGGAGCCGGCGCATCGCGGTGAACGGTTCCTCGAGGTGGTACAGCACCCCGAGGAAGAGCACGATGTCGAATGCACCGACGGCGTCGAGGTCGGCGGTCATGAAGTCGGCGACCATCGACTCGACCCTGCTGTTGCGACTCGCGTGCGCGAGGTCGAAGCCCGCCTTTCCCGGGAGCGTGTCCGGGTGCCAGAGCTCGGGTTGTTCGTGGTACGGCTCGGGAGCCACTCCGCGGTCGCGACTGTCGCGCCAGTACGCCTGTTGTCGCGGGAGATCGAGCGACCAGACGTAGTGGTCGAGCGCGACGACCCGCGCCGCGCCTTCGCGTTCGGCCCGGAACGAGAAGTAGCCGTCCCAGGCGCCGATGTCGAGCACCGACTTGCCGCTCAGCTCGGGGAGGTGGAGACCCGCCCATTCGTGTTCGAGCAACTCCGGCGACTTGTGCCCCGGAGCCACGCGATCACCGAGATCGACGGAGTGCCACCAGAAGATGTCTTCCACGTCGCCACCGTCTATCACATGCGATATTCGGCGCGACGCGCCGGCGCGAGCGCTACCCGACACGTGCTCTTGCCCAGCACACCGAGCGCGGTCGATGATCGGGACGACGGGAGCCGGCGGCACCGCTTGGAAGCGGAGCCACGGCGACTCGGCGAGGATCTGGGTCAGCGTCCGGAACGAGATCGGGCGAGCCGCCGTGATCCTGAAGCTGCGGCTTACCGTCGGCGCCGCCGCGTAGACGGTGTTGCCCGCCTGGGCGGCGCGCACGGTGCACGTTCCCGCCAGGAGCAACGTGATCGTGGCGCCGCCGGCCCGCCCGCTCGGCACACGGTCGGTGTGGCCGATGTGAACGTCACCGCCAGTTTCGACGACGCGCTCGCGATCACCAGCACCTGCGCTTGCCCGAGGGTTTTGACCGGCAGCGCGTTGAACGTGATCGTCTGCGTCGACTTCGAGACGGCAAAGCTCTGGGTGACGACGGGCGCTGCGTTGTAATTGGCGTCGCCCGCCTGATCGGCGCGCACTCTGCACGTTCCGGCCTTCAATAGTTTGACCGTCGTACCGTTGGTTCCCGTTGCCGAACACACGGTCGGAGTCGTTGTCGTGAACGTCACTGCGAGTCCCGAGGTCGCGCCGGCGGCGACGGTCACCGACGGTTGCGTGAGGAGCTTGGCCGCGAGGGCACCGAAGACGATCGTCTGGTCGGCCTCGTTCGCGTTGATCACGCAGTTGCCTGCGCCGGAGAAGCTGACCGTGGCGTTGTTCGTTTCCGGAGAGGTTGCATCCTCCCGAGGCTGCCTCGAGCGAGAAGGCGATCGGGATGCCCGATGCACCGCCGGTGGCCGACAGCGTCGCCTGGCCTCCGACGATTCCGGTGCCGGGCCCGGTGAAGCTGATCGCCGGGGGCGTCGGCCGCGGCGGCGCGGTGCCCACGCCGGTGTCGACGAGCGAGTAGTCGGAGCTCGACAGGGTCCCGTTATGGTCGATGGTGACGCCGAAGCTCACGGCGTCGATGGTCACGGCACCGGCGGGGTGGTCCACGTCGCGGTCGTCCAGTCACCGGCGGCGGCGAAGGCAGGGCTCCCCCGGTCCAGTACGCCCACGTGCCCGTCGCGGAGCGTCCATACACGGTGAAGAAGACGGGGCTGTCCGACTTGTACGAGGCGCTTAGCGCGTAGGTCTCGCCCGCGACCGCGGTCGGCGCGCATTGACCGAGGTCGAACGTCGTCACGAGCTTGGCGTCACCCGAGCTGAAGTTCGACTCGTTGACGGTCTCTTGAGGGTGCCCGTTCGGGCCGCCGCTCGGGCTCCACGCGAACGACGCCGTGTTGGATCCGAAGCCTTCGGGTGTCCAGCATTGCGGGTTGGCCGGGCTGAGCAGGTTGGCCGACTGGAGTGTTGGGTTCACCAACCCGGCGTCGACGTGTCACAGATCTGGTGGAACGAGAACGGCAGCCCACCCGCCGCCGTTGTTCACGGCATCGGTCACGTCGCCTTCCAGCTGGGCGAGCGTGGTCGTCTGTTCGCCGTCGTCCGGCGTCTTGATGAGGTACGGGTTGGCGGGCGGGATGCTCTCGGCGTAGGGGCAGTCGGGGAAGCGACAGCCTCCGTCATCGAGCGAGTTGAGGTCGCCGACCCCGCGCCCGGAGTTGAATCCGCACGCCTGCACGAGCGACGCCGCAGTGTCGCTGGTGTCGGCGAACGGCAAGGCGAAATCGGTGACTGCGAAACCGTTGTCGAGCAGCACGTTGCGACCCTGGCAGATCTCCCGCTCCGCCTCTGCGCTCGGGAGGATCGGGAGGTCGGCGTTGTTGACCGTCTTGCCGCCGATCTCGTTGCCGGCGGCGACGAGCGCGTGGAGTTGGTCGTGCGAAAGGAGGCCGGCGTGACCGAGCCAGCCCGAGATCACGTAGAAGGTCCCGGCCATGCCGTGGGCCTGGAGTGACGCGGCCTGCAGCACCTCGACCGTGGCGACCACGACGAGCAGTACGGTCGCCAAGCGCACTCAGTGATCGCCAGGCCACACCCGGCACGGGGAAATCGAGCGTCGGCGTACTCTCGGCCCATGCCCACCAAGGAAGGCCCCGTGCCGCCGTTCGCGCCCGGCTCGGACCCTGACGAGTACGACCGCCTCCGCCGTCGGGTGCTGTGGAAGATGCCGAGCGGGCTCTACGTCGTCGGCTCCACCGACAAGGGGACGCAGCGCAACGGGATGATCCTCAACTGGGCGACCCAGGTGTCGTTCGACCCCAAGTGGATCGGTATCAGCGTGGAGCACGAGGCGCTCACGCACCGGCTCATCGAGGCGAGCGGGGTGTTCTCGCTGTGCATGATCGACCGCGAGGACCGTGCCATCGTGCGCAAGTTCACCAAGCCGGTCGATGTCGATCTCGACCAGCGCACGCTGAACGGCTTCGCCTACGTCGACGGGCCGGTCACGGGTGCACCCGTTCTGCAGCAGTCGGCCGCTTACGTGGAGTGCGAAGTGCGCCAGCCGGTCACGGTAGGCAACCACACGTTGTTCCTGGGCGAGGTCGTCAACGCTGCCTTCGTGAAGGACGAGGACACCGAGATCCTGCGCATGGAGGACACCCGAATGAACTACGGCGGTTAGCGCTCAGCCGAAAAGCAATCGGCGGACGGGCACGGCGGGCGGCTGCGGCTTGAACGCCATGTGGTATTCGGCCAGCGCGTTGGCCGCGGCGGTCCGGTTCTCGGCAATCGGTGAGCTCTGCTCACCGTCGCGGTGTTGCCAGAACCAGCGGCCCCCGGTCGCCGAGACCTTGCCGATGCTCCTCCCCGCGCCGCCGGTGCCGATGCGGACCTCGGCCATGGTCAACGAGAGCGGCAGCACGTGGATCTCTGCTGTCGCCGTCGTCGTCATGGTAACTCGAGGATCCCTCTGGGTGGCGACCGGTCGATCCCTTCGAGTTCGGGACCCGGGCGCAGTGTGGGTTATGCCTTCTAGGCTTCGGCCACATGGCAGGCACTTCTGCAGTGCAATCTGTGAAGAGTGCGAGCCAGGGTGGCATTTTTCACAGTTGGGGCCGGGCGTCTGCCCGATATGACCGGCGCGTACCCGCGCTCGACCGCGATGAGCCGGCCGGATTCGTCGTACGCTGCGCCGAAACTCGCGGCCGAGGAGGCGACGTGATCCCGAGCACGATGCAGGACTTCCCGCTGACTATCGCCGCGGTCCTGCGGCACGGGATGAGCGTGTACGGCGACGCCGAATGCGTGACTTGGACCGGCGACGGGTCGAGGCGCGCCACCTACGTCACCGTGGGCGCCAACGCCGGCCGCGCCGCGAACGCGCTGACGCGGCTCGGGGTGAACCCGGGCGATCGGGTGGGCACCTTCATGTGGAATACGCAAGAGCACATGGAGGTGTACCTCGCGGTTCCTTCGATGGGTGCGGTGGTCCACACGCTCAACATCAGGCTGTTTCCCGAGCAACTCGCGTACGTCATCAATCACGGCGAGGACCGGATCATCTTCGTGGATGATTCGCTCGTGGCCGTGCTTGGCAAGGTCGTCTCGCATCTGACGACGGTGGAGCAGTTCGTCATCGTGGGCGACGGCGAATGCGACGTTTCACTGCTCGGCACGGGCCGCCCCGTGTTGCGCTACTCCGAACTGATCGAGCACGAATCGCCCGACTTCGAGTGGCCCGATATCGACGAACGGCAACCGTCGGCCATGTGTTACACGTCGGGCACCACCGGCAACCCGAAGGGCGTTGTGTACTCCCACCGTTCGTCGTTCCTGCATTCGTTCGCAGCGACGACCGCAAACGCGATGGGCTTGTCGGAACGCGACCGCGTGTTGATGATCGTTCCGATGTTCCACGCCAACGCGTGGGGTATTCCGTACGCGGCGTTCATGTGCGGGGCTTCGCTCGTCATGCCTGGGCGTTTCCTGCAGGCGGAGCCGGTCACGCGCATGGTGAAAGAGGAGCGGATCACGTTCGCGGGCGCCGTTCCCACGATCTGGTCCGACATCTTCCGCTACGGCGAAGAGCACGAGATCGACCTCTCGACCATCCGTTCGGTCGTGTGCGGTGGTGCCGCGGTGCCGCGTTCGCTCATGGAGAACTTCGAGAAGAAGTACGGCGTGCGCATCATCCAGGCGTGGGGCATGACGGAGACGTCGCCCCTCGCCGCGGTCGCGCATCCTCCGGGCACGGTCGAGCTCGGCTCACCTGACGAGATGGACTGGCGGGCCCGCACCGGACGGGTGGTGTGTGGAGTCGAGCTGCGGATCGTCGACGACGTGGGAACGCCGTTGCCCTGGGACGACGAGGCGGTCGGTGAGATCGAGGTGCGCGGGCCGTGGATCACGGGCTCGTACTACCGCGATCCGTCGCCGGAGAAGTTCGACGACGGTTGGCTGCGTACAGGCGACGTCGGCAGGATGTCGCCCGAGGGTTATATCCAGATCACCGACCGGGCCAAGGACGTCATCAAGTCGGGCGGCGAGTGGATCAGTTCGGTCGAGCTCGAGAACGCACTGATGGGTCATCCGGATGTCGTGGAGGCGAGCGTCATCGGTGTCACCGATGAGCGTTGGGGCGAACGTCCGCTCGCGTGCGTCGTGCGCCGGACCGGCTCCGCTGTCGACGCGACCACGCTCGCCGAATACCTCGGTGGTCACGTGGCCAAGTGGCAGGTGCCCGAGCGGTGGGCGTTCATCGACGAGGTCCCGAAGACGTCGGTGGGCAAGTTCGACAAGAAGGTTCTCCGCGCCGATCACGAAAAGGGTGAGCTCACCGTTGAACAACTGGATTGAGGAACGGCGGTCGCGCGGCGACGCGGGTACAAGTGCGGCACCGGCCGATGCGATCGCGGCGCCGGCCGCGACGGTCGTGCTCCTACGGGACGGCGACGCTGGGCTCGAGGTCCTACTCGCGCGGCGCTCGTCGAAGCTCGCCTTCCATGGTGGCGCGTGGGTGTTCCCCGGTGGTCGCATCGATCCCGGTGACTACGGCCCCGGCGACGACGAGAAGGCGCCCGACGACCTCGTACGCGCGGCCGGCCGCGCGGCAGCCCGCGAGGCCAAAGAGGAAGCGGGCGTCGACGTCGATCCCGACGCGCTGATCCATGTCTCGAACTGGACCACGCCCGCCGGCGCGCCGAAGCGGTTCGCGACGTGGTTCTTCGCGGGCCCGGTAGCCGGCGGGCACGAGGTGGCCGACGGCTCGGAGATGGACGCGGTCCGGTGGTTCGGCCCCGCGGAAGCGCTCGCAGCGCGCGACGCAGGGGAGATCGAGCTCGCGCCGCCCCAATACGTGACGCTCCTCGACCTGCGACCGTACGCGACCGTCAAGAACGCGATGGACGGATTCGCGGCGGCAGCGCCGATCGATTATCTGCCCCGGTTCCACTTCGTCGACGGGGCCGCGATGTGCATCTACCCCGAGGACGTGGCGTACGACGACGTCGCCCAACTGGAAACTCCCGGCCCTCGCCACCGATTGTTGCTCGGCGGCGAGAACTGGGAGTACATCCGCGACGAGTGATCGGCCGCGCCTACGTGTCGGCCGCCCTTACTTGTTGGGCTGGGGTGTGATGCGCAGGTAGGGCTTCGGCGCCTTCCAACCCTTCGGGAACTTCGCCTTGGCGTCCTCGTCGGAGACCGCGCCGCCGATGATGACGTCGTCGCCGTCCTTCCAGTTCACCGGGGTGGCGACGCTGTATTTGGCCGTGAGCTGCAACGAGTCGATGACCCGGAGGATCTCGTCGAAGTTCCGACCGGTCGAGGCCGGGTAGGTGATGATGAGCTTTACCTTCTTGTCGGCGCCCACGATGAACACGGAACGCACGGTGAGCGTGTCGTTCGCATTGGGGTGGATCATGTCGTACAGGTCGGAGACCTTGTGGTCGACGTCGGAGATGAGGGGGAAGTTCAGCTTCGAACCCTGCGTCTCTTCGATGTCGTCGGCCCAGCCCTTGTGGTTACCGAGCTCGTCGACCGACAGGCCGAGCACCTTCACGTTGCGCTTGTCGAACTCCGGCTTCAGGCGGGCGACCTCACCCAGCTCGGTCGTGCAGACCGGCGTGAAGTCCTTCGGGTGCGAGAACAAGATCCCCCAGCTGTCGCCGAGGTAGTCGTAGAAGTTGATCGTTCCTTCGGTGGTCTCGGCCGTGAAGTTCGGGGCTTCGTCGCCCAGGCGCAGCGCCATGTGATGCCTCTTTCGTGTCGGTTGGTCGGCGGGCAGGCTAGATCGCCTGCTCCCGGAAAAGCCAGCAGGTAAGTCGGGATTTGCAACCGCCCTCACGTCGGTAATGTTCCGCGTCCTGTGACCGCACCTGAACGGGGCCGTCGCCGCGCCGCCGGTCGGGTGCGAGGCCTCGCGATCGACATCACGCCGCTACGGGTATCGCGCGATTTCCGCTTGCTGTGGGGCGGCGAGCTGCTATCCCAGATCGGCAGCCAATTCACCCTCGTCGCCTTGTTCGTGCAGGTGTACCAGCTGACCGGATCGTCGCTGGCGGTCGGGTTCATCGGGCTGGCCCAGCTCGTCCCGATGCTGTTCGTGTCGATCGGGTTCGGTCCCCAGATCGACCGGCGCGACCGCCGGCGGCTCCTGCTGTTCGCCCAGCTGGGGCTCATGACTTCGTCGGCGCTACTGCTCTTCGGTGCCCATCTTGGCAATCCGCCTCTTGCGCTCGTGTACGGCGCCGCCGCCCTGAGTGCTGCCTTCTTGTCGATCTCGATGCCGACCCGCTCGGCGATGACGCCCCGGCTCGTCCCGCCCGAGCTGTTGCCGCAGGCGGCGGCGCTGAACCAGATCATGTGGCAGACCGCAGGGGTGATCGGCCCCGCCCTGGGCGGCATCGTCGTCAGCAGAGTGGGTCTGAGCTGGGCGTACGGCGTCGACGTCGTGAGCTACGTCTCGTCGCTGACCGCGGCGTTCCTCGTCCAGTCGCAACGGCCGATCCCGGCCGACGTCGACGACGAGGACGTCGGGTTCGGGGCGGTGCGCAACGGGCTGCGCTTCCTGCGGGGCCGGCGGATCCTGCAGTCGACGTTCACGATCGACATCGTGGCGATGGTGTTCGGGATGCCCCGCGTCCTCTTCCCGGTCCTGTCCGCCAAGCAGTTCCATCGAGGAACCGAGGCGGTGGGCTGGCTGTTCGCCGCAGCCGCGTTCGGCGCGTTCGTGGGCGCGGCCAGCTCGGGATGGATCGGCCGGGTGAAGCGGCCCGGATTCGCGATCATCGTCGCCGTCACGATCTGGGGTGCGTCGATCGCGGCGTTCGGGCTGGTGGGCGACAACCTTTTGATCGCGCTCGTCTTCCTCGCGATCGCGGGCGCGGCCGACGTCATCTCGGCAGTGTTCCGCAACACGATCCAACAGCTCACGGTCCCCGACGGTCTTCGGGGAAGGATCTCGTCGATCAACATCTTCGTCGTGGCCGGCGGTCCTCGTCTCGGTGACCTCGAAGGAGGGCTCGTCGCGAGCGCGTTCACGCCGACGGTGTCGGTCGTCTCCGGCGGATTGCTGTGCCTCGTCGGGGTCGGAGTCATCGCGACAACGGTGCCGCGGTTCGCGCGCTGGCACGTAGGCGACCCGGCCTGATTGACCGGAACGTTCAATCGCGATTGACTGCGACACGTGGCGGGGTACTCGGGGACGCCCCTTCCCCAAAAGCTCGGCATCAAGCCGGGGGCACGTTTCGCGTTGGTGCGCGCTCCGGACGGGTTCGAAAGCGACCTGAATCCGTTGCCGGAAGGCGTGCGCCTGCGCACCCAAGCGCGCGGCGCGCAGGACGTCGTCCTGTTCTTCGCAACGCGACGCGCCGAGCTCGAGCGCCGCTTCGACAGCCTGGCGCGCACCATCGCGCCTGCGGGAGGATTGTGGATCGCGTACCCGAAGCGCACCGCGTGCGTCGCCACCGATCTGCGCGAAGGCATCGTGCGCGAGCTCGGGCTCGCGCACGGGCTCGTCGACAACAAGGTGTGCGCGGTCGACGAGACGTGGTCGGGCCTTCGGTTCGTGTTCCGGCTCGTCGACCGGCCCGCACGTAACGGTCGATCGCACTGAGGCGCGCGAGCGCGCGTTTCCGTCGGTCAGCCCGCGCGGACCAGCGGCATGTCGGCTTCGTACTCGCCCCCGGCCCAGCGGACCGACGCGTCGGGAACGAGCGTGCGCAGGAGTCCGAGCGCGGCGCGATTGTCGGGGAGCACGGTCGCCACGAAGCTGTCGTAGCCCCTATCGGCCGCGAGCACTGCGAGCCGCCGGGCCAGCCGTTTTCCGAGCCCGCGGCCCTGCCAGGAGTCCTCGACCGTCATCGCGATCTCGGCCTGTTTACTGGCCGTCCGGTCGTCGTGGGCCCGGGCGTCGTACCGCGCCACCGCGACGATCTCGTCGCCGTCGAGGGCCACCAACGCGTCGCGACGGTCGTGGTCGACGTCGGCGAGACGCAGCAGCGCGGCGCGGGGCGGCCGGCTGATCGGAGTAAAGAAACGGAAGTGCACGCTCCGGGGGGACAGCCGGCCGAAGAGTCTCGCGAGTCGTTCCGCGTCCGTGATCGCGATCGGTCGCACCGTCAACTCGGTGTCGTCGACGCGCAGGATCTCGACGCCGGCGCCCTTGGTGGAGGTGTTGTCGGTCGTGGAGTGGCTCATCATGACTTCCTGAGGACCAGGCACGTCGACTTCGCGTGCGCGTAGAGCGCGCCCGCGTCGTCGTAGACGCGCGCTTCGGTGGTGACGACGCGGCCGCCGCTGTGGACGACCCGACCTTCGGCGTACACGCGACCGGTCGACTGGGTGATCGCGCGTACGAAGTTGGTGCTCAACTCGAGCGTCGTGAAACCGGCGTCGGCGGGAAGCGTCGACGACACCGCGCAACCCATCGCGGTGTCGACGAGCGTCGCGACGATTCCGCCGTGCATCGTTCCCATCGGGTTCTCGTGCAGCTCATCAGCGACGATCGAGAACACGGTGCGCCCGCGTTCGAGCTCGTCGAACGAGAGGCCGAGCAGCGCGACCGCGGGGGGAGGGGATGCGTCGCCCCGTTTCATTGCGCGGAGGCGTCCGTAGCCATCGAGGCCGCGGAGGTGGAACCGGACGCGCGCCGGATCGGCCCACGTGATCGTGCGCGAACGCACGCCCTCGACTCTTTCGGCGTTCGGGCGTTCGGTTTCGGGCTGTTCGGTCGAGACGGGAATCATCGTTCGCGCTCCTGATCGGCGTCGCCCCGCAGCGAGGCGACGTGGGTGACGAGGTGGTCGACCACGCGATCCATGTGTGTCGGATCGTCGTAGAGGCGAGCGAGCATCAGCGCGCCTTCGAGCGAGCCGGTGATCGTCGAGGCCAGCGCGTACGGGTCGAGGTCGGGGGCCAGCGTCCCCGCGGCCTTGCCGTCCTTGACGATCCGGCCGACGAGCCGGTGCCAGAGCGTCATCGACTCCCGGGCTCGGTCGCGCAGCTCGGAGTTGGTGTCGTCGGCTTCGATCGCAGTGTTCATCATCGGGCAGCCGCCGTCGATCTCGGGGCGGCGGGCGTTCCCGGCGAAGGCCTGGATCATCCGGGTGAGCCGGTCGATGGCGTCGGTAGCCCCGTCCTGGGAGCGGGCGAGGCTGTTCGTCACCCGGCTCATGGCGTAGTCGTACGCCTCCAACGCGAGCTGTTCTTTCGAGCCAAAGTGGTTGTAGATCCCACCTTTTTCGAGGCCGGTGGCGCCGATGAGGTCGCGAAGGGAGGCGCCGGCGTATCCCTGGCGGTTGAACACGGGGGCCGCGAGCTCGACGATGCGTTGGCGGGTGCGCTGGCCCTTGGAGGGCGTAGCGGTGGGGGTACGAACCATGAGGGCTCCTGCGGTCTGGGAGAGAAAACCGACCGGTTGGTTTTATTCTGTTCTCGGGTGGGCGGAGTGTCAAGGTCGAATAGATCTACGCCCCGGCCCGGAGACCGGTTCGCAGTTTTCGTCGGTTCGCGGTTTTCGGATGAGTACCGTCGGGGCCATGTGCGGTCGCTACGTCTCCGTGTCCTCGCCCACGATCCTCGCGGAGCGATTCCACGTGGACGAGGTGCGCACCGACGCGCCCGAGGTGCGCCCGGGCCCGAAGCAACCGGGACCCGTCTACCCGGAGCCGAACTACAACGTGACCCCCCGGGCCGAGGTGCCCGTGGTCGCCGAGAGCCGGGGCCAACGGGTGCTCGACCTCGTGCGCTGGGGCCTCGTGCCGTCCTGGGCGAAGTCGCTCGCCGTCGGCGACAAGATGATCAACGCCCGGGCCGAGAGCGTGTTGACGAGCAACGCGTACAAGCGACCGTTTGCGCGACACCGTTGCATCGTGCCCGCCGACGGTTTCTACGAATGGCAGACGATCGAAGGACGTAAGCAGCGCCAACCGTGGTTCATCAAGCGTCGCGACGGTGAGCCGCTTGCGTTCGCGGGCCTCTGGTCGATCTGGCACGACAAGTTGCTCGGCGACGATGCGCCTCGCATCCGGAGCTGCACGATCATCACGACCGATCCGAACGAGCTCATGGAGCCGATCCACGACCGGATGCCGGTGATCTTTCGCGAGTCGGAGTGGGACACGTGGCTCGACGCCGAGAACAACGACGTCGATGCCCTCGCGAAGTTGCTCGTGCCGCTTCCGGCGGGCGAGCTGGAGGCGTGGCCGGTCACGACGCTTGTCAACAAGCCGGTCAACAACGGCCCGGAGCTCATCGAAGCCGCGCCGGTACATTCCAGATCGTGAAGGGCGAGGCAAGGTCGTGAAACACGACGCGTACGTCGAGTCGATCCGCACCGACGGCGCGGCGCTCGTGCAGGCCGCACGCGTCGCCGGCGTCGACGCGGTCGTGCCGTCGTGCCCGGACTGGCGCATCGCGGACCTGCTCGGCCATCTCGGACGCATCCACCGATGGGTAGCGCAGGGAATTATCGATCGCTCGACCCGTCGCGACGAGCACTGGTCGCAAGCGGAGCCGCCTCCGCCGGACGAGCGCGTCGACTGGTTCGCGGCGGGGGTCCCGATGCTCGCCGATGCGCTCGCCGGCGCCGGGCCCGGAGTCGAGCTGTGGTCGTGGACACCCGACAAGACCAGCGGCTTCTGGGCGCGACGCCAGGCGCACGAGACGGCCGTCCACCGCTACGACGGCCAGCTCGCGGTCGGGGCGACCGAACCAATCGAGCGGATGCTCGCCGTCGACGGAATCGCCGAGCTCTTCGACCTGATCCCGTATTGGCAATGGGCCGATCGCGTCCGGGGCACGGGCGAGACGATCCACTTCCATTGCGCCGACGCCGACGGTGAGTGGCTCGCCCGGCTCGGCGCGGACGGTCTCGTCATCACCGGTGAGCACGCCAAAGGCGACGTGGCGGCACGGGGTCTCGCGTCCGACCTGATGCTGTTCCTCTACGGCCGGGTCGGGATCGACGCGCTCGACGTGTTCGGCGACGCGTCGTTGCTCGCGCACTGGCGCGAACTCGTCACCTGGTAGCCGAAGGTCGACGATTACAGCTCGAGGGCGGGGGCGACGGCGGTGTGCAGTACGGCGATGACGTGCTCGCGCCGGATCGCGAGTGCTTCGCTCGACAGGGGGTCGATGTCGAGCAGGCCCGTCATCAACTGACCGTCGGAGAGGTACGACAGCACCGCTCCGTATCCGGTCAGCAGGAGTTGGCGGGCGTCGTAGCGGCGGAGCCGGCCCGCGTCCATCTCCCGCTCGAGGAAGTCGGCGCCGCGGTCGAACAATGGCCGGAGCAGCACGGTCAGCTCGTCGCGCAGGATCGGCCCGCCCTCGAGTGCTTCCCAGCGCACCAGCCGCACGAACTCCGGGTGGTCTTCGAAGAAGGTGAACGCCGCGCGCAACATCCGCTCGACCTGCGGCCAGCCCTCGCGGGTCCCCACGATGGCCTCGTCGACGAGTTGCGACCAGTCGGCGAACGACGCGAACAGGACCGCGCGGTACAGAGCATCCTTCGACGGGAAGTGGTGCAGGAGGCTCGGACGCCGGATCCCGACCTCGTCGGCGATGTCGTTCAGGCTCGTCCCCGCGTAGCCGTGGTCGCCGAACCGCCGGAGCGCGACCTCGAGGATGAGGTCCTTGGTCGAGCCGGTACCCGCGGGCAATGCCACCTGGTCATGCTACCGACAGTGTGTCTACCGACCAGTCGGTAGTACGCTTTCGGGGTGCCGCTGAGCAACGTGGTCGCGGCGGTGGTCGCCGCATTCATCATCACCCAGGTCGCGATCTTCACGACGACCGTGTATCTCCACCGGGCGCTCTCGCACCGGGCGCTGACCGTCAGCGGAGGGGCGGCGCTGCCGTTCCGGGTCATCATCTGGATGTCGACCGGAATGCGACCTCGGGAATGGGTCGCGGTGCATCGCAAGCACCACGCGGCCACCGACACGCCCGAAGATCCGCACAGCCCGATGCAGGTCGGCTTCTGGCGGGTGCAGCTCGGGAACGTCGGCCTCTACAAGCGGGTCGCCGCCGATGCCTCGAACACGAACAAGTACGCCCGCGATCTGCAGCCGGACCGGCTCGACCGCCTCGCGTTCGACTACCCGCTGCTCGGGCTCGGCGGAGGGACCGCGATCCTCGTCGTTGCGATGTGGGCGCTCGGTTTCGGGCTGCTTACCGGTCTGGTCGCCGCGGGCCTGCACGCGGTTTTCTACGTGCTGTTGTCGGGCGCGATCAACGCGGTCGGCCACACCAGTGGCAAGCAGCCGTACGAGAACTCGGCGACGAATCTCCAGTCGCTCGCGTTCATCACTGCGGGCGAGGGCTTGCACAACAATCATCACGCGGCCCCCACGTCGGCGCGCTTCGCGCTGAACAAGGGCGAGATCGATCCGGGCTCGTGGTTGGTGCGGATTCTTGTGAAGCTGCACCTCGCCCAGGTGCGCCACGACGACGTGCACCTGAAGTCGGCGGCCTAGCCCCACAACTTCACCAACAGTTGTCGGAGTTCTCCGCACTATGCGCTGATTTCTCCGACAGCGCCCCGACGATCGAGCGCCTCGCTGACCCGTTCGACGATCTCCCGGTCCGACGACGCGTGGGTGAACACGAGCGGCAGCCAGCCGGCCGACGACAACGCGGTCAGTCGTTCGCTGTCGGCTACGACCGCGGCCGCGCCGATGTGAAAGGCCAGGCCGTAGAACTCGGCAAAGATCTTGGCGTCCGGCCACGCAAAGTCGGGTCGGTAGGTTTTCGTCCCGACGGTCACCCGATGTTGTTGCACCGGTGACGGCACTTCGGCTCGGCGCCACACGTCGAGCAGATGCAATTCGGACCTACTTCCGCCCGGATCGAGCCGACTCCTCGCGCCGCGAGCAGCGATCGGACGACCGACATATGTCGTCCCGGACCGGATTCGAGGCGTTCGGCACACTTGGCCAGGCGCCGTACCGAGGCGATCCCGCGTCGGAGCCCGTCGTCGAGAGCCCGGCCGAGCTGATACTCCGTCATGCGCGCACTGCAATCGGCGAGAGTCCGCTCGAACGAAGTGCACGAGATGTCGTCTCGGTGACGACTTCCTCGTCTTCCATCGTGCACGACGAGTGGAACGCGACGCCCCTGACCTCGGTCCGGCGTTTCCGTTCCACCGTTATCTCGTATCGATCCTCTGGACGCGGCTCGAGACTCCACAGACGTGCTGCCGACGAGTGCGACGCGACCGCGCCGTCGATCGACAGGACCACTGCGAGCAAGCCGCGTTCCCAGGAGTCGCGACCACCCACGACCGCGAAGACGCGCGGCCGGAGTTGGGCCAGCGTGACGAGTCCGTGCTGCGATGCGAGCAGATCCTCGAAATGTGCGAGCGGTGCTTCCATCGCGCGCACCGTAGGGAACTCCGACGACTGTTGGTGGAGGGTCTTCGACTAGCCGCGTTTGGTGCGGCCTCGGAGGGCGGCGAAGCACATCGACATGCTGATGGCGCCGACGATCCCGATCGCGAGGAGTGTCTTGCCGAGGCTGGCGAACTCCCATCCGTTCGAGACGAGCGAACGCTGCCCTTCGAGGACGTACGTCACGGGATTCCAGGCCGCGATCGAGTTCAGCCAACCGCTCAGCTGATTGCGGGGAACGTACGACGACGTCATGAACAAGAACGGGAAGAACAGCAGGAAGCTCGACTGCACGGCCGACGGGTTGCCGGTCTTGAGTGCGATGGCGTAGCCGAATCCGGCGAACGCGAGGCTCCACAGTCCCGCGATCGCGATGAACGCGACGAGCCCGATCACGCCCGACTCCAGCCGTACACCGAGCGCAAAACCCAGTATGAGGATCGGGATCGTGAGCGCGCACGCGATCGCGACGTCGGCGACCATGTGCCCGATCAGGATCGCCAAACGGCTCACAGGCGTGAGCAGCAGGCGGTCGAAGTACCCGTTCTGGATGTCGAGCACGAGCGCGCCCGCGCGGGACACACCAGTCACCCCAATGAGGATTCCGGTCGGCAACATGAACGCCTTGATGTCGAAGCCGCTGATGTTGCTCTGCGTCACGTGCTGGAGCGTGCCGATGTTGATCACGAAGAAGAACACCGCGATGAAGATCGGCGGGATCACCGATTCGAGCTCGCGGGGGACGGCCCGGAGCGCGCGCCCGGCGATCGAGACGATGTCGCGCAACACGGGCGCGGGCCGGGCGTGCACGCTTCTCGCGTGCGGGGTATCGATATCGATCTCGAGCGTGGTCATCGTCGCGCCTCCGCAGGTTCGGGCCGTTCTTCGGACTGGAAGTTGTTGCCGGTCAGCTCGATGAAGACGTCGTCGAGCGTGGGTGTGCGCAGTGTCAGGTGTCGTACCGGTGCAACCGAGTTGAGCGCGACCGCTACCGCGCCGATCATCGCGGCGCCGTCGGCGGCGGTGACGAACAACTCGTCGCCGCGCGACTCGACGCTCGCGACGCCGTCCAACGCCTCCACCGACTGCCGCGCCGCGCCCGGGTTACCGTCGATGCGGGCGACGATGACGTCGTTGCCGATGCTGCGCTTGAGCTCGTCGGGCGAACCCTGCGCGACGAGCTTGCCGTCGTTGATGACGCCGAGCCGGTCGGCGAGCTCGTCGGCCTCCTCGAGGTACTGCGTGGTGAGGAAGATGGTCATCTTGAGCTCTTGATTGAGGCGGCGCACCTCGTCCCACATGCGGGACCGGCTCACGGGATCGAGGCCGGTCGTCGGCTCGTCGAGGAACAGGACCTCGGGGTTGTGGACGAGCGCGGCGGCTAGGTCGAGGCGGCGCTTCATCCCGCCCGAGAACGTCGCGATCGGACGGGCGAGAGCGTCGCCGATGTCGATGAGACGACTCAGATCGACGAGCCGCTCGTCGATCTCGCTCCGGGTGAGCCCGTAGAGCCGGCCCTGGAGCCGGAGCAGCTCGATACCCGTCTGCTTCGGGTCGAGTGCTACGTCCTGGAGGGCCACGCCGATGTGCAGGCGTACTTTCTCCGGTTGGGTCGCCACGTCGTATCCCGCAACGACTGCTTTTCCGCCCGTCGGTGCGAGCAACGTGCAGAGCATGCGGACGGTCGTCGATTTGCCCGCCCCGTTCGGTCCGAGAAATCCGTAGATCTCGCCCCGGCGGATGTCGAGGTCGAGCCCGGCGACGGCTGCCTCCCCGTCGAACTCTCTGACCAGGCCTTCGGCCGTGATCGCGCTCGTCGTTGCGCTGTCTCTGGTGTTGTCCATGACCCCATCCTCCGCCTCGAAACTGGCCACCTATTGACCAGGTTGTGGGATTTCCCAGGCGACCGGCTTTGCGCGCAGGCCCGGTCATCGTCCGTCGAGGGTCAGACCGAGGGCGCGCGCCGAACTCATCGGAGATCGGGGACGCCGGGTCAGGCGCGCGTCAGCGGGCGAGGGCGCGGATGACGTCGTGCAGTTGGTCGGGGCCGCAGAACAACGCGGGCGCCGGAGTCGTCACACCGTTCGCCATGTAACGGCCGATGTGCTCCTTGCACTTCTCGGGCGAGCCCCACACAAGGAGGTCGTCGACGACCGAGTCGGGGATCGACTCGGCCGCGGCCTTGCGGTCGCCTTCTTTCCAGAGCCGCCAGAGATCCTGCAACTCGTCGCCACGACCGAGCCACTCGTGGAAGGCGGCGTACACGGGCACTGTGAGGTATGACGCGATCGCGCGCTTGCCGACACTGCGCGCCAGTCCCGCATCGTCCACGGGGAACACGAAGATGCGCGCCGCGATCTCCTTGTCCGGTCCGACGTGCGGCGCAACCGTCTTCACGTCGTCGGCCGACAGCCAGTTGATGATCGCGCCGTCGCCTTCCCGTCCGGCCAGCCGCAACATGCCTGCGCGGAGCGCGGCGACGAGGATCGGCGGCTGCTCGGGAACCGTGATGCCGAGCCGGAAGCCCTTCACGCTGAACGTCTCGTACTCCTCGTCGACCTTCTCGCCCGTCAGCGCAGCTCGAAGGAAACGAATGGTGTCGCGCACGCGCTGATACGGCTTGTCGAACTCCATACCGTTCCACCGTTCGACGATCACGTTCGACGACGTCCCCAGCCCGAGCGCGAACTTCCCGGGTGCGGCCTGACACATCGACGCCACGGTCGACGCGAGCGTGTGTGCGCCGCGCGTGTACGCGGGAACGATGGCCGTGCCCAGCCTCAGCTCCGGCGCCCATTGCGCCGCGACCGCGAGTGGAATGAACGCGTCGTAGCCCCCGGACTCGGCCGACCACAGATCGGTGTACCCGAGATCGACGAGCTCGCGCACGAGGTCACGTTGTCCCAGGAGCGGGATACCGTCGAACGGGAAGGTGATGCCGTAACGCTGCGGAATGGCCATGGTCACATCCTTTCACCCGGTACGAGGGGGTTACCGCGCGTCGGGGGGTGTGGGGTCTTCGCGCCAGGCGCGGACGATCGACGACTGGCTCGCGGTGCCGAGCAGGGTTCCGTCCTCGGCCCACAGATGGACGAGGCCGTGACCGAATCCGTCGGCGACCGCGTGGACGCGCACGTCGGCCAGCACCCACTCGGTCGGGACGCGGTGCGCGACGCGCAACGTGTTGTCGAGGCTGTTGCCACCGGCACGCTTGCCGAGCGCCTGACCGATCCCGAACGGCACGAAATCGCCGATGATCGCGAGCGCGGATGCCGACATCTCGAGCAATTCGGGGAGGCGGATCCACAGCGCGGCCGAGCCGGAACCCGGGGGTCCCGGGAACTCCCACGGCGCGCGGCCGTTCGCGAGCTTGGCGTCGAGCCGGCTGCTGATCGTGCCCTCGTGCCGATCCATCATCGGCCGGGGCGGACAATCGGCAGGACCGGGGACCTCGGGCATCACCGCCCACTGCCCTTCGTACTCCAACGTGCGGTGCCCGAGCGCGCCCAGCACGGTGAGGATCTCGTCGTCGCCGACGCGTGCGATGACGCGTGCCTGTGAGATCTGATGACCGCGCACAACTTCGGTGACGTCGAGCTCGAGCGTCGCCGGCGGGCGCGCGAACGACAGGTACTGCGCCGTCGCCCAGATGCACGGGCGCCCGGTGAGCTCCTCCATCACCTCGATGGACGCACCGAGACCACAACCGCCGAAGAGTGCGCCCGTCCCCGACGTCAGCGCCCGGACGACCTCCATGCGCCACCGCGCCGTGTCGTCCGGGCTCGGTTCCAGACCGAAAAACGTGCGCGCATCCATCGGCCGGGCACGCTACCCGTCACCACGCCGCGCTAGCGGCGGGGCGCGTTGCGTTCGACGAGGCCGGCGTGCATCGTCAGCTTCATACCGGTGAGTGTGCGTTCGGTGTGCTGCATGCGCCACGCCAGCATCCGTTGTGCGTAGCTCAAGACCGTCGCGGCGTACGCGGGATCGTCGGCCAGGTTGCGGATCTGGGCGGGGTCGTTGTCGATGTCGAAGAAGATCGCCGGAAGCGCCGGGAAGCCGGAGAATTGCACGTACTTCCCGTGCTCGTCGCGCAGTACCGCCAGCGCGCACTCTTCCAAGGTCAGCCCGAACACTTCTTCGAGCAACGCGCTGTCGGGATCGCGAAAGTCGAACTCGAAGTGCACGTCGGCGCGCCAGTCGTCGGGCGGCGATCCCTCGAGCCACGGGGTCAAGGCGCGCCCGTCGCATTGCAACGGTATCTCCGCACCGAGCAGTGAACAGATGGTCGGCAGCACGTCGACGTGCTCGGTGAACGCTTCGACCGCAAGCCCGGCGACCACGCCCGGCCCGCGCGCGATCAGGGGCACGTTGTACGACTGATCGAACCAGCCGAGCTTGTGGAGCATGAAGTGATCGCCGAGGTTCTCGCCGTGATCGCTCGTGAAGATCACGATGGTGCGCTCCGCCTGACCGGTCGCGTCGAGCCAGTCGAGCAACAACCCGATGTGGTCGTCGACTTCGGCGAGCATCCCGTAGTAGGTCGCCTGCAGCTCGCGCTGTTCCTGTTCGTCGTCGGGCGACTTCAGGAACGGATGGTCGATCATCACGCCGAGCAACGGATGTTGCGCGCCCTCCTCGCCTCGGGTCGCGGCGCGCACCGGATCCGGGGCCAGCGCGGGGTCGAACATCGTGTCGTAGGGCGCGGGCGCGAGGAACGGCGGATGGGGGCGCAGGAACGAGAGGTGCGCGAACCAGCCACCGTCGGCATCGGCGGAACCGTCCGCGCGCGACTCCGCCCACTGCATCAGGCGGTCGGTCAGGAACCGGGTCTGCGAGTGGGCGGCGTCGTACTGCGTGCGCCACCTCGCGTCGGCCGTGCCCACATCGACGAACGGGCGCCACTCTTCGGGTACGTCGACGCCGTCAGCCCGCATCCATTCCAGCCACGCTTGCGGTTCGCTCTCGGGCAGGTGGCACACCGGGTCGAAGCCGGGGAGCACACCTTCATACCGGGAAAGGCGGGCGTCGCCCGGCGAGACCGTGCGGGGATCGACGCTCGTGTCGGTGTAACCGAACAGGGCGGGCGCATAGCCCAGGCGGCGGGCAACCAGCGCGATGTTGTCGTGGCGGGCGTCGAGCGGCGTGCCGTTCAGCACCGACCGGTGGTTCATCAGGTACATGCCGGTGTAGAGCGCGGCCCGGCTCGGTCCGCACGGGGCGGCCTGGGCGAAATGGCGGCGGAAGGAGACTCCGCCCGCGGCCAGGCGGTCGAGGTTGGGGGTCCGCACGACGGGGTGCCCGGCCGCGCCGAGGCAGTCGCCCCGCCACTGGTCGGCGGTGATGAACAGGACGTTTGTGGGGGGTGCCATGCCAAGACCGCCAGAAAACCGACCGTGGGAATCGGGAATCCCTTTTCGCAGTTACACACGGCACTATGTCAGACACCAAGACTCAACTCCTGCCCCTGCTACCCCTCACTCAAGGCGTCGTGCTCCCGCAGATGGTGGTCACGATCGCGCTCGAGACGGATGAGGCGAAGCGGGCGGGCGCGGCGGCCGCCGATGCCGGCGACCGGATCGTGCTCGTGCCCCGCGTCGACGGCCGGTTCGCGCTCGTCGGGACCGTCGCCAAGATCGAGAGTGCCGGCGACCTTCCGAACGGAACCCGGGCCCTCGTCATCCGCGGCGTCAGCCGCGCGCGGATCGGTCACGGCGAGCTCGGCGCCCACGGCGCCCTGCACGTCGAGGTCGACGAGGTCGACGAGACCGCACCTTCCCCCCGCGCCCGGGAACTGGCCAAGGAATACCGCGCCGTCGTGGAGACGATCCTCGAGCACCGAGGTGCCCGCCGAATCGCCGACGTGCTCGCCGGGGTCGAAGACCCGGGCCAGCTCGCCGACACCGCGGCCTACTCGCCCGAGCTGACGATGGACCAGCGCGTCGAGCTGCTCGAGACCGTCGAGGTGGAAGCGCGCCTCGAGCTGGTGCTCGCGTGGATGCGCGAGACGCTGGCCGACCTCGAGCTCAAGGACAAGATCCGGACCAACGTGACGGACGGGCTCGACAAGCAGCAGCGTGAACACCTGTTGCGGCGTCAGCTCGCGGAGATACGCAAGGAGCTCGGCGACGGCGACGACGACATCGTCGCCGAGTACCGGGCCAAGCTCGAAGAGAAGGACCTGCCCGAAGGCGTGCGCGCTGCGGTCGACAAGGAGCTCGACCGGCTCGAGCGCATGGGCGAGCAGAACCCCGAGCAGGCCTGGGTCCGCAACTGGCTCGACGCGGTGGTCGAACTGCCGTGGGGCGAGTACGCGGTCGAGAGCAACGACATCCCCGGTGCCCGTGAGGTCATGGACTCCGACCACGAAGGTTTGGACGACGTGAAGGATCGCATCCTCGAGTTCCTGTCGGTGCGCGTGCTGCGGCGCGAGCGCGGGCTGGGCGCCGAGAGCGGTCGCGGTTCCGGTGCGATCCTGGCGCTGGTCGGTCCCCCCGGCGTCGGCAAGACGTCGCTGGGTGAGTCGGTCGCGCGGGCGTTGGGTCGCCCGTTCGTGCGGGTCGCCGTCGGCGGCGTGCGCGACGAGGCCGAGATCCGTGGTCACCGGCGTACGTACGTCGGGTCCCGTCCCGGTCGGATCGTGCGGGCGTTGACCGAAGCGAAGTCGATGAACCCCGTCGTGCTGATCGACGAGATCGACAAGCTGCAGGCCGGTGGTTGGTCGGGAGACCCCGCCAGCGCGTTGCTGGAGGTGCTCGACCCCGCGCAGAACCACACGTTCCGCGACCACTTCCTGGAGCTCGACCTCGATCTCTCCGACGTGTTGTTCCTCGCGACCGCGAACCAGCTCGACACGATCCCGGGTCCGTTGCTCGACCGTATGGAGATCGTCACCCTCGACGGTTACACCGAGGACGAGAAGGTGGCTATCGCCAAGCACCACCTGTTCCCGCGCCAGCGTTCGAAGGCCGGGCTGCGTGAAGACGAGCTCGACATCACCGATGGCGCGTTCCACGCACTCGTCGACGGATGGACGCGCGAGGCCGGCGTGCGTGGGCTCGAGCGCCAGATCGGCAAGATCGCGCGCAAGACCGTGCGCAAGATCGCAGGGCACGACGTTGCGAGCGTCGTGGTCGACGAGCCCGCGCTGGCGGAATACGTCGGTCGGGCGCGGTTCCACCACGACGATGCCGAGCGGGCTGCGATCCCGGGTTTGGCGACCGGTCTGGCGGTGACCGGTGCCGGCGGCGACGTCCTGACCATCGAGGTGACCGCCATGGACGGCGAACCCGGTCTGCAAGTGACCGGACAGCTCGGTGACGTCATGTCGGAGTCGGCGCAGATCGCGCTGTCGTTCGTCCGGTCGAACGCGAACGAGCTCGGCGTGTTGCCGGGTGCATTCGAACACCGCAAGTTCCACCTGCACGTGCCGTCGGGAGCGATCCCGAAGGATGGGCCTTCGGCGGGTATCACGATGACCACGGCGCTCGCGTCGTTGGTCACCGGGCGCCCGGTGAAGCCGAACGTCGGCATGACCGGTGAGGTCACGCTGCAGGGTCGGGTGCTGCCGATCGGTGGGCTGAAGCAGAAGCTGCTCGCGGCGCATCGGGCCGGGTTGACCGACGTGGTCATCCCGATCGACAACGAGGCCGACCTCGACGACGTGCCCGAGCAGGTGCGCAACGTGCTGAACGTGCACCCGGTCCGGGACGTGCGCGAGGTGCTCGCGATCGCCCTGACGTAGGTACTTCCCCACCCCCGAGCACCAACGGGCGGCAGCCTCTTAGGCTGCCGCCCGTGCTCGAGGGCAAGGTTGCGATCGTTACGGGCGGGGGCGGTGGGATCGGCCGCGGCATCGTCGAGCGGTTCGCCGCCGACGGCGCGTCGGTGGTCTTCGCCGAGATCGACGCCGACCGGGCGCGCGAGACCCAGGGCGCGGTCGGGGAGCGGGTCGTCGGCGTCGTGGCCGACGTCCGGGAGTCGGGGGTGGGTGAAGCGCTCGTCACCGCGGCGCGCGACAACTTCGGGCGGGTCGACATTCTTGTCAACAACGTCGGTCACTTCGGTGGCCGCCGAGCCGCGTTCCACGAGCAGACCGACGACGAGTGGGACGACCTCTACCGGGTCAACCTCGCGCACGTGCTCGGGTGCTCACGCGCGTTCCTGCCGCCTGCGATCCAGCAGGGCGACGGCGCGAGCATCGTCAACGTCTCGACGATCGAAGCGTTCCGCGCCATACCGACGCGCCCCGTCTACTCCGCGTTCAAAGCTGCGATCACCGGATTCACCCGTTCGCTCGCGGTCGAGTACGCGCGTGACCGCATTCGCGTCAACGCGATCGCTCCCGACGTGACCGAGACCCTGCAGGTGCCGTACTCGCGCTGGGTCGGGCCCGAAGACGAGCACCTGATTCCCACGTGGGTGCCCCTCGGACGCTTCGGGCAACCGGCCGACGTGGCCGGGGTCGCGTTGTTCCTCGCCTCGGACCTCTCTGCGTTCGTGACCGGGACGACCGTGCACGTCGACGGCGGTACGTACGCCGCGGGCGGTTGGTTTCCGACCGACGAAGGCGGCTGGACCAACCGCCCCCGCCGACCCTGATGGCGATCGACACCGTCGCCCCCGCGGGCCCGGTGCCCGCGGCCGAGCCGGGCGAGGCGTGGTACCGGCGCATCTGGCGGACGTACGTGATCGACGTGCGCGCCGACGCCGACGCCCGGGCCGCGACCACGCCCGGCACCGACCGCAAGCTGGTCGTGGTGTTCGTGACCGCCGCGCTCGCGCTCACCTGCGCGAACTTCCTCTCCGACGGGAGCCGGCCGCAATGGCTGGAACGGATCCTGCGCACGGTCGGGTTCCACGGGCTCGCGACCCGGCTGCGCGACGGCATGCTCGTCTCGACGCACCAGGACTTCAACCGGCTCGCGTTCTGGGCGGTCGTGGTGATCTCTGCGTACGTGGTGCCCGCGCTGCTCGTGATCAAGCTCGTGTTCCGCGAGCATCTCCGCGACTACGGCCTCCGGGTGCGCGAGATCTTGGCGCACCTTCGTACGTACGCACTGCTCTATGCGATCGTCGCCCCGTTCCTCGTCGCGGCGTCGTTCACCGCGTCGTTCCAGGAGAAGTACCCGTTGTTCCATCCCGCCGCCGGGCATTCCCTCTGGCCGTACATGTACATGTGGTGGGCGCTCTACTGGTTGCAATTCTGCGCGCTCGAGTTCTTCTTCCGGGGCTTCCTCCTGCACGGGATCGCGCCCCGCCTCGGCTGGGCCGCAATCTTCGCGATGACCTTGCCGTACAACATGTTGCACTTCGGCAAACCGATGCCGGAAGCGCTCGCCGCGATCGTCGGCGGCATCGTGTTGGGGACGCTGAGCCTGAAGACCAGATCGGTCTGGTGGGGCGCGGCGCTGCACATCTCGATCGCGATCACGATGGACGTGTGCGCGCTCACACACGCGGGCCGAATATTCGGCTGACGCGGCGGGGCCGCACCGGCCGGGAGCTGTCCGACGAGGATCAACGCCGCCGGCGGTCGACGACGCGAATCGGGTGGTATCACGGGCGGTAAGCCACTGGTTTTGCGCCGGGCCGCGCTCCCGGCCACGGCGACGAGACAGTGAGTGCGCGAGGCACCTCGGTCGTCGCGGCCCTTGCGGCCGTGCAGTCGTCGCCCGGAAGAAGCGGAGCGCCAGAGCACCGGCTCGACGGGTCCTCAGCCGAGACTGACGGGCAGCTCCGCGAGGCCTCGCAGCACGATGCGCCCGTTGTACTCGAGCGTGTCGGTGACCAGCTCGACGTTCGGGAACCGGCGCACGAGCGTCGTCATCGCGACCTGACCTTCGAGTCGAGCGAGGTGCGCGCCGAGGCACGAGTGGAAGCCGCCGCCGAACGATACGTGGTCGCGCGCGTCGGCACGCCGGAGATCGAGATTGCCTGCGGTCTCGCCCCACTTGACCGGATCGCGGTTGGCGGAGCCGAGGCACGTCATGATGATCGACCCGGTCTCGATCGTCTTGCCGCCGATCTCGTAGGGAGCGAGCGTGACGCGCCGAGACATCTGCACGGGTGAGTCGTAGCGGAGCAGCTCGTCGACGAACGTCGTGTCGACCGACGTGTCGTTCGTCAGCAGCTCGAGCTGGGCACGGTTCCGCAGGAGTGCGAGCGTGCCGTTGCCGATGAGATTGACCGTCGTCTCGTGGCCCGCGATGTAGAGCAACAACACCTGCTCGATGAGCTCGACCTCGCTGAGGTGGTCACCTTCGTCCTCGGCCGCGACGAGCGCAGTCAGGAGGTCGTCGCTCGGGTTCGCGCGCTTCCATGCGACAACCTCGCCGATATACGTCTCGACGTTGTCGATAGCGTCGAAGGCCGCGAAGGTCTCCTCGCGTGTCAGGATCGGGTCGAAGGTCTTCACGATCGCGCCGGACCACTCGCGCAGCTGGGCCCGGTTGCGGCCCTCCGGGATCCCGAGCATCTCGGAGATCACGACGAACGGGAGGGGGAACGCGAGCCCGGCGATGAGGTCGACGTCGGTGCCCGTCGCGAGCGCGGCGTCGAGATGCTCGTTCACGAGTTGCTGCACCCGAGGTCGGAGCTCCTCCACCGTGCGCGGGGTGAACACCTTCGACACCAGCCGGCGCAGGCGGTGGTGGTCGGGGGGGTCGAGGTTGAGCATGTTGTGCGAGCCGCGTGAGCTGCGCTCTTCGAGGATCGCCGCGATGTCGGGATCGGGGCTGACCGTCAGCGGCATCATGTTGTGCTCTTCCACGCTGAGGCTCGGGTCCCTGAGCACCCGGTGGACGTCGTCGTAGCGGAAGAGCGCGAAGGCTCCGATGGGGCTCAGGTGGACTGGGTCCTGTTCGCGGACGAGGCGGTACTGGGCGTACGGGTCCTCGAAGAATCCGGGCTCGAACGGGTTGAGCATCACCGGCAAGTAGCCGGTATCGGGCGTTTCGCTCGTCGTCACGAGATGACCGTACGCCCTGGTTCCGAGGCGGCGCCGCGTGACATTGGTCACATCGACCGTCTGGGAAAGGTACGAAATAGTTGCAGGTAGGCTGCAACTAGGTCGACAATGGGGGGGTGACGGTGGTCGACGGGCGCGTGACACGCGGGGCGCGGAATCGAGAGGCGATCACGAACGCCCTCCTCGCCTGTTACGACGCCGGCTCCTTACGGCCGAGCGTTCCCGAGGTCGCGGCGGCCGCGGGCGTGTCGGTGCGGTCCGTTCACAACCACTTCGCCGACGTGGAGGCGCTGCGGGCCGAGGTCGCGCTGCGGCAGTGGCAGCGGTTTGGTTCGCTGATCGGGCCCGCGGCGACGATCGACGAGTTCGTCGACCAGCGCGCCACCTTGTACGAGGGCGTGACACCCGTGCGTCGGGCCGCGCTGCTCTCGATCCACGAGTCGCCGGCGATCGCCGGCAATCTCGCGCGCGCCGACCGCGCACTACGCGACCATCAAGAGCAGGTGTTCCCCGAGTTGACGGCCGACGCGCACGACGCGCTCGAGCTGGTGACGAGTTGGGACGCGTGGAACCACTTGCGTACTGCGCAGGGCCTCGACATCGAACGCGCCCGGCGCGTCGTCGTGCAGATCATTGCAACACTTACCGAAGGGACAGCCAGATGAGCGGGATCCGGCCGAACAAAGAACAGTTCATCGAGCTCATGAACGCACCCGACGAGGGGCCTGTCGTGATGCTCAACCTCTTGAAGTTCAAGCCGCGTGAAGGCGCAGCGGAGTACGGCAAGTACGGCGACTCCGTCGTGAAGATGGTCGAGGCGCGCGGCGGCAAGGTGTTGTGGATGGGCAAGGTCGACCAGACCCTCATCGGCGATCTCGACGCGAACGACTGGGACTCGATCGCGCTCGTGCAGTACCCGAACCGCAAGGCGTTCATCGAGATGACGACGTCGAAGGACTACGACGCCGCGCACGAGCACCGCGAGTCGGGCCTCGAGCGCACGGTCCTGCTCGCGTGCACGACCAGAGGCGGGACCATCTGATGGGGCGCAAGATCCTCTTCATCACCACCGATCAACAGCGCTACGACTCGCTCGGGTGCAACGGGGGGACCGTCGCCCGCACGCCCAATGTCGACGCGCTCGCACGCGACGGCGTGAACTTCAAGCGGGCGTACAACCAGAACACGGTGTGCATGCCTTCCCGCTCCACGATGCTGACCGGGCAATACGTGCGGACGCACGGCGTCGTCGCCAACGGGATCCCGCTGCCTGCCGACGCGCCGAGCGTCGCCCGCTACCTCCGCGACAGGGCCGGCTACCACACGGCCCTACTCGGCAAGGCCCACTTCGAACCGGGCTTCGACCTGCAGCTCGAATGGCCCGAGAATCGCATGGCCGCCGACGGCAGCACCGGGCCGTATCGCGGCTTCGACCGGGCCGAGCTCGCGGTGCACGTTCCCGCGTTCGGCAAGACCCCGTTGCAGCACTACGGCCGTTGGTTGATCGACAACCACGGTCTCGAGGCCACCAAGGGATTCTCGCCGTTGCTCGCCGCGCAACCGGGCGGGGAGACCGACGCACCGGAGACGCGCGTCAACCCGATCCCGCGCGAGTGGTACCACACCGACTGGGTCGCCGACCGCACGATCGCGTACCTCGATTCGTTGCCGGCCGACGCCGACTGGTTCGTGTGGATGTCGTTCCCCGATCCCCACCACCCGTGGGACCCGCCCGCGAGTGAACAGCACCGTTGCAACTGGCGCGACCTCGACCTGCCGGCCGGACATCCCGGTAGCAAGGACGCGATCGAACGCGTGCTCGCGCAGAAACCGGCGCACTGGCTCGGCGTATGGGAAGGCCGGTTCGTCAACGCCGAGGGTGGACCCGGCACGTATCGCCCGCAGAACGTCACCGACGACAACATCCGCGAGATCAACGCGATGGCCCACATCATGAACGAGCTCATCGACGAAGCCTGCGGACGTGTGATGAAGACCGTGAAGGCGCGCGGCTGGGACGACGACACCGACATCATCTTCACGACCGACCACGGCGAGCTCCAGGGCGACTACGGGCTGATCTTCAAGGGCCCGTTCCACACCGACGCGTTGATGCGTCTGCCGATGGTGTGGCGCCCGGCGCCTTCGGCGGGCATCGCCGCCGGCAAGGAAGTCGCCGAGCCGGTCGGCCAGCTCGACCTTGCACCCACGTTCTGCGAGATCGCGGGGGTTCCGCAGCCCGATTGGATGCAAGGTGCTCCGCTCCCGACCGGACCTGGTTCCGGTCGGGAGCGGGTGTTGTGCGAATGGGATTCGCAGTTCCCGGGCTACGGGATGCATCTCCGTTCGATCTACCGCAACGGTTGGTTGTGCACCGCGTACGAACCATCGACGGTCGGCCAGCCGAACGGGCTGGAGGAGTTCTTCGCCGCGACCGGCATGCTCGGCGGCGGCATCGGCCCCGTCAGCCCGATCGCGTACGAGGGCACCGAAGGCGAGCTCTACGACGTGGAGGGCGACCCGCACCAGTGGGAGAACCGCTGGGACGACCCCGCGCACAAAGCGCTACGGGACGACCTCGTCGCCGACCTCTACGACAGCCTCCCGAGCGTGCGCAACGTGCTCAAGGTAGAACGACCGGCCTGACTCATTGCCCCTCTCGGAGGCTCGCGCCGTGGGCAATCATCCACACACAGCCCCGAGCGACTGAGAGGGGTTGCCGTGAATGGTCGACGGCGTGTTTGGACGAGATTTTCTCTAGCGGTGCTTGTCGCGAGCTCGGTCTGGGTGGTGGTCGAGGCGACGCCCGCCGCGGCGGCAACCCTCACCGTGTCGCCCAACACGGGTCTGAGCGATGCGCAAGCTGTGACCGTCACGGGCACCGGCTGGGCGCCGAACAGTCTGATCGGAGTCTGCGAAGCGGTTCCCACCGTTCCACTGGACGTCTCCAATTGCGCCGGCGGCCCGGCGGGGATAGTCGTGTCGAGCGGCGGGGCGTTCTCCTATGGCGCCGGGGTTTCTCGCGTCATCGACGTGCCGGCCCACGGCGGACTGCTCGACTGCGCGGATCCCGCGACGCCGTGCGTCCTCGCCGTCGCCGTCGCCAGCGACATACCGGGAACCGTTCAAACGGTGCCCCTCGCGTTTGCGCCACCCGGCCCGACGGTTCCTTGTGCCCCACGCCGGCCAGGGTCCAGAGGGAGACCTCAGCGGCCCTGACGCCATGATCGACGTGCCCGTGACCCTCAACCACCGCGCGCTCGTCACCGTCAGCGCGCCGTGGCAGACGGTGTTCGTCGCGGGCGCGCCCGGGAACCAGGCGACCCCCGGGACCGACTACGTCCCCGCAAGCGGCACCGTGACGATCACGCCGAACGACCCTTTCGAAACGGCCGAGATCATCGTCAAAGGTGACACACAAGTCGAACCCGACGAGTACATCGTGTTGCAGTTCGGCATACCCGCCAACGCGACCGTGGGTCGCATCCTCAATCTCGGGTTTGGCACGATCACGAACGACGACACGTAGCCCGTCGGTCAGATCAGCCAGGACATCAGGACGAGCGGGTCGGGCTGACCGTCCTGCGGAGCGACGCGCACGCGGCCGGGACCGAGCGCCTTCGCTTCGTACATCGCACTGTCGGCGCGGCGCAGGATCTGCTCGGCCGACTCGTCGGGGGTGCCCGTCGCGATGCCGACGCTCGCGCTCAGGGGGAACTTGAGGATCGTGCCGACCTCGACGATGCCGTCGATGATGCGGCGGGCGACGACCTCTCCGGCCTCGACGTTGGCGCCCTGCATGATCGCGAGGAACTCGTCGCCGCCGAGCCGGCCGACCGTCACGCCGCTGCGCACGACCGAAGCGATCCGGGAGCCGACGTCGCGCAACACGCGGTCGCCCTGTTCGTGGCCGAGCGAGTCGTTCACTTCCTTGAAGCCGTCGAGGTCGATGAACAGCTCGGTCACGTCGATGCGGTCACGGTGACCCAGTTGCTGGGTCAGCGCGGCGCGGTTGGGGAGGCCGGTGAGCTCGTCGACGGTCGCGCGGTGGTGCAGCGCGGCCTCGAGCGCGCGCTGCTCCGTGACGTCGCGAAGATTGAGCACGAGTGATCCGTCGTGGCGCAGCGTGAGCCGCGCGTACACCTGACGCTGGCCCCGCATCTCGTTGGTGAGGCGCCACTCGCAGCTGACGTAGTCGGAGAGCGTGAGCGTTTCGTGCGCCTGGGCGATGTCGGCAGCTGCGTCGTTGCCGAGCACGTCGCGTATGTGGTGACCGATGCAGGCGGCCGCGGAGCTGGCGACCATCGAGTCGATCCCGGGGCTGACGTATTCGATGTGTAGGTCCTGGCTCACCAACGCGATGACGTCGGCGGCGTGCTGCACGAGATCCTGGAAGTACGACCGGCCCTCCTCGACGCGCACGGCGGCATCCTCGGCGGTCTTGGCGGACGAACCGAGTGTCCGGGCCACCAGTGCGAGGCAACACATCGAGACCGCGGCAACCGCGTGTGATGTCGACGGCCGCATGATCGAGGGGGCCACGCCCATCTCGATGAGCACCTCGCCGCCGAACACGGCGACCGCGCTCCACGCGAGCCCCGGTCGCCAGGCGCGCGATCCGTGTACGCGCATGGCGTCGGCGATCGCGATCGCGTACGCGATGACGAGCAACGATCCCCAGCCAGTTGCGTAGATCACCCACGCGGTGCTGATCGCCGCGACGGCGGCGCGCAGTTGCAATCCCCATATCGGGGGGAGCTTGCCTTCGACGCCGATCACCACCGCGTTGGCGATGCTGCACGAGATGAGCAGCGTGATGAGGAGCCACAGCGATGTCGACGCGATGAGGTGCGCGTGCTGCAGCGGCGGGATCGCGATGATCGCAGCGGGTCCGGACGCGAAGACGAGAAGCGATGCCCCGATGACCTTCCAGGCTGCGCTCCGTCTCATCGGACTCACAGGAGGTGTATCGGGACGTTGTTGGCGGAACCTGACCGGCTCGTCCAGGGCCTCGGCGAGTGTTACGAATTCCACAGGGCCGGACCCGACTGCTCGGTGGGAGGCCGGCGTAGGAGGGCTGAAATCTCGTCGGCGCCGACCGGCGGGCTCAGTAGGAACCCGCACGCCGCATCGCACGAGAGCCTTCTGAGCTCTTTGAGCTGCCGGGGTGTTTCGATCCCTTCCGCGCTGACGCCCATTCCCAGCGTGTGCGCGAGACCGATGACCGCTTCGATGATCGCCGTCGATTCGGCGCTCGTGCCCAGCCCGGAGACAAAGGTGCGGTCGATCTTCAAGATGTCCACGCGGAACCGCAATAGGTAGAGGAGCGACGAGTAGCCCGTCCCGAAGTCGTCGATCGCTACCCGCACGCCGAGCGCCTCGATGTCGCGCAGCTCCGTGCCCGGGGTCTCCGCTTCGTCGATGAGGGTGCTCTCGGTCAGCTCGAGGCCGAGCGCCGACGGATCGAGCCCGTGACGTTGCAGGGCCGCTTCGACAGCTGCCGGGAACCGGGGCCGGGCGAGCTGACGCCCCGACACATTGACCCAGGCGGCCCGGAAGGATCCGCTGACGTCGAGCTTGCGCCACTCGCCGACCTGCGCGCACACGGTGTCGAGCACCCATTCGCCGATGGGCACGATGAGCTCGGTGCTCTCCGCGATCGGGATGAACTCCGACGGCGGGACGAGCCCCCGTTCGGGGTGCCGCCAGCGAGTGAGTGCCTCGACGCCGGCGATGCGGTTCGTCGCGAGGTCGTACACCGGCTGGTATTCGAGGAACAGCTCGTTGTTGTCGATCGCGTGGCGCAAGGCCTGTTCGGTCTCGACGCGGCGGACGGTGCGGGTCCACACCTCTTTGTCGAACGTCGACACGCGGTCACCGCCGCTCGACTTGGCGTCGTACATCGCGGCGTCGGCCTCGTGTAGCACGGTCTCCGCGTCGACGTCCTGATCGCCGGTCGCGATCGTGAGGCCGATGCTCGCGGTCACGACGAGCTCGCGCCCGTGGATCACGTACGGCTTGCGCAGCGCGGCGACGATGGCACGCGCGATGTCGACGGCGGCGTCGGCGCCCGTGAGGTCGTGGAGCACGACCACGAACTCGTCGCCGCCGAGGCGGGCCACGGTGTCGACCGTCCGGCGCCCTCGTCCCAACCGTTGCGCGACCTCGACGAGGAGTTCGTCGCCGGCCGAGTGACCGAGCGAGTCGTTGACCGACTTGAACCGATCGAGGTCGATGAACAACACCGCCGTGCTGCACCCGTTCCGGCGCGCGCGGGCGAAGGTCTGGCCGAGACGGTCGACCACCAGAGCCCGGTTCGGCAAGCCGGTGAGCGGATCGTGCAACGCGCGGAACTCGAGCGCGGTCTCGACGTTGCGGCGGTCGGTGATGTCCCGCACGTGGGCGACGACGCCCTGTACCGCCGGTTCGTACAGCAGGTTCGTCGTGCGGAGTTCGAACCACCGCCAGCGCCCGTCGGCGTGGCGACCCCGCAGCTCGATCGAGTGCTCCTGGGTCGGGTCGGCGACGACCGTCTCGAAGTGCGCGACGCACATCGGGCGATCGTCAGGATGGATGAACCCGAGCAGATTGCCACCGAGGAGATCGTCGGGCCGGTGGCCGAGCACGTGCTCGATGGATGGGCTCACGTACGACGGGCGGGCCTTGTCGTCGACGACGATGATGACGTCGGAGGAGTGCCGCACCAGGGCGCGAAAGCGCTCCGAGGTACGGCGCAGCGCGTCGGCCGCGGCTTCGGCATCGGTGGTGTCGCGCGAGTTCGAGACGATCCCCTGTACTGCAGGAACGTCGAGCATGTTCGTGAAGACGTTCTCGAACCAACGCCACGATCCGTTCGCGTGCTTGATGCGACACCGCACGCGCGCCCACTTGCCCGATGTCGCGCGCACATCGGTCAACGTCGCCTGCAACTCGGCGACGTCGGCCGGGTGCACGACCTCGGTTCCGTGACCTTCGAGCCACAGCGAAAGCGGGTGGCCGAGGATCCGTTCGTGCGACGGTGACACGTACGACATCCGGCCTTCGCGATCGATGATCGCGAGGAGGTCGAACCCGCTCTGCACCAGCCAACGGAAACGCTCTTCGCTCTCGCGCAACGCGAGCTCCGCGTGCTTGCGATCGGTGATGTCGCGGAAGTGTCCGACGAGGCCGCGCACGTTCGGTTCCGACAGCAGGTTGAGCGCGACGACCTCGGTCCACACCCAGCCGCCGTCGCGGCGCCGGATGCGGGCGTGGGTGGTACTCGGCTCGTCGGGCCGCTCGAACAGACGGGTGAGGTGCTCTCCGAAGCTCGGGAGATCCTCGGGGTGGACGAGGTGGAGGCCGTCGGTACCGAGAAGATCGGCAGCCGTCCAGCCCGAGACCTGTTCGATCGCCCCGGTCGCGAACACGACCGTTCCCGTCGCATCCGCGATCACGATCATGTCGCGCGACCGGCTCACGACCGAGAACAAGAAGTCGTGGAGCGAGTGGAACGCGGCGGGGTGACCCATGTCGGCGCCGACGGGTCCGGCGCGGGTGGAGTCGACCTCGGGGATGGCCACATCGAATGAACGGCCGCCGGGGCCTGCGGCCTGAGCCCGAGGTGACAGAAAGTGCTTGCCACGCAGAGTGGTCTTGGTGTTCACTACCCGAGGGAAAGTGGGGGGTTGGGCAGGCAACCCTCGGCGTGCCGCACTCGTGCCGCGTCGAGGTTGCCAACCTCCCGATCCGCTCGACCTCAGGGTTGAGGCAGGTGCCTCCGGAGGTTGGCGGTCTGGGTGGCGATCGCGCAGAGGTTGCCGGCCTCGTCCCACAGCCGCGCCGGTCCGGTGGCGTACCCGTCGCCGATATGCCAGGCCTCGATCTCCTGCAGCACCCACGAGGTCACCGGCGCTTGCACGAACCGGATGCCGATCTCGAGCGACAGCACCATGAACATGCCGCGGCTGTCGGGTGGCCCGAGCGCACGTCCGACCGCGGGCCCGAGGACGTCGCCGTGGACGGCCAGGCTCAGCAGGTGGGGCTCGCTCTTGCGGAGCCGGACCCACGAGAGGAACTGTCCCTTGCCCGGGTCGTCGAGCGGGCTGGCCGGCCGCCACTCGGTCTGTTCGTGGAAGTTGATCGGACCGAACGGGTTGGGCCGCTCGGGCGGGAGGTCGAGAGCGCCGGGGAGCGGTACGTCGGGGAAGACAACCTCTTGGTGCGCGAGCTCGATGTCGTGGGGTGCGCCGAACACGCCGTGCACGCGCAGCGCAGGCGGGTTGACGCCGGGCACGCGCAGATCGGCCGCGACCTGCGACGCCTTGCGACCGTCGCGCAGCACGTCGACGTCGATCGTGATCGGACCGGGCGGCACCGGCGCGAGGAAGATCGCGTTCGCAGTGACGAGCGACAGATCTTCGCGGCCGAGGTATTCGTCCATGGCCCGCAGCGCCGCGTACATCGAGACGCCGCCGAAGATGTAGACGACCTTCCATTCCTCGGGGATCTGCCCGTGGAATCGGCCGGGTCGATTTGCATCGAGAGTGAACGTGGTGTCGTCGCGGATGTCGCGAAGCATCGGGGGAGCCTACGCTCTGGCCTCATGGAACCTCGCTTGCCGCCGCTGCCCCGTGACCAGTGGGACGAAGAGACACGCGCGTTGTTGGGGGAGAGCGCCCTCAACGTCTTCGCCACGTTCGCGCATCATCCCAAGCTCATGAAGCGATGGCTCGTCTTCGGGAACCACGTGCTCGCGAAGAGCACCCTGCCCGCGCGCGATCGCGAGCTGCTCGTGCTCCGGACCGGATGGAACTGCCGGGCACCCTACGAATGGGCGCAGCACGTTGCCATCGCGCGCAGCATCGGCATCACGGACGAGGAGATCACCCGCATCACCGAGGGTCCCGATTCGCCCGGTTGGTCGGAGCTCGACGCGCTGGTGCTACGCGCCGCCGACGAGTTGCACGCCGACCAGGGCCTGACCGATGCCACGTACGCCGCGCTCGCCGCGCACTACGACGTGCAGCAGCAACTCGACCTGGTGTTCGCCGTGGGCCAGTACACGTTGGTGTCGATGGCGCTGAACGCGTTCCGGGCCGAACGCGACGACAACGTCACCGGGGTTCCGATCCCAACCCGCGAGTAAGCGCTCGCGCGCCTTCCACGACCGCGCCCAGCGCGCGCACTCGTTGCGCCAGATCGCGATCCGACGTGATGACGGTGAGCGAGGCCGGGTCATCGTCGCTCGTCACCTCTTCGACGATGCGGTCGTCGGCCGCGTCCCGTCCGGCGCGGCGCGCGTAGGCGACGCGTATCCCGTCGTGCGGGCCTTCGGGCAGGCCCGGGAGCGGTCGGCCGTCGAAGACGACGGTGAGGTCGCAGCCGGTACGCGCCGCGAAGCCCTGCAGCTCCGTGACGAGGCGCCGGGCCGCGCGTGGGCGATCGTGCCACCACCCGTCGGGCCGGCTTCCGACCACGTTGTTCCCGTCGACCATCAGCCGGGGCCGCGCCTCGGGCACGATCAACTGGTGCTCGCCCGCGCGCGCCCGTGTCGACGAGACCTGCGCGTGCGCGGAATCGATGTCGAGTACTTCGGCGCCCACCACGTCGAATCCGGGTCGGGGTGCGACGAGCACGCGCGGGAGCGCCGCGAGCGCGGCGTCGCGCCCGCTCGCGTCGTTGCCGTACCAGACCGGATCGCGCACTTGTGCCCACTTGTCGGCGCCCATGACCACGACGTCGTAGCCCGCAGCGATATCGGCGATTAGTTGCGCGTCCGTGATCGTGACGGAGAGCCAGGGACGCGTGCGCGCCGCCCGCCGGATCGTGGCCGCGCGCGAGTCGACGCCGGCATGCCCACCGTGCTCCTTGCCGAGCGCGACATTGGAGAGCGCGAGATCGATCCGGTCGAGGCCGGCTGCGTGCACGGCCGCTTCCGCGACGGCGAGGTGCGCGACCGTCAACGGATCGAACGAGCCGGGATAGACGCCCGTTGCCGTCACGGTCGGAGGATGGGCGGGTGCAGTCGGGTGGCGCGGCCGCGTCGGTACAACGCGGCAGGACGACCGTCGGTCGGCGCGGTGTTCCCCGTCGGCTCCACGAACCCTGCTGTCGAGAGCACCTTCCGCCGGAAGTTCCCTTCGTGGAGCGTCTCACCCCAGACCGCTTCGTAGACGCGTCGCAACTCGCCCAGGGTGAACGGCTCGTCGAGGAAGGCGGTGGCCAATGTCGTGTACTCGAGCTTGGCCCGTGCCCGTTCGATCGCGTCACTGATGATCTGCGCGTGGTCGAACGCGAGCGGCACCCCGTCGTCGCTGCCGACGCCCTCGACCGCGAGGTCGTCGATCGCCCACAACCGCACGTCGGCCGCGTCGGAGCCCGCGGCCGCGGGCTCGTTCTGCGTCGTGAAACCGACGTAGGCGACCGAAACCACCCGCATGCGGGGGTCGCGTCCGGGCGCGCCGTAGGAACCGAGCTGTTCGATGTGACCGAGTGCGACCGACGCGCCGAAGCCGGCGACGAGCACACCCGTCTCCTCCTCGAGCTCTCGCCGGGCGGCGCCGTCGAGGTCGTCCTCGGGCTCGACGAATCCGCCCGGCAGCGCCCACCGACCCCGGAAGGGGTGGTTGCGACGCTGGACGAGGAGCACCGAGAGCCGCCCGGAACGGACCGTGAGCAGCACCACGTCTACCGTGACGGCGAGCGGCGCGTACCGGCCCGGCTCGTAGGAGCGCAGGAACTCGGCCTCGTCCGGTGCTGCCTGATCCCCATCCACTCCGCCTGAGTATAAGGAGTCGCCCCTCTTCCCGAACGAACGTTTGATAGGTTCTCCGAGGTGGCCCCGCCCCGCGATCGCATCCTCGATGCAACCCTCACACTGATGGCGCGGGGCGGCGCCCACGGCACGAGCATGCGGGCCGTCGCCGCGGCGTCGGGTCTCAACGTGGCGACCCTGTACCACTACTTCCCGTCGAAACACGACCTCCTGCAGGCCGCCATCGCCCACCGCCGGGCCGCCGACTTCCCGCTTTCGCCTTTCCCCGACGGGCTTCCGGGGAGCGTCGAGGACCGGCTCGCGGCCCTGCTCGATCACCTCTTCGTGGGCATGACCACCGACGAGGAGCTCTGGCGGGCACTCATCGCGGAGGCGATGCACGGCGACGACGACGTGCTCGAACCCCTGCTCGAGACCGCGAACGCGTTCGAGGACGCTCTGGCCGGATGGCTCGCCACGTTGTGTCCCGACGCCCCCGGTCTCGGCGATCCTGCCGTCGTGCGCGCCATGCGCAACGCGGTGATCGGGGTCCTGGTGGAGCATCTGCCCCAGTCCGACGGGCGGCGGGAGTCGCTCGAGGGGCGAGCGCGCGAGCTCGCGCACGTTTTCGCCAGGCTTGCGCCCGATCAGGCGGACCACCCGCGTGTCGATGAATACCGAGAGATACGGATGCACGGGCCCGACGGCTCGTGAACGTGGAGGAACAATGACCGCACCCGCAGCCCCGCTCGAACCGGACGCCCTCGACCCGACCCTCTACGTGAGGGGCGTGGCGCACGATGTCTTCCGTTGGATGCGCGAGAACGACCCGGTTCACCGCGACGACGTCAACGGCATCTGGGTCGTGTCGAAGTACGACGACATCTCCTACGTCGAACGCCAGCCCGAGTTGTTCTGCAGCGGTCAAGGTGTCCGTCCGAAGGGCGGCGGCGCCGACGCGCTGTCGATCGTGTCGATGGACGACCCCGAGCACGCCCGCCAGCGCCGGCTGATAAGCCGCGGCTTCACGGGGAGCCGCATCACCCATCTCGTCGACCACATCCGGGAGCTCGCGCACGGGCTCGTCGACGACGTCGCCGGGCGCGGCGAATGCGACTTCGTCGACGACATCGCCAAGCAGCTGCCGTTGATCGTCATCGCAGAAATGCTCGGCCTCGGTGTCGACGAGCGCCACCGGCTCGCGCACTGGTCGGACACGATGATGGCGGGCGAGGGCGCCGACGCCGAAGACCCCCGCCAAGCCGCGGCAGGAGAGGCGTGGGGCGAGTACATCACGTATCTCGTCGGGCTGTTGGAAGAACGGCGCGCCCACCCGCAAGACGATCTGATCTCGGTACTGCTCTCGTCGGCCGACGCGGGCGAGCTTTCCTTCGACGAGGAGGGCGTGCACAAGAAGGTCATGGAAGGGTCGCTCGCCGACTCCAGTCTCGGCCTCGGTTCCGACGACCTGCTCGCGTTCTTGGTGCTGTTGCTCGTCGCCGGCAACGAGACGACGCGCAACGGATTGTCGGGCGGGATGCTCGCGTTGTCGAACTTCCCGAGCGAGCGCGACAAGCTCGTCGCCGATCTCTCCCTCGTGAACACCGCGACCGAAGAGGTGCTGCGTTACGTCTCCCCGGTGATCAGCTTCTCTCGCACGGTCACGCGCGACACGGAGCTGCGGGGCCGTGTGCTGGCGGCGGGCGACGTCGTGCTCAACGTGTACCCGAGCGCGAACCGCGACGCCGACATCTTCGACGCCCCCGACGTCTTTCGAGTCGACCGGTCGCCGAACCTGCACCTCGCGTTCGGCACGGGTCCGCACTTCTGCCTGGGCGCGAACCTTGCCCGCACCGAGATCCGGGTGATGTTGGAAGAGTTGTTGACGCGCCTCCCCGACATCCACGTTCCTGCCGGAGTCGACGCCGAGCGCGGTGCGAACTCGCTCGTCACCACGATCCAACACCTGCCCGTCGAGTTCACGAAGGCGTAGAGCCGCTCGAGCAGGAACGTGGATGTCTGCGTCAGCTGATGGGCGGCAGGCGTATCGACGAGATCAGCCTGCGCACGTCGACCAACGGCGTCGCGAAATTGCGTTGATCGGACGCGTAGGTCACGACGAACGCGACCCGGCCCCGAACGACCCAGACCGTGAGGAAGCGTTGTGATGTACCGGCTTTGTCGATGTGCCAGATCATCTGCCGGCCGCCCGCCCCGCTCAAGGTCGCGGCGCGCCGGTCGTCGATCGTTCCGCCGGTCTGCGCGATGCGCTTCACGGTCGCGCGTTCGTAATCGGCCGGGGTCAGTCCGTCGGCGAGCGGCTGTTCGAGCATGTTGATGTTGCGGCGGTAACCCGCGGCGTCGAGACCATGCCCGTCGATCGACACGACGAGCGGACCGAGCCGCCCGGCCTGCACCGTCCACGTCGTGGGGTGCAGGAGGGTCACACCCGACGCGTCGGTGTACGCCACCCACGTGAGACCGTTCGCGGCGGACTGCACGGTCGGAGCGATCGTGGCCGAGGGCGCGTGTGCGTTGGTAGTGGGCGGCGTCGTCGGGTGCTTCGGCGCGGTGGGGCGCGGAGTGACTTCGGCGGCCGGCAGTTTGTGCTTCGGTGCGGTTGTCGGCGTGGCCTTCGGCTTCACCTTGGACGGGTGCTTCCGTACCTGCCTGGAAGCGGCGGCCGCCTGCGCCGACGCCACGGTGGGCGCCGGGCCCCGAGCGTCCCATCGCGTACCGCCGCACCCGGCCACCAGGACCAGGAGAACGACGACGGGCGCGGCCAGGTTGCGTCTCATCTCGGGGTCAATCGGCCGATTGACGCCCGACATTCGGATTTAGCGCGATTTCGCACAAGTCGCCACGGCCACGGCCGTCGTCCGATCGGCGCCGATGTCACGGACCTCGACCCGCAAGACGATCCCGTCGCTGCGTTCGCCGAGCACCCTGACCTGGGCCCGCACCGGCCCGACCCGGTTCGGCGCGAGGAAGTGGAGCACGACGTCGGTGGTGCGACCGCCCCCGGTCGCGTGTTCGCCGGCGAGATCGACGAGCGACGCGACGACTCCACCGTGGAGGATTCCCCACGGGTTGCGGAGCCCGTCGGCGAGGTCGATTTCGAGCGTGTCGGCGCCCGCTTCCCGGATACCGAGCCAGTCCGGGATCGCGGGCAGATCATCAGCCCGGGCAGGCGGCGGTTCGAGCTCGAGCGGTCGGGTCCACGGTGGCGGCCCGTTCTCGGGAACGAGGATCGCGGACGTGAGCACCCCGCTCGCAACGAGTACGTCGTTCGCGCCCTCGTCGCGGATCTGCACGGTCGTGACCACGGCGTTGCGGCCCCGACGGAGCAGTCGGGAGTCGAGGCGGAGCGAGCCAATGCGCGCGAGCGCGGTGATACGTGCCGCGAGATTGGTCGAGACGACCCAACCGTCGGGGAGTGCGGCGAGCCCACCGTTGAGGCCGCCGATGTTGTCGACCATCGTCAGCAGTGCGCCGGTACGGACCGCGCCGTCGGGACCGAGGAGATGCCGCGCGATCGCCGCCCGGCCTTCGAGATGCAGCTCTTCCACCTCGCGCATCGTGACGCCCATGTAGTGCCCGACGTCGCGCCCGTTGCCCGACACGTCGATGCCGTTCGTCGGCCCGTTCGTCGGGTTGCTCACTCGAGATCCCGGGTCGCGCCGGCATGTACGACGGTCATCTGCCGATTCTCGGCTCCGGCGTCGACGAGCTCGACGCGTGCGGACCCGTGTCCGGAACCGGTGGCGAGCACGTCGACAGCAGTGCGTACGGGGCCCGTCCGACCGAAACCGAGGTAGGTGACGTAGAGGTCGCTGACGACGAGTTGCTCGCCGGTCGCGACGCGCAGGGCGGTCTCGGCGGCAACCTCGGCGACCGTGGCGACGACGCCACCTTGCATCGCGCCCATCGAATTGAGCGTCCACTCGCCAACCGGTACGTCGATCTCGCCGCGCGCCGCGTCGCGCACCTCGACGCCGAGCTCCTCGAGCAGCGGGCGCGTGAGGCGCGACTCCGTGAGCGCCATCGTCGAGGAGCTTTGGCGCACGATGGTGATCTCGGGGTTGGAGTCGCGCCGGGGAAGCACGGCGAAGCTCATTGTCGCGATGCCCACGTCGCGCTCGTGCTCGTCGAGCAGGTCGACCTCGATCACCACGGTCGTGCGGCCCGCGCGCAGGACGCGTGCGCGCGCCTCGACCACCGACCCGGGTCGGGCGGCCCGCACGAGATGCAAGGTGAGATCGGCGGTTGCGATCCACCCGGGCGCGGCCGCGGTCGCCGCGAGACCTCCGCCCACCACGTCGACGAGGATTGCCAACGCGCCCGCCCGCGCCGCGCCGAGGTCGGTACACAGCTCGGCAACCACGGGCATCCACGCGCGGCTGCGCCGACTCTCGTCGTCGTGCTCGAACGAGAAGCGCAGGTCGCGCAGGAGATGATGGTCGGGCGGATAGACGGCGGTCATGGATTCCGGGACGGTACCGAACCGGGCCCGATCATCGAAGTCGATATCGGCGACGGCGCTCGTCTCGTCGATCGCCAGCGAGGCAACGGTGCCCTTCGGGTCGATCCGACCGAATTCGTTGCGCTTGTACGCGTGGCCGTCGCCGTCGAAAGCCCAAGCGTGGCCCGGGCATACGAGCTCGTTGTCGACGACGTAGCCCTCGGCGAGATCGTGGTCGAGGTGCGGGCAGTAGCGGGGGACGCTGCGGAGCCGCCCGTCGTCGCCGCGCCACAGCACGAAGTCCTCGCCGCCGATCGCGACCGGGCGCACTTCGCCGGCGCGCAGGGCTGCTGGTACCTGCATCAGTTGAGGTTGGCGTCTTCGGGGTAGTTGGCGAACAGCGACAGGCGCCCGCGCTGGCGTTTCAACACGTCGCGCCAGAGATTCTCCGGACTCGTGACGAACGGGTCGGCGGGATCGAGGGACACGACGAACCACGCGCCCTGGTCGAGCTCGGCTTCGAGTTGCCCGGCGCCCCAGCCCGCGTACCCGGCGAAGACGCGGAGCGATTCGAGCGCGACGCCGACGTCGAACGGGTCGTCGGCGAGGTCGACCGTCCCCAGGTCGTCGACAATCGGGACGAAGCCCTCGAGCTCCGGATGGCGCCGCCGCGCGAGCGCGATGACGGCGTCGGTCGAGACCGGGCCTCCCTCGAACACGAACTCGGGCGGCGACACGACCGGCCTCCATTCCGGGAAGATGTCGCCGAGCTCGGTCTCGCCCCGCCGGTTCAACACGATGCCGAGCCCGCCGTCGTCGCCGTGCTCGAGCATGAGCACGACCGTCTTGTCGAAGTTCGGGTCTACGAGGGGCGGCGCCGCGACGAGCAACCGCCCCCGCAGCGTCGTGGGCTCGGGCACCCCCTGATTTTGGCACGGCCGTAGCATCGTCCCCGATGAGAGCGTCGCCGGGACTGCTCACGGCCTTGCGCGACGCGGTCGGCCCGAGCAACGTACGCACCGATCCCGACGTCATCGTCGCAAACGTCGTCGACTGGACCGGCCGCTTCCAGGGCGCCACCGACGCGGTCGTACGGCCCGCACACGTCGACGAGGTCGCCGCAGTGCTGCGTCTGTGCGATGGGGAGCAGGTCGCGATCGTGCCCCAGGGCGGGAACACGGGCCTGGTCGGCGGCTCGGTCCCACTTCATGGCGAGATCGTGCTCGACCTGACCCGGCTGCGTGCGATCGGTCCGGTCGACGCGCGGACGGGTCAGGTCACCGCGCAGGCGGGCGTGACCCTGGCGCGGCTGCAGCAGCAGGCGCGTGCCGCGGGCTGGCAGTACGGCGTCGATCTGGGTGCACGCGAGGTCGCGACCGTCGGCGGAACCATTGCTACCAACGCGGGGGGCGTGCACGTCTTGCGGTACGGGCCGACCCGCCGCCAACTCGTCGGCATCGAAGCGGTGCTGGCCGACGGCCGGGTGATCCACCGCCTCGACGGTCTCGAAAAGGACAACTCCGGCTACGACCTCGCGGGCCTGCTCTGTGGCAGCGAAGGCACGCTCGCGGTCATCACCGCGGCCCGGGTCCGGCTCCACGCGCCGACCGCACATTCCGTCGTCGCGTTGTGTGCCTTCGCTGCGCTCGATGCCGCGCTCGACGCGGTCGGCACGCTCCGCCGCGAGCTCGATTGCGTCAATGCGATCGAGCTGTTCTTCGACGAAGGGCTCGAGCTCGTGTGCGACCGGCTCGGACTCGCCCGCCCGTTCCCGATCCGGCACCGCGCGTACGTGCTCGTGGAGGCGGCCGCGAACGCGGATCCGACCGAAGCCCTCGCGGGCGCGGTCGACGACTGTGTCGGCGTCGCCGACGTGGCGGTTGCGAGTGATGCCGCCGCGGCCCGCGCGTTGTGGCGCTACCGCGAGGGCCACCCCGAAGCGATCAACCTGGTCGGTACGCCGCTCAAGCTCGATGTCTCGTTGCCGGCTGATCACCTCGCCGAGTTCATCGGCGATGTCCCGGCGCGCGTCGCGCGCATCGATCCCGGCGCGGCGGTGTGGATGTTCGGCCACGCCGGCGACGGGAACGTGCACGTGAACGTCACGGGCCTCGACGTCGGTACCGCCGAACCCGTCACCGCGACCGTCTTCGAGCTCGTCGCCGCCATGCACGGATCGATCAGCGCCGAGCACGGGATCGGCACCGCCAAGCGCGGCTACCTCCATCTCGTGCGAACGGTTGCCGAGATCGCGACCTACCGCGCGATCAAACGTGCCCTCGACCCCAACGCCATCCTCAACCCGCACGTCCTCATCCCCGACGCCTGACGTCACCCAACAAAAAACCACCCAACAAAAAACCACCCAACAGAAGTGCGAGTTCTCACCGCATAACGATGATTTCTCGCACTTCTGTTGGTGGGGTTCAGGTCGGGTGTTTGGTGGGGTGTTGGTCAGCGGAGGTCGTAGACGGGGTTGATGATGGCGAGGCGTCCGTGATGGTCGATGGCCATACCCTCGGCGGTGAGGGTGGACCCGATCGCGATGCCTTCGATCTGACGGCGGCCGAAGAACACCACCGACAACCCGCCCGTCTCGTCGACGACCGTGCATTCCAGGCTCGGGCTCCCGCCGAGGGGCTCCACCCGGATCGCCTGGATCCGACCGTGCACCTTGACGTTCTGACGGCAGCGCACGTCGCCGATCGCAGTGGTCCCTTCCGGGCGCACGATCGTCAACGTGTCGGCCAACGGCTTTCCGTTGATCTTGGTCTTGCCCTTCCCCTTGCCGTTTGACCTGTAACCGTTGCCGTTCGGACTCGGGTCGGTCGGACGCTCGGGGACCTCGATGTCGTCGCGATCGTCGAAGTGGAACGGCACCAGGGTCACGTTGGCGTGGGGGAGCCGTGAGATCTCCCGTGACAACGACTCTGCGGTCTGGTCGTGGAGGATCCCCCGCCAGGCGCCGCTGAACTTTCGCTCGGGCAGGAGAACGGCCACTTCGGAGTCGCCCGAGCCGAGCTCGTGCGCGACCGCTTCCACCGCGGATCTCGTGAGGCGGCGATCCGGGCAGTCGATGAGCTCGAGGCCGAGGTTGGTCAACCCGTGCTCTCGCCATTGCGCCGCGAGCTCGTCGGCGTGCTGGGCGTCGATGACGAAGTGCACGGCCCGCAACTCGTCGGGCCGTAGCGCGCGCCCGAACTGGATGGCCCGGGCGACGGCGAGGTCGAGCCGGTCGACGAACACCATCACGACGAGGCGCTTGCGCACCGGCGCGGCGACTGCCTTCGGTACGTCGTGGGCGAGCGCTTCGTCCTCGGTCTTGTACTGCTTTGCGAGCTTCATCAGGAAGAAGACCATGACCGGCACGAAGATGATGACCGCCCACGCGCCGCCCTCGAATTTCGTGATCGCGATGACGATGTCGACGACCAGCGAGAGTATTGCGCCCGTTCCGTTGACGAACAGGCCGAACTTCCAACCCTTTTCCTTTTCGCGGATGTGGTGTTTGGCCATGCCCGCTTGCGAGAGGGTGAATGACGTGAATACGCCGATCGCGTAGAGCGGGATCAGCCGAGCGACCTTCGCGTCGGTCGCCAGGAGCATCACGATGGAGGCGACCGCGAGGAAGATGATGCCGTTCGAGAAGACGAGCCGGTGCCCGCGCTTGGTCAGCTGGCGAGGCATGAAGTTGTCGCCCGCGTGGAACGACGCGAGCCGGGGGAAGTCGGCGAAGCTCGTGTTCGCGGCAAGCACGAGGATGAGCATCGTCCCGCCCTGCAGGCAGTAGTAGAGGACGTTGCCGAGCAGACCGCCGCCGTAGGCGAACTTGCCGATTTGGGAGATCACGGTCGGCGTTCCGCTGAGGAACGGCGCGACGTGCATTTTGCTGTCCATCCACGACAGGCCGAAGAACATGGCGCCGAGCAGCGACCCCATGATCACGAGCGTCTGGCGCGCGTTCTGCCACTCGGGCTTTTTGAACGCGGGAACGCCGTTGGAGATCGCCTCCACGCCGGTGACGGCGGCGCCGCCGGACGCGAACGCCTTCAAGACGATGTAGAGCGCTGCGCCCATGAGGAGGCCGTCGCCGGGGCTGCCGAACTTGACCAGGTCGTGCGTTTGTTGGGCGCTGTAGACGACGTGGTGCAGGCCACCGAACGCCGCTTTGTACACGCCGACGCTGATCAGGATCGCCATGTTGATGATGAAGAAATAGGTCGGGACCGCGAAGATCCGCCCTGATTCGCGGACGCCCCGTAGGTTGCCGTAAGCGATAATGACGATGAACGCGATGGAGATCGGCAGGACGTACGGCTCGAAGACAGAGAAGGCAGATGCGAGCGCGGCGGTTCCGGCCGCGACCGACACCGAAACGGTGAGCACGTAGTCGGTGAGGAGGGCGACTCCCGCGACCTGCGCGGGCATGAGCCCGAAGTTGTCGCGGGTCACCATGTACGCGCCACCGGCGGTGGGGTACGCCTTGATCGTCTGGCGGTACGACAGGATCAGGAAGCCGAGCACCACCAGCAGCGCGATCGTGATCGGCAACACGAGGGCGAACGCCGCTACCCCGATGGCCGGGAGGAGGACGTGGAGGATCTCCTCGGTCGCATACGCCGACGATGACAGGTTGTCCGACGCGAAGACGGCCAGCGCAGTGGGCTTGCCCAGTCTCTCGTCCTCCAGCTGCTCGGTGTGGAGCGGCTTTCCCAGCATCTTGTTCTTCAGCCGGTACCGGACGCCGTCGGGCGGGAGCTCCACCCCGGGGACGCGCGGCACGGGTAGAGGCTTGGAGGTCGTACCGTTACCGTTGCCGGGAACGGTCTCGGTGGTCGGTTTCGGCTCGGTCAGCAAGGGTGTTCTCCCGCAAAGTGCCCAGGCGGCCGTTCGGCCGTGGTTCCAGCACACCAGGACACCCGTCAATGCGGTGTCAGGAACGCATCGGGCGGCGTCAAGAAGATGTCAAAAGCGCCGGCAAGATCCCTTCGTTCATCGGTCATAACGGACGGGCTGCAAAGTGGGGCCACGTCGAGGAGCGGAATGCAGCCAGGCTCGTTCGGTACGAGAGCGGCGGTCATCGCGATGGTCGCGATGGTCGCGATGGGCCTCTTCGTCGCCGCGCCGGTCTCGGCCGCGCCTGCGCCCGCCGCCAGGCTCGCGACACCGGCGGGGATCGCGTCGGCGGCACCCTCATCTTCGGCGCCCGCATTTTCGGTCACCCCGTCTTCGGCGGCGGGGGCGTTGAAGCGCCAACTCTCCGACATCGATCTCGATCACGTCGAGGTGCGCTTGCGCGCTCTGCCGGCGAACATCAACGATCGCCTTGCCCGCGCCGGCGCCCACATCGCGCGGAGCGTCGCGGGGACGAGCTGGACGGAACTGTCGACGCCGCACCGCGGTGCCCGCGCCGCGCGCGCGAAGTTGCTCCGTGATCCGACGATCGCACAGGTCGGCTTCTCGTACATCAGCCACGCGCTCACGTTGCCGAACGATCCGCAGTGGGCGGCGCGCCAGAGCGGCTACCTTTCACCGCTCCACCTCGACCGGGCCTGGGACATCTCCAAGGGTTCCGGCGTCATCGTCGCCGTTATCGATACGGGAACCGATCTCGACCATCCCGATCTCGCGGGTCAGCTGGTCGCAGGACGGAACGTGCTGAACCCCGGTGTCGGTCCGCAGGACGACAACGGGCACGGAACGCTCGTGAGCGGGATCGTCGCGGCCCGGACCAACAATGCCCGGGGGGTTGTCGGCGTCGCGCCCGCCGCGAAGGTCATGCCGATCAAGGTGCTCGACTCGTCGGGGAGCGGCAGCGACGCGAACATCGCGGTCGGGATCGACTGGGCCACCACGCACGGCGCCAAGGTGATCAACCTCTCGTTGGGCGGGACCTTCGACGACCCGGTGCTCTCCAACGCAATCTCCAACGCGATCGTGCACAACGTCGTGGTGGTCGCGGCCGCGGGCAACGACGGTTCTGACACGGTGGGATTCCCCGCGTCGTACGCGGGCGTGCTCGCGGTGAGTGCGACCGATCACGCGGGCGCCTTGACCTCCTTTTCGAGCTACGGCCCGCGTGTCGACGTCGCCGCGCCCGGTCTCGACATCACCTCGACCGCGTTGGGATCGAGCGAGGCGTACGCGGGCGATTCCGGGACCTCGTTCTCGTCGCCGATCGTCGCGGGTGTCGCCGCGCTGGTGCGGGCCCAACATCCGACCTGGACGCAGTCGCAGGTGTCGACGCAGATCCGTAACACCGCCCGCGACGTCGGGTTGCCCGGTGTCGATCCCGCGTTCGGTCACGGGATCGTCGACCCGCTGGGCGCGGTCGGCGGCCCCGCGGTCGCGCCCCATCCGTCGCTGCGCGTCGGCGTCGACGAACCCAACGACACGCCGGCCCAGGCCACGACGTTGACGATCGGCCCGACGCACAGCGCCCAGATCGCGCCCGAGACCGACCAGGACTGGTACCGCGTCCACTTCACGACGACGGGCTGGTACTCGATCCACGTTCCCGCGGGCGCGCCGTCGCTCGATCACCAGATTGCACCGGCCGTCGAGCTCTATCACTCCGATCACTCCTTCGCCTCTTCGCAGGAGCTGGCCGGTGGCGATCTCGTCGCCGACATCTCCGTCGTGGGCGACTACTTCGTGCAGGTCCGCAACGGCAACGGGAGCAGCGCTCCTTACACGATCAAAGTCTCGTCGACGACGACGCCGCCGCGCTTCGCGACGTCGCTCGACATCGACTTCCAGACGACGGCGAAATCGGTCGGGATCGCCGACGTCGACGGTGACGGGCGCAAGGACGCGCTGGTGGCGTTCGGGCTGACGTCGGGATTCCCCGACACCCTGGCAATCTTCGGACAGACCCCGACCCGCTCCCTCTCGCTGCTCGCGGCGTTGCCGACCGACGATGCGACGGGTGGAGGTCTTGCCACCGGCGACCTCGATGGTGACACCCATGCCGACGTCGTCATGCCGGTGAACCTCGGGTTCGACATCTTCACGAACATCAGTCAGGCGACGGTCCGCGATCTCGTGCAGTTGCCCGGAACCACTTCGGTCGCGATCGCCGACGTCGACCACGACGGTCACGGCGACGTCGTCGCGTCGGGATCGTTCGGCACGAAGGTGTTGTGGGGACCATTCGACGATTCCAACCCGTCGGCGACGACGCCGGCCGCGACGACCACCGTGACGCCGGCCGTTCCGCAGTCGGCGTCGACCGCGGTCGGGAACGTCACCGACCACGTCGACAACCTGCTCGACGTGGTGACGTGCTGTTCGCGGGCCTATCGCCAGACCGCGGCGCGCACCTTCGCGGCCGCGATCCCGCTGACATCCGCGAACGGATCCGACGTGGCCGTCGGCGACCTCGACGCCGACTCCAAAGCCGACGTTGCCACGAGTGTGCGTGCGGCCAGCGGGGTGGTGGCCCGTCAGATCGGCGACGGCGCGGGCGGCTTCAGCGCGGGTACGCCCTTGACGGTCGGCTCCGATCCGCAGTCGGTCGCGATCACCGACATCGACGGCGACGGTCTGAACGACATCGAGATGTTGCACGATTTCGCGCCCGGGAACCCGGTCGCGACGCTGGGCTGGCGGCGCCAGACGGCGCCGGGCGTGTTCGCGGCCGAGCAGACGTTCTCGACCGACGACTTCAGCCCGAGCTTCGACCCGAAGGCGCTCGCGGTCGGCGACCTCGACGGTGACGGCGCGAACGACGCGCTGGTGGCAACCGGTTTCGGGATATCGATCCTCGTCCAGAACTCGGGCCTGTTGCCGTCGCTCGATACCGCGTGGGTGCTCGACTCGCAGCCGGCGTCGCTGGCGACGAATGTCTCGGCCGCGGTCGATCCGACGGTGGACCTGGGACGCGACGCGACGAATGTGAGCGGCTCGACGGTCCAACTCCACAACGCGGCCGGCAGCGCGGTGGCTGCGGTGGTCGGCTACGACTCGCCGACGCACCGGATCACGATTACGCCGAGCTCAGCGCTTCCGAACGGCTCGTACGCAACGGTTCTCGTCGGACTCACCGATGCGTCCGGCGCGACGATTCCCCCGACCGAGTCGACGTTCTTCGTGGGCGCACCTCCCGACGAGAGCGCGCCGCAGACCACACTGCACTCGCCCCCGACCGGCGTGAAGGGGACCGCGAGCCAGACGTTTTCGTTCACAGCGAACCAAGGCGGATCCCATTTCTGGTGCAGCACCGACAACACCCCGTACCGAATGTGCGCGTCGCCCCTGCACGTCACGACGAAGGCGGGCGGCCATGTGTTCCGGGTCTTCGCCCGAGACCCGGCCGGCAACGAGGACTCCACGCCTGCGGTCGCGTCGTGGACGTACCGCGTGCCGATCCACGGCTACTGGATGCTCGGCGGCGCCGGGGCCGTCTATCGCTTCGGGAACGCACCCGGCCTCGGCAACGCGGCGACGTTGCAGGCGGTCGACTTCGAAGCGTCGGCATCCGGGTACGGGTATTGGGTCGTCGACTCCGCCGGCCGGGTCTTCGCGTTCGGCGACGCCCACGCGGACGGCAACGCGCCCGCGCTGGTTCCGGGCGACTCGATCACGAGCCTGAGCCGTACCGCTTCGGGCAACGGCTACTGGTTGTTCAGCCGGCTCGGGCACGTCTACCCGTTCGGGGACGCGCACTTCTACGGTGATCTGCGCTCGGTGCACCTGAACGGCGGCGTGATCGATTCCGTCCGCACACCGTCCGGGCACGGGTACTACATGGTCGCCACGGACGGCGGCGTGTTCTCGTTCGGTGATGCCCACTTCCACGGCTCCACCGGCAACCTGAGGCTCAATGCGCCGGTGCGCTCGCTCGTTCCCGATCCTGACGGCGCGGGCTACTGGTTGGTCGCGGCCGACGGCGGCGTCTTCGCGTTCGATGCGCCGTTCCGCGGATCGATGGGTGGCTCACACCTAAACCAGCCGATCGTCGGCATGGTCTCGTTCGGCACCGGCTACCTCATGGTCGCAGCCGACGGCGGCATCTTCGACTTCTCGACCAAGCCGTTCCTCGGATCGCTCGGCGGTCACCCGCCCGCAGTCCCGATCGTTTCCGTCGCCGCCGTCGGCTGAGACGCAACACTCTCGGTCGAACCGGTCTCAGTCGAGGCCGGCCATCGCCCGGAAATCGCCGGTCGAGTTGGTGTGCGGGAACGGAGCGTCGGGGACGGCGACTCCGAGCGCACGACACAACGGCTCCCATCCGTCGCCCGGCTGCCATTCGACGAGTCGCTCGGGGGGAACATTCGCGCGCACCGTCTGATTGTGGAGCTCGTAGGCGCGTTGCGCGGGCTGTTCGTCGGACCATTCCGCGGAGAAGCGCTCGCGGAAGAGGCCCTCGATCATCTCCATCTGGGCCTGCATGGGTTCCGGTGCGGGCCGGCGCCCGACCGCGAAGATCGTCGCGTTCGCGCTCTTCCACCAGGCTTGCGCGCTCGAGCGCGTCGACAACAACACGATCGCATCCGGAGACTCGGCTGCGAGCTCGGGCCAGAACGCGGCGCCGGGCCAGTCGACGCACGCGGAGTAGCCGTCCATGAGCGCGTTCCAGTCGACCGGCTCGCCGTCGACCGCCGCCTGCCACAGGGTGACGTCGTCAGGACGACCGAACACCTCGGTCATGTGGTAGCACGGCGCATCGAGCAGCTGCTCGAGCGCGACCTTCAACGAGTTCGTTCCGGTGCGGCCCAGACCGGCCCCCACGACGCGAAGTGTCATGACGCTTTCCCCCCAACGGTGCGCTATCACCCGATAGCCCTCCGGAGACTAGAGCCGCACCGGCGTGTCGGCATGCTCGGTCCGCTCCGCGCTGCGGCCCCGGAACGCGGCCTCCGAGGGCTGCGGTTCGAAGGCCGCGGCGGTGACCGGTGCCCGTCGATCCGGGGAAGGGATCGCGCGCCGGCTGCTGCGGGGCGCCACCAACCGGAGTGTCACCAGGAGGAACACCGCGATCCCGGCCGTGACCGCGACCCACTCGACCGCGAGATTGGCGTTGTCGGCGCCCGCCGTGAAGCCGTGCACGGTCGACAGCACGAACATCGGAATGCTCAGGAGGTGGACGCGGTGCCACAGCTTGCGGGGCAGCCGCTTCATCGCCCACGACGTGAGCTGGATCGCAACGAGGAGATACGTCGCCGCGATTCCCCACGCCACCGCACCCGGTCGCCACGCCGACGCGAATGGGAGGAACAACTCGCGCGGCCCGAAGTACACGAAGTTGTCGGCCCAGAGCGCGGCCACGTGCACCGCGACGAACACGATCGAGAGCGTGCCGAGGAACTTGTGCAGATCGAGCAGCCAGGCGGGAACGCCCCTGCGGCGCAGCAGGCGCGTCGAGAGCGCCAGACCCCAGAGGATGCTGAGGGTCACGACCGCCCACGCGACGAGACCCGACGCTCGCGCCGCGTACCACGACAGTTGGCTGTTCAGCGCGAGCACTGCGCGGCGCTCATCCCGGTCGTCCGGCTTCCAGCATCCGCCCGTCGTCGAGGAACATCCAGACGTGCACGCCGGCGCGCTCGGCCAACGCGGCCCCGGCGTCGACACCGGCGATGATCACCGACTTCGCGATCCCTTCCGCCCACCATGCGTCGGGCGCAACCGCGACGACCGCGGCCACGCCCGTGCGAGCCGGGTCGCCGGTCGCGGGATCGACGAGGTGGTGGTACCGGACGTCACCGCGCGTCCAGGACCGGATGCGGGTCGTGCTCGAGACGATCGCGCCCTCGACGAGGTGATAGCGGAAGATGACGCGCGTCTCGTCGAACGGGTCTCCCACGGGGATGTCCCACGAGCCGTCCGCCGGCGGTTCTCCCCGGGCGCGGAGGTCGCCACCCATCCCGACGAGTGCGGTGCGCGCACCCCGTTCCACGAGCCCGCGCGCGACGAGATCCGCGGCGAGACCCTTGCCTACGCCACCGAGATCGATGCGACTCCCCCGGGGGAGGTAGATCCGCGACCGGTCTTCGTCGATGTCGATTGGCGCGAAGCCGGGTGCCGCAGCGGTAGCCGGGTGCACCGGGAACAACGACTCCGGCGCGACGAGCTGGAAGGTGCGGTCGTAGCCGGACCGTTCGAGAGCGTCGAGGATCGTCGGGTCGAAGCGACCGTCGGTCGCCCAATGGAGATCGACCGCGCACGTCAGCGCCACCAGCATCGGCGCGCTCACGTCGGTCCACGCGCCGGTGTTCGCGTTGATGTGCGCGAGCTCGCTGTCGTTCCGGAACCGGCTCCAGCACTGCTCGAGTCGCTCCAGCTCTGCCACTGCCCACTCGATGACCCCGTCGGGTCCGTCGCCGACGAGCACCTCGGTCCGGCTCCCCATCGCGCGCGCGACGCGCCGCGCCCAGTACGGATCGCGCGCGCCGATCGGCCCGCCACCCCGCAGCCGCGCGTCGAGCGCGCCCGCGCCGATCAGTGACACTTGCTGCCGTAACACGCGGGCGGCGGCGGGGGCGGCGGCGGCACGAAGATGGTCGTCGGCGTCGTCGCGGGCGGCGTGTGCTGCACGGTCGTCGGCGTCGGCGTCGGCGTCGGCGTCGGCGCGGGCGCGTGCGCGCGAGGCGCGGTGACCGGCGGTGCGGTGACCGGAGCGGTGGGCGCAGGCGGGGCCGCCGCGGCCGGACCGGACGGCGCGTGCGGCGTGGGATCGGCGGAATGGTTCCGAGGCACGGTGGTCCGGACCGGTTGCGTCCCGCCCGAGCGGACCGGCGCCGGTACGGGCGTTGACCCGGGCACGGTCGTGGTGGTCGGTACGCGACCGTGGACGGGCTCGGGCGGAGCCGGGCGGGGAGCCGCGGGCCGGGGTCCCTCGCCGAGCACCGCGGTTGCGGTGCCGACCGAGGCGGTCGACGTGCCGGGTGCCGATGCGGATGCCGGTGCTGTCGTGCCGATCGAGGCGATGATCGACAGGAACGCCGACAGGCTCAGGCCCGCGACCAGGATGCGGGTGGCGGCCGCGGGATGGCGCCGGCGGCGGAAGCGCTCGACGACCGAACCACTTCCGATCGGCTCGGCGGCCGCACGCCGGGCCGCGAGGCGGGCCAGGCGCGTGTCGAGGTCCGCGCTCGAGCCCGCGCCCCTTCCGTCCATCGTGCTTCCCCCACTGCGTGCGTCGGCTGAGGCATCAACCATCGGCATTTCGGTGGGTCGATCTCAAGCACCGACCCAGATTGGGTTTGGCGGGGGGCTAGGAGGTGCGGCGGACGACGATGATCGGGGTGAGCTCGTCGTTCTGGCCGAGGGGGTTGTCGAGCAGGATCTCGCGGACGGTCTTGCGGTCGACCGGGAACCCGGTGCTCGTGCCGAGGACCTCGACGTTGATGTTGTTCGCGTCGACGATGGCGACGGGGACCCCGATGTACGCGGAGATCTCGACCGCCGCCGCGGCCGGATCGGCCGGACCCAGCATCGCGAACTCGTCGAAGGGCTTCACGGTGGCCGGACTGAAGCCGTCGATCTCGGAGATCCGGTGGCCGGCGATCCGGTAGAAGTCGCCCCGGCGTCCCAATACGAGACGCGTGAACGAGCCGATCACCATTGCGAACAACATGCGCCACCATCCGGCCTGCATGATCGCGACCTGCATCTTGCGGGGGTCGGAGTAGCCGACGTCGTCGGGATGCTTGGTGACGCCCTTCACGAGCACGTGGGCGAGCATCCCGGGTCGCACCACGGAGTGATGGATGACGCGGCCCTGCGAGATCGTCACGAACTTCTCCGACACGGCCAACCAATCGCCCGGCTGCAGCGCCGGCTTCACGTACTCGTCGAAGACGGGCTCCAGCGGCTCCTTGATGTGGATCAGGTGCGTCTTCACCGGGATGCGTTCGTAATCGTGGCCGTGCGCGCTTCGTACGGTCATACCGCGACCGCCTGATCCATGTAGCGCCGCATCCAGAGCTCGCTGACCAACACTCGCCAGAAGATCAATCCGTCGCCGGGCCGGCCCGCGAGGTACTCGTCCCACGCGGTGACGAGCTGCGCGGGGTTGTACAGATCGCGAGCCGCGAGCTCCGGCGACGAGAAGATCGAACGGATCTCGGGGGCCTTCGCCTTCATCCACGTGATGTCGGGGTTCGTGAACCCGACCTTGGAACGGCGCAGGCGGTTCTTGTCGGGTATGCGGCCCTTCATCGCGTTGCGGTACACCGCCCGGTTCCAACCGCCTTTGATCTTCTGGTCGATCGGCAGCGAGAAGATGAACTCGACGAGCTCGTGATCCAGGAACGGCACGCGCGCTTCGATCGAGAACGCCATCGAGTTCTTGTCCTCGTAGCGGAGGAGGTCGGGGGTCGAGTACTGCAGCACGTCGCTCGCGAGCCGTTCGTTGAGATTCTTGTGCGATTCGAAGTGCGCGCCCGAGGCCGAGCCGGCCCGTAACAACTCGCGCGCATTCACCGGATTCGCGCCCCGATTCGGGAGCCGAGACCGCACCAGCTCGCCCGCGTACTTCTTGTAGAGATCGCGACCCTTGATCACCTCGCGCGCGGCGGCGACGTATTGGTGTTGCGCGACGGCCGACTGCAGATACGTGCGGAAGTACGGGATGTAGCCTGCGAGGAGCTCGTCACCGCCGTTGCCGCTCACCATCACCTTCACGTACTTACTCGCAAGGCGGTACACCGAGTAGTACGCGTACGGCGCCGACGCGATCGTCGGCTCTTCCTGGTACCAGATCCACTCGTCGATCTCGTTCCAGAAGTCGTCGAGGGTCGGGTACGCGTAGTGGGGCGTGCTGCCGACGGTGCGTTCGATCTCGCCGATGAACTCGCTCTCGTCGATGCTCTCGCCCGGATATAGCGCGGAGAAGGTGAACAGCCCCGACGTGTGCAGGTCGGTGCCGCTCGACATGAGGTGCGCCATCGTGGTGGCGACACCGCTGGAATCGAGGCCGCCCGACAACGGGACGCCGACCGGCACGTCCGAGATGAGGTGGCGTTTGACGACCTCGTCCCAGCGCCCGGCGAACTCCTGGGCGTAATCGTCGTCGGTGCGGGTCGACGAGAAATCGGGGTTCACCGGCGGGTTCCAGTAGCGCTCGATCTTCACGATGCCGTCGGGACGAACGAGCATGGTGTGGCCGGGGAGGAGACGCTTGACGCCGTCGAAGAAGGTCTGTTCGCCGTCGTCGTGCAAGCGGAACAAGAGGAAGCGTTGCAGCGCCTCGACGTCGGGGCGGCGGGGGACGCTCGCGTTCTGGAAGAGCGCCTTCAGCTCCGATGCGAAGGCGAAACCGTGCGTGTCACCGACGTAGTAGAGCGGCTTGATGCCGAGTCGGTCGCGGGCCAAGAAGAGCTCGCCCCGTTCGTGATCGGAGACGGCGAATGCGAACATGCCGGTGAGGTGGTCGACCACGTTGCGGCCCCACTCCTCGAAGCCCCGCAGGACGACCTCGGTGTCGGAGTGGTCGGTGACGAAGCGCCGGCCCCGCTGCTGCAACTCGCGGCGGAGCTCGACGTGGTTGTAGATCTCGCCATTGAAGACGAGCGCGAGATTGCCGTCGTCGCTGTAGAGCGGCTGGTCGCCGGTGGCGACGTCGATGATCGCGAGGCGGCGCATGCCGATCGAGAAGTGCCGGCCCACGTCGGTGCCCTGACCGTCCGGCCCGCGGTGGACGATCGACCGCAACATGTGCTCCAGGAGCTCGCGATCAGAACCCGCAAATCCGACGATGCCACACATCCCGTTCAGCCTACGGGGGCTCGCGCGGGGCGAGGGTGCTCGGGCCGACGTGGCGGTCGAGCCAACGATTCACCGGCGCCGCGTCGCGCCAGGCGGTGACGATGCGATCGGCCGCGGCCGCGGAATGAATCCAGCGGGCCGTCCCGAACGTGCCCTCGACGCGTACACCTTTCATGCGCAGCAACTCGACGCGCGGGTGATCGGGATCGAAGCCGCGCGGCGCGCGCTTCAGCGCTTCGCGTGACGCGACGTCGTACTTCTCCCGGCGGAGGCTGTCGACCGCAGCCGCGAGCTTCGCGCCCGGTCACGGCGGCGGTCTCGTACGGCGTCTTGTCCTTCGAGAAGCGGGTGTCGCGGTTGGGCCCGAACAGATGCAACGGGCCGGCCCGCGAACTTTACCGGCCGTTCGTTCCCGGCTTCTTCGTGGGCTTCTTGGCCCGACTGGGCGCGACGCGCGGTGGCTCGCCCGGCATCTTCGGGTATACGGGCGGCCACGGCGCGTCCTGGAGGCCGTTGTCGAGGTCGCGCTCGTACATCTCGAGCAGCGGTGCGATCGACTGCGGTTCCGCGGGCATGCCGGCCCACGGATCGCCGCGCTCGACGACGCGGGCGGGCACCGTCGCGATCGTCTGCGCGTCGGGATCGATGGTCTCCAACTCGTCCCATGTGAACGGCGTCGAGACCTGGGCGCCCTCGCGCGCTCGCACGCACCAGGCGCCGAAGATCGTCTTGTGCGGGGCGTTCTGGTTGAAGTCGATGAAGATGCGCTCGCCCCGCTCTTCCTTCCACCACGCGTCGGTGATGAGCGTCGGGTTGCGGCGCGCCAGCTCGCGCGCGGCTGCGACCGCGGCTCGGCGCACCTGGATCGAGTCCCACTCTGGGCGGAGCCGGACGTACACGTGGATTCCCCGGTTCCCCGTCGTCTTCGGGTGCGCCGCGATCCCGAGCTCGTCGAACAACGCGCGCACGTCGGTGGCCGCGGCGCGGGCTTCGTCGAAGCCGGTGCCGGGTTGCGGGTCGAAGTCTATGCGGAGCTCGTCGACGTGCTCGGGGTCATCGGCGTGCGACGGCCACACGTGGAAACCGAGGCAGCCGAGGTTGACGGCCCAGGCGATGTGCGCGAGGTCGGCGGCCACGAGCGCGCGCGACGTCGTGCCGTTCGGGGTGCTGACGATCGTCGTCTCGAGCCAGGCGGGTGCGTTGTCGGGGACGCGCTTTTGGAAGAAGGACTTGCCGCCCGCGCCGTGCGGGAACCGCTGCATGAGCACCGGCCGTCCGCCGATCGTGCGCATGATCGGCTCCGCGACCGCGAGGTAGTAGTGGACGAGGTCGAGCTTCGTCTCCTGGCGCTCCGGGAACAGCACCTTGCCCGGGCTCGAGATCCGGACCTGACGCCCGTCGATGTCGAGCTCGATCGCGTCGTCTCCCGGGGCCACGACGCGCACCGTAGCCGCGGGGGGGTCAGGGCGCGAACCGAGGCTCGGCGCCCGGGACGCGGTCGGCGAGGCCCCGGAGGCGAGCGACGCGGTGGTCGTCGCCGCCGAGGAGATCGACGAGCCAACCCAACACGACGTGCACGTCGAGCGATCCCGCGTCGATCATCGCTTCGATGTCGGCCCAGTCCTTCGTGCGGTCGAAGAACGCCTTGAGCACCGCGAGGTCGTCGGCCGCGAGGATGGGGATCTCGACGCCGGCAAAGGGCACGAGCTCAGTGTGCGAGGCGGCGTTCGTGTGGAACGCGTGCGTGACGAAGAAGAGATCGACCGGAGTCTCGCCCCAGAAGACGCGCACCTGGCCATTGCGTCCGATCTCGGCGACGTCCTGGGCGCTCCAGTCGACTTCCTTCGGCAGCGAAGAGAGCACCGAACGCGCGTCGTCCGTGGGCAGGAAGACGTTCATATCGATGTCGCGGGTGCCACGCGGTTCTGCGATATGAAATGCCAGAGCGAGCGCGCCGCCGAACGCGTGCGGGATCCGGGTGTCGTCGAGCGCGGCCTCGAGCGCCAGCGCCTTTTCGACGAGGGTCGTCACCGGCCCAGGAGTGGATAGTCGAGCCGGCGTTTTGGTGGACGGCGGGGGAGGTGTTCGGCGAGCTCGAGCACCTCCGCGAGCCGACCGGCGAGCACAGCCCGATCCGGTCGCGTACTCGGACGGAGTGAGAGCCGGGTCTCGAAACCTGCCGCGCCGACGATGCGGGTCAAGGTGGCGTACGACGGATCCCGCGTTCCCGACTCGTAGAAGGCGATTGCCGCCGCAGAGGTGTGGGCACGCCGGGCCAACTCTCGCTGGGAGAAATTCGATCGAGTGCGGGCCTGACGGATGGCAGTTGCCGGATCCATATCGTCATGTTATCGGATCGGATAGCGAAGTGCTATCCGATCCGATAACGCACCCCTCGGTTATTCGGCGTAGATGTTGACGTCGGACGGGAGTCCCATCGTGGCGGCGTCCGCCCGGCCGGTGGCGACGAGGGCGAACTGCAGGGCGTCGCCGGTGATCTCCGGGCCGCCGCCGCCGATCTCGTGGCGGCCCACGCCGTCGAGGGCGAGCATCGCCGGGCCCCAACCCTTGGCAGTCAGCTGGGCCGCGAGGTAGGCGATCGAAGCGTCGAGACCCTCACCGCGTTCCGACTCCTGTCCGATCGCGGCGCGGATGTCGTCGGCGTGGACGTACGTGTCGTACCAAAGGGTCAACACGCCTTCGCCGAGGGTCAGGTCCGGAACTCCGCTCGGGCCGTCCCACGCGTCATCGTCGATTGCGGTGAGCAGCGCCTGAAGAGTGGTCGACGCGGTGCGCAACCGGGCCGCGGCGCCCGCGGGCGTCTCGTGGCGCACCGACGCCGCTTCCTCCTCGGAGTTGCGGCTCCCGGGGACACCCGCGGCGGTGTCCTCGGCGAGGCCGATGACGTGTCCGGCAACGTCGCGCGCCTGCCATCCGGTGCAGCGCACCGCGGCGTCCCACTGCGTGTCGTCAAGGCCTTCGATCAGGGTCGCCAGGTCCTCATACTGGGAGAGGCAGCCGCTGGCTACGTGGATACGGGAGAGCTTTGTCGTCGTCATCGTTCGAGTGTGCGCCCACCCCGGCCAACGGTCCATTCCCCCCGAGGTAATGATGAGTCCTTCCCTCGGAGGTAATGGGGCTCTTCGCGTTGGGGTGGGGAGTGACGTGTAGCTGAGGGTCCACCGCGCGGGTCAGGGATCCCGCCATCTTCGTGGCTGTTCGACGGCTACGGAGACGGGAGACCCCTGACGATGAGCGACGGTATCGGTCTGGCGGAA
>JBBSFB010000008.1:0-106416 GCA_038239145.1 Acidimicrobiia bacterium
AGAAGGTCAAACGCGTCGGGCACGGCTTCGGCAACTTCAACAACTACCGGCTACGACTCCGGTTGCACTGCGGCGTGCAGTGGCACACTGTCCCCACCGCAAGAGTGCGAGGCCGTCAACCACGCTTCATCGCGTAGAGCCGGTAATACGATGACAGATCGGTCCCGCCGCTGCTGCTCGAGATGCGCATCGGGGTAAGGGTCAGGATCACGGGCGCGACCTCTTCCGGTGCTCGAAACCCTGCCACTCCTGCATCCGAGCCTCCGTGACGTCGCTTTCCCCACCTCGGCCGAAGGCATCGCCGCAACACCGTGCCCGGCGGCAGCGCTCAACTCTACGCCGGTCAAATGGTCCCGGAAATGAGGGGCTCGCCGGCCGGCGGGTCCGGAGAGGGTTTGTCGGAGGCCGGCCGCCGGCGGGCCCGACCCCGCAGCGCAAGCTCGATACCAACTGACGCGAGCAGGACCAATGGCACTTCGGCCGCGGCGCGCAGGCGAGGCTCGCCATAGGTCGTCGCCACTGTCACCGACGTGACGACGAACGATGCCAGCAACGGGATCAAGGTCAACCGCCGGCGGTGGAGCACGACTCCGCCCGCGACGGCGAAGGGAATCAGTGCCCAGTAGAAGTACAGGTCGAGAGCCTCGGGCCACCATGGGCGTTGCGGAAACTGATATTGCACCTTCGCCGTCGCAAAGGGCATGTACAAGCTCCAGGCGCGAGCTTCGCGAGCCACGAGCACGATCGGCACCCGATCGAGATGGTTCCTCATGTACCTGACCGCCTCGCCCCGGAGCGTTGCGTCGCCGAACGGCGTCTTACTGCCGCGAGCGGCCGCATCGGCGGCAAGGGGCTTCTGACAATAGAAGTCGACGTAACCGAGGTTCTTTCCGTAATAGACCGAATCACAGTTGCCCTGGGCCATTGCACTGCCGAAGCCCGTCGACAACAACACGGGCTCGCCGACCCGGCCGACGTTGTAGAGCGTCCACGGCATGATCACGACCGCGGCTGACACCAGCGCGATCGCAAGGGCCTCTACCCGACGCCGCGTGATCTGTCGCCAACGCCAACCCAGGAGAAGGGGCACGAGGAGCGCGGGAACGAGCAGCACCTGCTCCGATCGAGTGAGCGCGAGCAATCCGCACAGCGCACCTACCAGAGCCGCCTTCGGCCGCGACGGCGCGGCAACGTAGCGATACGACACGATGATCAGGACGGCAACCTCGAGTAGCACCACGGTCTCCGAGAGGAGCGACTGCTCCCACGCCCAGAAGCCGGGATACGCGGCCGCGATCACGGCGGCGATGATCCCGCCCCGATCCGAGATGACACGCCGTCCGGCGAAACCGACCGCGACGACGGTGACCACTCCGATTGCCGCCGCCAGTAGCTGCGGCGGCAACTGACCGTCATGACCGAGCATCGCCGGGACGGCGAGAACCAGCGTCCAGATCGGGGGGTGAAACGCGGCGGGTCCGCCCGTGAACGGGTTGACGAAGGCGTGCCCGTGCCGGAGCTGCACCGCGGCCAAGTGATAGTAGAGGCCGTCCGGATGCGGGAAATGGTGACGCAACGCAAGTACGTACGCGACCCGGAAGATCAACGCCCCGGCGGCGACGGCGGCAAGCGACAAGTGGAACCAGCGCCGGGCGTGATCAGTTACGGGAGCAGGTGTAGTCTGCGTCGGGAGCCCCAGAGGCGGCGAAGGATAACCGGTGCTTTCAAAATTTGCGCACGGTCTCAATGCGGGAGACCCCTGGATGGCGCGCCGACATCGGTCGCATACTCGCGCCCGTGCAAAGGAATCGCGCGGTGGAATACACGATTCTCATGCCCTGCCTGAACGAAGCCGAGACCGTGGCGCTCTGTGTGAGCAAAGCCCGGGGCTGGCTCGAAGAACGGTCCGTGACCGGAGAGGTTGTCGTCGCCGACAACGGGAGCACTGACGGTTCCCAGGAGCTGGCGCGATGTGCTGGCGCGCGTGTCATCAGCGTTCCGCAACGCGGGTACGGCGCCGCGCTGCTAGCGGGAATCGAGAACGCGCGTGGGCGCTTCGTCGTCATGGGCGACGCGGACGACAGCTACGACTTCTCCGATCTCGATGCGTTTCGAAGCGCCCTCGACGACGGCGCCGACCTCGTGATGGGCAATCGCTTTCAGGGCGGTATCGAGAAGGGCGCGATGCCCGCACTGCACCGCTACGTCGGCAACCCCGTTCTCAGTGGCATCGGCCGACTGTTCTTCGGGAGCCGGATCGGCGACTTCCATTGTGGGCTACGCGCGTTCCGACGATCAGCGATCCTGTCACTGCATCTGCAGAGCACCGGCATGGAGTTTGCGAGCGAGATGGTCGTGAAGGCGACGATGCAGGACTTCGAGATCGCCGAGGTGCCCACCACGCTGCGACCGGACGGGCGGACGCGACCGCCCCACCTGCGCGCCGGGAGGGACGGCTGGCGCCATCTCCGCTTTCTCCTCCTCTACTGCCCGCGCTGGCTGTTCTTCTATCCGGGCGCGGTGCTGCTCGTCCTCGGATCCGGCGTCGGCATCCGCTTGTCGATCAGCAGTTGGCACATCGGACCGGCGATACTCGATGTCGACACGCTGGTCGCGTGCGCGGCCGCGGTGCTCATCGGCTACCAGTCGATCTGGTTCGCGGTGCTCACCAAATCATTCGCGAGTCGGGAGGGTTTGCTGCCGCTCGACGTACGCGTCGACCGCTTCCGGCGCCGGTTCCCGCTCGAGCAGGCTCTGCTCGCGTCAGCGTTCACCGCCGGAGCCGGCGTGGTCGGATTCGCGATCGCGATGCTGCGGTGGCGCGACGCGGGGTACGGACCGTTGGAGGCAACCCAGACCATCCGGCTGGTAGTCCCCTCGGCGACGCTGCTCGTTATCGCCGCCCAGACCGCACTCGGAAGCCTGCTGCTTTCCATCCTCGCGCTCCCGTCCGCACGGCCGTCCGCCGGCTCCGTCGTTGCACTCGACGCGAGCTCGGATCCCGATACCCCGGCTACGACGAGCGACCGAGCGCCGTCGACCGGTCCTGCTCCCGCCGATTCGATCGATCGGTCGCTATGTGAATTCCGAACCCCGCCGGCAGTACCAGCAGGATTTCCACCGGCGCGTGGTAGCGCACGGCACTAATGGTGGACGCCCCCGAGATCGACACGATCACGGGGAACGCGAGCAACGGGTAGACCGCGATCTTCCGCCTCCGGGCGACGATCACGCCGACGATCTCGGGTGGGATGCGCAGGTCGGCGCGAGCTGACGCGAAGCCGCTGGTCAGAGAGAGCTGTGGCGCGCGGAGAGCAGCCAGCTCACCACAGCCGTAGTGCTAAACGCCAAAGAAGCGCCCGAACCTCGTGCTGGAACGCGCTACAATGTAGTGCATGAGTACGCCAATCTCGGTTCGCTTTCCTGACGATCTCGCGCGCCGGTTGCGCAGGCGCGGTTCCGGCACCGGCGAAGCGACGTCGGGTTTGGTCGTGCGTCTCGTCGATGAGGGCATCCGCATGGCCGAGCACCCCGGCATCGTGTTTCGCGACGGTCCCACCGGCCGACGGGCCGGCTTGGCCGCCGGTCCCGACGTGTGGGAGGTCGTCGTGGTGTTGCGCGATTTTGCCGAAGGTGGCGCGCCGGAGGCCATCCGGCGGACTGCGAAGTGGCTTGCACTCACGGAGGCGCAAGTACGGACCGCGGAGAACTACTACGCATCGTTCCCCCACGAGATCGACGACCGACTCGAAATGAACGACGCCGCGGCGGACGCAACGCAACGTGCGGCCGATATTCGTCGCCGCGTCTACGGGTGAGGCTGCTCCTCGACGAGATGTTCTCGGCCGCGATCGCCCACGGCCTCCGACGAGTTGGCGTCGATGCCGTCGCGGCGCAAGGAAAACCGGAGCTACGCGGCTTGCCCGATGACCAGCTCTTTGTGTTCGCGCAACTTGAGGAGCGCTGCGTCGTCACCGAGAACATTGCCGACTTCGTCGCCGTCGAGTCGCAATGGCGAGCCGAACAGCAGCGCCCGCAATTCGGGCTGATTCTCCTGGCCCCGAAAGCGTTTCCTCGTCACCGTCGCGGCGTCGTCGGGCGCCTCGTCACTGCGCTCCGCGCCCAGGTCGAAACGAATCAGCCCGAGCCCGGGATGATCACCTGGCTCACCAGCCCGGCATGAGCACACCCTGGACCAATCGCGAGCGTCGCCGTCTCGCTACAGCGCGAACCGACCGATACTCCGTCCTATCCGAACGCCTCGAGCTTCGCGGCGGCCTCTTCCTGCATGCTTGGTACTACGTGGCTGTAGAGGTCGAGCGTGGTCCCGACGTTGGCGTGACCGCGGCGACTGCCGGGTTTACCCGTCGACCGGAGTGAACACGGCGAGCGGCAACCGCAAGATCAATAGCGCGATCTTCAGCTACCCGTTCTCGGCGAGCACCCCGCCGCCGAACGACCGGTAACACTCGTCGACATCAAACGTCGTCGGGTCGAGTTCGCCATCACCGCGACGCACGACCGCCCATCCGCGGCGCACCTCCATCACCTCGGCGACGATCTCGTCCGCGCAACCGGCGATCAGCACGAGCTCAGTGACCAGACGCGCGAGAGGTGCCACTCCCGCCACTGGCCGTTCGCCTGCCTCGAACCGTCGGGAGAGCTCGGCCATCGCTTCAGGATTCGTCGTAAGTGTCGTCGCGATCGCGCGGCCTTCCTCGAGCTGACACGACCAGTCCTCGACGACAAACAGACCGCCTGGGCGCAACCGCGGGAACAGCACATTGAAACTCGCGACCGTCTCCGCCAGGAGATGCGACGCGTCGTCGATCACGAGGTCGAGCGGCCCATCGAACTCACCGTTCAGGATCGCGCCGAGTCGTGCTCGGTCGGACTGGTCGACTCCGAAGTAGGCGTGTACGGCGCGCTCGCGGCGCGCGTCGGCGGCATAACGGTCGAGCGCGTCGACGCGTGTCGGTGAAAGGTCAACGGCGACGAGCCGATCGGGGACGAACAGGCGGTCGAGGAGCACTGTGCCACCGCCCTCGTAGATACCGAGCTCGACCACCCTTTTCGCGGCGATCGACGATTGCAGCGCCACGTAGCGTTCGATCATCCACCGCGGCTTACGGATGAGCAGGGTGCCCGGCGCGGCGTCCGGGCCTAAACGCCAGCTGTCGGACACGGTGAACTCGGTACCGTCTACTGAGAGTCGCGAGTCGCTCTTCCAGTCGAGCATCCAAGATCGTTGCACACGAGTAGCCCCACGCCGCCGATCGTCGGCCGGGCGCGGGAGGCGGCCGAGCTCGCCGACGCCACGGTCGAGTGGGTTTGCGGGGACGTCCTGCAGACGCCGTTCCCGGCGGCCTCGTTCGACCTCGTGTCGATGCAGTACCCGGCACTGCCCACGCCGCAGCCGAGGCCGCGGTGCGGAGGTTGCTCGATGCGGTGCGCCCGGGCGGGTTGGCGCTCGCCGTCTACCACGACCTCGACGACGACCACCCCGAGCACATGAAGTCCCGCGGCATCGACCCGGCGGACTATGTCGGTGCCGACGACCTCGGCCGGCTACTCGACGATGACTTCGCCGTCGAGCGGCACGCGGTCGAGCGCGTGTAGACCCGCCGCCCGGCACCCCGCACATCGCCGATGTCGTCCTTCGCGTCCGCCGTCGCTGACCGCGCGGCCGGAACGATCACGCATCGCAGACCCGGCGTCAGGGGACGGTCGCTGCGGGCACGATGTGGCGATGGCTGAAGCGCCGGTTGGTTCCTAACCGCGCTCTCCTTCCCCAGGCGAGATTGGTCTCGGTCGCCGTTGATGGGTTGCACGCCTCCGGCCCTGGCCGGCGAGAGCCCGCTGACGATGTCGCGAACCGGACCGTCGCTCCTGCGTCTACCAATCTTGTGCGGCGACGAGTCGCACGGCCGGCGGTTCGAGCGTTGTCATGAGCTCATCGAGCTCGCCGGGCTCGAGGCTCTCGTAGGGCTTGGACGCGAGGTCGTCGGTGAGCGCCTCGACGCGCCGTTTGACGGCGCGACCCGGTTCTCGCAGCCAACCGTCATCGCCGATCAGACCGCGATCGCGCATCCCGTCGATCACGGCGGCGAGCTGTGCCCCGGGGAGGTGGTGGATGCGTCCGAAGTTCTCCGCGCGTATGCCCATGTCGAGGGCGAAGAGGACGTGAGCCTCGAGGCCGCCAACACCTTCGATCATCAGGGCCGCGATGTGCCCGTCGCCACGGTGCTCGCGCAGTAACGAAGCTGCATGAAAGAGACGGGCCACCACGTCATCGGGGATCGGGATTGCGCGCAGCGCGGCGTACATCGGCCGGCCCTCGAACGGTGCCCCGGTCGCGGCCTTGAGCAACAGGTCAGTCGAGCGTGCGAAGGCGGGAGAGTCGACGTGATCGCCCAGGATCCGGCGCAGCGCCTTCACACAGCCCATCTGGCGAGCGGCGATCGCCGCTTCTGGCGTGGTGGTGCGCCACACCTTCGGAATGTGGCGAGCCACTTCGCCGGGAGCGAAGTTGTAAAAGAGCGCGTCCACCACCTCCGCCGGAGCCAGGCCCAGGGGCGCAGCCCGTCCGGCGAAGTAGGTGTCCCAGTAGTTGGTGAACCCCAGGGCGAACATGGCCTCGTTGGGCTCGTCGGCCGAGTAGGGAATGACACCGATCGGCTCGACCAGCTCGAACATCCGGCGTGCCATCGAGTTCATGGTCGACCTCTCCTCCTGCAACCCCGTCGCCCAAGCGCACGCTCACGATCAGTTGGACGACCGAGCGCCGCGATACTCATCGCAACGACGGTTCGCGTAGATCGTGTGGGTCCGGCCGCGGACGTGCCGAACTGGAGCGTTCTGGTCGAGGACGTCTTCGTCCTCACAGGAAGAGGGGTCGCACTCATCGGGGCACGCTCGGGCGACGAAGTAGTCACTCGTGACCTCGCTGCGCTGCTGACTGAGGCTCGCGTTGTACTCCACATCGGTTGCGGACAGTTGCGAGAGGCGACGCCTCCGGCGCGTGCCCACAGTTCCGAGTGCAGGAGTGGCCGCGCCGTGCCGCCTCGTCATCGGGTGAACGTGAAGTGCGTGACGCCGCTGGGCGTCAGAACCGCCTCTAGGTCGTACTGCTGCTCCAACGCCTCCAGGCCGTCCCACAGCCGAACACCGCGGCCGAGCAGGATCGGCACCTGCACGACGTGCAGGTGGTCGACGAGACCGGCGGCGAGGAACGCGCGCATCGTGGTCGGGCCACCGCCGATGCGGACGTCCTGGCCGGCGGCGGCGTCTCGGGCCACCTCGAGTGCAGCCGCCGGCGCGGCGTCGAGGAAGTGGAACGTCGTGCCACCCTCCATCGGAAGCGGCGGCCCCGGACGGTGGGTCAGGACGTACGTCGGCGTGTGGAACGGCGGGTTGTCGCCCCACCACCCGCGCCACTCCGGGTCGTCCTGCCATCCCGGAGGGCCGAACTTGCCCGCGCCCATGATCTCCGCACCGATCCCGGGTCCGTGCCGTTCGGCCATCGCGTCATCGACACCCTCGGTGCCGCCCGACTCGCCGAGGACTTCGCGGCGGGCGAACTGAGTGGCGAACATCCACTCGTGGAGCCGATGCCCGGCGTGGCCGAACGGCGTGTCGAAGGCCTGGCCCTCACCGGTGGCGAACCCGTCGAGCGAGATCGAGAAGTTGTGGACGCGGACGCGCGCCATGGCGCTCCTTCAGGTGGTGGTGGTCGGTCGGGCTGGTTGACCGGTCCCGCGGCGAGATTTCATCGCCCGGGGGGATTCAGGCGACCCCGAGATAGTGAGCGAGCTTCTGCATCGTCTGCAGACCGAGTTCGACCGCGCCGAAGCCGATGGTTGCAGCTCGCTGCTCGGCGGTCGGGTAAAGCTGCCGGAGCGTCAACACCGTCTTTCCATCGGCCTGTTCATCGAGGACAATCGTCACTCGGAAGCGTGTCGGGTCATCGTCGGCGTCGGGCCCGTGATCCAGCACCAACATCTCCACTGGAACGACTGCGAGGTAGTCAAAGCGATTCGTGAACACGGTGCCGTCTCCGGAAGTCATGTCGAAGCGCGCTCGACCTCCCGGGCGCACGTCCATCTCTCGGACCGTGCAGGTGAACCCATCGGGACCAAACCATTGGCAGAAGGCATCTGCCTCGATCCACGCGGCGAACACCGCTTCGCGTGTGGCGTCAAGAACTCGAACGAGGACGATTTCACGATCGAGAGCCCACGTCGTCGGATCGGTGATGGTCGGGGGATGGCTCATGGCTTCTCCGATGTCGGTGGGGATGCGGCTCGCTCAGATGTGCGCCGGAGGTGCGCATCGAGCCGGTCGAGACGGTGCTCCCACGCAGCTTGGGTGTGCTCGGCCCATGCGGCGATCTCGACCAGAGGCTCCGGCCGCAGCCGGCATGGCCGCCGTTGTCCGTCTCGGCCGCGACTGATCAGACCGGCCCGCTCGAGGACCTTCAGATGACGGGAGATGGCCGGGAGACTGATCGGGAAAGGCTCGGCCAACTCGAGCACGGTTGCCTCACCGTCGGCGAGCCGACGCACGATCGAGCGCCGCGTGGGGTCCGACAAGGCGGCGAAGACGACGTCGAACCGATCGGGGGCCGTCACCGTCATCGTTGTCGACGCTTTTGTAGATACTTCACAGACTGGTTATTTAACAGAGTGACTACATATGGTCAAGGGCGCCCGGCGTGTCGACGCAGCCCATCGCTCCAAAGTGCCGGTCGGAACACCTGGGATTACGGCGGGCGGGCGAGGGCCCTGACACGTCTCTGCGGTTAGGCGGTGTATGCGCGAGCTCTTTGCTGCGAAGAGCCCGCGACATCCGCTTCGATGGCGCGCCGGTCGGAGCTTCGGGCGCTGAACATGCGTCCGAGCGCGGAGGCAGTCGCCGCGACGCGCTCCGCGCTGCTGGGTTGGGCGCCGTCAAGGAGATCGTTCCACATGATCGACCACCCGCCGGCAAGCGCGCGGCCGACGCCGGGCGACGTGAGGGCGCGGGTGAGTCCGGCGACGGTTCTGGGTCTGCGTAGGAGTGCCCGGTGGAATGTGGCCGTCGTGGAAAGATACGGCGCGTAGGCGCGCGCCAAATGTGCTCGGTATTGGTCGGACGCCCGATCGACGCCGGCGAGTATCGCCAAGGCTGCGGCGCGACCGCTGTCCATCGCCTGCGAGATGCCCTCGCCTTGCAGAGGATTCACCAAGCCGGCGGCGTCGCCGACGAGAAGGATGCGGTCGCGCGCCGGCGTTGTGCCCACGAGCCCGATCTTGAGCCACGCGCCGAGAGGTCGCGCGTGCGTGTGCTTCGCCGGCCCGCGCAGAACGTCGACGCGCGCAGCGTGCTGCAGGAACGCGTCGAGGTCGCGCGCAGCGCGTCTACCCGCGGCGCGGTCGGCGAGTACACCGACACCGAGTCCGACGTTCACGCGTCCGTCTTCCGCGGGAAAGACCCAGCCGTACCCCGGAAAAGCCTTCCCCGGCTCCGGCGTCCACAACAGGATGTGCGGCTCTGCGACCGGTTCTTCGAGATAGGTGCGAACCGCAAAACCCCAGAGCGAGCGGCTCGGATCCACGAGGCGCGCGACCTGGGCGACATGGCTTGTCGCGCCGTCGGCGCCGACGATCACGTCGGCTCGCACGGCCGTACCCGACGAGAGCAAGAAGCCCTCGAGTCGATCTTCATCGCCGAGAGGTTCGTCGGCGCGACCCTCGAAGAACGCTGCGCCCGCCGCGACCGCTGCACTGCGCAGCGTCGCGTCGAATCTCGATCGCTGCACAACGATCGCGTAGCCGGGATAGGTACGCCCAGGCGCGGCCGGCAGGCGCACGCGACGTCCCGTAGGTCCGACGACGAGCATGTCGCTCACTCGAGTTGTATCGGGAATATCGAGCATCAGGTCGTGGAGGAGCTGCACGCCCCGAGGTCCGATGAGATCTCCGCATGCCTTGTCGCGAGGGAAGGCGGCCTTGTCGACGAGCGCGACGCGCGCGCCCGCACGCGCCAATACGAGGGCGGCGATGCTTCCGGCCGGTCCTGATCCGACGACGAGCACGTCGAATCGCGTCTCGGTCATCGCCTTTTGCTCATACGACCCTGAACTGTAGGGTCCGGCTCGAGGAGGGTTCATGCAGAGAACGGCCGGCGATCCAAACCGTTTCGCCCAGGATCTGTTCCGGCTGCTTCCGCGGCGCTACGACCTGCTGGAAGATTTGCTGTCGTTGGGTCAGAACCGGCGCTGGAGAGGCGAGATGGTCGCGCACGTCGACAGCGGCGATCCACGCGCGATGCTCGACGTCGCGACCGGGACTGCCGGCGTCGCGCTCGGGCTCACCCGAAGAACCCGCGCGCAGATCACGGGTCTCGATATCACCGAGACGATGCTCCGACAGGGGCTCGCGCGCGTCGAACGAGCCGGCGTCACGGACCGTGTGCGCCTTGTCGTCGGGCAAGCCGAACGACTTCCCTTTCCCGACGACTCATTCGACGCGCTGACGTTCACGTATTTGTTGCGATACGTCGCCGATCCTGCCGCGACGCTTCGTGAGCTCGCGCGTGTTCTCAAGCCGGGTGCGGCCATTGCAAGCCTGGAGTTTGCGGTTCCTCAGGCCCGGTTCTGGTGGTGTTGGTGGTGGCTGTACACGCGCGCGGTGCTGCCCGTTGCGGGTTACGTCACAGGCGGTCGTGAGTGGGCTCGGGTCGGCCGCTTCCTCGGCCCAAATATTTCGGCGCACTACCGCCGCTACCCGGTTGCGTCGACGATCCAGGCCTGGACGGACGCGGGACTTGTGAACGTCGGTGTTCGTTCAATGAGCTTGGGCGGAGGGCTCGTGATGTGGGCGCGGAAGCCGGACGGCTGAGGCATGTCGCGGCCCGCGTTCTACGCTCTGCGTCGGGGCGGCTGGCGCGATTGGTGGACGATTCTTCACCCGCCGTACACGGCGTGGCATCTCTCGTACGTCGTTATCGGCGCCGCCCTCGCACCGGACACTGACGGTTCCCGCATGGTGGCTACGTTGCTCGCGTTCTTCTTCGCGGTCGGCCTTTCTGCCCACGCACTCGACGAACTGCACGGTCGCCCACTTCGCACAACCATCCCGAGTGCATGTCTCGTCGCGGTGGCGGTAGGAGGATTGCTCATTGCGTGCGCGCTCGGTTGCGTCGGCGTCGTGATAGTCGGGCCCGGCTTGATCGTCTTCATTGTGATCGGCCCTTTGCTCGTGTTGGGCTACAACCTGGAGCTCTTCGGCGGCTGGATTCATACCGACCTCGGCTTCGCAGCCTCGTGGGGCGCGTTTCCGGTACTCGTCAGCTACTTCGTTCAGGCGGGGCGTCTCGATGCGACGGCGGTCCTGGGAGCCGCCGCCGCCTTGGCCCTCTCGTTGGCGCAACGCTCGCTGAGCACACCGGCGCGCGCCTTGCGACGTCGGGTCAAATACCTCAGCGGCGAAGTCACCATGAACGACGCACCCGATGGAGTCGTGCATGAGCTGAGCGTTCCCGTCTTGCTTCGTCCACTCGAACGCGCGCTCAGCGCACTCTCGTGGGCAATGGTGATGCTCGCGCTCGCACTCCTTGTTGATCGCGTGCTCTAGCGCTCGCCCGCGTCGAGTAGATGGCGACGAAAACCGTCGACGGTGGCATCGACGACGCGGTCGTGTCCCCACCGAAGTAACGGGTGCGCGAACTTCGCCGCGATGCGCATCGGTTGTTGCATCATTTCGATCTTCCACGACGCGTGCGCGCGTGATTGAGCGTCGTTTCCGTCGAAGGTGAGCTTCGCCGCGCCCTCCAAGTCTCCATGCACCACTGCAGTGATGCTCCGCTCCGCCACGCACTCTCCGAGAACCACATCGAGCCGCATGCGATACGGAAGCGGAGGCGTGACCACTCCGTGCAGCACGGTGCCGCGTTGAAGGCCCTCGCCCTCGACCGAGAACTCGCGCAGCCAGTTCCACCACGAGGAGAAGCGGTCAAACTGCACGATCGTCAGCCACACCTGAGACACTGGCACCGGAAACGTGAATACTGCGTCGTACTCGATGACGTAAGCGGAGCCAGCCACGCCACCACAGTACGCATGCCGGCTCCGAGTCGTCGTGCAGAAGTGCCGGTAGGAAAACTCGCATGCGCGTGCAACCTTCCAGCGCATTCGTGCGGTGTCGAGCTGACGTTCGCGGTGCGGCGCTCGCGCTTTTCTGGCCGGTGCATGACGACGCAAGACATCGCTCGTCCGGTGTGTTGGTCGCGCGCTGGGGGGCGCCGAACCGGTCCTTCTAGTCTCCGGTGTCGGCGGAAATCGAAGCGCGGGCAACATCGTGGGTTTACGGGCGCGGCTGGCAGGATGTGCCGCGGCGTGGCGCCGATCCTCATCGGACAGCAGCCGGCCGGCGCGGCAGAACAGCACTCGAACAAGTCGGCGGAGTTCTCCGTCGGCGACTACCAAGACCTCTGGGTGGACTGTGGGTTCAGCGTGCTCGCGACGTTCGACACCACCGCGAAGACCTTGGACGTCGGCTCGACCTTCAGCGGTTCGGGCGCTCTCGGCCAAGAGTGTCTCGACGCGAGCTCGGACTTCATCATCGACTACCGCGATACGCATGGAAACGCGCAGCGCTTCGAGGCCCTGGCGAATTCCACCGGCCACATCAAGGCCACGAACGTCGCGTCGAACGTGAAGGTCACACCGCACGTCATGTACGAACGGTGCAACCCGGATACGAACCCGACCTGCACCGGAACGGTGGTCACCGCCCCGAACTAGGCCTGATGCAAGATCGCTTGTGGAGCGGACACGTTCGCGATCACCGAGACGGGACGAATCGTTCGGTAGAGGCCGTGCCCCGGCGGGTGCTGGGGTGGGGTGCGAAGCGCACCCGCCGCAGCGCGACCCTCGTGACCCTCTCGGGTGGTGCGTCACGGCCGCGTCACGTGCGGGGACTGGGGCCGGCCCGGAGGTTGGACCCCGAGCGTCACCGGCGAGGTCGTCACGACCGGTGTGGTGTGGGCAAGTCTGCGGCGGTGCGCGTGGCGGTCGCGGGCGACGGCTGGAGCGCGGGGGCGTCTGTATATCGTGGTCCGACAGGGTTGGGCCACGTCGAACATGGGTTCATGGAGGCGGGCGGAGCCTGTTCGACGTGGCCCTCCCCGCAACGTATTGGGGCCGGTCGCGGTGCGGCAATCTCGCCCGATCCGGGTCAGCGCTCGTTCGACCCGCGTTCCCCAGAATGCGTCCCGCCACCGGAGAGTGCGACGCGCCTCGAGCATGGTCGGGTACCCGGCCTTCGCCCGGACCGATGCCGCCCGACGCGGAAAGGCGAGAGGCCGAGAACCCGCACCCCCGTAGTACACCGCCGGTCAACGGGGAACTACCGCACTGAGATTCGGGCGCCCGGATCCGGGCGAGTCAGCCCGGGTGCGCGACCGGCCGTCCGTCGCGGTTGCGTTTCGCCTGGTAGATCGCGGTGTCGGCGCCGGCAACCAGGTTCTCGCTGGTCGCGAGGCCCGCGGCCGAGATCGCCACCCCAATGCTTGCTCTCATGGCGACGGTCCCGTCTCCGATGAGCAACGGGGCCGCGAACGCGTCTGCGATCCGGTCGGCCAAGTGCACGAGGCCGCGGGGTCGAACGGGTCGAGACAGACGACGAGGAACTCGTCGCCGCCCAGGCCCCCAGCGCGTCGCGATCCCGGACGCAGGCGGTGATCCGACGGACGGCCTCGATGAGGACGAGATCGCCGGTCGCGTGACCGAGCTCGTCGTTCACCGACTTGAAATCGTCGAGATCCAAGAGCACGACGCCGACAGGTTTCGGTGACGCGATCGCGGCGTCGATCACTTGGAGTATCGAAGCCCGGTTCAGACATCCGGTCAGCGGGTCGTAGGTGGCGCGTCGCTCGAGCTCGGCGCGGGAACGGGCGCGGTCGGTGATGTCCTCGACGCAGACGATCGCGCCGGTGACCATCCCGTCCGGGTCGCTGAGGGCCCGGAGCCGGAGGTCGCACAACCGGTGGTCGGCCCGCCGGCGGCTCGAGACCGCGACCTCGAGGTCGCCATCGACCGTGAGCCGGGCGAGAGCGCGTTGGAGCTCATCGCGGTCGCCGGACACGATGTTCGCGAACGGCGACACCGACTCGTCGAGCTTCGTACTCCGAGGATCTCGTGCACTCGTTCGTCGGCGTAGAGAGCGCTTCCATTGCGGTCGAGGTGTAGGAGGCCGAGCGGAACGGTCTCCGCAACGCCCCGTAGAAGTTGTTCGCGAGCGCGGACCGCTCCATGGGCCGCCATCTCGTCGGTGACGTCGAGGCCCTCGGTTGCGACACACGCCTCGGGCGCGCCGAGCAGATTGTGGTTCGTCAGCTCGAGCCACATCCAGGTGTCGTCGGAACGGCGGTACCGGGATGTACGAACTCGAGCGACGCGCCCCCGATCATCTCGGCTCGCGTCCACCCGAGCATCTGCGTCGTGGCTTCATCGATGTCGGTGAAGACCGCAACATCGTTCTTGTGTTGCATCGACACGCGGGGCGCGATGCTCACGGGCTCGGTCGAGGTCGGAAGACCGAGTTCGCTCTCCCCGACGAAGAGCTCCGACCAGGAAGCCGTGCTGCTCGCGCAGGTCGAAGAAGTGGAGCGTCGCTTCTGCGCCGCCGCGCAACCGCGCCCGGGCGTGGGTCGCCCCGATCTTGCAGACGCGGTCCCAGGCGTCGATGACGATCGAGCGCTCGGTGGCGTCGCCCAGATCCAGCCCGGAGCGCGCGTCGAGTATCGGGTGGCCGGGCACCGCGAGCGACGGGGGAAGCGGGACGAATAGCTCGTGCCCTTCGATTGCGGTCAGGGCCGCGCGTCGGTCGGATGCCACCAGCGCGCGAAACGTGGACTCGATCGCCTCGGGATCCAGATGCTCGACTTCGTCCGCAGTGAACGGTCGGGAGCCATGTCTGCGCGCTTGAGTCTTTGTGACGAATCCGTCCCGATCTTGGGCCGGATCGGGACGATTCGTCTGTGTCGTTTCGTCTACCCGCTCTTGGTCGAAAGGTTGTCGAGGTTCAAGAACTGATTGGAGCCGGAGCTGTCGTCGAACCAGACCCTGAGTGTGTGCCGCCCCTTGGTCAGGTTGGCGCTCAGCGCCATATTCGACCAGGCATTCCAACTCGCGGTTGCCGCGAACGTCTGATTGGCGACTGAGACTGCTCCGTCGAGGTCGATCCGGCGCTGCGCAGCGCCGTTCCCGGCGCTGTAACGCAACGCCAACGTTGTGGCCCCGCCCGCCGCGTAGAACGAGAACGCCACGTACTGTCCGTGTGTCGCCCAGCAGCAGACGTAGGGCGCGCTCTGCGCGCTCGTCCACCGCGACTCGACACCGAGATTCCTTGCCGACGTACCGGCCGGCATCACGAGGGTCGAAACGACGGTCAGGTTGTCGAGGTTCATGTACTGACGCGAACCCGCGGGCTTGTCGTACCAGACCTCGAGCGTGTGCCGGCCTTTGACGAGGTTCGCGTTCAGCGTGACGTACGACCACGAGTTCCAAGAGCGCGTCGCCGCGAACGTCTGGTTGGAATTCGACACCTTGCCGTCGAGTTGCAGCTTGCGATGCGCGGTGCCGTTCCCGGCGCTGTATCTCAGCACCAGCGAGGTGGGTCCGCCCGCCGCGTTGAACGAGAACGTGACGTACTGCCCCTGCGCGATCCAGCAGCACACGTAGGGCGCGCTTCGGGCGCCCTCCCACCGAGTCTCTTTCAAGATGTTCGTCGCGGACCGGCCCGCGGCGATCGTCACGTTCGGTGTCTGGGTCGGAATGACTGTGATCGGTGTGGGCACGGTGGTGACCGGCGTCGGGACCGGTGTCGCAGGCACCGGGACCGTGGCGACGGGAGTCGGGACCGTTGTCGGCGTCGGGACCGTGGTGACGGCGGTCGGAACTGTTGTCACCGGTGCGGCCACGGTGGTCGGCGTCGTCACGGGTGACAGCGTCGTCGGTGGCGCGGTCACGGAGGCGTTGGCGCCGAAGAGAGTCTTGAACAGCGCCTGGCCGTTCGGGAAGAAGTTCGCGGTGAGGCGATGGTTGCCGTCGTCGGCGTCTTCGTTGAAGTACGAGTGGTACGCGAGGCTGCCGCCGCCGCTCTGGGGCAGGCTGTTCATCCAGTTGTACATGCCTCGCACGAAGGTGGGGTTGTCGCCGCCGACGTTCGACGTGGTCGTCGCGTTCACGCCGCTTAGGCCCCACTCGGGGTAGCTGACCTGCTTGCCGTGCGCGATGGCGAAGTCGCGCTGCCACTGGAGATTCGTCAACTCCCAGTTCCAGGCCGCGTTCGCATCCGTCCACGACTTCGTCGTCGGGTTCCACGGGACGGGAATTCCCTTGTCGTACACGTCGAGACCGACGACGTCGACGTACCCGTCACCGGGATACGCGGCTGGCGCATGCTGCAGGAAGCTGGGGTCGCCGTTCCAGTCGAAGCGGAAACTCGCAGACACACCCCGGAAGACGTCGACGACATGTCGGAACGCGCTCGCCCAGAGCGCTTCGTTCCCCTTCGACGACCACGGCATCCAGCCGCCGTCGAACTCCCATCCAAGGCGGATGATCGCGTCCGAGTAGCCGCCGCGCTTCAGGTAGTTGGCCGCGATCGAGAACTGAGAGTCGTTGCTCCCGTTCACAGTGGCCTGGAGCGCGACGCGCACAGTTGCCTGACCGGCCGCGGCCGACGTGTCGACGAAGCCGCCGAAGGCGAGCGGAATCGACTCGACGAGCTTCATCTGGCCCGAGACGGTTTGGAGCGCCCCGGCGTTGACGACCTGGCCCCAGACGCTGCCCGCGAAGTTGTTGATGTTGCCGTCGGCGAACTGGACGATGTAGTTCGCGTCCCGCCCGAGCCACGTGTCCATCGACTGCAACTGGGCGACGCTCGCGTATCCGGGATAGAAGCCTAATCCGGAGAGGATCGGCGGCCCGGTGCTCGACTGATTGTGGAAGTTCGACGTCGAGCTGGAGTGGACCTTGCCGATCGCGAAGCCCACGAGCGCGGACGCGAGCAGCGCGAGCGCCGCGATGATCGCGGTACTGCGCTTGAGGGTGAACGTCACCCGTCTCCTAGCGCGTCGCAGCGGTTGTCGCCGGTGCTCCGAACAAGAGCATCTCCGGTGCGCGCGCGAAGCCGCGACCGGCGCGATGCATGACGGCCATCACCTCGAACATCGTGAGCCCATCGCCGATGTGAGGGTCGTCCTCGCTCAGAAGGGCACACACGAGCTTTTGGTCGTCAGTCATCTGATTGCCTCCTGGCAGGCAATCTGACAGGGCAGTGTGATCGCGGCGTGACCGACAGGACGCTTTTCGTGACCAACCGGATCGGAGGCTGACGGGTGGAGCTCCGCTGCGTGGGGTAGACGTATTCGATGCGCGCAATCGAAGCGAGTGACCTGCCCGACGACGAGCTCGCGCATCTTGATGCGTATTGGCGTGCGGCGAACTACCTAACGGTCGGCCAGATCTACTTACGTGACAACGCGCGCTTGGAACGGTCGTTGGTGCTCGCCGACATCAAGCCGCGCCTGTTGGGTCATTGGGGCACCAGCCCGGGACTCAACCTTGTCTACGCGCACCTGAGCCGCGTGATCGCGCGCGACGACCTCGACATGATCTACGTGATCGGACCCGGCCACGGCGGCCCGGCCATCCTCGCGAACACGTGGCTCGAAGGTACGTACACCGAGACGTATCCCGCGATCACGCGCGACGGCGAGGGGATGGAGCATCTCTTCCGGCAATTCTCGTTTCCGGGCGGAGTGCCGAGTCACGTCGCCCCCGAGACGCCCGGTTCCATCCACGAGGGCGGCGAGCTCGGCTACTCGATCGGGCACGCGTTCGGCGCCGCCTTCGACAATCCCGACCTGATCGTCGCGTGCGTGGTCGGCGACGGGGAAGCCGAGACGGGTCCGCTTGCTACGAGCTGGCATTCGAACAAGTTCCTCGATCCGGTCGGCGACGGAGCCGTGCTGCCGATCCTGCACCTCAACGGCTACAAGATCGCGAACCCGACGGTGCTCGCCCGGATCCCCGAGGCGGAGTTGAACGATCTCCTGCGCGGCTACGGGTGGGAGCCGTACCTCGTGGCGGGCGACGATCCCGAGCAGGTGCACCGCACCTTGGCCGCGACTGTCGATCACGTGCTCGGCGAGATCCGGTCCATTCAAGACCGCGCTCGGGACAGCGGGATTCGCAGCCGCGACGCACGCGAACGGCCGCGGTGGCCGATGATCGTGCTTCGGACGCCCAAGGGGTGGACCGGTCCGAAGTTCGTCGACGGTGTCCAGGTGGAAGGGACGTGGCGCGCGCATCAGGTGCCGCTGTCGCAGGTTCGGGAGAATCCCGAGCACCTGGCCCTGCTGGAGACGTGGATGCGGTCGTATCGCAGCGACGAGCTGTTCGATGCCGACGGTCGTCCCTTTCCGGCGGTCATCGACTGGTTGCCCACCGGCGACCGGCGCATGGGCGCCAACCCGCACGCCAACGGCGGTCTGCTCACTCGCGACCTACGGCTGCCCCATATGCGGGACCACGCCGTTGTGGTGGACGCACCCGGCGCCGCGAACGCGGAGTCGACGCGGGTCCTCGGCGGATATCTCCGCGAGGTCTTTCGGTTGAACGCCGGTTCGCGCGACTTTCGCATGTTCGGACCCGACGAGACCGCGTCGAACCGGCTCGACGCGGTGTACGAGGTGACGGGCAAGACGTGGGAGGCCGAACTCCTTCCCGTCGACGTCGCGCTCGCGACCGACGGACGGGTCATGGAGATCCTGAGCGAGACCACGTGCCAGGGTTGGCTCGAGGGGTACCTCCTCACCGGGCGCCACGGGTTGTTCTCGTGCTACGAGGCGTTCGCACACATCGTCGACTCCATGTTCAACCAGCACGCGAAATGGTTGAAGGTCTCCCGCAACCTCCCGTGGCGTCGACCGATCCCTTCCCTGAACTATCTGCTCACGTCGCACGTGTGGCGCCAGGACCACAACGGCTTCACGCACCAAGATCCGGGCTTCATCGACCTGGTCGTGAACAAGAAGGCGGAAGTCGTGCGCGTGTATCTGCCGCCGGACGCGAACACCCTGCTCTCGACGGTCGATCACTGCCTTCGCACCCGCAACTATGTCAATCTGATTGTCGCGGGCAAGCAACCGGAGCCGGCGTGGCTGTCGATGGAGGACGCCGAGCTGCACTGTACGCGCGGCATCGGCATCTGGGACTGGGCGTCGAGCGACGGCGACGACGAGCCCGACGTGGTGATGGCGTGCGCAGGTGACGTGCCGACCCTGGAAGTGTTGGCCGCGGTGACGCTGCTGCGCGAACACCTTCCCGACCTCAAGGTGCGGGTCGTGAATGTCGTCGACCTGATGCGCCTCGAACCCGACACCGAACACCCGCACGGCTTGTCGGATCGCGACTTCGACGCGCTGTTCACGGTCGACAGGCCGGTCATCTTCGCGTACCACGGCTATCCGTCGTTGATTCACCGGCTCGCGTATCGCCGGGCCGGAGCCGCGAACCTGCACGTGCGCGGGTACAAGGAAGAAGGCACCGTGACTACGCCGTTCGACATGGTGGTGCGCAACGACATGGATCGCTTCCATCTGGTGATGGACGTGATCGATCGGGTTCCGGGCCTCGGGACGCGCGCCGCGCACGTCCGCCAGCACATGGTCGACCAGCGCACCCGGCACGGCATCTACGTCCGGGAGCACGGCGAAGATCTGCCCGAGGTGCAGAACTGGAAGTGGACCGCCGGCCCGTGAGAGCGATGCTGTGAGAGTCTTGCCGTGAGGGTTCTGGTCGTGAACGCCGGTTCGAGCTCGTTGAAGCTGTCCGCGCTCGACGGCGCCGACCGCGTCATCGACTCCCACGACACCGAGCACTGGCACGGCGACGACGCGCCGATCGCGGAGTTCGCCCGTCAGGTCGGTGCCGTCGGTGCCGTCGGCCATCGGGTCGTGCATGGTGGTCCCGATTTCACGGGCCCGGTCGTGGTCGACGATGAGGTCAGCGCGCGTCTGCGCGAGTTGATCGTGCTCGCGCCCCTCCATCAGCCGGCTGCGCTCGCGGCCATCGACGCGGCGCGCCGAGCGCTCCCGAATACCCCGCAGGTCGCCTGCTTCGACACCGCGTTCCACGCCACCCTTCCGATGGCCGCCCGGACGTACGCGCTCCCGTCGACCTGGCGGGAACGCTGGCCGCTCCGTCGTTTCGGTTTCCACGGCCTGTCGCACGCCTACGCGAGTCGGCGGGCGGCGGCGCTCGCCGATTCGGCGCTCGCCGATCTGAACATCGTCTCGTGCCATCTGGGCGCGGGCGCGTCGCTGTGTGCGATGAGCGGTGGACGATCGGTCGACACGACGATGGGGTTCACGCCGCTCGAGGGCGTCGTAATGGCGACGCGCTCGGGCTCTATCGATCCCGGGCTCGTGCTGTGGCTGATCCAGTCGGGCGGCCTCTCGGCCGCAGAGGTGCAGGAGGGGCTCGAACAACACAGCGGTCTCGTCGGCCTCGCGGGGACTGCCGACATGCGCGAGGTCGTCGATCGGCACGCGACGGGTGACGCCGCCGCCACGCTTGCGTTCGACGTCTACGCGCACCGGTTGCGGTCGGAGTTGGGCGCGATGAGAGCCGCGCTCGACTCGATCGACCTGTGCGTGTTCACCGGCGGTGTGGGGGAGCACGCCCCGGCCGTGCGGGCCGCGGCCGGTCTCGCCCTCGATGCGGTGGCGAACGCAACTACCTTCGCCGATGGTGAGATCAGCGCGCCCGACGCCGCGGTGCGCACCTTCGTCGTTACGGCCCGGGAGGATGTCGAGATCACGCGCGGGGTCCGCACGCTCCTGGGATGACGGCTTCGAGGCGACCGGCATACGGGTTGACACGACCGCGCGATCCCGGTCGCGCTGCAGCGCGCGAACGCCGCTCGCCTCGAGCGCGTCGTCGAGATGCCGACGAGCGACTCGCCCTTCCTGAGCCGCCCTGCGCAGCTCGCTCGCCTGCTCGTGTCCTAGGCGGCGATCACGGCCGCGAGGTCGGACAACGACGAGATGCGCGCGTAGTCGGCTTCGAGGTGGAACTGGAACGGGTCCATGAGCACCGGGAACAGCCCGGCGGCGCGAGCACCCACAACGTCGATCCCCGGCATGTCGCCGACGTACCACGCATCGGACGGCGCCAGGCTCATCGCGTCGAGCGCGAGTTGGAAGATGCGCGGATCGGGCTTCATGACGCCTACCGCGCCGGAGTCGATGATGCACTCCATCGGAACCCCGATTCCCGCGCCGACCTGAAGGATCTCCATCTCGGTCAGGCGCCCGCCGATGAGGCCGTCGGCGTTGGAGATGATGCCGAGCCGGACGCCCGTATCGGCCAGCGCGCGGAGCCCGGCGCGCGCGCCCGGGACCTCCTGTAGCCACAGTGCCGCGTCGGCGAATTCACTGTCGAGATGCTGGTGCACCTCGTCGCGCGTCTCCTCGGGAACGTCGCACTCGGTGATGTACCCGTCGAGATACGCGCGCCACCGCGTGGCCCAGTCGACGTCGGCGCCGCCGTCCGAAGGGAACGCGACCGCGCCCGCATAGTGGGCGCGGTCGAGGATGTCGGCGCCGGGAGTGAGTCCGGCCCGGGCGAACGCGCCGAGGACGCGCTCGTGGGTGGGGAGGAGAAACACCCCCCCGACGTCGAGCAGGACGGCCTCGGGCCGCGACGGGAAGGGCGGCGCGGGGAAGGGCGAAGAAGACGGTTGCGGCACGGCGCAAAACTATCGGGACGTCACCAACCGGCTGGTACCGTTGAATTCATGGAATTTCGACGTATTCACGCGTTGCCGCCGTACGCGTTCGCGCAGATAGACGCGTTGAAGATGTCGCTGCGGCGAGCAGGTGAAGATGTCGTCGACCTCGCGTTCGGCAACCCCGATCTTCCCTCTCCCGACATCGCGGTCGAGAAGCTCATCGAAGCGGTGCGCAACCCGCGCAACCATCGCTACTCCACCAGCAAGGGCATCCCGAAGCTCCGCGACGCCGTCGCCTCGCTCTACGAGCGCAAGTTCGGCGTGACGCTCGACTTCGAGACCGAGGTGTGTTCCACCATCGGTGCGAAGGAGGGCTTTTCTCACCTGATGCTCGCGCTCCTCGGCCCGGGCGACACCGCGCTCGTACCTTCGCCGTCGTACCCGATCCACATCTGGGGACCGATCCTCGCGGGCGCGGGCGTGCACTACGTACGCATGGGACCCGACCAGAACTTTCTCGAAAACCTGCACAGCGCGTACGAACAGGCCTGGCCGCGGCCCCGCGTGATCGTCACATCGTTCCCACACAATCCAACGACCGCATGCGTCGACCTCGAGTTCATGACGGAGTTGGTCGAGTTCGCTCGTGCGCGCGACATCGTTGTGGTGCACGACTTCGCCTACGCCGATCTTGGCTTCGACGGATACGACCCGCCCTCGATCCTCCAGGTGCCCGGCGCGAAGGACGTTGCCGTCGAGCTGTACACGATGACGAAGTCGTTCTCGATGGCCGGCTGGAGGATGGGGTTCCTCGTCGGCAACGCGGAAATCGTGGCCGCGCTCGCCAAGCTCAAGTCGTACCTCGACTACGGCACCTTTCAGCCGATCCAGATCGCGGCGACGGTCGCGATGAACGAGGCGCCGGACTTCCCCAAAGCTCAGAACGAGATCTACCGCGGCCGGCGCGATGCGCTGATCGACGGGCTCGACCGCATCGGCTGGCACATCGAAAAGCCGAAGGGGACGATGTTCGTATGGGCGCCGATCCCCGAGCCCTACGCGGAGATGACGAGCATCGAGTTCACGACGATGTGCATCCAAGAGGCGAAGGTCGCGCTCTCGCCTGGGAACGGCTTCGGGCCCGGCGGCGAGGGTTACGTTCGCTTCGCCCTCGTCGAGAACGAGAAGCGGATCCAGCAGGCCATCCGCCAGATCCGCAAGGGACTCACCAAGCTCGGCTGAGCCTGACGAACTTCAGCCCGACGAACTTCAGCCCGACGAACTTCAGCCCGACGAACTTCAGCCCGACGAACTTCAGCCCGACGAACTTCAGCCCGACGAACTTCAGCCCGACGAACTTCAGCCCAGGAGTCCTTCGAGGCAGAACGCCACGCAGAGGTCGGCGACCTCGTCGACGGGCAGGTTGGCGTCGATGAGGGCGTGACGAGTCAGCTCCGCGACTACGCCGAAGATGGCATGGGCCAAGAGGGCGGGATCGCGATCGGCGATCCGACCGTCGACGATGCCGTCCTTCAGGTGGCGGATCGTGTCGGCGATCGAGATCTCGCGGTTGCGGGCGAGCACGGGGGCAAACGTCTCGTCGGTGGCCGCGAACTGGATGATGGCAAAGTACTCGCGGTGCTCGGCGAACCACGCCAGCGAGGCCCGGATCCCGAGCTCGATGCGGCGTACCGGGTCGGCTTCGTCGCCGATGCCCTGCTGCTGGCGCTTGCGGAGATCGTGGTTCGAGGCCTTCAGCAGCTCGGCGAGAAGCTCTTCTTTCGAGGCGAAATACCAGTAGAAGACGCCTTTTCCGACGCCGAGCGTGGCCACGATGTCGGCTACCGAGGTCGGGTGATATCCCCGTTCCGCGAACAGCCTGGCGCCGCACTCCATCAGCTGGTCACGCCGTTCGCGACCTCTCGGAGTCAGCTTGCGCCGCATCCGGCGAGCGTAGCGCCGCCCTTGACCGACCGGTCAGGTGGACTCGGGCCCGCCCCGCCCGTCAGCCGCCCGTCAACTGTTGTTCGCACGCCCGTGACCGGGACGGAACTCCCGCGCCACGGGGCGCGTCGAGACTGACGATGTCGAAGGAGGACGCGATGCTCGGCCTACTCGTGCGGTTCCTGCCCCATCACGTGGTCCACGATCTCGGCGGAGGGCGGGCCGTCGACAATGCCCGCTCGGAGCAGGACGAGATCGCCTGGACCTCCGTGATCGTCGACGAGCTCGCCGATCGTCTCTCGGTCGCGGCCTGATCCCGACCCGGATCCTCGACAGGCCTACCCGCTCGGGGCGTACGCTGACGATCCTTGTATTGGATCGTGAAGCTGCTGGTCACCCCGTTCATCCGTGTGTTCGTGCGCGTCCGCGTCGTCGGGCGCGAGAACCTGCCCCGGCGGGGCGCGGTGATCCTCGCCTCGAACCACCGGTCGTTCCTGGACTCGATCTTCATCCCACTCGTCGTGCACCGGCGCGTCACCTTCGTCGCCAAGGCCGAATACTTCGACAACGCCAAGACGGCCTGGTTCTTCCGGAGTTGCGGCCAGATCCCGATCCGGCGCGAAGGCGGGAGCGCGAGCGCGCGTGCGCTCGCATCGGCGACCGACGTCCTGCGCTCGGGCAACGTGTTCGGGATCTACCCGGAGGGAACCCGCACCCGTGATGGATTGCTGCACCGGGGCCACACGGGGGTGGCGCGCCTCGCGCTCGGGTGCGACGTGCCGATCGTCCCGGTCGGCCTCATCGGCACCGACGACGTGCAGCCTGTCGACTCCCGCTTCCCGAAGCTGTTCCGGCACGTTGTGGTCCGCTTCGGCGAACCGATCGACCCGGCGCGGTACGGCGGTCGGGATCACGACCGGATGGCACTGCGCGACCTCACCGACGAGGTGATGTACGAAATCGCGCAACTCTCGGGCTACGAGTACGTCGACACCTACGCGACGAAACGGGCCGAGGACATCCCCACCGAGACCGCGCGCGTCGCGAGCTATGCCGAGGCCCGCCCGCTCGCGTCCGCGTCGTAACCCCGTCCGCGAACGAAGCGGGTCATGCCGGCGGATCGTGGGCCCAGTCGCGCGACCGATCGAGGGCGCGGTGCCACACCCGTGTGCGATCCGCCCGATCGGCGCCGGCCATGGCCGGTTCGAAGGAGGCATCGGCGCTCCAACGCGCGTTCACCTCGTCCGGAGACGACCACACGTCTTCGGCGATTCCGGCGAGGAACGCCGCGCCCAGGGCAGTTGTCTCCTGGATCGCGGCGCGCCGGACCGGTACGCCGAGTACGTCGGCCTGGAACTGGCAGAGCACGTCCATGACCGATGCCCCGCCGTCGACGCGCATCTCGTGAATGTCGTCGAGCCCACTCGCGCGCGTGATCGCGTCGACGACGTCGGCGGTCTGGAACGCCATCGCCTCCACGACGGCACGGGCGATGTGAGCGCGCGTCGTCCCGCGGGTGATGCCGACGATGGTGCCCCGCGCGTACGGGTCCCACCAGGGCGAGCCCAGGCCCGTGAACGCGGGGACGACGTATACGCCACCGGAGTCGGGGACCGATGCCGCAAGCGGGCCGGTTTCCGAGGCGTCGCCGATGAGGCCGAGCCCGTCCCGCAACCATTGGACGGCGGCGCCGGTCACGAAGATGGCGCCCTCCATGGCGTACGTGACCTCGCCGGGCGCGAGCGACCAGGCAACCGTCGTGAGCAATCCGTCGACGGGCTCGGGCAGTTCTGAGCCGAGGTTCGTGAGCACGAACGAGCCGGTGCCGTACGTGTTCTTCGTCATGCCCGGCGTCACGCACGCCTGCCCGAACAACGCGGCCTGCTGGTCGCCGGCGATGCCGCTCACCGGGACCCGAAGCCCGGCCGCACACTCGGGATGGGTCATCCCGAACCGACCGCTCGACGGACGGACCTCGGGCAGGCACGCGCGCGGGATGTCGAAGAGCGCGGCGAGCTCGTCCGACCACGCGCCGCTCCGGATGTCGTAGAGCATCGTGCGGCTCGCGTTCGACGGATCGGTCGCGTGCAAGCCGCCGTTCGTCCCGCCGGTCAGGTTCCAAAGCAGCCAGGTGTCGACGGTGCCGAACACCAGATCGTCATCGGCGCTGACGCCACCTTCGTGCAACAGCCACGACAGCTTCGACGCGGAGAAGTACGGGTCGAGGACCAGCCCGGTTGCGCTGCGGATCATCGGTTCGTGGCCCGCGGCGCGCAACTCGTCGCAGCGCGCCGCCGTCCGGCGGTCCTGCCAGACGATGGCGCGCGCCCGGGGCCGTCCGGTGCGGCGATCCCACACCACGACGGTCTCGCGCTGGTTCGTGATACCGACGGCGGCGATCGTGTCGCCCCGGTCGTGCATCTCCCCGGCGACCTCGGCCAGCGTCTCGACCGTGACCCGCCAGATGTCGTCGGGATCGTGCTCGATCCAACCGGGCCTGGGAAAGTGTTGGGAAAACTCGCGGTACGAGTGTGCGATCGGTGTGCCGTCGCCTCCGACTGCAACCGCCCGGACGCCGGTGGTCCCGGCGTCGATCGCGATGACGCAGCTCACGGCTCGTCGGTCGCCGGCGTCTCTGTCGACGGCGTGGCCGTCGCACTCGGAACCGGGCGGGTGCGCGCGAGCAGAGCGTCGGCGAAGTCGTGCGCCTGTTCGGTCGATCGCAGCTCGAACCACAGCGGTCGGCCCTTGGGTGAAGTGAAGCGAAGCCGGGTGCCGCGCGATGCGTTCTCCTGCGACACGAAGATCTCGGCGAGCCGGGCGGCGTACACACAGCGGCGCGGTCGCCGCGAGAAGAAACCGGTGTTCAGTAGGAACAGCCAGCGCTCGGTGAGCACGCCGAAGTCGAGGGTCCGGGCCGCGAGCACACCGTGCATCCGCATCTCACGGGACACCCAGCCCCGGGCCCACGCAACGAGTGGCTCGTTCGTCTCGATACGCGACTGCAGTCGTTGGGCCACGCGATCTTCGCGAGCCGATCGAGACGCGCGCCCCGCCGGCTTTCCTGCGAGGTCGGGCGCAGGTACGGGGTCGGGTTTCGGCTCGGGGTCGGTGTGTTCCATCGAAATGACGCCCGGGACGCGGACTCGCGGCAGGATAGGTCAACCAAGGAGGCGACCATGCGCATCGGAATGTTGACTGGTGGCGGCGATTGTCCGGGCCTCAATGCGGTGATCCGGGCCGTCGTCCGCAAGGGAGTGGGAGAGTACGGCCACACGATCGTGGGGTATCGCCACGGCTGGCGAGGCCCGATGGACGGCGAGTCGATGGATCTCTCACTGTGGAATGTACGCGGCCTGCTCCCCAAGGGCGGCACGATCCTCGGAACCTCGCGCACGAATCCGTACAAGACCGACGATGGGCCCCGCCGGATACTCGCGACCCTCGCCCAGGACCGCGTCGACGCGCTCATCGCGATCGGCGGGGAGGACACGTTGGGCGTCGCGCTCCGCCTCGACGGCGACGGTGTACGTGTCGTCGGGGTGCCGAAGACGATCGACAACGACCTCGCCGGCACCGATTTCACCTTCGGCTTCCACACCGCGGTACAGATCGCGACCGACGCGATCGATCGCCTGCACACGACGGCCGAAAGTCATGATCGAGTGATGGTGGTGGAGGTGATGGGTCGCCACGCGGGGTGGATCGCGACGTACTCGGGCCTGGCTGGTGGCGCCGACATCATCTTGATCCCCGAAGAGCCCTTCGACATCGACGCGATCTGCGATCGTCTCGCGCATCGACACCAGCGCGGCGCGAACTTCTCGATCATCGTCGCGGCCGAAGGCGCGACACCCAAGGAAGGGACGATGGAAGTGCAACCCGGCGAGCTCGACGACTTCGGGCACGTCCGCCTCGGAGGTATCGGTCAGCGTCTCGCCGACGAGATCGAGCGCCGCACCGGTTTCGAAGCACGCATGACCGCGCTCGGCCACGTGCTGCGAGGCGGGACCCCGTGCGCGTACGACCGGGTCATCGCGACCCGCTTCGGCATCGAGGCCATCGATGCAGTTCACGAAGGAGACTTCGGAAAGATGGTCGCGCTCCACGGCACCGACGTCGTGCGCATCCCGATCGAGAAGGGAGTGGCGCATCTGAAGACCGTCGACGGCCGGCTCTTCGAGACGGCCTCCGTGTTCTTCGGGTAGGCCGGTCCTTCGGGTAGGGGCGCGCCGGTAGCATCGGCGCAGTCATGGGGCGCGCGCTGGACGATCTGATCGACCTCCTCGAACTCGAACAGCTCGAGGCCAACCTGTTCCGGGGAGTGAGCCCGGACGAGGATCGCCAGCGGGTCTTCGGGGGCCAGGTCGCGGGCCAGGCGCTGGTCGCGGCGGGTCGAACCGTCGATTCCGACCGGCGGGTCCATTCGTTGCACGCGTACTTCCTGCGCCCGGGCGACCCTCGCATCCCGATCGTCTACGACGTCGACCGCATCCGCGACGGACAGAGCTTCACGACGCGGCGCGTCGTCGCGATTCAGCACGGCCGACCGATCTTCAACCTGTCGGCCTCGTTCCACGTCGAAGAGCCCGGGCCCGAGCACCAGTATCCGCTCCCCGACGCGCCCGACCCCGACTCGCTGCCCACGATGCGCGAGCGTCTGGAACCGTTCGTCGATCGTTTTCCGGTCGACTTCGTCGAGTGGATACGCCGCGATCGCCCGATCGACACCCGATCGTCGCGGCTGCCCCGTTGGCTCGATCCCGACCCGACCCCGCGTGAACCCGAGCAACTCGTCTGGTTCCGTGCCGACGGGCATCTTCCCGACGATCCGCTCCTCCACGCGTGCATCGTCGCTTACGCGTCCGATCTGACGTTGCTCGATACCGCGGTGATGTCGCACGCGAACTCGTGGGACGACGACCGCTTCATGATCGCGAGCCTCGATCACGCGATGTGGTTCCATCGCCCACTGCGCGCCGACGAGTGGCTGCTGTACCACCAGAAGAGCCCGTCGGCGCAGGCGGCACGCGGTCTCGCCGAGGGCTTCATCTACCGCCGCGACGGTGCGCTGGCGGTGACCGTCATCCAAGAAGGGCTCATGCGCCCGGTGAAGGCCGACTGGGACGCCTCGTGACCGCGCCGACCGGCGCGATCGACCTGCGTTCCGACACGGTGACGATGCCGACGGCGGAGATGCGGCGCGCGATGGCCGCGGCCTCGGTCGGCGACGACGTCTACGGCGAAGACCCGACGGTGAATCGCCTGCAGTCGCTCGCGGCGTCGCTACTCGGCAAAGAGGCCGCGCTCTACGTACCTTCGGGCACGATGGCGAACCAACTCGCGATCCGGGTGCTCGCCGCGTCCGGCACCGAGGTGCTGTGTCCAGATCGCGCCCACGTGTACCGCTACGAAGCCGCGGCTGCGCCGGTGAACAGCGGCGTGCAGATGCACCCGCTGTGGGATCTTCCCGACGGTGTGCGCTTCGCGATCGAGGGGGTCGCCCATCACTTGCCGCGGCCCGCGCTCGTGGTGATCGAGAACACGTACATGGCGTTGTCGGGCGCGCCGATCGATGCCGCGGAGATGACGACGCTATGCGCCATCGCGCGCTCCGGAGGTCTGCCGGTCCATGTCGACGGCGCGCGCATCTGGAACGCGGCGATTGCGTTGGGCGTCTCACCCCGAGAGTTGGTCGCGCCGGTCGACACGGTGATGTTCTGTCTCTCGAAGGGCCTGGGCGCGCCGGTCGGTTCGTTGTTGTGCGGCCCCGCCGACGTCATCGACCAAGCGCGCGAGTACCGGCATCGATGGGGCGGCGCGATGCGTCAAGCCGGGGTGATCGCGGCCGCGGGCGTGGTGGCGCTCGAGACGATGGTCGAACGATTGGCCGAGGATCACGTCCGGGCCCGCCGCCTGGCCGACGCGCTCGCGAGCCGTTGGCCCGGGAGCGTCGACCCCACGACGGTCCGAACCAACATCGTCTGCGCCGACTTGCAGAAGCTGCCGGCCGAGTTCGTGGCCCGGCTTGAGCAGATCGGGGTGCGCTCGGGCACGCTCGACCCCCGTACGTTCCGCCTCGTCACCCACAAAGACGTCGACGACCAGGCGATCGACGCCGCGATCCGCGCCTTCGATCAGCTCGCATCGTGATCACCGACGAGATCCCGCAACGGGTACTGGCGGTCTACGCCCATCCCGACGATCCCGAGATCTCGGCCGGCGGGACCCTTGCCCGGTGGGCCGACGCGGGCGCCGAGGTCCACGTCGTGGTCACGACACGGGGCGACAAGGGCACGAGCGATCCCGACGCCGATCTCGACGCGTTGGCGCGACTGCGGGTCGAGGAGACCGCGGCGGCGGCCGCGGTGCTCGGCGTGGCCGCTCATCATCACCTCGACCATCCCGACGGCGAGATCGCGGACGACCGCGCGCTCCGGCTCGAGCTCGTTCGCCTGATCCGGTCGGTGCGCCCCGACGTCGTGTGCTGTCCCGATCCGACCGCAGTGTTCTTCGGTGACACGTACGTGAACCATCGCGACCATCGCGTCACTGGTTGGGCGACCCTCGACGCGGTCGCGCCCGCGGCCGGCAATCCGCACTACTTCCCCGAGCTCTCGGCCGAGGGTCTGGGCACGCATCAGGTGCGCGCGCTCTATCTCTCGGGGACGTTCGAGGCGAACGTGTGGATCGACATCGGGTCGACGCTCGAGCGCAAGATCGAAGCCCTGTTCTGTCACGCGAGTCAGCTGATCGAGACCGGCGACTGGTTCCGCGACTTCTTGCGGGAGTCCGCGATCGACGCGGGCCGCGTCGCGGGCGTTCCCTTCGCCGAAGCCTTCCGCCGCATCGGTCTCGCCTGACCCGACTCCATTAGCCGAGTTCCGGACCGCCGAAGTTCAGATACTGGCCCGGGGGGCGTGGCCGCGCCATTCCGACTGGGCCCGCAGCACGAGGATCGCGATCGTCGCCGCCCCGATGGCGGCCAGGACCGTGCCGAGCAGCGCGGCCCCGAGCTCCTTGACCGCGCACGACGGCACATGTGCCTGGAAGCCCCGGATCTGCTGCAGCAACTGCTCGGCCCGGGTCGGTGTGTCGGGGCATGTCGTTGCGACCAGGCTGTAGCCGATCAGGCCGCCGAGCGAACCCGAGATCGCGATGGCGATGAACATCGTCCCGAGAGCGCCCCGCCGAGGCAGGTTCGGGTGCTCGGGCGTGCTCTCGCCCGGCGTCATCTCGTCAGGCACGGATCGATCGTACCGGCGCGGCTCGGGCGCGACCGAAGCGCGAGAATGTCGCCGTGCACGAGTGGACAGTCGCCGGAGGCTTGCTCGAGACGCCCGCCGGCGTCCTCCTCGTCCGCAACCTGCGTCGGGGTGGTTTCGAGGACTGGAGCACGCCCGGGGGAGTGATCGACGCCGATGACGCCGACCTGCTCGCCGGGCTGACGCGCGAGGTCGAGGAGGAGACCGGTCTGCGGGTGCAGGAGTGGAGCGGCCCGCTTTACGAGGTGCGGGCGCACGCGCCCGACATGGGTTGGCGCATGCGCTGCGAAGTGCATCTCGCGGTCGCGTTCGAAGGCGATGTCGTCGTGGACGATCCCGACGGGATCGTGGTCGAAGCGGCCTTCGTCCCCGCAGCCGAGTGCGCCGAACTGCTGGCGTCGTGCGCGCCCTGGGTGCGCGAACCCCTGGCTGCGTGGTTGCTCGAGCGCTGGGCACCCGGCATCGGCGTCGATTTCAGCTACGACGTCTTCGGCACATCGCGCGACGACCTGCGCGTCGTCCGTGCGTCCCTGTGACGGAATCCCTATGACGGGGACCGCGCGTGTCGACGCGACGATTCTCCACGTCGATCTCGATGCGTTCTTCGCTGCGGTCGAACAGCTCGACGATCCCGCTTTGCGAGGCCGGCCCGTGATCGTCGGCGGCCTCGGCAATCGCGGGGTCGTCAGCACTGCGAGCTACGAGGCGCGCCGGTTCGGCGTGCGCTCCGCGATCCCGATGGCGCGCGCCCGCAAGGCCTGTCCGCAAGCGGCGTTCGTCTCGCCCCGCATGTCCCGCTACGTCGACAAGAGCCGCGAGGTCATGGCGATCCTGGCGCAGGTCTCGCCCCTCGTCGAGCAGTTGTCGATCGACGAGGCCTTCGTCGATGTCGCCGGGGCGCGCCGGATGCTCGGCGCTCCAGCCGCGATCGCCGCCACCATCCGGAGTCGGGTGCTGGCCGAGACCGGGTTGTGCCTATCGGTCGGCGTGGCGTCGACCAAGTTCCTGGCCAAGCTCGCCAGCGACCTGAGCAAGCCCGACGGGGTCCTCGTCGTGGAACCGGGTACGGAGCAGGCGTTCCTGGCGCCGCTCCCCGTGTCGCGGTTGTGGGGAGTCGGTCCGGCCACGCTCACCAAGTTGGAACGGATTGGTTTGCGCACGATCGGCGACGTCGCTGCGCTCGACGAGAACGTCTTGGTCGCGTCTTTGGGTTCGAGCCTCGGCCGGCACCTCCACGCGCTGGCCCACAACGACGACGACCGCGATGTCGTTTCCGAACGGGAGACGAAGTCGATCGGTGCGGAGGAGACGTTCGACGCCGACCTGCGCACCGTCGCCGCCTGCGAGCGTGAGCTCGTCCGTCTCACCGACCGGGCCTGCGCGCGGTTGCGGGGCGCCGGCCTCAGCGCCCGCACCGTGAACCTGAAGGTCCGGTTCGGCGACTTCGAGACGCGCACTCGGGCCCGGACGTCACCGGATGCCACCGACGTGAGTACCGTCTTCCTCGAGATCGCGCGGGAGTTGCTCGCCGAGTTCGACGTCGGCCGCGGCATCCGGCTCCTCGGCGTCTCCCTCTCCCAGCTCGACACGATTGCCTCGGTACAGACCGCGTTCGATCTCACCGGCGAGACCGAGAACGAACGCGGGCAACGGACCGAACGCCGCGCCGCGGTCGAGCGTGCGGTCGATGAGGTACGCGACCGGTTCGGGTCGCGCGCCGTCGGTCCGGCCACACTGGTCGAGCGCAGTGCGGGGCCGCCCCGGCGCGCAGGAGGCTGAGGAGATGACACGGGTCGGGCTCGTGGGGTGTGGGCACATCGGCACCGTGCACGCGGTCGCGCTGCAACAACTCGCCGATGCCGAACTCGTCGACGCCCGTCTGACCGCCACGTTCGACGATGACCCCGAGAAGGCGGCCAAGGTCGCCCGCCGCCACGGGGGCGAGCCCTGTGCCACGCTCGACGGGCTCCTCGACAGTGTCGACGCCGTGTGGATATGCACGTGGACGGCCGCGCACCTTGCCGCGGTCGAAGCCGCCGCGGCGCGGGGCCTCCCCATCTTCTGCGAGAAGCCGTTGGCGCCCGATCTTGCGGCCGCGGAGCGGGTCGCGGCGGCGTTGGCCCGGGTTCCACATCAGGTGGGCCTCGTGCTCAGGTGGGCGCCGGTGTTTCGCAATCTCGTGGCGGCGGTCGCGTCGGGTGAGCACGGTCGCGTGCTCGCGGCGGTGATGCGCGACGACCAGTACTTCCCGGTGCAGGGTCTGTACGGCTCGACTTGGCGCGGCGACGTCGCCCACGCCGGCGGCGGCACGGTCATCGAGCATTCCATCCACGACATCGATGTCGTGCGTTGGACGCTCGGCGACCCGGTGGAGGTCTCGGCCCGCACTGCGTCGCGGTTCGGGTATCCGGGTATCGAGGACACCGCGGCTGCCATGTTCACCTACGCCGACGGATCGGTGGCGCAGCTCACGAGCATCTGGCACCAGGTGCTGACACGGGAATCGAGTCGCCGACTCGAGGTGTTCTGCGAGAAAGCCATGCTCTGGACCGACGACGACTACCTGGGACCGCTGCACGTGCAGACCGACGCGGGCGAGCGGATCATCATGTCGGAGCCACCCGTTTGGAGCGCCCGGTTCACGCTGCCCGAGGTGTACGCCAAGGCCCTGGCCCAGTACGCGGAGCCGACCAAGGCGTTCCTCGACTCGCTCGCCGCCCTCGACCCGCTGGGGGACCCGGGCTCGTCCGGGGCCGATCCGTCACTGATCGGTCATCCCCGGGCCGACGATGCGTTGGCCGCACACCGCCTCGTCGACCTCGTCTACCGGTCGGCCGCGGCCGGTGGTGCGCCCATGTCGGCGGACGCCACCGAGAGTGCATTGGGTGGCAATTCGTCCGGTCCGGAGGCCGGCTGACCATGGTCGGGAGCCGCTCGGAGCCGTCCGCGCGTTGTTGGCCCCTGCCGGCTGCGCGAGAATAACGGCATGCCGCTCTCCGACGAAGAGCAGAAGATCCTCAAAGAGATAGAGGCTCAGCTCAACGCGACCGATCCCGCTCTCGGTGAGCGGGTTTCGCGCACGACGCTGTACCGCCATTCGGCGCGCATGATCCGCTGGGCCGCACTCGGGCTGCTCGGTGGTCTGGTGCTGCTGGTGTTCACGTTCGCGTCCCATGTGTGGGTCGGCGCGATCGGTTTCGCGGTGATGCTGGGCTGCTCGCTCGTGATCGAGCGGCACGTGCGCAAGCTGGGTCGGGCCGGGCTCGAGACCCTGACCGGCGGCTTGCGAGCCCAGGGCGGGCTGCGCGGGATGTTTGGTGACCGCGGTCGGCAGTGGCGCGATCGCTTCCGCCGCGACGACAACTGACCGTCCCGGCGGTGACGTTCACCGCGGCCCAAGCCGCGCGTCTGTCGGGGTGCACGGTCGCCCAGCTCCGGCATTGGTCGCGTTCGGGTCTCGTACCCCCCGGCGCGCCCGCAGGGGGGTACGGCTTTCGTGACCTCGTCGCGTTGCGGATCGTTCGTTCCATGCTCGATGCGGGCCTGCCGTCGGCACGGGTGCGGGTTGCGCTCGATGCCGTGCGTGACGCCGGGCGCGACCTCTCGAGCCTGCGGTTGATCACGGACGGTCGCAACGTGTGGGCCTGTCACGACGATGGCGAGATCCTCGACGCGTTGCGCGCCGGTCAGCTCGCGCTGTTCGTCTCGGTCGATCAGTTGGCGGCCGACGTCGACGCCGACGTGCGCACGTTCCGCCAAGAGCGCGCCGAGTTCGTCGACCGGCTCACGGCCCGGGGCTGAGCGTCTCAGCGCTCCGGGGTGGGCGGCTCCGGAGACGGCGAGGGCCGGGTGCGCAGGAAACCGGAGAACCAGCGCAGCCGCAAGCGGCGCGAGCGCGGCACGCTCACGCGCAGCGCCGCAGTGATCGCGTCGAGCTCCGTCCACGCTTCGTCGGCCTCGGCCGCGGTCGGCGGCTCGGGGGAGTACATCGCGAGAGTGTGCAGCCGCGCGAGGTCCATGAGCGGCGGACCCGCGGCGCCGGCTCCGAGCGCGGGCGCCTGGCGCAGCGCGAACTCGAGCGACGTCGTCGACGGTCTGCGCTGGATACCCAACGCCTCGAGCCGTTCCAGCGCCTCCGACCACGCGCCGAGGACGCGCCGGCGATCATCGGGATCGCGGCGCCGGCGGCGGGTGCGGTTCCACGCCGCGTAGGCGAGCGCGCCGAGCAGCGCGCCGAGGGCGCCGATCCCTACCGCGACCACGACCGCGACGATGGTGATGACGTGGGCCCGGGTACCCCTCGACTTCGGCGGGGTGGTCGGGGGCGGCGCCGCGCCGAGCGTGGGGCCCGTCGTCGGCGTCGACGAGATGCTGGTCGGCGTCGTTGTCTGCGACTTGGGTGCGGTGGTCGTCGTGGTCGCCCCCGGATCGGAGGACCCCTTCCCTCCGCCGAGCCCGGTCACCGGGTCGACGCGTGTGGGCGTCGGTTCGAACCGGTACCAGCCGACGGTCGGCCCCAGCCAGACCTCGGGCCAGGCGTGAGCATCCTTCTCCTCGACGTGCCAGGTGCCGCGGCTCTGCGTTCCCGGCTGGTATCCGACCGCGACCCGGGTCGGGAGCCCGATCGCGCGCGCGAGCTCGGCGAACGCCGATGCGTACTGCTCGCAGAAGCCGGCGTGGGTCTGGAAGAGGAACCGATCGAGCGCGGCGGCGCCCGTCCCGAGATCGACACTCGTGTCGTACGTGAACTGCGGTGTGTGGAACGCGTTCATCAGCGCGATCGCCTTGTCGTACGGCGTCGCCGCATTCTTCGTGAGCACTTGGGCGTAGGTGCGGGCGCGGGGCGAGAAGTTCGCGGGGAGCGACAAGTCGGCCGACATCGCGGTGAGGTCGGCGGCGGTCACCGATTCGAGAACCGTTTTGTCGGGGTTGGAAACCTCGGAGTGCACGACGTACGTGAGGCCGGCGAGCGGTGACTGCAGGAACAGCGAGGTCGAACCCGGAAGCACCTGGGAGTGGGGCACGTCGATGTCGACCGGTCGGTAGGCGGCCGGCAGCCACAAGGCGTCGATGTCGGCGAGGTGGAAGGTCTGGGTCACGAGCGTCGTGCCCGGCGCGTTCGTCGGGCCCGGGAGATTCGAGGTGGAGCGCCGGTCGGAGCTCAGTCCCCATCCGTCGGCTTCGAACTTGTCGAGCGCGATGACGCGCCAGTAGTTGCCCTTGGGTTCGGTCGTCTTGACCGTGAACACCACATTGGTCGACTGTTTCCCGTTCAGCTTGGCGCCCACCGAGACGAGCGGCGACGTGACGTTCAGGATGTTCGATCCGCTGCCGCTCCCTGCGGAGCGGTAGTTGATCCAGGCGGTGCCGCGCGCGCCGGGCACTCCCGGGCCCAACGCGACCGCGACCGCGACGACGAGCACACCTGCGACCGCGCCGCCGGTGACGAGTTGCGAGCGCCGGTTCGCGGTGCTCTGGAACCACGTCCGGCGCGTCTCCATCTCCGTGTGCTGCAACCCGACGAGATACTCGATGACCACGACGCCGTAGGCCGCGGTGGTGGGTGCCCAACGCCCCGATCCGAGCGCGCAGATCGCGACGTACAGCGCGACGCTCGGCCCGATCACCCCGAGCGGCGCTTCCAACTTCCGTGCGATCAACTCGGCTGCGAGCCCGGCCACGAACGTGGCGACGACCGCGAGCATCAATGCGGCACCGACCGGGTTGACGGGTACCACCGCGGATCGCAGCACGTGCGGCGCGTTGGCGATGTCGTGACCGGCGTTCGCGAACGCGCTCGCACTCGGGATACCTGCGAACGTCTCCGACGGGTCGTCGACGATGACGGCGAGCCACGCACCGATGACGAGCGCGCCCCCGACCGTCGCCCATGTGTTCCAGCGCCGGCGTTCGGCCAGCGTGAACAACGCGGCCGGGATCGCGGCTGCGATCAACATCACCGCCAACCACGACAACCCCGAATAGACGCGGACGAGGGCGAGAATCGCCCCGCCGGTCAGGAGGGCGCGGGTGACGGTGACGTAGGACGACTGCCGGTGCGCTGCCATCGCAGCACCGCCTCGTTCCAGGAGTTGGCGAAGGGACGATCGTTGTAGGGCACGAGCATGGAGCGGTATCGACGGGACCGGGGCGCGGCGGTGGCCGCTTCGTCGGCGGCCGGGACCGTGATCAGGAGGCCGCCGTCGCGCACGAGCAGGCCGATGCTCGCGGGATCGGTCGGGAGCAGCCGGCCGGTGACGGCGATGAGCGCGCTGGCGCGGCGCCGGGTCGAGGCAATGAGGAGCCGATCGGCGCCATGGGGCTCGACGATCGCGAGCTCGTCCATGACGTACGCGAGATGACGGCGTCCGGGCGCTCCGATCGGGGTGCCGGTACTCCATGCGACCTCGAACGGTCTCCCGGCCTTGTCGAGAGCGGTCGCGATCGACGCGACGGCTTCCACGGCCCGTTCGAACGACGCCCGATCATGGGTTGCGGGGCGGACGTCGAGCATCAACAACACTGGGGCGCGGCGCCGGGTCTCGTTCTGGCGCATCATCAGGTGACCGCGCCGCGCCGTCGACCGCCAGTGCACGTGGCGGAGGTCGTCGCCCGGCGCGTATTCGCGCAGCGTCATGAAGTCGCCGCTCGTCTCGACGCGCGGCCGGACCGCGGGATGATCACGATCGAGATCGAGCCCGCCGATGTCGGGCGGAGCGACGACGTCGTGGACGCGCGGATACACGATGACCCGTTCGGTCCCGAGGACACGGCGGCTCGACGACACGAGCCCGAACGGGTCGGTCAGCGTGGCGCGGAGCGGACCGATCTCGAAGCGGCCGCGGCGATCGGTGGGGAAGCGGTAGGCGGCACGGGCGTCTTCACCGGCCGCGAGGGGAGGGAGGAGGAAGCGCGCGGCCCGGCGACCCTGGTCGAAGGCGTCGGAGACGGCGATCGTGGTGCTCCGTCGGGTCGCGGTGACGACGAGATCGACCCGGCCCTCGACGCCGACCTGCAACAACTCCTTGAGCGCGCGCCGGGCCGTCAGCGCGGGCGCCTTGGCCCGGACCCAGATGTAGGCGCCGAGGATGAGCAGCGCAGTCGTGACCGCGAGCACCGCCAGCTGCACGAGCCCGAGGAGCCGGCCACCGATGTACAAGCCGATCGCCACACCGACGAACGACCATCCCCGTCGAGTCAGCATCGACCTGCGTTCAACCGGCTCGCGTCGCAGGTACGGGCACGGTGTCGAGGATCGCGGTCAGCACGTCGGCCGGGTTGACGCCCCGCATCATCGCCTCGGACGAGAGCAGGAGCCGGTGCTCGAGCACTGCCGACGCGAGCACCTTGACGTCGTCGGCGACCACGTAGGAGCGACCGATGCTCGCGGCGAGCGCGCGCGATGCGCGCTGCAGCGCAAGCGCGCCGCGAGGGCTGACGCCGAGCATGAGGTCGCGGTGGTGCCGGGTCGCTTCCGCGAGATCGACGATGTATCCCTGGAGCTCGGGGGAGACGTGGATGCGACCGAGTTCGTGGATCCATGCGCCCACGGTCTCGGGATCGGTGACCGGTTCGAGCTCGTCGGGATCGAGCGCGTCGGCGCCTTCGGCGTCGAGGATCGCGATCTCGGCGTCGCGGTCGGGATAGCCGATGCGCAGGCGCAACAAGAATCGGTCGAGCTGGGCTTCCGGCAGCGGGTAGGTTCCCTCGAGCTCGACCGGGTTCTGGGTTGCGATGACCATGAACGGGCGCGGAAGCTTGTACGTCTGCGCGTCGACGCTCACCTGACGTTCTTCCATCGACTCGAGCAGAGCCGATTGCGTCTTCGGCGACGCCCGGTTGATCTCGTCCGCGAGCACGACGTTCGCGAAGACGCCGCCGGGCCGGAACTCGAAGTCGCCGCGCGCCCGGTCCCAGACGGAAACGCCGGTGATGTCGGAAGGGAGGAGGTCGGGAGTGAACTGCACGCGCCGCCACGATCCGCCGGTCGACCGTGCGATCGCTTTCGCGAGCGAGGTCTTACCGACGCCGGGCACGTCTTCGATCAGCAGGTGACCTTCGCTGAAGAGGCACACCAGGGAGAGGTGCACGGCGCGGCGCTTTCCCCGCAGCACGCGCTCGATCTGCGTGGCGAGCGTGTCGAAAAGGTCCTTGAAAGACTGCTCCGGGCGGGGCGCGGCTTGCACCGTTGTCTACCTCCGTCGGGGGCAGCGTGGGCCACGGCGAACCGTCGTCCTGCCCGGGGACGCCGGCCACCGTCGCCACGCTACCGTGCTGGGCGTGGGCACCAACCGCGGCGACCCAGGCAGGACGCACGGCGCCGGGTTTTGGTTCCATGTCGTTGCCGCGGTGCTCGTCCGGCCGCACTTGTGGGTCTCCGCACTGCGCCAGCTCTTTCGAACCGTCCCGTCTCGATGGTGGGCCCGGCCGCCGTTCCTCCCGTTTCCCGATCGCCCGTACCTGCGGTTTCGGCTCGAGACCGCGTACGGCGCCGACGGCCGACCGCTCATCGTCGACGTCGTCCGGTATCTCGAATGGTGTCGCGCCGGGGGCTAGGTACACTCCGGGCGCACCGGAGGTGATCAGCCGTGACCCGGGCGCTGTTGCTCAACGCCAGTTTCGAGCCGCTCTGTGTCGTGTCGTCGCGACGCGCGGTCGTGCTGGTGCTGAAGGACAAGGCCGAGATCGTGCACCGCAACGGCGCCGAGTTCCATTCCGAGCGCCGGAACGTGCCCGTTCCCACGGTGATCCGCCTCGTGCATTTCGTCCGGGTGCCGTTCCGGGCGACCGCGCCACTGTCGCGCCGGGCCGTCTTCGCGCGCGACGGTCATCGGTGCCAGTACTGCGGGACGACGGCCGAGAACCTCGATCACGTGATGCCGCGCTCACGCGGTGGCCCGCACACGTGGGAGAACGTGGTGGCGTCGTGCCGCGCGTGCAACGCCCACAAAGAGGCGCGGACGCCGAACGAATGCGGGATGGTGTTGCGCCGCCCACCCGTGGCGCCACACGCGACGACTTCGCTGATCGCATCGGCGGGCCCGATCGATCCGATGTGGCACAAGTACCTCGGCCGGGCCGAAGCCGTCTCGGCCTGATCGTCCTTGGCTGATCAGGCCCGCTACAACGTGATCACTCTTCGCCGGGCTCTTTCGCTCCGGCAAGCCGGTCGAGCAGCACCGCGAGCTCGTCGCGGGCCCGCTGGCGTTCGAGTCGGGCCTTGTCGCGGATCTCCGACGCTTCGGCCTCGGCCGAGCGCCGGTGCAGGATCGCGTCGCGCTCTGCCGCCTGACGCAGCCGGGCCACGTCCTTTTCGGCGTCTTCGATGATCTTGAACGCATCGCTCTGGGCGGCGGCGCGCACAGCGGCCGTTTCCTCGAGCGCGCGAGCGCGCAGGTCGGCGGCGTAGTCGTCAGCGCTGCTGCGCTGTTCGAGCGCGTACTTCTCGGCCGACTCGCGCTGACGGGCGGCCTTCTTCTCGGCCCGCTGCAGGATGTCGTCGGCCTCCATGCCCGCGTACTCGGCCCGCTCGCTGCGCTCGATGCGATCGGCGGCCCGTTCCATCCGCTTGCGTTGCTTGGCGAGCTTGCGCTCGAGCTTGGCAACGCGCTCGAGCAGTCCGGTGACGTTCTCGGAACGCTGGGTGTCGCTCAGGATCGAGTCGGCGGCGCGGTTGCGGAGGTCGCGAGCGTCTTCTTGGGCGATGTCGCGAATGCCTTCTGCGGTTGTCATCGCATCGCGGCGAATCGCTTCGGCCTCGTGCATCGCCTGGTGCCGGAGCTCCTCGGCGTCGCTGCGGGCCTGCACGACGATAGCGTCGGCTTCGAGCCGGGCCTCCACAGATGGAATCGCGGCTTCGGCGCGGGCGAGGTCGATCTCGAGCTCTTCGGCGTGGGCGGCCATCGCGTCGAGGGTTCCCTGGGCGCCGTCGAGTTGCTCGGCGAGCAGTTCGGCACGCTCCTGGGCCGCGGTCGCGGCATTGCGGAGCTCGTCGCGCTCGACGACGCGCTCGTACACAACGGCTTCGAGCCGGGAGATCTGGGCCAGTGCGTCCTGGAGCCGGTGCCGGGCGTCGTCGCGCGCGGCGGTGAGTTCAGTGACGGCCGCTTCGAGCTTCGCGACCTGACCGCGGGCCTGGTCGAGGAGTTCGCGCACCGCCTGGTGCGCGGAGATCTCGTGTGCAACCGCAGCCTCGAGCGTGCCGACTTCGGCGAGTGCGTCGTCGAAGCGCGCACGGACCTCGTCGAGCTGGGCTCGATCTTCGTCGCGGTCGGCGCAGCGATCGGTGATCTGTTGTGCGAGCGATGTCTCCAAGGCCGCGGCTTCGGCCGTCGCGGAGTCCAGGCGCCGGAGTGCGTCGTCGCGGTCGGCGGCGCGGTCGACGAGCAGCATCTCCAGCCGGGCGATCTCGCCACGCGCGTTGTCGAGGCCGGCAAGCACTTCGTCGCGCTCGGCGGCCCGGGTCTCGAGCGCGTCTTCGAGTTGTGCGACGCGTGCATGAGCGGCGCCGAGCTCGGCTGTGGTCGAGACCCGTTGCGCCTCGTGGGTCGAGACGAGCGACTCGAGTCGGGCGAGCTCGGTGTCGGCCTGCGCGAGCCGCAGCGTCGCCTCGTCGCGCTCGCGGGCTTGCTCGGCGAGGGTTCTGAGAGCATCGTCGCGTTCGCCGGTGCGGTGGGCGAGCGTGGTGCGGGCTTCGTCTCGCTCCGCGGTCCGGTCGGAGAGGGCGGTTCGTGCCGCGTCGCGGGCAACGATCGCGTCGTTGCGGGCCGCGAGCGCGGCGGCCCGCTCCTCGGTAACGGTGTCTCGGTCGCCGAGGGCGGTGTCGCGCTCGGCAAACGCGGCGTCGCGCTGGCGAACGATCTCGTCGCGTTCACGACCGGCGCTGTCGCGCTGGTCGATGGCGGCGTCGCGTTCACCGATCGCTTCGTCGCGCTCGTCGAGGGCGGTCTGGCGGCGACGGTCGGCATCGTCGCGCTCGGACGTGAGCCCGCTCGCAGTCGTGCGGGCTTCTTCGAGCTCACGCCGACTCGACTCGAGGGCTTCGGTCTGGCTCTCGAATCGGCTCTGTGCCTCGTTCAACCGCTGTCCGAGCTCACCGCGGCGCGCCTGAGCCTGCTCGAGCTCGTGGCGGACACCGTCGCGTTCGCCCTGGGCCTCGCTCAACTGCTGTTCGAGCTCACCGACGCGTGCGTGCACGTCGTCGAGCTCGCGCAGCACACCCTGGCGGTCGTTTCCGACCCGCTCCCATTCCGACTCTTGGTGCGCGATGCGCGTCTCGAGCGCGGTGACCGCGCCCCGGGCGATCTCGAGCTCGGAGGTCGTGGCGTCGTGCTGACGGCGGTGATCGTCGGCAACGCGCTCCAACTCGGCGGCTCGGGTCGTTGCCTGCTCGAGGTCCTGCTCACGATCGCGGAGGTTGCTCTCACGGTCGGCGATGTGCGTCTCGAGCTCACCGATACGGGCGCGGAGCTCGTCGACGGTCGCGATCTGCTCGGCGATGCGGGCGCGCAACTCGTCGGCCGCGGCGTCGCGCTCGGCCGCGGTGCCGGCGTTCTCCGCAAGGGCCCGTTCGAGATCGGCGACCTGGATCGAGAGTTGCTCGCGGGCAGCTTCGTGCTCGCCGACGCGGGCCTGTGCGTCGGTCAACTCGGCCTCGATGCGGGCCCGGGTCTCGTCGGTTTCGGTCAGGCGCGCCTGCAGCTCCGCGAGTTGGGTCTCCGCCGCCGCGACCCGACCCGCGAGGTCGTCGCGCTCTTGGCGATGCGTGTCGGCGGCGGCCTGCGATCCCCCGGCCTCTTCCCGCACGCGTACGATCTCTTCGGTGAGCTCGGCGTGCCGGGCCGACGCGTCGTCGCGCGCCGCGGTCCGCTGGGCCACTTCGGCGTCCGCGGTGCGAGCGGACTCGCGTGCGAGCTCGAGCTCGTCTCGTAGCTCCGCCAGCTCCACGCGCGCCTGGTCGGTCTCTCGTTCGGCCGCCTCATGTGCTTCGGTCGCGGCCGAGAGCTCGATGCGGGCCCGCTCGAGCTCGGCGTGCCAACGCTCGGCACGGGCGTGGGCGAGCTCGATCGCGTCGTCGTCGTCGACGATCGGCGCCGGGGGGATTGCTGTCGGGGCGACGGGGGTCGGCGGCGCGTCGGCCGTTGCCGACGCGCTCGGTTCCGGGGCCGGCTGAACCGGGGGAGTGGCGAAAAGGAATTCCCTCCGCGCCGGTTCGGGCTCCGTGGACGCGAAGATGGCCGACGCCGACGCGAGAGTTTCGGGCTCGCCCGCAACAACCTCGTCCGGCGTTCGCCCAGCGGGCGTTTCCAGTTCGGGCGTCTCCAGTTCACGTGTTGTCGCGTCGGGGGTGGTGGCGTCGGTCGGGCCGCTCTCGACCACGTCAAGGAATTGCTTGGCGGCTTGCAGCGGATCCCCGCCGGGTTCGATACCGAGCTCGTCGAGCAGCATGCGAATGCGCCCGATCGTCTCGCCGGCAGTTTCCGGCTCGTCACCGTCGGTCGCGGCCTGCGTCTCTTCGTGCGCCGTCGTTTCGTCCGTCGCCGTCGAAGTGAGATCCGCGGCCGCAGGGCTCGGCGGGATCTCGCTCGCCCCGACCGGATCCGCGCCCGCGGGACCGGTGGGCGACTGCGTGATGATGTCGGTTGACGGCACGGTCGCGGTGGGTGTGGTCGTGTCGGCCGCGCCGCCATGCACCGCTTCGAACGCGTCGAACGTCTCGAATCCGAGCGCGTGGAGCTTGGCCGCTTCTTCGACGAGAGTCTCGTGATACAGCCGCCGCGCCGCCGCGCCACCGAGGCGCTTGTGCGACTTGCGTTCGGTGTCGACCACGCGCGCGTGCACTTCGAAGATCGCCATCACCGCTTGCGGCGGCGGGGGAGGCGTCGGAGGAGTCGTCACTGGCGTACCTGTCGTGCTCGTCGTACCGGTTGTGCCCGTCGTACCTGCAGCGTGTGTCGCCGCGCCATGTGTGGTTCCACCATGATCGTCCGGGAAGGCGTCGCGTGCCCGATCGGCCCGCGTCCGTTCGGCGCCGGTCGGTTCCGACCGCGTGTCCTCGGCACCCGACGTTCCCGGCGCCGGGGGCGTGGCGAGCTCAGGGACCGACGGCACGTCCTCCACATGGTCCTCATCGGTCGTTTTAGGACCGGCCTGAGGTCGGGTCCAGCCGAACCGGATCGACATGTTGGCCTCCGGGTGCAGGTGGGCGAACGGGGTTATTGAGGGTGGTGTGGGTTCTTGGGGGTGGAGATTGTTGACGTAGTGGAGGATTGTGTCATAAGGTGGCGCTCAGTGGAGGGAAGGGGAGTCAAGTCCCCGTCCGGCCGCTCAAGCAACCAGCAGGCGAGGCAGCAGGGGTTCGGCAATGTTCCTGGGGGAGTTCCAGCACTCCCTCGACGCCAAGGGTCGGGTGATTCTCCCGGTCCGGTTCCGTGCACAGCTCGAGGGGGGTGCGGTGATGGCAAGAGCGCTCGACGGATGCCTCGCGGTGTACCCCGTCGCCGAATTCGACCGCGTCGCCCGCAAGCTCCGGGAGGCCCGCGAGCGCGGCTCGCGCGAACGCCAGGCCGCCCGGACGTTCTTCGCCGGCGCCGTCGAGATCACCCCGGACAAACAAGGTCGGGTCGCAGTGCCGCAGCACCTGCGCGAGTACGCGCACCTCGATCGTGAGGTCATGGTCGCGGGCAGCTTCGACCACATCGAGATCTGGGATGCGCAGATGTTCGCGGCGCAAGACGAGGCCGGCATCGCATCCATCGTCGAGGGCGAAGGAATCAACGACTTCCTCTGATCGCACAACCACGCAATCCCGAGGTCGACACCTCTCCCGGCGCCGACAGCATTGACAACACGACGGAGCCCGCGTCCCGGGCTCGTCTTCAGCTCCCCGGCCGGCGCGGTTGTTGGCCCCTACTCCGCCCGCTTTCAGCCGTAGCCGACTCGGGGAGACATCCCGGGCGGTGCCTGTCGACCGGGGAGCTGAAGACGGGATCGGTGGCGCGGTTCCGAAGTGGCAAGGAGACACGGTTCGGAGGAAACGGCGTGGAGGAGTTCTCGCATCTCCCGGTGATGGCCCGGGAGGTTGTGGAGCTTCTCTCGACGGTGCCCGGAGGAATGCTCGTCGACTGCACCGTTGGTGGCGGTGGCCACTCGGCGTTGTTGTTGGACGCGCGTCCCGACGTGCACGTGCTCGGGCTCGACCGTGACATCGATGCCGTGGAAGCCGCCCGCTCGCGCCTTGCTCGCTTCGGTGATCGGGCGAAGGTCGTGCACGGAGGATTCGAGCGGCTCGCGAAGTTCGTGGAGGAGCACGGTGAAGGAGACAAGGCGATGGGCATCCTGATGGATCTCGGAGTGAGCAGCGCGCAGCTCGATCGACCCGAGCGCGGCTTCTCGTATCGCTTCGACGCGCCCCTCGACATGCGCATGGACGCCAAGCAGTCGCTCACGGCGACGGTGGTCGTCAACGAGTACGACGAGTCGGAGCTCGCAGTGGTGATCTCTCAGTACGGCGAAGAACGGTTCTCGCGGCGCATCGCGCACGCAATCGTGGCCTCCCGGCCGGTGCTCACGACGCGCGCGTTGGCCGACATCGTGCGAGACGCGATCCCGGCCGCGACGCGGCGTCGGGGGCCGCACCCGGCGCGGCGCACCTTCCAAGCGATCCGCATGGAGGTGAATCGCGAGCTGCCGAACCTGGCGGACGGTCTTGACGAGTCGGTACACGTCGTCGGTCCCGGTGGTCGCGTCCTCGTGCTCGCGTACCACTCGCTCGAGGACCGCATGGTGAAGGAACGCTTCGGCCGTTGGGCGGGCGACGACGCCGACCGCGACGTCCCGGCCAAGCTCCCCGTCGCGCCCGCGAGACCGCACCCGCTCGTGCGGGTCCTGACCCGCAAGCCGCGGCGGCCGTCCGCCGACGAGATCGAGTCGAACCCACGCGCCGAGAGCGCACGCCTGCGTGCCGTCGAGCGCCTGGCCGAACTGCCTGCAGCCGCCTTTCCCGACATCGTGGCCTGAGAGCGCCAATGAGCGCGCAACCGTCCCCGCGGACCTCCCAGAACCCGAACGCAGCGCCGCGTCCGGAATCGAACCCCCGCGGGGACGGCGCGCGCGCCCGGCTCACGGTCGCGCCCGAAACGGCCCGCCGCCGGCTGCGGGCCCGGCTGATGATGTGGACCGCAGCGCTCGTCACGGTCGCGTCGCTCTTCACGCTCGTGGCCTTCCACGTGTTTGCGGCGCAGTCGGCGTTCACGCTCGAGCGCCTTTCCAAGGACCGGGCCAACGAACAACTGCGCTACGAGCGCCTCCGCGAATTCGTGGCGACCCTTTCTTCGGCCCAGAACGTGATCGCGGCGTCGAAGAACCTGGGAATGGTTCCCGGGCCGTCGCCGATCTCGCTCGTAGTCGGCTCATCCTCGGCGGGCTCGAAGACCCCCACGGTTCCGGCGCCGTCCACGGACGCGGTGTACGACCAGACGAAACAGGCCCTTGCCCCGTAATCCGGACGAGCCCCCGCGTCGGCGCGTGGATCCGACCGGATACCGGTCTCCGCCGCCGGGCCGTTCACCGGCGGCGCCCGGCGCGAAGCGTGCCCTACCGACCCGTGCCCGACCGACCCATGACGCGCGGCCGGTGCGCCCGGTTCGCGCCGCAGGTGTTGCCCGTCCCGCTCGCCGCCTGGGCGTATGCAGCGCGCTGTTGGTACTCGCGTTCGGTTTGCTCGCAGCGCGTGTCGGTCAGCTGCAACTCGCCGACGGCGGGCGCTACAAGAAGCTGTCCGTCGACCTCGCGCTGCACACCGTTCCTCTCACTGCGGAACGGGGGAGCATCTTCGACGCCAATGGGCGCGACCTTGCGATGTCGATCCAACGCACGACCGTCTACGCCGACCCGACGCTCGTCACTGATCCTCTCGGTGAAGCGGCGACGCTCGCGCCGGTGCTACACATCGGCGAGCACGGACTGTTCCAGGCCCTGTCCGACAAGGGAATGGTCAAGTCGCCCCGTCGCTTCGCCTATCTCGCGCACACAGTGCCCGACGAGGTCGCCCAGGCGGTCCAGGCGCTGAAGCTTCCGGGCATCGGCTTCGTGCCGGAGTCGGCGCGGAGCTATCCCGCGGGCTCGGTCGGCGCCGCCGTCGTCGGGCAGACGCACGCCGACGGGACCGGCGCGGCCGGCGTCGAGGCGGAATACAACTCCCTGTTGGCCGGCAAGTCGGGGGAGTTGACGGTAGAGCAGGACCCGCTCGGCCACGACATCCCCGACACGCAGCGGACGCAGGTCGACGCCGAGCGCGGAACCGATGTCGTGTTGACCCTCGATGAAGACCTCCAATGGCAGGCGGAGTACTCGCTGCTCGACCAGGTGAAGGCCACGGGCGCGAACAGCGGCATGGCCGTGGTGGTCGACGTGACCAACGGCAACGTGCTCGCGATAGCGAACGTGAAGGGCGGGACGCCGACCGCCCCCGCGCACGTCGCCGACTCGCTCGACCACAACACGCCGCTCACTGATCTCTTCGAGCCGGGTTCGACGAACAAGCTGATCACGTTGTCGTGGGCGCTCGAACACGGGCACATCACGCCGAGCACGATGTTCAACGTGCCCGACTCGATATCCGTCGACAAGAACGTGAAGTCGTATGTCGACGCGGAGGCGCACACCGGCGTGGCCGGCGGTATCGAGCACTGGACGACCGCCGACATCCTGCGGGAGTCGTCGAACGTCGGCACGATCGAGATCGCGCAGAAGATGAAGAACCAAGAAGTCGCCGACGCGGTGCGGGCATTCGGGCTCGGCACCCAAACGTCCGTGCTATGGCCGGGACAGCCCGCCGGATTGCTGTTGTCCCCGTCGCAGTACTACGCCACCGGGAAGTACTCGACCGCGATCGGATACGGCGTGTCGGTGACCGCGATGCAGATGCTCGACGCGTTCTCGACGATCGCGAACGGCGGCGTCACCCGGCCCCCGCACCTGCTCGAAGCGACGGTCGACGCGAAGGGTGTGCGTCGTACCGCCCCGGTACCCGCCGGGACCCGGGTCGTGTCGGGGAAAACCGCCGAGTCGATGACGCAGATGCTCCAAGGAGTGGTGTCGAACGGCACCGGTGCGTGCGCGGCGATCGCGGGATACAACGTCGCAGGGAAGACCGGCACCGCGAAGAAGGCGCTGGCGACCGGCGGGTACGCCCCCGCGGCGACGATGGCGTCGTTCATCGGTTACGCACCGGCCGCGCACCCGCGCTTCGCCACGCTCGTCGTCCTCGACGAGAACAACCTCAGCTACGGCGGCGGCGTTGCTGCACCGGTCTTCTCCGAGATCACCCAGTTCGCGTTGCAGCAGTACGGGGTGAGCCCGACCGACCTCGCCAACACGCAGTACTCGGCCGCGCAGCTCACCGCGAAGGCCGCGGGTAACTCGTGCGCGGTGGCGCACGGAGCGGATCTCGCCAACGCGCAGGCCCGCCTCGCCGACGCGCACCCGTCCTCGACGACGACCGGTACGCAGATCGGTTCCGCATCTCGCGCGACGTCCGGCAACACACCTCGTTCCGGTACGACACCTCGTTCCGGTACGACGGCCCCCTCCGGTACGACGGTCCCGGGGAGAACGACGGCCGGAACGACCACGGGCACCGGTAGCCTGCCCCCCGACCCGTCCAAGCACACCTAGGAGGACCGTGCTGCTGCACGACCTCCTCGCCGACAACGAGGCGCGCGATCACCTCCTCGAGGTCACGGGTGAGGGCGCAATCGACATCGGCTCGATCGTTCACGACAGCCGTGACGCGGGCCCGGGTGCCCTCTTCTGCTGCATCCCCGGCGCACGCAGCAACGGTCACGACTTCGCGCGCGCCGCGGTCGCGGCCGGTGCATCGGCGCTCCTCGTCGAGCGGACGTTGGAGTTGGACGTGCCGCAGGTCCGGGTCGATTCCGTTCGGGAGACGATCGGCCCGCTGGCATCCCGTCTCCACGGTCACCCGTCGCAGGCCCTGCGGGTTCTGGGGGTCACCGGGACCAACGGCAAGACGAGCACGACCTATCTCCTCGAAGCCATCGCCCGGGCGAACGGTGAGCGGGTAGGTGTGATCGGCACCGTTGAAGCTCGGATCGACGGGACCGCAGTGCCGATGCTCCACACCACCCCCGAAGCGACGGAGCTCCAGGCCCTCTTGGCCCGAATGCGCGCCGCCGGCGTCACGACGGTGGCGATGGAGGTTTCGTCGCACGCGCTGGACCAACACCGAGTCGACGGGACCCGGTTCGCGGCGGTGGCCTTCACGAACCTGACCCACGAGCACCTCGACTATCACTCGAGTGTCGAGAGTTATTTCGAAGCCAAAGCCTCACTCTTCGATTTACGGTTCTCGGCGCGCGCCGCGATCAACCTGGATGATCCCAAGGGCGCTGACCTGGTCGAACGTTCTCGCGCCCGCGGGCTACAAGTGTGCACGTACTCGATCGACGATTCCTCCGCCGACGTCTACGCCCGGGATGTGCTCCTCCGCCGGGACGAGACCCTGTTCGATCTGGTGGACGCCCGCCACGATCACCACGGCGTGGTGCGAAGCCCGCTCGTCGGGCAGTTCAACGTCGCGAACCAGCTCGCCGCGGCGGCGGCGGCGCTCCTCGTCGGCTTCTCGTTCGAGGCGGTTCTGGCCGGGCTGGGCGCGCCGGTACGCGTCCCGGGCCGGTTCGAACGGGTCGGCTCGGCCCGCGACTTCGCGGTGCTGGTCGACTACGCACACACGCCCGATGCCCTGGCATCGGTGCTCGGAGCCGCCCGGTCGCTCGTAGACGGTGGGAAACTCGTCGTCGTGTTCGGGTGCGGAGGCGACCGCGATCGATCGAAGCGCCCGCTCATGGGCGAGGTCGCCACCCGGCTCGCCGACATCGCCGTCGTGACCTCGGACAATCCGCGCTCGGAGCAGCCCGGCGCCATCGTGCGCGACATCCTCGGCGGCATCCCGGCCGAACGTCCGGCGCCATTAGTCGAGCTCGACCGGAGGACGGCCATCAGGGTGGCGGTGCGCCAGGCGGGGACCGGCGACGTGATCGTGATCGCGGGCAAAGGGCACGAGACCGGCCAGACCTTCGACGGGGTCACGATGCCGTTCGACGATCGCGTCGTCGCGGGCGAAGAATTGGCGGGATGCTCGTGACGCTGCTGACCGCAGCCGAGATCGCGAGCCGGTCGATCGGGCGGGTCGTCGGCGACGCGACCGCGACGGTCGACGCGTGGGCATTCGATTCAAGGGCGCTCGAGGACGGCGCGTGTTTCGTCGCGCTCCGGGGCGCTCGTGACGGGCACGACTTCGTCGCGGCGGCGTTCGCCGCCGGCGCGCGTGTCGCCCTCGTCGATCACGAGTTCGCAGGCGTTCCCGCCCCCGGACCGGGCCGGGCGCTGGTGCACGTGGGTGACACGCTCGGCGCGTTGCAAGATGTGGCGCGCTCGCTGCGCCTCGACCGCCCCGAGCTGCACGTGGTGGCGGTCGCCGGTTCCACCGGCAAGACGTCGACGAAGGACCTGCTGGCGGCGGCGCTGGTCTCGCAGGGCTGCCACGCGAACGCGGAGTCGTACAACAACGAGTTCGGGCTCCCGATCACCCTCTGCAACACGCCGTCGTCGGCTCGGGTCGTCGTCACCGAGATGGGGGAGCGGTTCGCCGGCGATCTCGACGAGCTGTGCGCGATCGCCCGGCCCGATACCGGAGTTGTCACCAACGTCGGTCTCGCCCACGCCGAACATCTCGGTGGTCGTGCCGGCGTGATCGCGGTGTTGACCGAGTTGCTCGACTCGCTGCCCGGTACCGGTACTGCGGTGCTGAACGCCGACGACCCGGCCACGCCCGAGTTGCTCGGAACGACCGTCGCGTCGGTGTTGACCGTCGGTGAGCGCCACGATGCCGAGTATCAACTCCGCGACGTGGAGCTCGACCGTTGGTTGCGACCGACATTCACCGTCGCCGGCCAACGCTTCGCGGTTCCCTTGCGGGGCCGCCATCAGGCGCTGAACTCGGCCATGGCGATCGCGGTCGCCCACCGTGTCTTCGCTGTTCCGCTCGAAGAGATCGCGCTCGAGCTCGCGACCGCGGCGCCGGGCCGTTGGCGCATGGAGCTCGAGGAGACCGACGCGGGCGTGACGCTGCTGAACGACTCCTACAACGCGAACCCCACGTCGATGGAGGCCGCGCTCGTCGCCGTCGCGCATCTGACTCTGCCGCAAGGTGCGCGCCGCATCGCGGTGCTCGGCGACATGCGCGAGCTCGGGGCGCACCACGATGCCGCCCATCGCACCGTGGGGGAGCGGGCGGGGGAGCTCGGGCTCGACGTCGTCGTCGGTGTGGGATCGGGAGGCGCAGCGATCGCCGAAGCCGCCGGGACGCGCGGCGTCGAGACCTTCGTGACGGCCGACGCGACCGGCGCGGCGGCGCTCGTCGCACCGATGCTGCGCCGCGGCGACGCGGTGTTGATCAAAGGAAGCCGCGCCCTTGGCCTCGAGCAGACCGCCCGCGCGCTCGTCGCGGCGGGTCGGGCCGAGCCGGCACGAGGCGGGCCCGCATGATCGCGATGCTCATGGCCGCGGGCGCGTCGTTCGCGGTGACGATCCTGTTCACACCGTTCCTCATCCGGCGCCTGCGCATCCTCGGTATCGGGCAACAGATCCGCGACGACGGTCCGATCGAGCATCCGCACGCGGCGAAGGCCGGGACACCGACCATGGGCGGGATCGCGATCGTGCTCGCGACCGTCGTCGGCTATCTCTTCGCGCACATACGCCGGCACGCGATCGCGTTCGCCACGCCGGGCTGGGCGTTGATCGCCCTCATCGTCGGCCTCGGCTTCGTCGGTTGGATCGACGACTACCTGGGTGTGCGCGCCCGCCGCAACATGGGTCTGCGCAAGCGGGGCAAGACGTTGGGCATCGTTCTGGTCGCCGCCTTCTTCGCCTGGCTCGCCGTGTACTTCGTGCACACCGACACGCACCTCTCGTTCACGCGGCCGCTGCACGTCGACCTGGGCACTGTCGGTCTGTTCATCTGGGTGATCTTCGTGGTCTACGCGACCGCGAACGCGGTGAACCTCACGGACGGCCTCGACGGTCTCGCCGCAGGTTCCTCGGCGTTCACCTTTGCCGCGTTCATGATCATCGCCTTCACCGAGTTCCGGCATCCCGACATCTACGGCCAGTTCGGGCACCAGGCGGTGGGCAAGGTCTTCGCCGCGCAGGCGCTCGACCAGGCGGTGGTCGCGGCTGCGATGTTCGGTGCGTGCGCGGGCTTCCTGTGGTGGAACGCCGCGCCCGCGCGCATCTTCATGGGCGACACCGGCTCGCTCGCGATCGGCGGCTGCATGGGCGGGCTCGCGCTCCTGACCCGCACGCACCTGCTGCTGCCGTTGCTGGCAGGCCTGCCCGCGATCGAGACGCTCTCGGTCATCGCCCAGATCGTCTCGTACCGGGGCTTTCGGCGCCGGGTGCTGCGCATGGCGCCCATCCATCATCACTTCGAGGTCGGCGGCTGGTCGGAGTTCACCGTCATCGTCCGGTTCTGGCTGTTCGCCGGGATCTGCGTGGCGCTCGCGATCGGCATCTTCTACGCCGACTTCCTGCGGCACGGGGTGAACCTCGGATGACGCGCGTGCTCGTGATCGGACTCGGGGAGACGGGCGTCGCCGTCGCGCAAGTGTTGCGCGCCGAGGGCGCGTCGGTCGTGGTGCTCGAGGACGCGCCGTCGGCGACGCCCCGGTACGCCGAGCGCGTGCAATCGTTGCGCGAGATCGGGGCTGACCTCGTCGAGGCTCCCGACCCGGCTCGAACCCGCGCGTTGGTCTCGGGTGTCGATCTCGTCGTGCCGAGCCCGTTGGTCCCCCCCGGGCACCCGGCGATCGTCGTCGCCGGCGAACTCACGGTGCCGGTCCGCAGCGAGATCGACATCGCCGCCGAGCGGGCGCGGGTCCCGATCGTCGCAGTCACGGGTACGAACGGGAAGACGACCGTCACGACGATGATCGCGGCGATGCTCGACGCGTCCGCCGTCGCAACGGTCGCGGCGGGCAACCTCGGTCGTCCCCTCATCGACGCCGTCGGCGACGCTGCCGTCGATGCCGCCCCGGGTACCGGAGTGATCGTCGCCGAGGTCTCGTCGTTCCAACTCGCGTTCGTACAGCCGACGTTCCGGCCGCGCGTGGCCGTGCTCCTCGCGATCACTCCGGACCATCTCGACTGGCACGGGTCCTTCGCCGGCTACGCGGCCGCCAAGGCGCAGATCACCGCGTACCAGGCCGCATCTGATCTGTTGGTGTACGACGCCGACGACGAGCACGCGGTCGCGGTCGCGGCGTCGACGCGTGCGCGCACTGTCGGGGTGTCGGCCCGCGCCGACGCGAATGGTTGTTTCCGGGTCGTCGGCGACGACCTCGTCTTTCCCGACGGGCAGGTGCTGGCCCCGGTCTCGGTGATGGTGCGCGCCCTCGGGCACGACCGCACGAACGCGCTCGCGGCGGCCGCGGCAGCCTTGGAGGTGGGCGCAACCGTCGACGCCATTCTTGCCACGCTCCGCGCGTACGCGACCATGCCCCATCGCGTCGCTCTGGTAGGCGAAGCTAGTGGTGTGCAGTGGTTTGACGACTCCAAGGCGACCAACCCTGATGCCACGCGGCGCGCGATTGCGTCGTTCGAATCCGTGGTCCTCCTCGCCGGTGGCCGCAACAAGGGTCTCGATCTGTCGGTGCTCGCAGAGGAGTCGGCCCGGGTGCGCGGCGTCGTCGCGTTCGGCGAATCGGGTCCCGAGATCGCGGCCGCGTTCGCCCGCGCCGGCACGCCCGTCGAGCAGGTCGCCGACATGCGCGCCGCGGTCCACGCGGCCCGGCGCATGGCGCGCGCCGGAGACGTCGTGTTGTTGTCGCCCGCGTGCGCCTCGTTCGACGCCTACAGCGGGTACGCGGCGCGCGGCGACGACTTCGCCCACGAGGTCCAGGTCCAGATACTCGAGGAGGCGACGTCGCGATGACAACGGTCACACCTCGCGTGCCGCTCGATCGGCTGCGACAGATCCGCAATCCGTTCGCACGGATCGGTCGATCGGTAATGACCCGGCTCGAGCGCCGGGAGCAACTCCCCCGGCCGGCCTCGTACATCGTGCTCTGCGCGACGATCGGGGTGCTCAACGTCGTCGGCCTCGTCATGATCCTCTCCGCCTCGTCGGTGGCCGCACTCTCCAACTACGGGTCGTCCTGGTACTTCTTCAACCGTCAGCTCATGTGGGCCGTGGTCGGGCTGATCGCGTTCCTGGTCGCAGTGCGGATCGATTACCGGGTCTGGCGCCGGTTCGCGCCGATCGTTCTGATCGGCGCGTTCGGTGCGCTGTCGATCGTGCTCGTCGGCGGAAAGCTCGTCTCCGGTTCGCAGCGTTGGATCGTGCTCGGGCCGTTGCAGCTCCAACCGAGCGAGCTCGCGAAGCTCGCGCTTCTCGTCTGTGGCGCGGAGATACTCACCCGTCGCGCCGATCGTCTCGACGATCCGCGCGCGTGGCGGCCCGTCATCATGATCTTCGTCGTACTCGCCGCGCTGGTGATGAAGGAGCCCGATCTCGCGTCGACCATCGTCCTCGGTGTGATCGTCGGGTCGCTGCTCATCGTCGGTGGAGTCCGGACCCGGCACCTCGCCCAGATGATCGCGATCGGTGTCGTGGGGACGGGCGTGCTCTCGCTGCTCGCCGGGTACCGGCGCGCCCGTATCTTCTCGTTCCTCCACCCGGGCCACGACGTCGGCAACACCGGATACCAGTTGTACCGCTCGCTCATCGCGATCGGCAGCGGCGGCGTCAACGGTGTCGGGCTCGGCGCGGGGCGGGCCAAGTGGTTCTTCCTTCCCAACGCGCACACCGACTTCATCTTCGCCATCATCGGCGAGGAGCTCGGGTTCATCGGGTGCCTGCTCGTGCTCGGTCTCTTCGTCGGGCTCGGTCTGGTCGGGCTCCGCATCGCCCGGAGGGCCCCCGATCGATTCGGCATGCTGATCGCGACCGGCGTCACGGCCTGGATCGTCGGGCAGGCCGCGATAAATCTGGGCGCGGTGATCGGCGTGCTCCCGGTATCGGGCGTGCCCTTGCCGTTCCTCTCCGTCGGCGGGACGTCGCTCGTGATCACGATGTTCAGCATCGGCGTCGTGGCGAACGTTGCGCGCCAGGCGATTCCGACGCCGGTCCGACCGCGTGCGCAGACTCCGGATCGTCCGGTGCGCGCCCGGGTGTCGTGAGCGCACGCGCACCGGCACCTGATCGCGTCGTCCCAGGAGACGGCGTCGTACCAGGAGACGGCGTCGTACCAGGAGACGGCGTCGTACCAGGAGACGGCGTCGTACCAGGAGACGGCGTCGTACCAGGAGACGAGGTCTACGCGCTGCTCGCCGGCGGCGGTACCGGGGGTCACACCTATCCCGCGATCGCGGTCGCGCAGGAGCTCGAGCGGCGCGGCCATGCGGTCCGTTTCGTCGGGGGAAAGCGCGGGATCGAAGGCCGCGTCGTACCGGCGGCCGGATTCGAGATCGACCTCCTCCCGGGCCGCGGACTCCAACGCAAGCTCACCTTCCAGAACTTCGAAGCCATCTGGGGCGCGGCCTCGGCGTTCGCGCGCGCGCTCGTGATCGTCCGGCGTCGCCGGCCGCGCATCGTCGTCGGGTTCGGGGGCTACGCGTCGCTCCCGTGCGTGGTCGCAGCGCGGCTGTTGCGGGTTCCCGTCGTGGTGCACGAGCAGGACGCGGCGCCCGGGCTCGCGAATCGTTGGGGCGTACGGCTCGGTGCTCGCGCCGCGATCTCACTACCGGGCACTCCGTTGCCGAACGCGACGCTCACGGGCAATCCCGTGCGGGTCGCGTTTGCGGAGCTCGAACGGTTGCCCCGGCCTGCGGGCGAACCCGCGCTCGTCGCGGTGTTCGGCGGCGCCCAAGGTGCGCGCACGATCAACCGCGCCGCGCTGGGGTGCTACGACGCCTGGAGGGGCCGCACCGACATGGCCGTCCGGCACGTCTGTGGCCCTCGCAATCTCGAGGAGTGCGAATCGACGCTCGCGTCGGCGCGCCGCGCCGACGACGCGCTGCGGTACGAGATCGTCGGCTACGAGGAGCACATGGATGTCGTGTTCAGCCGCGCCGCCCTCGCGGTGTGCCGATCGGGTGCGGGCACGATCGCCGAGCTCACCGCGGTCGGGCTGCCCGCGATCCTGGTCCCGCTGCCCGGCGCCCCGAGCGACCACCAGACCCGGAACGCGCAGACCCTGGAACGGGCGGGGGCGGCCGTCATGCTTTCCGATTCCGAATGTGACCCGGCCCGACTCGACTCGGTCGTGTCGGAGCTGCTGGGCGCGTCCGATCGACTCGTTCGCATGGGTGACGCCGCGCGCGGCCTCGGACAACGGGACGCGGCCGAGCGGGTGGCCGATCTGGTGGAGGAGCACGCCGGTGGCCTCTGACGATCTCGAAGGGGTCGGGCCCGGCGCGCCGGGCCTCGATCTGTCGCAACCCCGACGCGTCCATATCGTCGGCGTGGCCGGCGCGGGGATGAGTGCGATCGCGCTGGTACTGGCGCGCATGGGTCACGTGGTGAGCGGTTCCGACATCAAGAGCGCGGCGGTGCTCGAGCGTCTGGCCGCGGCCGGTGTCGACGTGCACGTCGGAAATCGGGCCGAACACGTGCCCGCCGACGCCGACGCGGTCGTGTACTCCACCGCTATCCCTCTGCGGAATGTCGAGCTCGTGACCGCCAACGCGCGGGGCATCCCCGTGTTGCACCGCGCCGCGGCCCTCGCCGCGCTGGCTGCGACCCGCAAGACGATCGCGGTAGCGGGCTCGCACGGCAAAACGACGAGCGCCTCGATGCTTGCGCTCATACTACGGCGCGCGGGCTGGTCGCCGAGTTTCGTGATCGGCGGCGAGGTCAACGAGGTCGGTAGCAATGCCGCGTTTGGCGAAGGCGAATGGCTCGTCGTCGAAGCCGACGAGAGCGACGGCACCTTCTTGCACCTGTCGCCCGAGGCCGCGCTCGTGACGAACGTCGAGCCCGATCACCTCGATTACTACGGCGATTTCGACTCCCTCGTGCGGGCGTTCGAACAGTTCGTCACGTCGGTGTCGGGACCCGTCGTCGTCTGCGTCGACGACGCGGTGGCGGCCGTTCTGGCGGGACACGGGTCGACGATGCGTACCTATGGTTTTGCACCCGGGGCCGACTACCGCATCGTCGACGAGGTCGTCGACGCGCAAGGCTGTCGGTTCACCTTGGCTTCCGGCGGGAGCCGCACCGAGATCACTGTCCCCGCGGGCGTGAAGGCATCGACGAATGCCGCCGGCGCGATTGCGATCGCGTTGGAGCTCGGCGTCGAGATCGACGCCGCGGTCAAGGCGCTCGCCGGCTTCGGTGGCGTCGCGCGCCGGTTCCAGTACCGCGGCGAACGCGACGGCGTCACCTTCATCGACGACTACGCCCATCTCCCCACCGAGGTGGACGCCGCCATTGCCGCGGCCCGGCAAGGGCCGTGGCGGCGGGTCGTGGTGGTGTTCCAACCCCATCGCTACACCCGCACCGCATCGATCGGACCGCAATTTGCCGACTCGTTCTCCGCCGCCGACACCCTGGTGCTCACCGACGTCTATCCGGCTGGGGAAACGCCGATCCCGGGCGTATCCGGGCGGTCGATCCTTCGGGCCGTGCTCGACCGTCATCCGTCGTTGGCCGTCGCGTATCTCCCGCGCACGGCCGATCTGGCCGGGGTACCGGCGCGCTACGCGCGGCCGGGGGATCTCGTGCTGACCCTCGGCGCCGGCGATCTCACCACCGTGCCCGACGTCTGGATGGGCATTTCCGACGTGTGGACGGCGGCGGGAGCGTGAGAGGGTCTTCGGCGCAGGTACGCGCACTGGCGGCGACGCTCGCCGACCTGCTTCCCCGGCGGGTCGAGCGCGCTGCGCCGTCGGCGCCGGTCACGACGTACCGCTGCGGCGGTCCGATAGCCCTGCTCGTGCGCGTCGACCGGCAGGACGATCTCGTCGTTCTCGCCGACGCGCTCGGCACGCACCCCGAGGTTCCGGTGCTGGTGATCGGTCGGGGCTCCAATCTGTTGATCTCCGACGCCGGCTTCGATGGCGTCGCGGTCGTGCTCGGCGGCGAGTTCGAACGCATCGACGTGGATGGCGACAGGTCGCACGTCGACGCGGGCAGCGCGGTTCCCCTTCCCGTGCTGGCGCGCCAAGCCGCCAAAGCCGGGATCGCCGGGCTCGAGTTCTTCGCGGGCATCCCCGGGAGCGTCGGCGGGGGAGTGCGGATGAATGCCGGCGGTCACGGCGCCGAGACGAAGGACGTCATCGTCTCTGCGCGTGTGTTCAGCCTCGCCACCGCGCAGACGACCGAGGTCGACGGGCCCGGGCTCGGCTTCGGGTATCGGCACTCCGCGCTCGGACTCCGTTCGGTCGTGCTGTCGGCGTCCTTCGCCGGGCACGCCGACGATCCCGCTGCATGCGAACGCCGCATCGACGAGATCGTGCGCTGGCGGCGCGAACATCAACCGGGCGGGCAGAACGCGGGCTCGGTATTCACCAATCCGCCGGGCGACACCGCGGGCCGGCTCATCGATGCGTGCGGTTGCAAGGGGATGCGGGTCGGTGACGTCGTGGTGTCGGAGAAGCATGCCAACTTCTTCGCGGCCGGTCCCGACGCCCACGCCGACGACGTCGTCGCGCTCATGGAACTGGTTCGAACCCGGGTCGAGTCCGCCACCGGCGTATATCTCGTTCCCGAGTTGCAGCTTGTCGGCTTCGCCGACCGGTCGGAGGAGACAGCCCGATGACGACAACGCCGACCGACACGGGTACAGGAACGGAATCGGAGACGAGGCCGGAGCCGCAAGACGAATCGACGACACCGTCCCCGGTCCGAACGGATGGCGCCGAAAGAGTGCGCATCGATCCCCGGATCCGTGAACGCCGGATCGAGGTCATACGCCAGGCCGGCCGCCGGCGGCTCCGGGTGTTGCTGGTCGTGTCGACCGTGCTGATCGCGTTGGGTATCGCGTTTTTGGTCGTGACCTCGCCGCTGCTCGACGTCGACCACATGACCGTCACCGGTGCCCGGCACGTGACCGCTGCGGAAGTGCGCGCCGCCTCTGGAGTTCACCTGCACGATCATCTGCCCTTCGTGGATCTCTCGCGGGCGGCGCACCGCATCGAGCAGCTCCCCTGGGTGCGCGACGCGACGGTGCGCCGCAAGCTTCCCGGGACCCTCGCGATCACGATCATCGAGTACTCGCCCGTCGCCTACGTGCGCGTTCCCGGCGGCGTCATGTTGGTCGCCGCGAACGGGCACGTGATCGACCGCGCCCCGACTCCGCCGCCGCACACGGTCGAGGTGCGCGGTGTGCGGCTCGCGCCGAGCGCGGGAAACCTGCTCGCGCCGTCTGACGCCGCGGGCATCGTCGGGCGGCTTCCCGCCGTGCTCGCCCGGCGCATCGGCAGGGTCGACGTGAGCGGCGACGGTCTCACGCTCGATGTCGTCGGTAACGGCGAGATCCGCCTGGGCGACTCGAGCGATCTCGGCGCCAAGGCGACGGCCGCGCTCGCGGTGCTGACGAACAACGGCGCGGCGCGATTCCGCTACATCGACGTCTCGACGCCCGATCGCGCCGTCCTCGCACGCTGAGGATGGTGCGCCCGCGCTTCAAGGATGGTGCGCCCGTGATTGATTCGGCGAACGCGCTCCGGTACAGTCTCGACGCGAAGCACAGGTTGACGTAAATGTCAACCTCGAGTTGAGCTTCATAGTTTCACTCCCGAACGCAGCCCGGAAGTCAGCAAGGAAGCAAGGAAGAGGGTCACATGCTCGGCGCTCCGCAGCACTATCTCGCGGTCATCAAAGTCGTCGGAGTCGGCGGGGGTGGTTGCAACGCGGTGAACCGCATGATCGACGCGGGGCTGAAGGGCGTCGAATTCATCGCGATCAATACCGACGCCCAGTCGCTGCTGTTGTCCGACGCCGACGTGAAGCTCGACATCGGGCGCACGCTCACCCGCGGTCTCGGCGCCGGCTCCGACCCCGAGGTCGGTCAACAAGCGGCCGAGGAACACCGCCAGGAGATCGAAGAGGTGCTGAAAGGTGCCGACATGGTCTTCATCACCGCGGGCAAGGGTGGCGGAACCGGTACCGGTGGCGCGCCGGTCGTGGCCGAGATCGCGAAGCAGATAGGCGCGTTGACGATCGGAGTCGTGACCCGCCCGTTCGGCTTCGAGGGACGCCGGCGTTCGGTGCAGGCCGAGTCGGGCATCGCGAAGCTGAAGGAAAAGGTCGACACGATCATCATCATCCCGAACGAGCGCCTCCTCCAGGTGAGCGACGAGCGGACGTCGATGTTGAACGCGTTCAAGATGGCCGACGAAGTGTTGCTGCAAGGAGTGCAGGGCATCACCGATCTGATCACTACACCCGGCCTCATCAACACCGACTTCGCCGACGTGAAGATGATCCTCACGAACGCGGGCTCCGCACTCATGGGCGTGGGCTACGCGTCGGGCGACGGTCGTGCGGTCACTGCGGCCCGGGCCGCGATCTCGAGCCCGCTGCTCGAGGCGAGCATCGAAGGCGCGCGCGGCATCCTGCTCAACGTGAGCGGACCGTCCGACCTCGGTCTGTTCGAGCTGAACGAAGCGGCCGAGATCATCGGTCAGGCTGCGCACCCCGACGCGAACATCATCTTCGGTGCGGTGATCGACGACGCCCTCGGCGACGAGGTGCGGCTCACGGTCATCGCGGCCGGGTTCGACCGCTACGAAGGAGAGACGAGCGGAGCGCGCAAGTCGGCGTACTCGCTCGAGCTCGACGACGAGGACTCGCTCGCCGGCGCCGAAGCGCTCGATCTCGGCGACGACGACTTCGACGTTCCCGAATTCCTGCGGTGAGCCGGCCGGCCGGGCGGGCCGAGGCGATGCTCGAGGCACGGGTGGGCGCGGCGCGGGTGTGGTGCACCGGCCGGGCCCAGGGCAACGTCGGCGATCACGTCGGCGACGATCCCGAATTGGTGGCGCGCAACCGCGCCGCGTTGCGCGGCGAGATCGGTGTCGGCGCCGAGGCGAACTGGGTCTGGCTGCGCCAGGTGCACGGCACCGCGGTGCACGTCGTCGACCGCGCGGCCGGCGGGCCGCGCGCGCAGGCCGTGCGCGGTTTTCCAGTGGCTGATGCCGCCACGACGGCGAGACCGAGGATGGCGCTGGCGATCGTGACGGCCGACTGCGCGCCGCTCGTGCTTGCAAGCGACGATGCAGTCGGGGTGGTGCACGCCGGACACCGAGGCCTGGCCGGCGGCGTCATCGAGGCGACGATTGCCTCGGTGCGCGAGCTCGGTCGGGGCGAGGTGCGCGCCTATCTCGGTCCGTGCATCCGTCGGGCCCGCTACGAGTTCGGCGCCGATGATCTCGACCGCTTCGTGAACCGGTTCGGTGCGAGCGTGGAAGGTCGCACGCGCTCGGGCCGCCCCGCGCTCGACATTCCCGCCGCGATCCGCGTGGTGCTCGACCGCGAGGGCGTCGTCGATTTCGTCGACTCGGGGATTTGTACGGCCGACTCCGACGCGTACTTCTCCTACCGCCGCGAGCACGAGACCGGACGGCAGGCGACGATCGCGGTCCTGTCTTGACCGAAGTGTCGTCGTGACTGGGGTGTTGTCGTGACTGGGGTGTTGTCGTGACTGTCGGGACGCGTCTGGCCGAGGTGCGCGAGCGCATCGACGCGGCGGCGCGCGCGGCGGGACGCGAACCCGACGAGGTCGCGCTCGTCGTCGTGACGAAGCAGGTTGGTGTCGACCACGTGCGCAGTGCACTCGCGGCCGGGGCGGTCGATCTGGGTGAGAACCGCGCCCAGGATCTCGTGGCCAAGGCCGAAGCGATCGTCGAGATCGGGACCGAGCTCCCGCGTTGGCACTTCATCGGTCGGCTGCAGCGCAACAAGGTGCGATCCCTCGCGCCGTTCGTCGCGCTCTGGGAGTCGGTCGACCGCGAGGAGCTCGCGGTCGAGATCGGGCGCCGGGCCCCGGGCGCGAGGGTGCTCGTGCAGGTGAACGTGGGGGAGGAGCCGCAGAAAGGTGGTTGCCCGCCCGGGGACGTGGGTGCGCTCGTCGATGCGTGTCGGTTTCACGGCTGTGTGGTCGAGGGACTGATGACCGTGCCCCCCGCGGCGGGGGACCCACGGCCGGTGTTCGCCCGGCTGCGCCGGATGGCCGACGACCTGGGGCTTCGCGAGTGCTCGATGGGCATGAGCGGCGACTTCGAGGTCGCGATCTGGGAGGGCGCGACGGCGGTGCGGGTGGGCAGCGCAATCTTCGGTCCGCGGCCGGGCGGCGCCGACGCGCGACGATAACCTTGCGCACGCAGCGCGGAGCCAGGTATGTGCGCGCGCCGACGGCTCGACAGCTGTTCTCGCCGGCACCCCAGGAAGTCAGCCCAAGAACTGTTTACGGATGAGAGGGACGCCGCATGTCGGTCTTTCACAAGACGATGGTCTGGCTGGGCCTCGTCGACGACGACGAGTACTACGGCGAGGACGACGAGTACTACGCGGATGAGTACGGAGAGCCCGTTGCCGCCCCGGCGCGCCAACCCGCGCGCGTGAGTGCGGGCGCGCCCGCCACCGCCGCACCGCCCGCGGCGGAGTCGAGCCCGCTCACGGTGATCCGCAGCCGGCGCGAGCGGGAGGAACCCGCACCGGCGCCGCCCGCGCCGGCCCCGACGCGCGCGTCGGCAGTCAAGCCGATTCCGATGCCGGCCACGCGCGTGCACGTGATGGATCCGAAGGGTTTCAACGACGCCCAAGAGGTCGGAGACCGATTGAAGAACGGTCAACCCGTCATCTTGAACCTGCAGGGCGTCGACCGTGATCTCCAGCGGCGACTCATCGACTTCGCGAGCGGGCTCGCGTACGCGCTCAACGGCACCATGTCCAAAGCGGCCGATCAGGTGTTCCTGCTCACGCCGTCGAACGTCGAGGTCTCCGACGAGGAGAAGGAGCGCCTCCAGGCGCGCGGTCTGTACCGCACTCCGCGCCCGTGAAACAGCCTCGATCGTGAAGCGGCCTCGCTCATGAAACAAGTTGTCTGCGAGGCGCTCAACATCTATCTGTTGATCCTGCTCGCGCGAGCGATCATGTCGTGGTTCCCGGTGCGCCCGGGAACGGCGCTCGCGAGCTTTCTCGGCGTCTTGATGCAGTTGACCGAACCGGTCCTCGCCCCCGTACGCCGGATCATTCCGCCCGCCGGCATGTTCGATCTGTCGTTCCTCGTGGTCCTGATCCTCATCGAGGTCATCCACGGGGCGATCGGCTGCTCCGGCAACTTCATCTGACGGGTTGATCTGACGGGCGGGTTTCCCGGATCGGCCGACCGCATTGCTCAGTTCAGGTACACCTCTGCGCGGGGTGCCGGGTCTACGATGCGGCGATATGGAGATCACACCGCGAGAGCTCCGCGATACCGAAATCCACTCCGAGATGCGCGGCTACAGCCGCGACGAGGTCAACGATCTCCTCGAGCGGGCAGCCACCGCAATCGACGCCTCGAACGAGCGCGTGACCCAGCTGCAGGACCGGCTGACGTCGGCACAGAGCGAGGCGACGCGCACCCGGGAGACCGAGGACATCCTCCACCGCACGCTGCTGCTCGCGCAGCGCGCCGCGGACGAAGCCGTCGCGGAAGCGACCGCGAAGTCACGCCAGATGCTCGACGAGGCGGAGATGTCGTCGCGTCGCCTCGTCGCCGATTCCGAAGCCGAGGCCCGGCGCAAGGGCGAAGCGGAACGACGCCGGCTCGAGCAGGAGATCGTGGAGCTTGCCGGCCGCCGCGACACCCTGTTGGCCGACGTCGAAGCGCTCACTCGGTTCGAAGCGGAGTATCGCGAGCGGATGGTGCGCTCGCTCGAGACGGATCTCACCGCGCTGAAGACCCGGCCGACCACGGCGCCCGCCGCGAAGCCGGAGACGAGCGACGTCGAGATCCCGGTGCCGACGACGCCGGCTGCGCCGACCACGTCGACTCCGAACGCGCCGGCGGCCAACTTCGTGCCGCCGACTCCGGTCTCGTCGACCGACGCCGCCGCGATGGCCAACCCGCCCGCCGCAGACGAGCCGAGCGCGCTCGCCCCAGGAGCCAACCTCCCGGCGAACGCGACAGGCAGCCCGGTCACACCCGACGGCGACACCAGCGGGAGTGACCCGCGCCGCGACATCCGGGCGAAGGACACCCGAGGTGACGACACCCGCGCGAACGACGCGCCCCCTCCGAGCGCGGAGCCGTTCGCTCGTCCCGACGACGCCGCCGCGGTGAGCTCCGAGACGAGTGAAGTCGACGTCCGCACACTGTTCGAGCAAAGCCACGATTCCCGCGGCCACGACTCGGTTTCGCGCGACCCGGCCGGCGATGCCGCTCGGGACACCGTGCGTGACTCCGCACGAGAGCAGCCGTCGCGCGACATGGTGAGCGAAGAGCTCGGCCGTGACCAGCACCGGCGCGAGTCCGCGGAGTCGCCGTCGGGATCGGCGCGGGCCGCCGGCCTCCAGCCGATCGACCTGGCCGGTGCCAACGCGATCGACGCCGACGTCCTCGACGACGACGCCTTCTTCGCCACATTGCGCGACGCCGTCCACGACGAGAAGCCGCTCGGCCCGCGCGAAGAGGACGACGACGAGACTGGCGAGAACCGCTTCTTCGACCAAGACGCGGAGCGGGGATCTTTCCGCGACGTGTTCCGCCGCCGGCGCTGACCCTCGGCGGGTCAGGCCCGGTGCAGCTCGATCCAGACCGGCTCGCCGTCGATCGACGCGTCGGGTGCGCTCTCCAAGGTCTCCGAGCTCGTGTCGTAGCTCGTTGCCAGCACCTCGGCCTTGATCCAATCCGCGTGTCGCTGCGCGGCGTCGACGATGCGGTCGGTAGAGCGCAGCTCGACGGTGATCCGGTCGGCCAATGCGAAGTCGTTCGCCTTACGCCGATCGTTCATCGCACGGATGATCTCTCGAGCGATGCCTTCGGCGCGCAGGTCGTCGTCGAGGGTCAGGTCGAGCGCGATCGCGTGCGGCCCGTCCTGGGCGAGGGTGAGGTCGGCATGCTGCTCGGCCCGGATCTCGACGTCGGTCGGTTCGAGCACCACGGGCACGCCGTCGACCGTGAGGGTGAACGACCCCGTCTCGTCGAACGCGCGACGGACCGCCCCGCCGTCGACCGCTTCGAGGAGCGCCTTCACGCGCGGCGCGACCTTTCCGAGACGCGGCCCGAGGGCGCGAAAGTTCGGCACGACCTTGTACGAGAGCAGACCCTCGAGGGAGTCGACGACCTCGAGTTCCTTGACGTTCAGCTCGTCCTTGACCTCTCGGGCGACATCGTCGCGGACGACTTCACCCAGGGTCAGCAGCGCGATCGCACGGGGCAACGGTTGGCGTACTCCCAGCTTGGCATCGGCGCGCGCCGCGCGGCCGAGAGACACCAGCGTCCGGGCCAGCGCCATCTCGCTCTCGAGCGCGTCGTCGATTGCGACATCGTCGTGTACCGGCCAGTCGGTGAGATGCACCGACGAGCCCGAACCGGCGAGGTTGCGATAGAGCTCGTCGGCCATGAACGGGCAGAACGGTGCGAGCAGCTGCGCGATGGTCAGCAGTGCCCGGTGCAGTGTGGCGTGGGCGACAGGGTCCGACGACTTCCAAAAGCGGGGCCGGGAGCGGCGCACGTACCAGTTCGACAGGTCGTCGACGAGCTCGGTGAGGGCTTGGGTTGCCGACAGTGCGTCGAACGCCTCGAGCGACTCCGTCACGGTGCGCACGGTGTGATGCACGCGGGAGGTGATCCACCGGTCGAGGACGTGCGTCGGCGCCGGCGCGCCGGCGCCGTCCGGCGCCCAACCGTCGATGTTCGCGTACGTGACGAAGAACGAGTACGTGTTCCAGAGCGTGAGGAGGAACTGGCGGGTGGCTTCGTCGATGCCTTCGACGTACACGCGTTTGGGTGTCCACGGCGATCCCGACGACAACATGTACCAACGTAGCGCGTCGGCGCCGCGCTCGGCGAGCACCGGAACCGGATCGATCACGTTGCCGCGTGTCTTCGACATCTTGACGCCGTCTTGGTCGACGATGTGCGCGAGGCACACGACGTTGCGGTAGGGCGTCGCGCCGAACGCGAGGGTGTTCACGGCGAGCAGTGAGTAGAACCAACCGCGTGTCTGGTCGATCGCCTCGCAGATGAAGTCGGCGGGGTAGCGCTCGTCGAACTCGTCGGGATGCTCGAACGGGTAGTGGAACTGGGCCGCGGGCATCGAGCCGGAGTCGAACCACGCATCGAGTACGGGCTCGATGCGATATGCGGTCCCGTCAGTGCACTGCGGGCACGCGATGGTCACGTCGTCGACGTACGGTCGGTGGAGATCCATCCCTCCGAGATCGCGGCCGGACAGCTCGGCGAGCTCCTCGACCGAACCGATGCAGGTGTCGTGGCCGCAGTCGTGGCATCGCCATACCGGGATGGGGGTGCCCCAATAGCGATCGCGCGACAGCGCCCAGTCGACGTTGTTCTCGAGCCAGTCGCCGAAGCGACCGTGCTTGATGTGTTCGGGATACCAGTTGATCGTCTCGTTCTGCGCGATCAGGACGGCCTTGTACGCCGACGTGCGCGCGAACCAGGTGGGCTTGGCCCAGTAGATGAGCGGCGTGTCGCAGCGCCAGCAGTGCGGGTAGGAGTGCGTGTAGTCGACGACCGCGACGATCTTTCCCCGGGCCGTGAGGTCGTCGATGAGGTCCGCGTCGGTGTCCTTCACGAACCGTCCCGCGTAGAGCTCGCCGACCGAGGGCTCGAAGCGCGCCGCGTCGTTGACCGGATTGACGATCGGGAGCCCCTCGCGCTCGCCGACCTCACGGTCGATCTCACCGAACGCCGGGGCGAGGTGCACGATGCCGGAACCGTCGTCGATGGTGACGAAGTCGTCGGCGACGATCGTGAACGCGCGTTCGCCGTCGACCGGAAGCATCGTGAACGGCGGCTCGTAGCGCGCGCCGACGAGCGCGGAGACGGGAACGGCGCCGACGATCTCGGCATCGGACCCGAGCACGTCGGCGACCCGCGCCCGCGCCATCACGAGGTCGCGCCCGCCCTCGGGGGCGCGCACCCGCACGTAGTCGATCTCGGGGCCGACGGCGGCGCCGACGTTGGAGGGGAGCGTCCACGGCGTGGTGGTCCATACGAGCAGGTCCGCATCCCTCAGCGCCGGATCGACGTGGTCGGGCTCTGCGAGCGGGAACCGGACGTACACCGAGGGCTCGGTGACGTCGCGATACGCGCCGGGCTGACCGAGCTCGTGACTCGACAACGCAGTGCCGCAGCGGCCGCAGTACGGAACGACCTTGTAGCCCTCGTAGATCGCGCCGGCGTCCCAGATCTTGCGGAAGATCCACCAGACGCTCTCGATGTAGTCGTTGGAGAGCGTCCAGTACGCGCCGGCGGTGTCGAGCCACATACCGATGCGGGACGTGAGGGACTGCCAGTCCTCGACGTAGCGCTGTACCGACGCTCGGCACTTGGCGTTGAAGCGCTCGATCCCGTAGTCCTCGATCTCGAATTTTGCGGAGAATCCGAGTTCCTTTTCGACCTCGACCTCGACTGGGAGGCCGTGACAGTCCCAACCGCCCTTGCGGGCCACATGCTTGCCCCGCATGGTGTGGAAACGGGGATAGAGATCCTTGAAGAGGCGGGCCCACACATGGTGGATCCCGGGTCTGCCGTTGGCGGTCGGCGGACCCTCGTAGAACACCCATTCCGGAGCGCCCTCGCGCTGGCGCAGCGAGGCCCCGAACACGTCCTCGTCCCGCCAACGCGTCAGCATCGACTCCTCGAGCGCGACGAGATCGAGGGACGGATCGACCGGGCGGAACATGGGCCAACGATACCGGCGGCCCGCTGGGGAATCGGGAAGGCGCGCGGCTAGCCTCCGCCGAATGCGCCGTCACACACTCTGGTTCCGCGCGGTGGCATGCAGCGTGTTGGCCGTTGCGTCGGGTGCTTTCGCGTCCGTCGTCGCCGCCCACCCCGCCGCGGCCGCTGCACCCACGCACGACAGCGAGGTCTACGCGTTCGGGAGCGCGACCTTCCATGGTTCGACGCAGAACCTCACGCTGGCGCACCCGATCGTCGCCATCGCGAACACGGCCGACGGCAAGGGCTACTGGGAGGTCGCCTCCGACGGGGGCATCTTCTCGTTCAACGCCCCCTTCTACGGCGCGCTCGCCGGTTGGCCGATCGCGCAGCCGGTGGTGGGCCTGACCGCCACGCCGTCCGGCAAGGGGTACTGGATCGTCACCGGCGACGGTGGGGTCTACCCGTTCGGCGATGCCAAGGGCTACGGCTCGCTCGCGGGCCAGCACCTCAACGCGCCGATCAAGGCGTTGATCGCCGGGCCCGGGGGCAAGGGTTACTACCTCTACGCGGCCGATGGTGGCGTGTTCTCCTACGGCACCGCGCGCTTCCACGGCTCGACCGGCGCGATGACCCTGACCGCACCCGTCGTGGGAATGGCATCGACGCCGAGCGGCAACGGCTATTGGTTGGTCGCGACCGACGGCGGCATCTTCTCCTTTGGTGACGCACACTTCTACGGCTCGACCGGCGCGATGCGCCTGAACGCACCGGTTGTCGGCATGGCCCGCGACGGCGCTGGGAACGGCTACTGGTTGGCGGGCTCCGACGGCGGCGTGTTCACGTTCGGGCACGCAAGCTTCAAGGGCAGCGCCACCGGACTCGTCCCCGGTAACCGCCACATGATCCAGCTCGTGGGCATGCCCGACGGCAACGGCTACCGGATGCTGGCGCAGACCAACGTCCCGCAGATCAGCCAGATGAGCGCAGGCGCGACCGGTCCCGCAGTGGCCGAGGTCCAGGCCCGGCTGCTCGGTCTGGGCTACTGGATGCCGAGCGCCAACGGCGTGTTCAACGACGACATGCAGCAGGCGGTCTACGCGTTCCAAAAGGCGAACGGCCTGCCTCGGACCGGGGCGGTCGACGGGCCGACCCAGAGCGCGTTCGCGAGCGCGGCTCGTCCGCACGCCCGCTCTGCGACGGGCTCGATGATCGAGATCGACAAGACCCGCCAGATCATCATGGTGGTGCAGAACGGTTTCGTGCAGTACACGTTCAACACGTCGACCGGATCCGACCACCCGTACAACCTCGACGGGGTGCGCTACACCGCGCACACACCCGAGGGTGTGTTCCAGGTCATCCGTCAGGTCGACGGTCCCGACCACGGGCCGCTCGGAGTCTTGTTCCGGCCGAAGTACTTCACCTGGTCCGGGATCGCGGTGCACGGCTACACGGACGTGCCGCCGTTCCCGGCGTCGCACGGCTGTACCCGGGTGTCGAACAACGCGATCAACTTCATCTGGGCCGCGAACATCCTGCCGATCGGCATGACGGTCTGGGTCTACATCTAACGGCCATCGTCCAGGCGACTCCCGGCGGCGTCGTTCCCCGCGGGGTCGTCGTGCACGTCCACGTGTTGCCCCGGAGCGGACGGGACGAGATCGTCGGTCGGCACGGCGACGCCTTGAAGATCCGGGTCGCGGCCCCGCCCGTCGAGGGTCGTGCCACCGAGGCCGCGCGCCTCGCCCTCGCCGGTGCGCTCGGCGTCCCGACGACGGCGGTGACCGTGGTCGCAGGGGAGCGTTCCCGGCTCAAGCGTTTACTCGTCACGGGCTTGGAGCCGGGTGAGGTCGAGCGGCGCTTGGCCCCCTTCCTCGCTCCGGCCCCGGGGTGACCGGACGCGCGTTCGCCGACCGCTACACTCCGGCGCCTTCCGGGGCCGTCGCCCGGAATTCGGGCCGGGAGCCCCGATCGGAACGCAATCGGTCCGGATCCCAGGTCCGGGCCACGAGCCAACGAGTAGTAGGTCAGGTCAACATGGCCCAAGCGTCCAAGAAGATCGCGACCTCGAAGGTCGGTGCCAAGAAAGCGATCTCGAAGGCGGGGACCGCCAAGGCCGGAGTGCCGAAGGTCGGGTCGAAGAGTGCGCCTGCGCCCAAGGCGCCAGCAGTGAAGAAGAAGTCGCCATCGGCGCGGGTGGCGGCTGCGGGCGCGAAGAAGTCGAACGCGACGAAGACCGTGGTCAAAAAGCCTGCCGCGAGCGCGAGCGCGAGCGCGGGCACGAAGGCGACGTCGACCCAGAAGGTGGCTGCGAAGAAACCGGTCGCGAAGAAACCGGTCGCGAAGAAACCGGCCGCGAAGAAACCGGCCGCGAAGAAGGCGACCGCCGCGAAGAAGGCGACCGCCGCGAAGACGGCCTCGACCGCGGCCAAGAGGGCCGCGCCGACGAAGGTCGCGCCCGCGAAAAAAGTCAAAGCTTCGAAGCCTGAGGTCAAGAAAACGTCCGCGCCGCCGACAAAGGCCCCGATGAAGGTCGCAGACAAGCCCACTCCCGCTCCGAAGGCCGCGCCGAAGCCGGCGCCTGTCAAAAAGGAGCCGCCGCCCAAGAAGCTTCCGCCGCCGCTCGCGCAGAGCACGCTCGACAAGCTGCGGGAACTGCTCGACGAGGAACGGGCGAGTCACGCCCGCCAGGCCGAGCAGCTGGAGGCGTCGGCCGAACAGCTCGCCTCCGACCGTGAGCAGGGTGACACGCAGTTCGACGAGGAGTCGGGCGAGGGTGACGCGACGAGCGTCGAGCGCGAGCGCGACCTGTCGTTGTCGGCCACCGCCCGTCAGACCGTCGACGACATCGACCGCGCGCTCCAGCGCATCCCCACCGGGATGTACGGCGTGTGCATCACATGTCTCGATCGCATTCCCGTCGCCCGGCTCGAGGTCATCCCCTGGGCGGAGCAGTGCGTGAAGTGCAAGGCCCGTGGCGAACGGCGTCGCTGAGACCCCCGGTCGCACCCGGTCCCGCACCACATGGGTGATCGCGGCGCTGGTCGCCATCGTCGCGATCGATCAGATCACCAAGTCGTGGGTCGTCGCCTCCTTCGCGGACGAGCCGAAACACGTCATCGGCAACTTCCTCGTGCTCGAGGTCTCGCGTAACAGCGGGAGCGCGTTCAGTCGATTTCAGGGGTACACACCCGTGTTGGCGGTCCTCGCGATCGTGATCGCCGTCTTCGTGGCGCGGGCCGTCCGCCAGGCGACCGACCGCTGGGCGCTCATCGGGTTGGTGCTGGTGTTGGGTGGCGCGCTCGGAAACCTGGGTGACCGCCTCGCCCGTTCCCCGGGATTCCTGCGGGGGCACGTCGTCGACTTCATCGCGGTCGGATGGTGGCCCGTGTTCAATGTCGCCGACTCGTGCATCACGATCGGCGCGATCGTCTTGATCGCCCGCACGCTTTTCGCGCCCGCGCCGACGCGGGCCCCGTGATCGACGGTCCGATCCCGATCCCGGCCGCGCTCGAAGGCGACCGGGTCGACCGGGCGTTGTCGTTCATCACCGGGTGGCCGCGCGCCGCAGTTCAGCAATTGATCGACGGCGGCGGGGTGCTGGTCGACGGCAAGGTGGTGTCGAAGAGTCAGCGGCTGCACGCCGGGGATGTGCTCGAGGTGTTGGAGGAGCCGCCGGTCGAGTCCGATCAGCGCCCGGAGCCCGATCCTTCGGTCGTGGTCGAGGTGCGGTTCTCCGACGACGACGTCGCGGTCGTCGCCAAGCCGGCCGGTCTCGTCGTGCATCCGGGCGCCGGTCATGCGCACGGGACGCTCGTCAACGGATTGTTGGCCCGTTTCCCGGGCATCGAGTCCGTCGGAGACCCCATGCGGCCGGGCATCGTGCACCGGCTCGATCGCGATACCAGTGGGCTGCTCGCGATCGCGCGCTCGGGGCGCGGTTACGACTCGCTCGTGTCGCAGCTCGCCGGCCGTTCTGTGGAACGCGTCTATGTCGCTCTCGTCTGGGGTCACTTGTCGTCGCCGCGCGGGAGGATCGACGCTCCCATCGGGCGATCCGGCGCGCGGCGTACCCGTATGGCCGTCCGCAGCGCGGGCAAAGAGGCGCGCACCGAGTATCAGGTGATCGAGACCTTCGACCTGCCCGAGTGCAGCCTTGTCGAATGCCGGCTCGAGACGGGCCGAACGCATCAGATCCGGGTGCACCTGTCGGCGATCGGTCATCCGGTCGTGGGCGACGGTACCTACGGAGGCTCGCGCGATCAGATCCCGCTGCCGCGTCCGTTCCTCCACGCGGCCACGCTGGGCTTCGAACACCCGGCGACGCGGGAACGCTTGCGCTTCGAGGAGCCGTTACCGCCCGAGTTGAGCCGAGTGCTCGACGACGTGCGCGCCCGGCGCTGACGATTGCGAGTTCAGGATCTCGCGCCGGGGTGGCCTACCCGAGTGCGGTCGACGAGCTCCGAGAGCGTGACCCGCTCCAGGATGCGGCGTGACTCGTCGTCGACTCCGACCCAGACCTCTTGCAGGATGCAATGTCCTTCGCAGTGATCGGGGTGCTCGGCCAGGACGATCTGCGGGCCTTCGACGGCCGAGACGATGTCGGCGAGCGTGATCTCCGCCGTGGCCCGGGCGAGCACGTAGCCCCCGCCGACGCCCCGCTTGGAGCGCACCAACCCGGCGCCCTTCACCGAGAGCAGGATCTGCTCCAGGTACGGCTGCGGAAGGTGCGTGCGCTCCGCGATCTCCTTCACGGAGGTCGGACGATCGGTTCCGTGCAGCGCGAGCGACAACAACGCTCGGGCGGCGTAGTCGCCGCGCGTCGACATCCTCATGCCCCCATCGTCGCGCGCGGGCAGGGCGCCGCGTCGCCCGGACGGCCCCTGGGTCACGCCGTACGCTGCCGACGATGACCTCTCCACTCGTCGGTTCACTCGCCGGGGCGGTTCGCCCCGACCTCGAGGGTGCGTCGATCGCGGGGCTGATCCCGGCCCTGATGGGCGCCCGCGATCCGTCGTGGTTGCCGGCGCCGGCGCGGGAGGCCGAGGCGGTTGTGCTGCTCGTCCTCGACGGGTTGGGATGGAACGCCCTGCAGGAACACGCGGCTGTGATGCCCGAGCTCGCGAGCATGGAAGGCGGACCGATCACGACCGTCACCCCCGCGACCACCGCGTCGGCGCTGACGTCGATCGCGACCGGTCTCGCCCCCGCCCAGCACGGGATCCTCGGCTACCGGATGCTCGTCGGCGGTGCGGTGCTGAACGTCCTGCGGTGGTCGGTGTACGGCGGCGGTCGGGCACCGGATCCGTTCGACGTCCAGCGCCACACGGCGTTCCTCGGGCGCGCGGTTCCGGTCGTCACCAAGTCGGAGTTCCGAACGACGGGTTTCACCGAGGCGCACCTGCGCGGCGGACGCTTCGTCGGCTGGCATACGACCGCGGCCCTGGTGGAGTTGTGCGTGGCCGAGGTCGAGGCGGGCGAACGCTTCGTCTACTCGTACTACCCGGGCGTCGATTCGATCGCGCACGAGTTCGGGCTGCGGGGCCGCGTATGGAAGCGCGAGCTCGGTTCCGCCGACGCGATCGTCGGCGCGCTGCTCGAAGCGCTTCCGGAGCGGGCCGCGCTCCTCGTGACTGCCGATCACGGGCAGGTGCACCTCGAACGCGACTCGTGGATCGCGATCCCGGAGCTCGGTGCGATGACGACCGCGATGGCCGGCGACGGCCGTTTCCGCTATCTCTACGCGCGCAAGGGAGCGGCGCGCGAGTTGGCCGAGGCCGCGCGCGACGAGTTGGGCGATCGGGCGTGGGTGTGGTCGCGCGGTGAGCTGCTCGACGAGGGACTGCTCGGGACCGGCGCGACCGGAAGCGTGCCCGGCCGGATCGGTGACGTGGTGCTCGCGGCGCGCGGTGAGGTCGCGTTCGTCGATCCCGCCCTGCCGAACGAGGTCAAGCTCCTCTCCGGCCACGGCTCGCTGAGCCCCGCCGAGATGCTCGTGCCGCTCGTCGCCGCCTACGGCCGCCGATGACCCACCAACAGTTGTCGGACATGTCCGCACAATGTGCGGAAAACTCCGACAACTGTTGATGGTTCCTGAGGTCGGGGCTGAGCCCGATCGGACCCCTGGGCGCGTCGCGGCCGAACCGCTAGAATCACAGGGTTGTTATTCGTCCACAGGCCTGTCCACAGGCCCTGGGGACGACCGATCAGGGGGCGGAGCACTGTCTGATTCGTTCGTCCATCTGCATCTGCACACCGAGTACTCGATGCTCGATGGCGCGTCGCGGATCGGCGAGGTCGTGGCCGCGGCTGCGGCCGATGGTCAGCCCGCGGTCGGTATCACCGACCACGGCAACATGTACGGCGTCCTCCCGCTCTACGAGGCCGCGCAGAACGCCGGTATCAAGCCGGTGCTCGGCATGGAGGGCTACTTCACGAACACGTCGCGCTTCGAACGGCCCAAGCGGTCGGAGCACGAGATCTTCCATCTCACGATGCTCGCGGAGACCAACGAGGGATACCGCAACCTCATCAAGGTGACGAGCGCCGCGTATCTCGACGGCTACTACTACAAGCCCCGCAGCGACTGGGAGTTGCTGGAGCGCCACCACGCCGGCATCACCGCCACCACGGGTTGCCTCGGCGGGCTCGTGTCGCAGCTCATCTTGAAGGACGAGCCCGATGCCGCGCTGGAAGCGGCGGCGCGGTTCCAGGAGATCTTCGGGCGCGAGCATTTCTTCGTCGAGCTCCAGGATCACGGTATCCCCGACGACGCGCGGGTCATCCGCCCGTTGCTCGAGATCGCGCGCAAGCTCCAGGCGCCTCTGCTCGCGACGAACGACAGTCACTACACGCACAAGGAAGACGCGGAGGCCCACGACGCGCTGCTGTGTGTGCAGACGGGCGCGCTGCAGAGCGACCCGAAGCGATTCAAGTTCGACGGCAACGACTTCTACATCAAGAGCGCGGCCGAGATGCGCGCGCTGTTCGCGGAAGTGCCCGATGCGTGCGACAACACGCTGCTGATCGCGGAACGCTCAGAGGTCGAGATCGAGTTCGGCCAGGCGATCCTGCCCGCGTTCGCGGTGCCCGAAGGCCACGACGAGAACTCCTACCTGCGCGAGCTCACGCTGGAGGGTGCGAAGGAGCGTTACGGGCCGACCCCCGCGCCGCACGTCATCGAGCGCATCGAGTTCGAGCTCGACGTCATCAAGTCGATGGGGTTCCCCGCGTACTTCCTCGTCGTCTGGGATCTCGTGCGCTACGCAAAGTCGCGCAACATCCGGGTGGGTCCGGGGCGGGGGAGCGCGGCCGGTTCGTGCGTTGCGTTCTGTTTGCGGATCGTCGACATCGATCCCATCAAGTACGACCTCCTCTTCGAGCGGTTCCTGAATCCGGGCCGCAAGCAGATGCCCGACATCGACATGGACTTCGACTCCCGTTACAGGGGGGAGATGATCAAGTACGCCGCGCAGCGGTACGGCCACGACCACGTTGCCCAGATCATCACGTTCTCCACGATCAAGGCCCGGGCCGCGGTGCGCGACGCGGCCCGGGTGCTCGGCTACCCGTACGCGGTCGGCGACAAGATCGCCAAGCTCATGCCGCCGCTCATCATGGGCCGCGACACGCCGCTGCACGCGTGTCTGACGCCTAACGAGCGGTATGCCGACGGCTACAAGATGGCGGCCGACCTGCGCGCCCTCTACGACATCGATCCCGACGCCAAGCGCGTCGTCGACGTCGCCACGGGACTCGAAGGGCTGCGGCGCCAGGACGGTATCCACGCGGCGGCGGTCGTGATCACGCGCGAACCGCTCACCGAGTACCTGCCGATCCAGCGCAAGCCCGAGCCCGGCACGGCGCTCGAAGATGCGCCGATGGTGACGCAGTACGAAATGCACGGCGTCGAAGAGCTCGGCCTGTTGAAGATGGACTTCCTCGGCCTGCGCAACCTCGACGTCATCGAGATCGCGCTCGACCTGATCGAACAGACCACGGGCGAACGCCCCGACATCGACAACGTTCCCCTCGACGACGAGAAGACGTTCGAGCTGTTGCGCCGGGCCGACACCATTGGCGTGTTCCAACTCGAGGGTGGTCCGCTGCGGTCGCTGCTCCTGCGGCTGGCCCCGACCTCGTTCGAAGACGTTGCCGCGGTCATCGCGCTGTACCGCCCGGGCCCAATGGCGCAGAACTGGCACACCGAGTACGCGGAGCGCAAGAACGGCCGTCGGGCCGTCACCTTCGACCATCCCGACCTCGAAGAGATCCTCGGCCCGACCTTCGGGCTGATGATCTACCAAGAGCAGCTCATGCGAGTGTCCCAGAAACTCGCGGGCTACTCACTCGAGGAAGCCGACAACCTCCGCAAGGCCACCGGCAAGAAGATCCGCGAGCTCATCGCGAAAGAGCGCTCGAAGTTCGTCGAGGGCTGTGTGCGCAACGGGCACACGAAGGAGTTCGCGGAGGCGTACTTCACGACGATCGAGCCGTTCGCCGACTACTCGTTCAACAAATCCCACAGCGTCGGTTACGGCCTCGTCACCTACCAGACCGCGTGGCTCAAGGCGAACTATCCGGTGGCGTACTTCGCCGCGCTCCTCACGAGCGTGAAGACCAACCTCGACAAGGCCGCGGTCTATCTCGGCGAGTGCCGCCAGCTCGACATCCCCGTTCTCGTGCCCGACGTGAACGCGTCGTTCAGCGACTTCTCGTGCGAGGGGCACGCGATCCGGTTCGGGCTGTCGGCGGTGCGCAACGTCGGCGAGGGTGTGTCGGCGTTGTTGATCGAAGCGCGCGAACAGGGTGGACCGTTCGCCGACTTCCACGATTTTTGTGATCGGGTCGACGCGAACGTGCTCAACAAGCGCACGATCGAGTCGCTCATCAACGGGGGCGGGTTCGACTCCCTCGGTCACCCCCGCAAGGGCCTCCTCAACGTGTTCGAGGCCGCGGTCGACGCCGCGCTGCGCCGGCGTCGCGAGCGCGACGCGGGAACGATGAGCCTGTTCGATCTCGGCGGCGACGCCGACCACTCGTCTGTGTTCGATGACCGGCTCGCGATCCCCGACGTCGAGTTCGACAAGGCCGAGCGTCTGCGCGCGGAGAAGGACATGCTCGGCCTCTATGTGAGCGATCACCCACTCATGGGCGTTGAGGCCGCGTTGCGGAGATTGACCGAGTGCACGATCGCCGACTTGAGCGAGATGGAAGACGGCTCGATGAAGACGGTCGCGGGTGTCGTCACCGCGCTGCAGCGCAAGTACACCAAGCGGGGCGACCTCATGGCCACGTTCGTGCTCGAGGACCTCGCAGCCTCGATCGAGGTCATGGTGTTCCCGAAGACGATGCTCACCTACGGCGAGTTGCTCGCCTCCGACGCGATCGTGACGATCCGCGGCCGCGTCGACGGGCGCGACGACACGCCGAAGCTGATGGCGATGGACATCACCCGGCCCGAGGTGCACGCCGACGCGGGGGCGCCGCTCAAGCTCCGGATCAAGGCCGGGGTGCTGAACGACGACCGCGTCCAGAAGCTGCGCGAGCTCCTCGCCGCGAATCCGGGCGACAGCCCGGTGCTGCTCACGCTCATCGGCCCCGACAAGGAGACCGACCTGCGGCTCGGCGACGAGTTCCGCTGCGAGGCCCGTAACGGCCTGTTCGCGGAGCTGCGCATCCTCTTCGGCGCCGAGTGCATCGGCTGATCACCTGATCCCCAGGGAGGTGCACTTCCTCCCGTCTAGTCTCTCCGGATGCGTATCGGGATATTGGGGGCGACCGGGCCGGCAGGCGCCGGTCTGGCGGCTCGGCTCGCAAGTGTGGGGCACGAGGTGCTGTTCGGTTCACGGGCGGTCGACAAGGCTCGTACCGCGGTCGGCGAGCTGGAAAAGGAATGGGGCGACCGGGTCTCCGGCCGGCTCATCGCGTGCGACAACGCGTGGGCGTGTGACGCGCCGGTCGTGATCCTGGCCGTGCACGCGGAGTCCGCGATTCCCACCGTCCAAGAGCACGCCGACCGGCTCGCGGGGAAGATCGTCGTCTCGATGGCGAACAATCTCGTGAAGCACGGCAACGAGTTCAACGCAGTGCTCCCGCCGCATGGCTCGGTCGCGGCCGAGATCCAGGCGTTGCTGTGGCGGTCACGGGTGTGCACCGCGTTCCATCTGGTGCCGGCCGCGGAGTTCGGTGAGATCGATCACGAGATGTCGAGTGACGTGATCGTGCTCGGTGACGACGACGACGCCAAGACCACGGTCATGGAGATCACGAGCAGTATCCCGCGGCTGCGCCCGCTCGACGGCGGCTCGTTGCGCAACGCCGTAGGAATGGAGACGTTCGCCGCCGTCTTGTTGACGGTGAACATCCGCCACAAGATGCGGGCGAGCCTCCGGCTCACGTCTGTTTGAGCGTGACGCGCTTCGAACGTGAATCGGGCGCCGGCGGACCTGAGCCTGTGGATGCGGGAAGTAGGGTTCGGCCGTGAGCCTGCGCCTCTATGACACCGCTCGGCGCGCGGTCGTGCCGTTCGATCCGCCGCCGACCGTGCGCATGTACGTCTGTGGGATAACGCCCTACGACTCGACGCATCTCGGTCACGCGGCGACTTATCTCACCTACGACCTGCTCATCCGCCGCCTGGAGGAGCTCGGCCACGAGGTCAGCTACGTCCGCAACATCACCGACGTCGACGATTCGATCCTTCCCAAGGCCCGCGAGCTCGGCGTGCCCTACCTCGAGCTCGCGGAAGCGGAGATGGCGCGCTTCCACAGCGACATGGACGCACTCGAGATGCGCAAGCCCGCGGCCGAACCCCGCGCGACGGAGTCGATCGATCTCATCATCGAGCTCGTCGGCCAACTCCTCGAGTCGGGCAACGCGTACCTGACGCACGGCACCGCGTACTTCGACGTGTCGACCTTTCCCCGCTACGGCGAGCTGTCGCACTACTCCGAAGAACAGATGGTGCGCTTGGCCCGGGCGCGGGGCGGCAACCCCGACGATCCGCACCGGCGGCGTCCGCTCGATTTCGTGCTGTGGCAGCCGTCGCTCGCGGACGAGCCCGCGTGGCGCGCCCCGTTCGGTGTCGGCCGGCCCGGGTGGCACATCGAGTGTTCGGCGATGTCGATGCACGAGCACGGCCCCACGATCGACCTGCACGGCGGGGGCACCGATCTCATCTTCCCGCATCACGAATGCGAGATCGCGCAGAGCGAGAGCCTCACGGGCAAGCCGTTCGTCACCCACTGGCTGCACTCGGCGATGGTCAACTACGAGGGCGAGAAGATGTCGAAGTCTCTCGGCAACCTCGTCTTCGTCGATCAGTTGTTGAAGACGGCCGACCCGCGCGCGATCCGGCTCGCGTTGATGCGCCACCACTACCGGCACGGTTTCGAGTGGTACGACACCGATCTCGAAGAGGGATCGGCGTTGCTGCATCGTCTCCTCGCGGCGGCGGGTCGCACCTCGGGTCCCGATCCCCAGTCGTATGCCAAGCGCGTGCGAGATGCGATCGACGACGACCTCGACTCGCCTCACGCGCTCGACGCGCTCGACGACCTGGCCAGCGCGATCCTCTCCGGTGGCGACGACCCGACCGCGCGAACCGTGCTGGGCGAGCTCGGCCGGTTGCTCGGCGTCGATCTCGATCGTCCCGTCGCCCGCTGAGCCGGTTTCGACTGCCCCGTCTCGCGGCGAAAAACGGTCCGGGTCGCGATCCGGCCGTTGGTAACCTCGAGCCGTTCGAGACGTCCTTTCGAGACGCGGCCGATTCCGACGATAGAGACACCATGAGCGAACAGATCGTGGTCAAGCTGCCCGACGGTTCGATCCGGGAGTACGCGTTGGGAACCACGCCGGCCGATGTTGCCGCGTCGATCGGGAAGGGCCTCGCCAAGGCTGCGATCGCGGCGCGCGCCGACGGTGAGTGGATCGACCTGACCCGACCGCTCGATCACGACGTCGCGCTGGAACTGGTCGTGCCCGACTCCGACGAGGGTCGTGAGGTGCTGCGGCACTCGACCGCGCACGTGATGGCGGAAGCCGTCACCCGGTTGTTCCCGGGCGCCAAGGTCGCGATCGGGCCGGCCATCGCCGACGGCTTCTACTACGACTTCGACCTGCCGAACGGCGCGACGTTCAGCGACGACGACCTCGGTCGGATCGAAGCCGAGATGCGCGCGATCGTGAAGGCGAACCAGCGTTTCGAACGCACCGAGTTGAGCTACGACGACGCGCTCGCGGTCTTCGCCGATCAGCCTTACAAGCAAGAGATCATCGAGAAGGTGCGGGGCGGCGCCGCCGATGCCGAGGACGCGGGCGAGGCCGGCAGCGACGGCACCGGCGTGTCGGTGTACCGAAACCTGTCGACCACGCACGGAACCGAAGGTGAGATCGCGTTTACCGATCTCTGCCGTGGTCCGCACGTTCCTTCCACCGGCAAGCTCGGCGTCTTCAAGCTGCAAAAGGTCGCGGGGGCGTACTGGCGCGGCAACGAGAAGGGCCCGATGCTGCAGCGCATCTACGGCACCGCGTGGGAGTCGAAGTCTGCGCTCGCCGAGTACCTGCACCGACTCGCGGAGGCCGAGCGGCGCGACCACCGCAAACTCGGCGTCGAGCTCGACCTCTTCTCGTTCCCGGAGGAGATCGGTTCCGGGCTCGCGGTGTTCCATCCCAAGGGCGCACGGGTGCGGCGCATCATGGAGGAGTACTCGCGCGAGCGGCACGAGCGCGCGGGCTATGAGTTCGTGAACTCGCCCCACATCACGAAGTCGAAGCTGTTCGAGATCTCGGGCCATCTCGACTGGTTCGCGGAGGCGATGTTTCCTCCGTTGCACCTCGACGAAGGCGGTCAGGACGGCGAGGGGACGAACTACTACCTCAAGCCGATGAACTGCCCGTTCCACATCTTGATCTTCAAGCACCGCACGCGCTCGTACCGCGAGCTACCGCTGCGGATGTTCGAGTTCGGGACGGTGTATCGCTACGAGAAGTCGGGCGTCGTCCACGGCCTCACGCGTGTCCGGGGCATGACCCAGGACGACGCGCACATCTTCTGCACCAAGGAGCAGATGGCCGGCGAGCTCTCGTCGCTGCTCGATTTCGTGCTCGACGTGTTGCGCGACTACGGGCTCACCGACTTCTACCTGGAGCTCTCGACCAAGCCCGAGGGCAAGGCGGTCGGCCGCGACGACGAGTGGGAAGAAGCGACCGAAGCGTTGCGGGCGGTGGCGTCGAGCAAGGATCTCGATCTCGTGCTCGACGAAGGGGGCGGCGCGTTCTACGGACCGAAGATCAGCGTGCAGGCCAAGGACGCGATCGGCCGCACCTGGCAGATGTCGACGATCCAGGTCGACTTCCAGCTCCCGCAGCGCTTCGAGATGCAGTACACGGGCGCCGACAACGAACGCCACCAGCCGATCATGATTCACCGAGCGTTGTTCGGCACGATCGAGCGCTTCTTCGCGATCCTGCTCGAGCACTACGCGGGCGCGTTCCCGGCCTGGCTCGCTCCCGTGCAGGTGACCTTGTTGCCGGTGAGCGACCGCCACGATCCGTACGGCTCCCGGATCCTCGATCGGTTCAAGGCCGAAGGGTTCCGGGCCGAGATGATCGACGGATCCGCGGGCAGCCTCGGTTCGCGCATCCGCAAGGCCAAGACCGACAAGGTGCCCTACATCCTCGTGATCGGCGACAGCGACGTCGAGAACGGCACCGTCGGCGTGAACGGGCGCGGCAGCAACGATCCCGAGCGCGACGTGCGGGTTGACGACTTCGTCGAACGGTTGGCGGCCGAAGTCCTCGAGCACCGGTAGCGCGTCCGTGGGCCTCGAACGACTGTGGGCGGATTGGCGTTCCGCGTACGTCTCGAGTGCCGACGCGGAACGGGAGAAGGTCGGGTGCGTGCTCTGCAACCTCGTCGACGCGACCGACGATGCCGAGGCGCTCGTGCTCGAACGCACGCCCGACACCATCACCGTGATGAACCTGTATCCGTACGGTTCAGGGCACCTGATGGTCGCGCCCGTACGTCACGAACCCGCGTTCGACGACCTGACCGACGACGAGAACGTCGCAATCGCCCGGGCGCAGGTCCGGGCGCTGCGCGCGATCAGGACCGCGTACAGCCCGGACGGGGTGAACACCGGCGCGAATCTCGGGAGGGCCGCGGGGGCCGGTGTCCCCGGTCACCTCCACGTGCATCTGTTGGCGCGCTGGGCCGGCGACACCAACTTCATGACGTCGATCGCCGAGGCCCGGGTGCTGCCCGAGAGCCTGCGCACCGGCTACGAGAAGCTGCGCGCCGTCTGGCCCGGGTAGCGTCTGGCGCCTTGACCGAAGACAGCGTGAGCGACGAAGAGCCCGAAGATCAGCCCCGAGGCGACCAGCTTCCCGAGGATCTCGACGTCACCGCCTACGTCGGTCCGTACGTCTTCCCCGACATCAAGCGCCGGCGCATCGCAGGAACGATCTATCTCGTGATCGCCGCGCTCGTGCTGTGGGCGGCGATCGCGAGCGCGAACGCCGGGCTCGTCTTCGGTGCAGTGCTGCTCGCCGCGATCGCGGCCTACCACTTCATCGCCGGCTGGTCGCTGAAGATCGACCAGACCGAAGCGCTCGCGGTGGCGAGTCGCACGGTCGGTTTCCCCGTCGGGCACGCGTCGGCGCAACTCGGGTGGCGCGGCCTGCGCTCCCGGCCGGCGTGGCGCATCCTCGTCTACAGCGCCGACGATCCACCCAGCGTCCGGGGCCTCGTCGAGCTCGACGCGGTCGACGGCCGTGTGCTCGGCGAGTACACCGAGAACAACCCCGAGGACTGGACCCAATACCCCCGCTGACTCGCACCCAGTCCGAACCACCTGAGCCCGCGCGTCGCATTGAGCCGCGCTCACGCCGGTTCGGGGGGTTTGCCGGTGATCTTCTCGACGAGGTGCGCGGGGACGGCGTCGTAGTGCGACTGCGTGACGGTGAATCGGCCCCGGCCACCGGTCATCGAACGCAGGTCGATCGCGTACCGCAGCACCTCTGACGTCGGAACGTGCGCGGTGATCTCCACCTCGCCGCCCCCGAGTGATGCCGATCCCTGGATCCGCCCCCGCTTCGCGTTCAGGTCGCCCATGATGTCGCCCTGACTCACCTCGGGCACGATCACGACGAGCTCGCTGATCGGCTCGAGCAGCACCGGTCCCGCGTGCGCAAGTGCGTCGCGCAGACCCATCGCGGCCGCGGTCTTGAACGCCATCTCGGAACTGTCGACGGGGTGGTGTTTGCCATCGAAGCACGTGACCCGGACGTCGACGACGGGGAAACCGAGCGCGCCGCCGTGCTCCTCGGTCTCGACCACGCCCTTTTCGACCGCAGGGATGAAGTTGCGGGGGATCACACCACCGACGATCGCGTCGACGAACTGTTCGCCCGCCCCGCGTTCCGTGGGTTCGACGCGGAGGGCCGCGACCGCGAACTGACCGTGCCCGCCACTCTGCTTCTTCAGTCGACCTTCGGCCTCGGCGGTACCGCTGATCGTCTCGCGGTACGCGACGTGCACGTCGTCCGTCTCGACCTCGACCCCGAACTTGCGGGCCAGCTTCTCGGTCGCGATCGACAGGTGGGTCTCGCCCATGCCCCGGAGCACAGTCTGATGCGTCTCCGCGTTGCGCTCGATGCGGAGGACCGGATCTTCCTCTTGGAGCCGGTGCAACGCGTTGGCGAGCTTGTCCTCGTCGGCTTTGCTCTTGGCGTGGATCGCCACTGCGAGCACGGGCTCGGGCGCGGGCAGCACGTCGACGAGCACGGAGGCGCCTTTGGCACAAAGCACGTCGCCGGTGGCGGTGTGGATGAGCTTGGCGACGGCGGCGATGTCGCCCGCCGGGACCTCGCTGACGGTGTCCTGTTCCTTGCCTCGCATCGAGAACAGCTGGTGCATGCGTTCGTCGGCTTTGGAACGCACGTTCGTCAACACGTCGTCGTGCCGCACCGTTCCCTGCAGCACTTTGAAGAGGTTCACGTGACCGACGTACGGATCGACGAACGTCTTGAACACGAGCGCGCCCGGTTGCTCCCCGTCGAGCCCGGGGGCGGGCGCCTCCTCGACGAGGAATTTCGCGAGACGATCGACGCCGACGAGCTTGGTGGCACTCCCGCAGAGCACGGGGAAGACGGTGGCCGATGCGACGCCGGCGGCGAGCGCGCGTGCGAGCTCGTCGATTCCGATCGTCTCGTCGCCGAGGTAGCGCTCCATCAGATCGTCGTCGCCGACGACGATGCCTTCGACGAGCGCATCGTGCACCGCGTGCTCCTCCGAGGCGAGCTCGTCGGGGACGGGTCCTTCGCTGCCCTTCGCCACTCCGGCTGCGTACGTGACCGCGACGTCGTTCAGGAGATCGATCACCCCCGTGAGGTTCACTTCTTCGCCGAGGGGGAGTTGCAGCGGCGCGACGCCCGCGCCGAACTTGGCCTTCAGCTCGTCGAGCGTACGCGCGAACGACGCGCGCTCGCGGTCGAGCTTGTTGACGAAGATCGCTCGCGGGAGACCCTGTTGCTCGGCGAGCTTCCACGCGATCTCGGTCTGCACCTCGACACCCTCGACCGCGGAGACGACGAACAGCGCGAGATCGGCGGCCTGGATCGCGGCGGCGACGTCGCCGACGAAGTCGGCGTACCCGGGAGCGTCGAGGAGGTTCACCTTGTGCTCGTCGAGCTCGAACGGTGCGAGTGCGAGGGAGACGGAGATGGTGCGGCGCTGTTCCTCGGGGTCGAAGTCGCAGACGGTCGAGCCGTCCTCGACCCGCCCGAGGCGGACGATCGCCCCCGCGTTGAAGAGCAGTGCTTCGGCCAGCGAGGTCTTCCCGGCGCCACCGTGGCCGACGAGGGCGACATTGCGGATGTTCTCGGTCGGAAACGTCTTCACCGATGACCTCCTCGGCGTGGCTCCCTGGTGAGGCGATTGTACGAACGCGCACCGATCAGCACCAGGGACGGGCAGGGTCGAGAAGCCCGGAGTGGCCGTGGGCGTTTGGTACCGTGTGCGGACTGCTCGCGAACGCGAGCGCGGCATTCCTGAGGAGCACGCATGCTCGACCGGCGCTGGCGCAAGGGCGTCGAGCAGGGTCTCGGCCCCATCGGCGACGGCCTGCGCCGCCTCGGCATCACCGCCGACGCACTGACGGTCTTCGGCCTGGCGTGCTCGGTCGCCACCGCCGTGCTGATCGGTTCCGGGCACTTCATCTGGGCGGTCGTCGCCCTCACCGTGGCCGGCGTGAGCGACCTCCTCGACGGCTCGATCGCGCGCGGCAGCGGTCAGGCGAGCCCGCGCGGTGCCTTCTTCGACTCGGTCACCGACCGGGCTTCGGACGCGCTGTTGTTCGGTGGCGTCGCCTGGCACCTCGCGCACGACTCGGCGTACCTGCCGATCCTCGCGTTTGCGGTCGCGGCCTGCTCGATGCTCATCTCCTACGAGCGAGCCCGGGCCGAGTCCCTCGGGCTCGACGCCCGCGGCGGCCTGATGGAACGGGCCGAGCGGTTCGTCCTGCTCGGCATCGCGTTGGCGTTCCCGGTGCTCGTCCCCATGCTCTGGCTGATGCTCGCACTGACCGGATTCACTGCGGTGCAACGGTTCGTGCACGTCTACCGCCTCGCCGCCCGTCCTCCGCAGGCTGTGCCAGTACATCCGCGCGGTGGCGATCACGACGCGAGCTCGCAGGGCACGACCGCTCCGGACACGACCGCCCTTCGTTCGTGGTGGGCGGCGCGTCGCGTCGAAGGCCAGCGCCCGCGTTCGCGTCCTCGCTCCGAACGGCGCGGCGCCCGGCCCTAGCGCCTCCGTGCCCGGGATACGAGATCAGTTGACGACGTACGCGTACCGCGGCGCGGCTCGCGTCGCCCAACTCGTGCCGACACCGTGGGTACCCGGTCTGGGCCGGGTCGCGGGCCGGGTCGGCGGCTGGCCGCAGACCGGGAACCGCAAGATGTGTGCCCGGCATCAGCGGCGTGTCACCGGAACGACGGATCCGGGCGCGGTCGACACCGTCTTCGAGTGGTACGGCCGGTACTGGCTCGAGATCTTCCGGCTCCCGGCGGAGGTGAAGCACGGCGCGGTCGTGCCCAACTTCACCATCGAGGGGTTCGAGCACGTCATCGACGGGCTCGCCGCGGGCAAGGGTGTCGTGCTCGCGTTGCCGCATCTCGGCGGATGGGAATGGGCGGCCGCCTGGATGGCGGCGCAGGGTCACCGCATGTTGGCGGTCGTGGAGCCGCTGCAGCCGCCGGAGCTCCTCGAGTGGTTCGCTCGCCAGCGCGAGGCCATCGGTCTCGAGGTGGTGCCGATCGGACCCGACGTCTCCCGCATCGTCCTGCGGGCCCTGCGCGACAACCGCATCGTCTGCCTCCTGAGTGATCGCGACCTGAGCGGCGACGGAGTCGAGGTCGAGTTCTTCGGTGAACGCACGACGCTCCCGGCCGGGCCTGCGACGCTCGCCCTGCGCACGGGGGCAGTGTTGTTGCCGGTCGCGGTGTACTTCGAGCCGGGGCGCGGCCATCACGGTGTGGTGCACCCTCCGCTGCCGGTCGAGCGGGGTGGTCGCGGGCTGCGCGACGACATCTCCCGGATCACACAGAGCGTCGCGGACGAGTTCGAAGGGTTGATCCGCGCCGCGCCCCAGCAGTGGCATCTGCTGCAGGCCAACTGGCCGAGCGACCGTGAGTAGGAGAGCCTGGCGGCGATGAAGGTCGCGATGATCTGTCCGTACTCGATGTCGCGTCCCGGTGGCGTACAGGGTCAGGTGCTCGGACTCGCGCGCGAGTTGCGCCAACTCGACGTCGACGTGCGCATCGTCGCTCCGTGCGACGGTCCGCCGCCCGACGCGACGATTGTGAGCGTCGGCCCGACCGTCGAGTGGGAGTCGAACGGATCGATCGCACCGATCTCACCGGGACGCGCGACCGCGCGCCGTACGGCCGAAGCGCTGCGCACGTTGGAGCCCGACGTCGTGCATCTCCACGAACCGATCGTCCCCGGTCCGACCGTGAGCGCGTTGATCGGCTTCAACGGCCCGATGGTCGGCACGTTCCACGCGGCGGGGGAGGTGCCGTACCAATGGCTCCGGCCCGCGCTGCGATCGCTCATGATGCGCCTGACGTTCCGGGTCGCGGTCTCGGAGTCGGCACGCGAGACGGCGGAGGGCAACTGGACCGGCGCGCAGTACCACGTGCTGTGGAACGGGATCGAGATTGAGCGGATCGCGTCGACGGAACCCGCGCCCGCGCCGCTCCCGACCGTGGTGTTCATCGGGCGTCACGAACCTCGCAAGGGCCTCGAGGTGCTCCTCGACGCGTGGACGGGAATCGATCGCGACGCGCGACTCCAGGTGGTGGGGGTAGGCCCGCAGACCGAGGAATTACGGCGTACGGCAACGGGTGACGTCGAGTGGTTCGGAACCGTGACCGACGCGACCCGCAACGCGCTGCTCCGGGGCGCGACGGTGTTCTGCGCGCCGTCACTGCGGGGCGAGTCCTTCGGCGTGGTGTTGCTCGAGGCGATGGCGGCGGGATCGGCGATCGTCGCCTCGGCGATCGAGGGCTATCAAAACGTCGCCCGGCCCGACCAGGACGCGCTGCTCGTTCCGCCCGGCGATGCCAACGCGCTCCGTCACACGCTCCGGCGCCTCCTCGACGACCAGGCACTGCGTTCCCGGCTCGTCGCTTCGGGCCACGAACGGGCCGAGCAATTCTCGATGCGCCGCCTGGCCGAGCGCTACCTGGAGCTCTACGCCCGCGCCCTCGTCCCCGCCGGCTGACTCGGTCCAAGCCGGTCCGAGCCGGGTGACCGCCTTCGGTGCGGCCGCTCCGTACAATGACCCTCTACCCCTCTGGGAGGTCTTCCGGTGGCAATAGTCATCATCATCCTGGTCGTCATCGTCGTGGCGATCCTGTTCTTCGTCTTCGCCTTCAACGGCGCCGTCCGCCTGCGCAACCGCGTCGACTCGGCGTGGTCACAGATCAGCGTGCAGCTGCAGCGCCGCCACGATCTCATCCCGAACCTGGTCGAGACGGTCAAGGGCTACGCCGCGCACGAGAGCGGCACCCTCGAAGCCGTCACCGCGGCCCGTACCAATGCCGTCGCCGCGCAAAAGGCCGGACCCGAGCAGCAGGCCCAGGCCGAGAACGCGCTGACCGGAACGCTGCGCCAGTTGTTTGCGTTGTCGGAGAGCTACCCCGACCTGAAGGCGAACCAGAACTTCCTCAGCCTGCAGGAGGAGTTGACCTCGACCGAGGACCGCATTTCCTACGCGCGGCAGTTTTACAACGACAGCGTGCAGAAGTACAACACCAAGATCCAGACCTTCCCGACCGTCATCGTGGCCGGGATGTTCAACTTCTCCAAGCGCGAGTTCTTCGAGGCGGAGCAGGGTTCGGCCGAGGTGCCCAAGGTCCAGTTCTGATCACAGTTCTGACCCCGGTTCTGACGGTGGTTCCGCGCTGAGGCGATACGTCTCGGCAACTTGTCTCGAGGCGATTGGTGTACGAACAGATCTCTGCGAACAAGCGCAAGACGGTCCTGCTCATCTTCTTGTTCGTGCTGCTGCTCTCGGCGGTCGGGCTCGCGGTCGACTTCTTCCTGCGCGGCGGCGTGGTCGGCCTGATCATCGTCGCGATCATCGTGGGCGCGTCGTCGTTCTTCTCGTACTTCAACAGCGACAAGGTCGCGTTGAAGATGGCACACGCGGTTCCCGCTGACCCGCAGCAGTACGCGCGCTTCCACAACCTTGTCGAGGGGCTGTGCATCGCGAGCGGCCTCCCGAAGCCGCGGCTCTATATCGTCGACGACCCGGCCCCGAACGCGTTCTCGACCGGCCGCAACCCGAAGCACGCGGCGGTCGCGGTCACCACCGGGCTCCTCGACACGATGAACCGCGTCGAGCTCGAAGGCGTACTGGCCCACGAGCTGAGTCACATCCGCAACTACGACGTGCTCGTGATGACGCTCGCGGTCACGATGGTCGGGATCATTGCGCTGATCTCCGACTACTTCTTGAGGATCATGTTCTGGACGGGTGGGCGGGCCGGTCGCGACAACGAGAACAGCAACAACCCGCTCGGCATCGTGTTCGCAGTCCTGGGCTTCGTGCTGTTGATCTTCGCCCCGATCATCGCCGCGCTCATGCAGATGGCCGTGAGCCGCAATCGGGAGTATCTCGCCGACGCGTCGGGCGTGCAGCTCACGCGGTATCCACCCGGTCTCATCTCCGCGCTCGAGAAGCTGAAGGGCGACCACACGGTCACGCACTTCGCGTCGAAGGCGACCGCGCACCTCTGGATCGAGGAGCCCCTCGACAAGAAGTCGAACAAGGGTGACACCAAGTGGAACCACCTGTTTGACACGCACCCGCCGCTCGACGACCGGATCCACGCGCTCGAGCAGATGTGACGCGAAGCTAGAACCATGCGTGTTCTCTCCAAGACCTCCGCCGCGCTCGTAGGCACCCTCGCGGTCGTCCTCGTGTTCGCGGGCTGCGGTCGTAGCGGCAAGGCGGCCGCCGCCGCGAAGGCCAAAGCGCAAGCAGCGCCGGTCGCGCCGCTCACCGGGCTGCCCGACCCCACCGGCGCGTCGTTGAAACGGTGTGCGATCACGGTGAAGATCGACAACACCAAGGCCGGTCATCCGAAGTACGGCGTCGAGCAGGCCGACGTCGTATACGAAGAGGTCGTCGAGGGTGGGATCACCCGGCTCGCGGCCATCTTCAACTCCCACGATCCCGATCGGGTCGGTCCCGTCCGGTCGGTGCGCAAGACCGACCAGAGCCTCGTGTGGCCGATCCGCGGGATCTTCGCCTACTCCGGCGGCGCGCCGCACGCGATCGCGTCGATCAACACCGCGCCCGTCGTGCAGCTCGACGAGACCCGCTCCGGTCCGTTGATGTTCCGTGACCATTCGCGCCGGGCGCCGTGGAACCTGTACGCCCGCGTCAACTTCATGTACAGCAAGTGCGGACCTCTCGTACCGCCGCCGGCGCTGTTCACCTATCGCCCGGCCGCCGCCGCGGTGACAGGGACGGTGACGTCGTCGCTGCGAGTCGGTTTCCTCAACGGCTTCGCGATCACCTGGGACTGGGACGCCGCCAGCGCGTCCTGGAAGCGATCGATCTTCGGGAGCCCGGAAGACGTCGCGTCGGGCGTGCAGTTCGCGCCGAAGAACGTCGTGGTGATGTTCGTCCCCTACGTGGGCGGCGACCCGCGGCACGGGAACGAGGGTGCCGAAGCCGAGATCACCGGCCACGGCACCGCGGTGGTCTTCACCGCGGGCAAGGAGGTCCTCGGCTCGTGGTCGCGGCCCGACAAGGCCCACCCCGCGCAGCTGCTCGACGGCACCGGGAACTCGATGGCGCTGACACCCGGCCAGACCTGGGTCGAGCTGGCCGATACCGGCTACTCGCTCACGAAAACTCCATAGCCGGGCCCGCGACCCGAGGTTCTAGACTCGGTTTCATGGCAAACGAGACCCCAGCAGGCGAACGCATCACCGGCACCGCCCGGGTCAAACGCGGTCTCGCCGAGATGCTGCGGGGCGGCGTCATCATGGACGTCGTCGACGCCGAGCAGGCGAAGGTCGCCGAGGACGCAGGCGCGGTCGCGGTGATGGCGCTCGAACGCGTCCCCTCCGACATCCGGCGCGACGGCGGCGTCGCCCGCATGAGCGACCCGTCGATGATCGAAGGCATTCAGAAGGCTGTCACCGTGCCGGTGATGGCGAAGTGCCGGATCGGCCACTTCGCCGAGGCCCAGGTGCTGCAGGCCCTCGGGGTCGACTACGTCGACGAGTCCGAGGTGCTGACCCCGGCCGACGAGGCGAACCACGTCGACAAGTGGCAGTTCACGGTTCCCTTCGTCTGCGGCGCGACGAACCTCGGCGAAGCGCTCCGGCGCATCGGCGAGGGCGCGTGTCTGATCCGCAGCAAGGGCGAGGCGGGCACCGGCAACATCGTGGAGGCGGTCCGCCACCTCCGTTCGATCCTCGGCGACATAGGCCGGATCAAGGCCGGCCCGCCCGAGGAGCGCTACGCGTGGGCGAAGGAGCTGCGGGCGCCGGTCGAGCTCGTCGAAGAGCTCGCGGTACGTGGTGAGCTTCCGGTCCCGTTGTTCTGCGCGGGCGGCATCGCAACGCCGGCCGACGCCGCGCTCGTGATGCAGCTGGGTGCGCAGTCAGTGTTCGTCGGCAGCGGAATCTTCAAGTCGAGCGACCCTTCGAAGCGCGCTCGGGCGATCGTCGAGGCCACCACCCACTACGAGGACGCCGACATCGTCGCCAAGGTCTCGCGCGGGCTCGGCGAGGCGATGCGCGGCGAGGAGATCGGCACGCTCGACGTGAAGCTGGCCGAGCGAGGCTGGTGAGCGCCGTGATGCGGAGGCCGCCAGGTGAAGATCGGGGTCCTCGCGCTGCAAGGCGCGTTCCGCGAACACGCTGAAGCACTCCACGCACTCGGCGCCGACGCGGTGCTCGTCAAACGACCCGAGCACCTCGCCGGTGTCGACGCGATCGTCATGCCCGGCGGGGAGTCGACCACGATCGACAAGCTGCTCGACTCCTCGGAGCTGCGCGAACCGTTGCACGCGCGCCTGGTCGATGGGTTACCCACGTTCGCCACGTGCGCGGGCCTGATCGTGTGCGCGACCGAGGTCGTCGACGGCCGCGCCGATCAGCAACCGCTGGCCGTGCTCGACGTCACCGTGCGTCGGAACGGTTACGGCCGCCAGCGGGAGTCGTTCGAGACGCCACTCGCCGTACGCGGTCTCGCCGACGGCGACTTCCCCGGCGTGTTCATCCGCGCGCCGGTGGTCGAGCGGGTCGGCACCGACGTCGAGGTCCTCGCCGAGTGCGATGGTGTACCCGTGTTGGGACGCGCGCACGGCATCTGGTTCGCAACGTTCCATCCTGAGCTCTCCGGCGATCTCCGTCTCCACCAACTCTTCGTGAATGAGGTGTCCTGATGTCCGGTCACTCCAAATGGCATTCGATCAAGCACAAAAAGGGTGCGGCCGACGCGGCCCGGGGCAAGCTCTTCGCAGTACTGATCCGCCAGATCGAGGTTGCGGCCCGTTCCGGTGGCGGCGATCCCGCCACGAACGCGACGCTGCGTTCGATGGTGCAAAAGGCGCGCGACTCGTCGCTGCCGGTCGACACGATCCAGCGGGCCATCCGCCGGGGGACCGGTGAGGAAGAGGGCGTCACCTACGAGTCGGTCACCTACGAGGGATACGCGCCCGGGGGGGTCGCGGTGATCGTGCAGGCGCTCACCGACAACCGCAACCGCACGTCGGCCGAGATCAAGAACCTCTTCAGCCGCAACGGGGGCTCGTTCGCGGAGCCGGGCGCGGTCTCGTGGCAGTTCGAGCGCAGGGGAGTGATCGAGGTCGACAAGGCGGCCGACGAAGACGAGCTGATGCTCGTGGCGGCCGAAGCCGGCGCCGAGGACGTTTCCGACGGGGGCGATACGTGGCACGTCACCACGCCGCCGACCGAGCTCCATGCCGTGCGCACCGCGATCGAAGACGCGGGATTCAAGGTGAAGTCCGGCGACCTCACGATGATCCCCACCACTGTGGTGGAGCTGAGTCAGGAGAGCCAGGCCAAAACGGTCCTGCGGCTCATGGACGTGCTCGAGGAGCACGACGACACCGAGGCCGTCTACGCGAACTTCGACATCCCGGACGCGGTGCTCGAGGCCGTGTCGTCCTGAACAACCGTTAGGGTCGGCTGAACCGAACGGACGTGGCATCCGTAAAGGGTCCCGGAAGTTCATCACCATGATCGAGGCCAAATCATGATCGAGGTAGGACAGGACGCCCCGGACTTCACGTTGCCCGGGACCGAGAACGGTGAGAAGCGCGACTACACGCTGTCGGAGTACCGCGGCCGCAAGGTCGTGCTGGCGTTCTACCCGGGCGACAACACGCCGGGGTGCACGCGTCAGATGTGCTCGTACCGCGACAACTTGAGCGACCTCGACGCGACCGGCGCAGTGCTGCTCGGCATCTCGCCGCAAGACGTCGCCAGTCACGAGAAGTGGGCGGAGAAGAAGGGCTTCACCTTCCCGCTGCTCGCCGACACCGAGAAGACGGCCATCGGCGCGTACGGCGTCGGTGCACCGCTGCTCGGGGTGCGCCGTTCTGTCTTCGTGATCGACGCCGCCGGCAAGATCGCGTTCGTCGACCGCAAACTCCTGGGCGCAACGTTCGTCCCGATCGACAAGCTCGTCCCGATACTCCAGAAGGCCTGACCTCGGTTCTGTGCGGACCGAACGGTCGTCGAGCGGGGAGCTGCTCGCGATGATCGACCCGAGAAACCGCTCCGAGAGCAACGTCATCACGAAGCTCGGGTTCACATTCTGGAAACAGGCGGAGATGAACGGCTTCGTCGATGATCTTCACCGGCTGACGTTGCCCTGAGCAGAGCAAGGGTGATGACCACACCGTGAGCCGACGCCGCGCCGATTGGGGACGGGCGAGATCTGGGTAGGGTCCACTTCATGGAGAGCGACACGCCGGACGCGGGCGACTCGTACGAGCAGGCACTCGAGGGTGCCGTGGCGAGCATCGCCGGGGTGACCGGCGGGGTCGAGGCCGGGACCGACGGCAACGTCGCACCGCCCTACGTGGTGACGCAGCCTCGGCGTTCCACTGCGGGAAAGGCCCGGCCGGGCCCGTCTGTCACCAAGCGGCTCCTGCCGGTTGGCATCGGCGCGCTCGTGCTCCTCGTCGTCTGGCGCGTGCTGCGCTCGCGTACCCGCCCGGCTCCTGACCCCGGCTCCTGACCCGGCTCCTGCTCGCGATCCCGACCGGTTTCGGCATCCTCGCGGGCCCGCGGGTCAGCCCCTAGGATCGAACCTGTGTTCGACCCGGCCGGGCCCGTCCTCGGCATCGACCCCGGCGTTTCCCGCTGTGGCTACGGCGCGGTGATGCGCGACCAGGGGCGGCTGCGCGCGACCGCCTGCGGTGTGATCCGCACGTCGCCCGCCGACCCGCTACCCGAGCGCTTGCTCGCGCTCGCCGACGAACTGGCTGCGCTCGTTTCGCAACTCCGGCCCTGCGCGCTCTCGGTCGAGCGGGTCCTGTTCCAGAACAACGTGCGGACCGCGATGTCGGTCGGCCAGGCGAGTGGGCTCGCGCTCGTCGTCGCCGCCCGCAATCAGATTCCTGTTGCGCAGTACAGCCCGAACGAGGTGAAGCTCGCGGTAACCGGCGACGGCCGGGCCGACAAACTCGCGGTGCAGACGATGATCACCCGGCTGCTGTCGCTACGCGACATCCCCAAGCCCGCCGACGCGGCCGACGCGCTGGCCCTCGCGTGCTGCCACCACGGCCGGGCCCGGATGTACGCCCGTATCCCCTCGTGATCGGCTCGCTGCGCGGCACCATCTTGGAGCGGACCCTGGCCGGCGAGGTGTTGGTCGAGGTCGCCGGCGTCGGATACCGAGTGCTCGTTCCGGTCAACGCGATCCCGGCGCTCGAACCGGCTGCGAACGTCTTCTTGTACACGCACCAACACGTGCGCGACGACGCGCTGATCCTCTTCGGTTTCGCGACCCGCGACGAGCGCGACACCTTCGAGGCGTTGATCACCGCGAGCGGTGTCGGCCCGAAGCTGGCCCTCGCGATCCTCTCGGTGCACTCGCCCTCGAACCTGCGCCGCTGCCTGGCCGAGGACGACCTCGACTCCCTCGTTGCCGTCCCCGGCGTGGGCAAGCGCACCGCGCAGCGGTTGCTCGTGGACCTGAAGGCCCGGCTCTCGATGCCCGACGTCGATCTCACCACGGTCTCCGGGGCGTCGGTCCCGAACGCGCGAGGCGAGGTGCGCGACGCTCTCGTCGGGCTCGGGTACGGCAACGACGAGGTTCGGGAGGTCTTCGCCCAGTTGGACGGCGACGACGGCACGGTCGAGGATCTCCTCCGAGAGGCGCTCCGTCTCCTGGCGGGCCGACCGTGAAGGCTCGAGAAATGACGGCCGGAAGATGAGGGAGGAGCTGCTCAGCCCGGAAGCCGACGACGCCGAGGTCGCCGAAGAGACCACGCTGCGGCCCCGGCACCTCGAGGAGTTCGTCGGCCAACCGCGATTGCGGGAGCACCTCGAGATCATGCTCACCGCGGCCAAGCAGCGCGGGCAGGCCGTTGACCACGTACTACTGGCGGGCCCGCCCGGGCTCGGCAAGACGAGCCTGGCCGGGATCATCGCCACCGAGATGGGCGCGCGCATCACACCCACGAGTGGTCCTGCGCTCGAACGGGCGGGCGACCTCGCCGCCATCCTCACGAACCTCGACGACGGCGACGTTTTGTTCATCGACGAGGTGCACCGTTTGCCGCGCGTCGTCGAGGAGAGCCTCTATCCCGCGATGGAGGACTTCCGCTTCGACGTCGTGATCGGCAAGGGTCCGAGTGCGCGCACGATCCGGCTCGACCTGCCCCGGTTCACGCTGGTCGGAGCGACGACGCGCACCGGGCTCATCACGGGACCGCTGCGCGACCGTTTCGGGTTCGTGGCCCGCCTCGACTTCTACGACACCGACGAGCTGGCCGCGATCCTCCGCCGGGCCGCGACGATCCTCGGCGTCGAGCTGGAACCCGACGGCGCGCTCGAGATCGCGAGCCGCTCCCGCGGTACGCCGCGTATCGCGAACCGGCTGTTGAAGCGGGTGCGCGACTACACCGAGGTGCGCTCCGACGGACGGGTCACGGTGGACACCGCCCGCGACGCGCTCGCCCTGTTCGAAGTCGACGAGCTCGGGCTCGACAAGGTCGACCGGGCGATCCTCGACGCGTTGTGCCGCACGTTCGTCGGCCGGGCGGTCGGCCTGGGCACGCTCGCGGTCTCGGTGAGCGAGGCGCCGGAGACGGTCGAAGACGTCTACGAGCCGTTCCTGTTGCAGTGCGGGCTCATCGAGCGCACCCCTCGAGGCCGCGTCGCCACGCCGGCCGGGTTCGCCCACATCGGTTTGCGTATGCCCGGCACGCCCGGCGAGGCTCCCGAGCTGTTCTAGGGAGGTCCAGTGGAGCTCGTCCAGTACGAAGTCCGCGATCGAATCGCGCACGTCATGATCGCCAACGGCAAGGCCAACGCACTCTCGCCCGACGTGATCGCCGGGCTCGGTGACGCGGTCTCGCGCGCGGAGGACGCGAGCGAGTCCGAGGTGGGCGCGCTCCTGATCTCGGGCGCGCCGGGGATGCTGTCGGGCGGATTCGACCTCAAGGTGATGCGGGAAAGCGCGGCGGCGGCAGGCAAGCTCGTCACCGACGGCGGCGAGCTCTTCTCCCGTATGTACGGGTGCCAGATCCCGGTGGTCGTCGCGTGCACGGGCCACGCGATCGCGGCCGGCGCGCTGTTGTTGCTCGGTGCCGACGCCCGCATCGGAGCCCGGGGCGAGTTCCGGATCGGGCTCATCGAGACCCAGCTGGGCATGGTGCTGCCCCGCTGGGCGGTCGAGCTCGCCCAGGAGCGGTGTTCCACCCGTCATCTCCAAGACGCCACGGTGGGGGCAAAGGTCTACGACCCGGACGGCGCCGTCGACGCGGGCTTCCTCGATTCGGTCGAGCCCGCAGAGGCGTTGGCGGTCGCGGCCGAGGCCGAGGCCCAGCGCTGGGCTGCGTTCTCCCGGGACGCGTACCGCGGCCAGGTGCGGATGCTGCGGTCCGAGCGGCTCGGGCGGCTCGCCGAGGCCGTCGCCGCGGACCGGGGCCGGTCGTTCGAAGTCCCCGGTTCATGACGCGATCCTCCCGAATTGCGGTGGTAGCTTCAATCTCCGTTTCTCCGGCGTAAGGGCAACCAGTGCAGGTGGCGATCTTCCCCGTTCTCATGGTGGGCGCCATCTACCTACTCCTCTGGCGGCCCCAGCAACGGCGTATCGCCGCAGTGCGCCAGCTGCAGTCCCAGATCCAAGAGGGCGACGAAGTGCTTACCACGAGCGGGATCTACGGGCGGATCACCCGCCTCGGCGACTCCGACGCCGACATCGAGATCGCGCCGGCCACCGTCATTCACGTGGCGCGTGGCGCGATCGGTCAGCGCATCGTCCCCGAATCGTCGCCGCAACCGGGTGGGTCCCACGACGAAGAGACCGGAGCGGACTGACCCGTGCGGCGCAAGGTCATCTTGTTGGTGCTGACGGTCCTCGTGATCCTCGGCTCGTTCATTGCCACGGTGCTCGGCTCGAGCCGTCCCGTGCTCGGACTCGATCTGCAAGGCGGCACGTCGATCGTGCTCGCGCCCGTGAAGGGTTCCGACCTGTCGACGCTCAACACCGCGGTCACGATCATTCGCAACCGGGTCGACGGTCTCGGCATCGCCGAACCCGACGTGAGTAGGCAGGGCAACAACATCGTCGTCGACCTGCCCGGCGTGAAGAACGCGACCGAGGCCGACTCGCTCGTGGGCAAGACCGCGGAGCTGCGGTTCCGCTTGGTGCAGGGCACCATCCCCTTCGCCGACCAACCGACGACCACCACCGTGAAAGGTGCGACGACTACGACCGTCAAGGGCGCGACGACTACGACCGTCAAAGGTGCGACGACCACGACGGTCAAGATCGACGGCGCAACCACCACGACGGCCAAGCCCGCGACGACCACGACCGGTCACGCGGCCGGCGCGGTCGGCACGATCGACACGCTTCCTATCTCTGCCGTCCGTCCCGCGGCCGCGGCCACGTCCACTGTGCCGGCGCTGACGACCGCACCCGCGGGGACCGCCACCACCGTGAAGCCGGTCACCGGCACGACGGTCAAGGGCGCGACGACCACCACGATCCCGGCGATCGCGGCGCCGACGTCGTGCCAGAACGGGAAGCTCGTGACGGCCGACACCGCCGACAAGGCGGTGATCCTGCCCGATTTGCAGAAGACCGCGTGCTACAGCCTCGGGCCGACCATCCTCACGGGTCGCAACGTCGGTACGGCGACCGCGATCGTGAACTCGACCACGGCCGCGTGGGAGGTCAATGTCCACTTCAAGAACAACGACTTCGTCACCAAGATCGCGCGGCCGTACGTCAACCAGCAGGTCGCGATCGAGCTCGACGGCGTGGTGCAGTCGGCGCCGACGATCGACGCGGGTATCACGGGGCAGGACATCACGATCAGCGGTTCGTTTACGAGCAAGCAGGCGCACAACCTCGCGCTGGTGTTGCGCTACGGCTCGCTGCCGGTGCAGCTCGTGTCGCAGACCGCGCAGTCCGTGTCGCCGACGCTCGGCAAGGACCAGCTGAAAGCCGGCATCGTGTCGGGCCTGATCGGGCTGATCCTGGTCGCGCTCTACATGATCTTCTTCTACCGGCTGCTCGGCCTCGTCGTCTGGACCGGCATCGGGCTCACCGCGCTCACATTCTTCGCGCTGGTGTCGTGGCTCTCCGCCCACCAAGGGCTCACGCTCACGCTCGCGGGTGTAACCGGCATCATCGTCTCGGTGGGTGTCACCGTCGACAGCTATGTCGTCTATTTCGAGAGATTGAAGGACGAGGTGCGCACCGGGAAAACGGTGCGCTCGTCCCTCGACTCGGGCTTCCGGCGCGCGTTCCGCACGATCATCGCCGCCGACCTCGTGTCGATGATCGGCGCGGTTGTCCTGTACCTCTTCGCGACGTCGTCGGTCCGGGGCTTCGCGTACTTCCTCGGCCTTTCGACCGCGCTCGACCTCATCCTGGCGTATTGCTTCATGTGGCCGTTCGTGTCGGTGCTCGCGCGCCGGCCCGCGCTCGTGCGGATGGCCGGCGTCGGCATCGGGGCCGGGCTCGACGTTCCCGAGGTCCGGACATGACCGTCGTCGCGCCGCCGCCCGAGACCGACGACATTCCCGGCGTCACCCGCCGGCACCGTCCCTCCGACCTCTACCACGAGCGCACCAACTTCCAGTTCATCAAGCACAGCCGGCGCTGGCTGATCATCTCCTCCACGCTCGTCATCGTGAGCCTGGTGTTGTTCGGTGTTCGCGGGCTGAACCTCGGCATCGACTTCGAGGGCGGCACCGCGTGGAGCGTCCAGATAAAGGCCGGCCACAAAGCCCGGGTTGCCGACGTCCGCAGCCTCCTCGAGAACCTCGGTTTCGGCGACGCGACCGTGAGCGTCCTCACGCCTCCGGGCGGCGGAGCCGACACCATCAGGGTCGCGGCTCGGGTCATCAGCGACCCGATCAACATCGTGCAGAACGCGCTGGCGAACTACGGCAAGATCGACGCGGCATCGGTGACCGTGCCGTCCGGGACGAGCGGTTCGTTCACGTTCAACGCCAAAGCGGGGGTGAAGCCGACCGTCGCCGGCGTCACGGCCGCGCTCGCAGGTACCCGGCTCGACAAACCGGTGGTCACGGTCAAGGGCAACGCGGTCACGGTCGCGGTCGCCAAACTCCCGGTCAGCCAGGTCCAGACCGTCGCGGCCGCGCTCGCAAAATACGCGGGGAGCACGAACCTGACCCAGGACGTGAGCATTACGACCGTCGGGCCCACTTGGGGTCACGAGGTGAGCCAGAAGGCGCTCAAGGCGCTCATCATCTTCTTCTTCGTGCTGGCCGCGTACCTCGCGATCCGGTTCGAGTGGAAGATGTCGGCCGCGGCGATCGTGGCCGTGATCCACGACATCATCTTCACGGTCGGCGTCTACGCGCTGTTCCATTTCACGGTGTCGCCCGCGACCGTGACTGCGTTCCTGACGATCCTCGGATTCTCCCTGTACGACACCGTCGTCGTGTTCGACAAGGTCACCGAGTTCCAACGCACCCTGACCGCGACCGGCCGGTCGAGCTACTCCGAGATGGTCAACCGGTCATTGAACGCGGTGCTGATGCGGTCGGTCTCCACTTCGCTCGTCGCGCTGTTGCCCGTCGTCTCGCTGCTCGTCGTCGGCGCGGGCATCCTCGGCGCGACCGCACTCGAGGATTTTGCCCTCGCCCTCGCGGCCGGCCTTTTCATCGGCTCGTACTCCTCGATCTTCGTTGCCGCCCCGCTCCTCGCCTGGTGGAAGGAGCGCGAGCCCCAGTACCGGGCGCTCGCCGAGCGCCGCCGGCGGGTGCCTGCGGCCGCGGCGTCGGCTTCCCTCGGTGTCCCGGTCGTGGCCGACGAGCCCGACGCCGGTACCGAGCGCAAACCGCTCGGTATCCCCGGACCGCCTGCCGTTCCTCGGGCGACGATCCAGGCCCGTCCGCGCCAACCGCGCGGTCGCAAGCGAAAGTAAACGCCCGGCCCATCGACCGGGAACCGCAGGAATCATCGGTACGCTGAGTGCTGATGGACCAGGCATTCCTGCGAGCACACGTGCGTGACGTGGTCGACTACCCGAGGTCGGGGATCGTCTTCAAGGACATCACCCCGTTGCTCGGCGCGCCCGATGCGTTCCGGGCCACGGTCGACGCGCTGGCCGAGCCCTATGCCGGGATCCGGGTCGACAAGGTCATCGGGATCGAGGCCCGCGGCTTCGTGTTTGCGGCGCCGGTCAGCTACGGCCTGCACGCCGGCTTCGTTCCGGTGCGCAAGCCGGGCAAGCTGCCCTGGCAAATCGAGCGCCAGGAGTACGAGCTCGAGTACGGGACCGACCTGCTCGAGATCCACCGCGACGCGATCGAGCCGGGGGAGCAGGTGCTCGTCGTCGACGACGTGATCGCGACCGGCGGTACCGCGGTCGCGACTGCGACGCTCGTCGAGCGGCTCGGGGGTGTTGTCGTCGGCTTCGCGTTCGTGCTCGAGCTCGGCTTCCTGCACGGCCGGGACAAGCTCGGAGGCTACGAGGTCCACTCGCTGGTGACCTATGGCTAGTGCCCCGACCCGGCGCGACCCGCGCCCGCACATCGACAGCGCGCTGCGCCCGCTCCTGGAGTCGGTCCGCAGCGGCGACGATCAGCGCGAGACCGACCTCATCGAAGACGCGTACGAGGTCGCGCGCGACGCCCATCGCGATCAGGTGCGCCGTTCCGGGGACCCGTACATCGCGCACCCGCTCGGCGTGGCGATGATCCTGTCCGATCTCGGTCTCGACGACATCACGCTCGCGGGCGCGCTCCTGCACGACGCGGTCGAGGACACGTCGGTGACGCTCGACGATCTCGTCGCCCGGTTCGGCCCCGACGTCGCCTCGATCGTCGACGGCGTCACCAAACTCGACCGGCTCGAGTTCGACTCCCGCGAGGAGCAGCAGGCCGCGACGATGCGCAAGATGCTCGTCGCGATGGCGAAGGACGTACGCGTCCTGTTGATCAAGCTCGCCGACCGGCTGCACAACATGCGCACGATCGCGTCGCTGCCGGAAGCGAAGCAGAAGCGCATAGCCCAGGAGACGCTCGACATCTACGCGCCGCTCGCGCACCGGCTGGGCGTCCAGGACGTCAAGTGGCAACTGGAGGACCTCGCGTTCGCGGTGCTCCACCCGAAGCGCTACGCCGAGATCGAGGCGATGGTGCTGCAGCACGCGGGGGAGCGGGAGCGCTATCTCGAAGAGGTCGTGAGTGCTGTGCGCGCCCGCCTCGAGCAGTTGCACATCAACGCCGAGGTGACCGGCCGGCCGAAGCACTACTGGTCGATCTACGAGAAGATGGTCGTGCGGGGCAAGGAGTTCGCGGAGATCAACGACCTCGTGGGCGTGCGCGTCATCGTCGAGTCGGTGAAGGACTGCTACGGCGCGTTGGGTTCGATCCATGCGCTCTGGCGCCCGGTGCAGGGGCGCTTCAAGGACTACATCGCGATGCCCAAGTTCAACCTCTACCAGTCGTTGCACACGACGGTGGTGGCGCACGAGGGCCGCGCGGTCGAGTTCCAGATCCGCACGACCGAGATGCACCGGCGCTCCGAGTATGGCGTCGCCGCGCACTGGGGTTACAAGGAACAGCGGAATCCCGCCGAGGATCTCGTGTGGTTGCAACGGATCGTCGACTGGCAGAAGGAGACGACCGACCCGACCGAGTTCATGCAGAGCCTGAAGATCGATCTCGAACAGGACGAGGTCTTCGTCTTCACCCCCAAGGGCCGGGTCATCACGCTGCCCACGGGCGCGACGCCCGTTGACTTCGCGTACGCGATCCACACCGAGGTGGGTCACCGTTGCATCGGCGCCCGCGTCAACGCGCGTTTGGTGCCCCTCGACTCCGCGTTGCAGTCGGGCGACACGTGCGAGATCTTCACGAGCAAGGTCGAAGGCGCGGGCCCGAGCCGCGACTGGATGCAGTTCGTCCAGACCCCGCGGGCCAGCTCCAAGATCCGGCAGTGGTTCTCCCGGGAGCGCAGGGTCGACGCGATCGACCAAGGTCGCGACGACCTGCTCAAGGCCATGCGCCGCGAAGCGCTTCCCGCGCAGAAGCTGACCGGTTCCGCGATGCTCTCCAAGGTCGCCGAGCAGCTCCACTACGTCGACATCGAAGGTCTCTACGTCGGGATCGGCGAGGGCCATGTCTCGGCCAAGGCCGTCGTGCAACGCATACAGCGCGAGCTGCGCGGGGGCGAGGAACAACTGCCGACCACCGTCGCCCGGCCGCCCCGGGCCCGCGGCCACCGCCGCACCGGCGCCGGTGTGCACGTCGAAGGCCTCGACGATGTCATGGTCCGCCTCTCACGCTGCTGCACCCCGGTGCCCGGCGACGAGATCATGGGGTTCGTGACCCGCGGCCGGGGCGTGTCGGTACACCGCACCGACTGTGCGAACGCAGTGAGCCTCAAAAGCCAGTCCGATCGCGTGATCGAGGTCGAGTGGGACAACGACTCGCCCGGGAACTACACGGTCTCGGTCGAGGTCGAGGCGCTCGACCGCTCCAAGCTCCTCCGTGACATCGCCGACACCTTGTCGGAGCACCACGTGAACATCATCTCGTGCGCGTCGCAGACCGCGACCGACCGGATCGCTCGCCTCCGGTTCGACTTCGAGCTGGCCGACCCCGGTCACCTCGACTCGATCCTCGCCGCCGTCAAACGGGTCGATTCGGTCTATGAGGCCGCGCGCGTGCTCCCCGGCAACAAGTCGTAAGCCGCGTCAAGGCCCATCGGGCCGCTCGAGTACCGCGACGTTCCCCTTCTGCTTCTGGCCTGGCCGCGGATCGACCAATTTCCTGCGAGGGCCAGAGCAGATCATTCGCACCGGGCGCCGCGCGCTGCTGCCGCGGGGGTCAGTTGTGAAGGCGCGTTCACGTCCGGCGGCCGCCGCTGGTGCACCGAGGCCGAGCAAGTTTTGTGCACCAGCCGGGACCTTCAACAGCGGCAACGGTTCGTTGGCGACCGGGTACAACAAAAACGACTCTTTGACACGAGCCTCAAGTACCTGAGCCGACCTACTTCTTGAGCCACACAAGTCGGCCCGACGACGCATCTTTCACGGCGAGGTCCCGCCCAAACCGGTTCCGTGCGACGCCCATAGTCCCGGGCGGGAATCATCGTCGGGGCCGCGCGAGGTGCTGGGTAGCATGCCGCGCATGCCTGCCGATCGGGACGTCATGCGCGCGCCCAAGGGCATGCTCGACGTGTTGCCGCCCGACTCCGCGCGCTGGATGGAGATCGTGGCGCGGTTCGCGAAACGGGCCGAACGCTTCGGTTTCGGCCTGCTCCTCACGCCGATCGTCGAGCACTACGAGGTGTTCGCCCGGGTCGGCGAGACCACCGATGTGGTGCGCAAGGAGATGTACGAGTTCGTCGATCGGGGCGGGCGCCACCTGGCGCTCCGGCCCGAGGGGACGGCGCCCGTCGTGCGCGCATTCGTGCAACACCGGCCACCGACCCCGTGGAAGGTCTGGTATCTCGCCCCCAACTTCCGGGCCGAGCAACCGCAGGCCGGGCGTTACCGTCAGCACTGGCAATTCGGCGCCGAGGTCATCGGCATCGACGACCCCGACGTCGACGTCGAGATCATCGAGCTCCTCTGGGGTTTTTGTCGCGACCTCGGTCTGCGCGATGTGCGCCTGCTGCTCAACTCGATGGGCGACGCGCAGACGCGTACGCGGTACCGCACTGTCCTGCTCGACTACTGGCACGCGCACGCAGAACTGCTCGGCGACGAGATGGGACGGGCCGAGGCCAACCCGTTGCGCATCCTCGACTCCAAGCGGCCGGACTGGAACGAGATGCTCGAGCGCGCGCCGCAACTCGGCGAGTACCTGAGCGACGCGTCCGCGACCCATTTCGCGTGCGTGCAGGAAGGCCTGCAGGCGCTCGGTATCCCGTTCGAGATCGCACCCCGGCTCGTGCGCGGGTTCGACTACTACACGAGCACCGTGTTCGAGCTGGCGAGCGGCGCGCTCGACGCCGCGCAGAACGCGATCGGCGGCGGCGGTCGCTACGACAAGCTCGCCGAGGAAATGGGCGGTCCGCCGGCGCCGTCGATCGGATTCGGCTCGGGGATCGAGCGGCTGTTGCTCGCCTGCGACGCCGAGGGCGTCCTGCCGGTACCGGACGGCCGGCTCGACGCGTTCGTCGTCGATCCTCTCGGCGTCCCCGACACGGCGGTCCTGCTCGCGGAGCTGCGCGAGTCCGGGCTCGCGGCCGACCGTTCGTACGGTGGGCGTGCGTTCAAGAAGCAGATGACGGCCGCCGACCGATCGGGCGCGCGGTGGGCCGTCATCGTGGGTGCGCGGGAAGCCGAGCGGGGGATGGTCGCGGTCCGTGACCTCCGCGCGGTCGACCCTCAACAGAGTGAAGTTCGGCGCGAGGAGATCGCAGCCTGGTTGCGGATGAGGAAGGACGAACCCACATCATGATGCGATCGCATCGGGCGGGAGACCTGCGCGCGAGCGATATCGGCGGGTCGGTGGTCGTGTGCGGCTGGGTCGCGAGTCGCCGTGATCACGGCGGCAAGGTGTTCCTCGACGTGCGCGACGTCGCCGGGGTCGTGCAGGTCGTCGTCGATCCGCAGTCGGCCGGGCTCGAGATCGCGCACCGAGTGCGGGGCGAGTGGGTCGTGCGGGTGGTCGGCGACGTCGCGGCCCGTCCCGACGGCACGGTGAACGACGACCTTCCGACGGGTGCGGTCGAGATCGTCGCGGGCGAGATCGAGGTGCTCAACGAGTCCGAGCCGGCGCCGTTCCCGCTCGACGATCGCGTCGACGTCGACGAGGTGTTGCGGCTCCGGCATCGCTATCTCGACCTGCGGCGCGTGCCGATGCAGAAGAACCTCCGTCTGCGCGCGTCGGTGAATCGCGTCATGCGCGAGGCGATGGCCGCCCAGGACTTCGTCGAGATCGAGACGCCGATGCTCATCGCGTCGACGCCGGAGGGCGCTCGCGATTTCGTCGTTCCGTCCCGCTTGCGGCCGGGCGACTTCTACGCGCTCCCGCAGAGCCCGCAGCTGTTCAAGCAGCTGTTGATGGTCGGCGGGTTCGATCGGTACTTCCAGATCGCGCGCTGCCTTCGAGACGAGGATCTCCGCGCCGATCGCCAGTTCGAATTCATGCAGCTCGACATCGAGATGTCGTTCGCGGAACAGGGCGACGTGCTCGATGCCGTCTCTGTCGCGGTGCTCGCCGCGGCCGAGGTCGCGCGCCCGGGCGAGGTGCCGGTTTCGATCCCGCTCCTAACCTGGCACGAGGCGATGGAACGCTTCGGCTCCGACAAGCCCGACCTGCGCTTTGGAATGGAGCTGGTCGATCTCACCGACGTGTTTTGCGACACCGAGTTCCGCGCCTTCTCCGGGGCCGAGTCGATCAAGGGTCTGCGGGTCGAGGGTCAGGGCGACATGTCGCGCTCGAAGCTCGACGCGCTCACCGACCGGGCGAAGGCGCTCGGCGCGCAAGGACTCGTGTGGATGCGGGTGCGAGAGGGTGGCGTGCTCGAGTCGCCCGTCGCCAAGTTCTTGTCGGAGTCGGAGCAGCTCGCGTTGCTCGACGCATTGGGCGCGGTTGCGGGCGACCTCGTGCTGATCGTGGCGGGCGACCGGGCGATGGTGCGCAACGTGCTCGGCGCGCTCCGGCTCGACCTCGGTCGGCCCGCGGTTGGCGAAGGCGGGCTCCGATTCGTGTGGGTCGTCGACTTCCCGCTCTTCGAGGCCGCCGACGACGGCAGCCCCACCCCGATGCATCACCCGTTCACCATGCCGAATGCCGCCGACATCGATCGCCTGGAATCCGATCCGTTGTCCGTGCGCGCGCAGGCGTACGACCTCGTGTTGAACGGATGGGAGCTCGGTTCGGGGTCGGTGCGTATCCATCGCCCCGACGTGCAGCAGCGCGTGTTCTCCGTCATCGGCATCGATCCCGACGACGCGCGGGAACGGTTCGGGTTCCTGCTGGAGGCATTTCGTTTCGGCGCGCCCCCGCACGCGGGCTTCGCCGTCGGCATCGATCGGTTCGTCGCGATCCTGTCGGGCGAGGAGAACATTCGCGAGGTGATCGCGTTCCCGAAGACGCAGTCCGGTGTCGACCCCCTCACCGGCGCCCCGAGTCCGGTAGACCCCAAACAACTCCGCGACCTCGGCCTCCGCCTCCTCGAAAAAAAGCTCCCCTAACCCCCCCCACCAACAAATCCCCACCAACAGTTGTGCGAGTTTTCATCGCTATGCGCTGAAAAC
>JBBSFB010000009.1:0-103132 GCA_038239145.1 Acidimicrobiia bacterium
AGATTGACGAGACCAGACCCACACGGGGCCTCCCTCAGTGCGCTTCTCAACGCCGCCACCCGAACCAGCCGGGAAGACAATGCAACCCTGGAACCCCGACCCCGGAGTGGATCCCCGGCGCCGGTGTTGCTTACATGTGCGTGTGCCGGCGATGCCTTACTACAGACCCGACTTGGCGCGGATTCACCATGAAGGTTTCGGCTTTCACGCCGATGCTGTTGCTCCAGGCATTCTCAGGCTGTTGGAGCCCGTGCGCGAGCGCGGCGGGTTGGTCTTGGAGATTGGATGTGGTTCGGGGTTGTTGACGAAGTATCTCGTTGAGGGCGGCCACCGGGTGTACGCAACGGATGCATCGAGCGCCATGGTCGATCTGGCGCGCGCGCACGTGGCGGGAGCAGAGGCGATAGATCAGTTGCGACTTCCGGACGATGCAGTGCCGTCCGCTGACGCAATCATCAGCGTGGGGCATCCGCTGAGCTATCTCGACGATGAGGAGCAGTTGAGCCGCGCATTTGCTGCGCTGGCGGGCGCCCTTCGTCCGGACGGTGTGATCGCGTTCGACATCTGCGATGTGCGGTGGGGTGAGACGCGTCGCGACGACCCGCCAAAGGTTTGGTTCGGTGAGGATTGGGTGCTCATTACGCGTACGTCGGTTCCGAATCCTCGAGCGTTTCGGAGGGATATGACGATGTTCGTTCGTTCGGGCACAGAGTCATGGCGACGAGACGACGAAGTGCACGACAACATCCTGATCGACACGGACGAGATTCCCAGGTCGCTCGCGAGGCACGGCATTCGAGCTGAGGTCCGGGGCTCGTTCGGAGGTGAGGTACTCCCAACGGGTCTCGTCGCCGTCGTCGGAGTGCAAACGGCGCGTACATAAACTGCTAGTCAGAATTGGTTCGTCGAGCTGTCCAAAAGTGCGGCTCTCAGCACTCGGGTCGCGTGGACAAGCAGGTTGCGAAGCGGTCGAAGATCCTGTTCTTCTTGGCCGAGGGGACCATGGCGCAGCGCCCCGCCGGTTCGGACGACGACCGCAGCGACGGGCTAATCCAAGTTGGTTGGCTCGGGCGAGTTCGACGCGTCGTTCTCGATCGTCGCTTCGATCATGTCGAGCAGGCAATGGATCGTGAACGATCGGTCGATTCCGTCGCTGAGGAATAGGTAGTCGTAGACCCTGGTGCTCGTATCCACGTGTAGAAGACGCCGTCCGAAGCCTGGGCGGGGCGCGGCGCCCACGACGGGACTCCTGCGGCTCGAAGCTGGTCGGTGCTCGGATAGGACCGGGTCACGATCCGAGTCTGCTCGACGCACTCCGCCCGCGTACCGACCTGCGGCTCCGCGTCGGCAGGACGGACGCTCTCCGAGCACGATCAACGGAATATCTCGGCTGAGAGCGGTCGGATTACCGGGATATCCCTGTGCTCTGGTTCGCGACGGGCAGCCGAGTTGGGGCGTGCGGAGAATGGCGATTTCGATTCCGTAGTGGCTCCGTAGCACTGCCGTACGGCTTGGGCCGAGATGCCTCGTTCGCTTCCGACGCGCTTCCAACGACATTCGCGCGCCGAGCGCCGAGCGCCGGCTCGACGGCTTCGGCGATTTGGCGGTCGCTATGCGCTCGGGGCGAGGGCGGCGCACCGAGGAGATCGCCGGCGTCGGGCTCGCGAGCTGGCATTCGGAGGTTCTGGGGCCGCGTGTCGCAGCGCTGCCGATTCGGCATCGGTTGAGCGTCGTTGCGCGGTTGTTTGTCTGTACGAACGTCTGTACCAAAGGTCTGCACGGTGGGTCTGTACCGACGGTCGTGCACGTCTGAACACAGGTTGTCGGCCGTCGATCTTGAGGTTTCTTGTCGCGATCGCGGGACCCAGCGCGTCATTCCTTCATGACGGGGACGGTGCAGCGACCGACGCGACCGAGCCGTCTTCGGTGCCGCCCACACCATCTCGTCGTTCACGACCGTCAGAGAACGGTTCCCAACAATCCGCGCCGCGTCGAGATCGACATTGGCCCAGCGCAGCCCGAGCGCCTCACCCCGTCGCCCGTCGCGGCAAGGAGTCGATACGCGGGCGCGAGTCGATCCCCTTCGACAGCAACGAGAAACCGGCGCACCTCGTCGGCCGTCCACGTCGCAATCTCGTGGCGAACGGGGGCGGGCGGCTTCACGAGCGCGGCAACGTCGCGCGGGACGAGACCGGTTCGATGCGCGTCCGCCAGCGACCTGCGCAAGGCGATGTGCAGGTTGCGGACGGTTTTGGGAGCAAGGCCGCCGCCGTAGCGATGACCTTCTTTCAGGAGCGCGGCGTACATCTCTTCGATGTCGAGCGGGCGCAGGGCCTGCAACGGCATCCGACCGAGACGTTCGGACACCCGTCGCAACCCGTTCGCGTAGTCCCGCAATGTCGATGACCGCACCTTGGGCACCATCGTCACGAGCCAGCGCTCGATCCACTCCTCCAGAGTCTGCGGATCGCGTGCGACGTAGGTGCCCTCGCCGAGCGTCCGAATGACGGTGGCGAGTGCCTGCTCGGCTTCGCGCTCGGTGCGAAATCCGCCCTTGGTCCGCAGGCGCCGACGGCCGGTCGCGGGGTCGCGTCCGACATCGACGACGTAACTCCACGTCGTACCGCGCCGCAGAACATGACCTCGCACAGATCAGGACGTTTAGCAAGGCGTAAGCATTTGGCCAACGGCCAATCATCTCGGATCACGGTCGAACGACGTTTTACCTGATCAGAACCGTGCCCGGGGAGGGACTCGAACCCTCACGCCCCGAAGGGCCGGCGGGTTTAAGCCGCCTACGTCTGCCGATTACGCCACCCGGGCGGGTGCCGCAACGGTAAACCACCACCGGGCGCCGTCGGGGTCGAACCCTCAGGCGGCCGCCGACTCGGGCCCGACCTGACCCGTACTCCCGACTGACTCAAGGAGGGAGGCCCGCACCCGCGCCGCGGCATCACCGGTCAGCCGGTTCGCGACCAGAACGCCCTCGACCATGTCGACCACGACGTCGGCGGTCGGGCGGGACCGTAAGCGCACCGCGACCACCGGGCCGCCCGGGAGCCGGCGGATCGTACGCGGAACTCCGGAGCGACGCGGTGGCGTGCGGAAGGCCGGCGCCACTAGACCGGCCGCGCGTGCCGCCGCGCCGATACGACGGGCGAGATCGGCGAACCGGATCGGAGGGGCGGCGTCCATCAGCCGTATTGAACACGGCGGGTGAGACACCAACGAGTTCTGGTGACCCGCGGCTCCGCTACATAGGCTTCGCCGGTGCCCGACGTTCCCGAGCGCGCCGCCGAGCGAGCAATCGAGCTCGCAGCCGCCACCGAACCCGACCTCGACCTCACCGGGATCGACGCAGTCGTCGGCAGCGGCACCGGCCGCGAGCTGGTCCCGGTCAGCCGACCGCAGGGCGACGACGAGACCGAACCCGGGATCCGCCGTTCCGACGTCGACCGCTGGGGCCGCAGCGAGCATTTCCGGGCGCTGACCCGCCGCGCCTTCGACCCGATCTACAAGCACTGGTTCCGGGTCGAGTGGGAGGGTTTCGAACACCTTCCCGAACGCGGCGGCGCCCTCCTCGTCGCCAACCATGCGGGTGCGATCCCACCCGACGCGCCCTCGATCATGCACGGCATCGAGAAGGACCTTCATCGCCCGGTCTACGGGCTCGCGGAGAACCTGTTCCGCACGATGCCCGTGCTCGGGACCCTCTGGTCCCGCAACGGCGGGGTCGCCGCCCACCCCGACAACGCGTACCGGCTGCTCCACGACGAGCAACAGCTCGTGCTCGTCTTCCCCGAAGGAACGAAGGGGACCGGGAAGCTCTACGCCGATCGCTACCGGCTGCGCCGGTTCGGACGCGGGGGCTTCGTCGAGATCGCAATGCGTGCGGGCGTGCCCGTCATCCCCATTGCGGTGATGGGCGCGGAGGAGACGATGCCGATCCTCTTCAAGAGTGCGCGCCTCGCGAAGCTCGCCAACCTTCCGTACTTCCCGATCACCGCGAACATGTTGGCCTTCGGTCCCGCGGGCGTCGTCGCGTACCTCCCGGCGAAGTTCCGCATCCGGGTGCTGCCGCCGGTGTACTTCGACGTCCCACCGAACCAGGAGCGGTACTCGCGCAGCCGGGTGATGGAAGAGTCCGAACACATCCGGCGCATGGTGCAAGACGCGCTCTACGACCTGCTGCGCAAGCGGCGCAGCGTGTGGTTCGGGTGAGCGGGGACTGAGGGCGGTATCCACGTGCGCGCACTCGTCACCGGACTGTCGACGTATTGGGGTGGTCGGCTCGCGCAGGCATTGGAGCAGCGCGCCGACGTCGAGGTCGTCGTCGGAGTCGACACGCGCGACCCGCGCACACCGCTCGAACGCACCGAGTTCGTCCGCACCGACTCGTCACACTCGATCCTGTCCCGAATCGTGCGGGCCACCCAGGTCGACACGATCGTGCACACGCATCTGGTCGTCGACTCGACGCGGGCGACGAGTCGGATGCTGCACGAGATCAACGTCATCGGCACCATGAACCTCCTGGCGGCCGCGGGTGCACCCGGCAGCCCGGTGCGCAAGGTCGTCCTGAAGAGCTCGGGGCTCGTGTACGGCGCCAACAAGGCCGATCCGTACACGTTCCGGGAAGACATGACCCGCACCGGGCCCGCCCACACGCCCGTCGAACGTTCGCTGCTCGAGGTGGAAGCGTTCGTCCGGGACTTCGCCGACGACAATCCTCACGTCGAGGTCAGCCTGCTGCGCTTCGCGAACGTGCTCGGTGTCGACATCGACACACCGTTCACCGCCGCGCTCCGCCGGCCGATGGCGCCGGAGATCTTCGGCTTCGACCCGCGCGTGCAGTTCATCCACGAAGACGACGTTGTGAGCGCGCTTATGTACGCGATCAACAACGACATCCCCGGCGTGTACAACGTCGCCGCCGACGGCGTGCTCCCGTGGAGCGAGGTCTGCGCGATCGTCGGGAAGCGTCGGCTCGCGCTCCCGTTCGCGTTCACGAACCTGGCGGCCGAGCCCGCCCGTCTGCTGCGGCTCTGGGACCTGCCCCCCGAGGCGATGGCCCTGCTGCGGTTCGGTCGGTGCATCGACAACACGCGCTACAAGCGCACCGGATTCCGCTACGAGTACACAACCGCGTCGACGGTCGAGGCCTTCGCGCAGTCGTTGCGGCTGGCGGGAACGATCGGCGACAGCCGCCCGTCGTACCGGTACGAGCGCGAGGTCGAGGACTTCTTCCGCCACTCCCCCGCGGTGGTGCGTCCCACCGACGCCTAGGTTGGCGCGATGGAACACGTGCGGGTCGAGACACAGGACGGGGTCGCAGTCGTCACGCTCGTCGACGTCGAGCGCCGCAACGCGATGACGGCGTTGATGGTCGACGAGATCGTCGCGACGTTCGATCAGCTCGAATCCGATGGCACCACGGCCGCGGTCGTCGTCACGGGGGAGGCGCCCGCGTTCTGTTCCGGCGCCGACGTGTCGAGCCTGGGCACGCTCGCCCGGGCCGAGACCGACGCCGAACGGCGTTCGGTGACATCGATCTACGAAGGGTTCCTGCGCGTGCTCCGCTCGCCGTTGCCGACGATCGCGGCCGTCAACGGCGCGGCGGTCGGCGCGGGGATGAACCTCGCGCTCGCGTGCGACGTGCGGCTCGCCGGAGCGTCAGCCCGGTTCGACACCCGCTTCGTGAAGATCGGTTTGCATCCGGGCGGCGGGCATGTGTGGATGTTGGAACGCGCGGTCGGGCCGCAAGCCGCCGCCGCGATGGTGTTGTTCGGCGTGATCGTCGAAGGGCCGCGCGCGGTCGAGATCGGGCTCGCGTGGTCGTGTTATCCCGACGACGAGTTGCTCGACGCGGCGCGCACGCTCGCCGCGCGCGCGACGCGCGCGCCCATGGGCCTGCTCGACATGGTCAAGGCGACGTTGCGCCAGGCGCCGTGGCAACCGAACTTCGAAGAGGCCGTCGCGACCGAGGTGTCGCGTCAGGCGTGGTCCCTCGGCCAGGGCTGGTTCGCGACACCCCCGAGGTGACGCGGAAGGAATATCTCTCAGCGGTTGACGAATTTGGCCACGAGCTCGTGGCCGCGCTCGCGCCATTCCTCGGTCGTCATCGCGTACCGGATGTGGTCCTCGTACATGCCTTGGATCTGCAGGAACCGTACGGCGGTGCCCTCGTCGCGGAGGCCGAGCTTGTCGGCGACCCGCCGGCTGGAAGCGTTCCGGGGCACGATCGCGGCTTCGAGCCGGTGCAACTGCAGCGCGTCGAATGCGTACTGCATGATCAGCACGACACCTTCGGGGACGTACCCGCTCCCGGCGAGCGCTTCGTCGACCCAGTAGCCCACATAGCCCATCTGAAACGGGCCCCGCTGGACGCTGCCGAGGCTCACCTCGCCCGCGAACCGGCCGTCGAGCAGGAAGAGCCCGAAGCCGTACGCAGCGTCGAAGTGCCGTTGCCGATCCCAGGCCCCGCACCGCGAGCGGAACGCTTCCCGATCGAGCGCGGGGTCGACGCTGCCGACGTCGGGACGAGGCTCCCACCGTTCCAGCCAAACCCGACAGCGCAGGCGCACCTCGCGCCACGCTTCCCAGTCCTCTTGCTTCAAGGGCCGCAGCATCACCTGCGAACCGATCAGCTCCGTCACGACGAGCGCTCCTCCACCGGCAAAGCCTTTCTTATCGCATCGAGCGCGGCGGGGTCCTCGAGCCCCGACTGGTCTCCGGGATCGGAGCCGGTCACGATCGACCGGATCGCGCGCCGCAGGATCTTTGCACTCCGCGTCTTCGGGAGTGCCGTGGTGAAGCGTATTTCGGCGGGCTTGAACGACGGACCCAGCGCGTCGACGACACATGTGACCAGCGCCGACCGCAGCGAACCGTCGGGTTGTACGCCCGGAACCGGGACGACGAAGACCCACAGCACCTCGCCCTTGAGGTCGTCGGGCGCCCCGATCGCGGCGGCTTCGAGCACGGACGGATGGGCGACTACCACCGACTCGACTTCGGCCGGGCCGAGACGTTTGCCCGCGAGCTTGATCGTGTCGTCGGACCGGCCGTGCAGGAACCATTGGCCGTCGTCGGTCACGCGGGCGAAGTCGCCGTGCCACCACACCCCCGGGTACCGCGACCAGTACGTGTCGAGGTAACGCTGCGGGTCGCCGTAGAGGCCGCGCGTCATACCGGGCCACGGCGCCTTGCAGACGAGCTCTCCAACTTCGCCCCGGACCGGGTGCCCGGCGTCGTCGAACACGTCGACTGCCATGCCGAGCGCGGGCCCACCCAACGAGCACGGCGACAGCGGCTCGACGACGTGCGGCGACAAGAAGCATGCCCCCACCTCGGTGCCACCAGAGATGTTGACAACCGGGCACCGGCCCCCGCCCACCACGGCGAAGTACCAGAGCCACGGCACCTCGTTCCACGGCTCGCCCGTGGAGGCCAGCACGCGCAGCGACGAGAGATCGTGCGCGCGGACCGGCTCGTCGCCGTGCGCCATCAGTGCCCGGATCAACGTCGGTGACACCCCGAGCACGTTGACGCGATGGCGCTCGACGAACGACCACAACCGGTCGGGACCGGGGTAGTCGGGCGCGCCGTCGTACATGACCAGCGTGCCGCCCGCCGCAAGCGTCCCGATGATCTCCCACGGTCCCATGATCCAACCGATGTCGGTCAGCCAGAACAAGCGCTCACCCCGCCGGAGGTCCGTCTGGAAGGCGACCTCCTCGGCGACCTTGACGGTGAAGCCGGCGTGCACGTGCACCGCGCCCTTCGGCCGTCCCGTCGTTCCGCTCGTGTACGCGACGAACAACGGATGCTCGCTGTCGACGACGCGCGCGTCGAACGAAGCGTCGGGGAGATCGTCGAGGCGTACGTCGCGACCCGATTGCATCGGACAGTCGACGCGTCCCCGGCCGACGACCACGACCGTGTGCACAGTCGGAACCTGTTCGACCGCGGCGTCGGCGGTCTCCTTCATCGCAACGAGCTTGCCCCGCCGCCGGAAGCCCTCCGCGGTCACGACCGCGACCGCGCCCGCGTCCTGTAGGCGCACCGCGACCGCGTCGGCGCCGTACCCGGAGAAGATCGGCAGGAAGATCGCGCCGAGCTTCGCGATTGCGAAGAGCGCGGCAACGGTCTCGGGAACCATCGGCATGAAGAGCCCGACGGCATCTCCCTCACCCACTCCCCGCGCTGCGAGCCCGGCCGCGATCCGATCGGTGAGCGCACGCAACTCCTCGCCGGTCAAGGCGCGGGTCTCGCCGTCCTCGCCTTCCCAGACAATGGCCGGCTGCTCGGCATCGAGACCATCGAGGCACATCGTCGCCGCGTTCCCGCGACCGCCGACGAACCAGGTCGCCCATTCGATCCCGGCCGAGGTGTCGACCACGCGCTCGTAGGAGACCGCGAACCGGATGCCGAGAAAGCGCACGACCGCGTCCCAGAACCACTCCGGTTCGTCGATCGAGCGACGGAGCAACGTCGCGAAATCATCGATGTGCTCGGCGATCATGAACCGGGCCACGTTGCTCTCGCGCAGCAGCGACTCGTCGGGCCGCCAGACGACGGGGGGAGCAACCATTCGGCGCCGAATCTAACCCCTGTACGGGGGCGCCTCCGCGGCCCGATAGCGTGCCGCCCATGACCGCTCGCGCGGATGACGACCAGCTGGTATGGCTCGATCTCGAGATGACCGGTCTCGATGTCGAACGGCACACGATCGTCGAGATCGCGTGCATCGTCACCGACTCCGAGCTCACCCTGCTTGACGACGGTATCGATATCGTCGTCCATCAAGAACCCGACGCGCTCGCGCAGATGGACGACTTCGTGCTGAAGATGCACACGAAGTCGGCACTGCTCCCTGCGATCAGCACCTCCGACGTGAGCGTTGCCGAGGCCGAGGCCCGGACCCTCGAATACGTCCGCTCGCACGTTCCCGCCGCGGGCCTTGCACCACTGTGCGGCAACAGCATCGGAACCGATCGGCGATTCCTCGATCGGTACATGCACGGCCTCGACACGTTCCTGCACTACCGCAGCATCGACGTCTCGTCGCTCAAAGAGCTGTGCCGAAGGTGGTATCCCGCGATCTACCCGAAGCGGCCCGGCAAATCGGAGCAGCACCGCGCGCTCGACGACATCCGCGAGTCGATCGATGAGCTGAAGTTCTACCGGGCGAATCTGTTCATCCCCGGCGCAACAGACCCCATCGTGGCTTCAGTCCCCGGCCGCTCGTAGTCCGGTCCACCATCGCGCTCGCGATGTCCGCGACCGCGGCGAACGAGACCCCGAGTCGGAGTCCTTGGCCCGGTAGAGCGCCGTATCAGCCGCGCCGGTGCAGAAGGACCGCGCCCAGGTCGTGGAGCAACCCAGCCGAGAACGCGTCGGCGGTGGACCGACCGACCTTGCCCGCGATCACCGACGCGGTCGTGATCGCGTGGCGCCAGAACCCGTCGGGGCGACCAGGAGAACGGGCTGTTGGCGAGGCGCATCACCCGGGCCGCGAGCACCTGCTCCGCCGCCGCGGGTTGGGCCGAGAGCGCCAGGAGTACATCGACTCACCGACGAGATTGTCGGCGGCCGACGAGCCCGACCGAAGGGTCTCCTACAGGAGTGTGCCCAAAGCCCCGAGCAGCGTGACGACCGAACGCTCCCGCGCCGAATGTCCCATAAGCCCAATGCGCCAACCCTTGCCTGCAAGCTCGCCCAGGCCGCCGCCGACCTCGATGCCGAATCGCGACCGCAGCTCGCCCCGGAGCTTGACGTCGTCGGTGCCGTCGGGCAGCCACACCGACGTGAGCTGCGGAAGCCGACGGTGGACTGCAAACGGACGGAATCCGAGGTCGGGCAACGCGTCCTGCAACAGCCCGCCGACGTGGCGATGGCGAGCGTGGGTCGCGTCAAGACCCTCTTCGAGCACGACGCCGAGGCCGGCGTGCAACGCGTACAACATCGAGATCGGCGCGGTGTGGTGGTAACGACGCGCGGTCCCGACGTAGTCGGCGAGCAGACTGAGGTCGAGATACCACGATTGCGGCGGCTGCTTCCGGCCCCGCACCCGTTCGACCGCGCGGGCCGAGAAACTCAACGGCGCAAGGCCGGGTGGCACCCCGAGACACTTCTGGGTACCCGAATAGACCGCGTCGATGCCCCAGCCGTCGACGTCGACGGGGATACCACCGAGCGAGGTAACTGCGTCGACGAGCAGCAACGTGTCGGTATGTTGCAACGCGGCGAGCGGCGCAATCTCGTTCTCCACACCGGTCGACGTCTCCGCGTGCACGACCGCGAGCAGCCGCGCGTTGCCGTGCGCGCGTTGGGCGTCGAGCAGCTGCTGCGGATCGATAGCGTGTCCCCACGGCGCGTCGACGCGCACGATCTCGGCACCGCAGCGGCGCGCAACCTCGCACATCCGCTCACCGAACACACCGTTCACACCAATGATCGCGGTGTCGCCCGGTTCGAGCAGATTAACGAAACACGCTTCCATACCGGCCGAACCGGTGCCGCTGATCGGGAGCGTCAGTGCGTTCTGCGTGCGAAAGAGCGCCCGCAACCGATCCGCGATCTCGTCGAGCACGCCGAGGAACTCGGGATCGAGATGCCCGAGCACCGGGCGTTGAAACGCTTCCATCACCTCGGGATACGGGTTCGACGGACCCGGACCGAGCAGCAGTTGATCGGAGTGAACCACGATCCGAGACTACCGAGCGGGCGCTCGCCGGCCCGCGCCTGCGCTCAGGCGGCTTGGAACTCGGCCAGGCAGGGAAGGCGACGCCAACCGCGGCCGAGCACGTGCAACGCGTCGTCGACGCCGGGGTGATCGCCGACGACCAGACCGCGTGCGAGCTGAGCTGCGGCGCGCGCGACGCACGTGACCTCCGTGTCGGGGAGATCGATGTGTTCGCGCTGCGCGACCTCTTGCACCTTCGTCGCGGCGTCGAGTGCAGCCAGCGCGGCGTCGTGCATTCGATGCGTGCGCCGCAGCGTCTGCTCGATGATCAGCACCGCTCGTGTGCTCGCGATCTCGTCGGCCGTCGACGTGCGCACTTCGTGCAGATCGGACGCGATCGAGCGGACATCGTCGACCGTGAGCCCGGTCAACGCCGATCCGAAGATTTGCACGTCCATAGCTGTTATCTCGGCAAATTGCCCGACAAGTAAAGCGCGAGGGTGTCACCCGCCCCCACGCTGGATCGTCAGTGGGCGGTCAGGGAAGTCGGGCCGTGTCGCGCGCGAGGCCGTCGAGGATGTCGGCCTCGGACACGAGCAGCGACTCGAACCCCCAGTGCCGCATCACGCTGACCACGACGATCGCGCCGCCGACGATGACGTCGACTCGCCCCGGGTCCAGACCGGGATTGTGCTTGCGCAGTTTGACGGGCTCTGTCGCGAGGGTGCGGAAGACCTCCTCGGCGGCGGCGCGGGTAAGACGGAAGTGGTCGATGAGGTCGCTGCGGTCGGCATCGACGCCGAGCTCGATCGCGGCGAGCGTCCACACGGTTCCGGCCGTCCCCACGAGGGTGGGCGCGTCCCACGACCGGGGCATCGTCCGGGCCACGTCGGCGAGCTGGTCGCGCACGACCGATACGGCCTGACTCAGCTCCTCCGGCGACGGTGGGTCGGAATGCAGGTACTGCTCGGTGAGGCGCACGCAGCCGATGTCGAGAGAGCAGAGCCCCTCGGGCTCTTCGGTACCGACGATGAGCTCGGTCGAGCCGCCCCCCACGTCGACGACGAGGAACGGGGCCGGCTCAGTCAGGTTCGCGGTGGCACCGATGAACTCGAGCCGGGCCTCCGCGACACCTTCGAGCAGCTCGGGCCGAGCGCCGAGCAACTCCTCGGCCAGGTCGAAGAGATCGTCGCGGTTGCCGGCGTCGCGCGCGGCACTGGTTGCCGTGGCCCGGACCCGTTCGACGCCGAGATCCTTGATGGTCCTGCTGTACTCACGCAGCACCGCGAGCACGCGCTCGATCGCGTCGGGATGGAGCAAGCGATCGCGATCGACGCCCTGGCCCAGGCGGGTGATCTGGGTGCGCCGCTCGACGGTGACGAGCTTCGCGTCGCGTCCGGGACCGTCGACGTCGGCGACGAGCAGGCGGGTCGAGTTGGTTCCCATGTCGATGGCGGCGACGCGCGTCATTGCAGGTTCTCCTCGACCCACCGACCGACCGGATCGTCGCCGCCGGCGAGGTGGTACGCGAGGTGGGCGTGGAGGCATTTCACGCCGCGGGCAGTGCCGCCGACGCCTCCGCTCGGGCGGGGCCCGATGTGATCGGACGCGAGCTCGGCGTCACGTTCGCGTGCGTAGCGCTCGTGGGCAGAACCAACGGCTTCCGGCGCGACCGCGGCTTCGGCGGCCCGCACGCCCCCGGCCGACTCGAGCCGGGCGACACGGAGCGAGAGGTCGGGATCGACCAGCCAGTAGCGGGTCGGCATCGGCGTGCCGTCGTCGAGGAGCGGCGCGTTGCGGATCACGGCCGGATCGCCGTTTGCGCTGCGCACCACCACGACGAATCCGGCGCGCGGCTCCCGGCCCAACAATCGGGTCAGGGCGGTCACGTCGCGCTCGTCCCGGGAGTAGGGCGGCGGGGAATTCGCGGGCGGCGAATCGATCTTCGGCACCGCCCGAGTCTACGAAAACGGGATCGGGGAAGACGCGGTCAGGGAACCTGGTTAGGGGACCGTGGTGGTACTGGTGCCCGACGGGGTCGCGGTTTGGGCCGGTGCACCGGGAACGATGTCGTAGACCTGCTCCCCCGGGAACACGAGATGGAACTGTTCGCGCGCCATTCGCTCGATCTCCGCAGGAGTCTGTAGCTGCGCGGCGAGCGCGGCCAGCTTGTCGTTCTGCTCGCGCAGCACGTTCACGTCGTGCTGGGCCGACGACACCTGGCGCCGTTGCGCGAGGTACGAGCGCGTCGGGAACACGAACACGAACAGGATCGCGACGAGCGCGAGCGCGGCGAGGGCGAGCCGGACACGGGCGCCGCGACTCACGTGCGGCCCTTCCCGGCGTCGGCCGTCGTCGCGATCCGGCCCGGGAAGGCTCGGTGGCCGAGGTACTCGGCCGCGTCACCCAGCTGCTCCTCGATCCGCAACAACTGGTTGTACTTGGCGACCCGGTCGCTCCGCGCGGGCGCGCCCGCCTTGATCTGACCGCAGTTCGTGGCGACCGCGAGGTCGGCGATGGTGGCGTCCTCGGTCTCGCCGCTCCGGTGCGACATCACGCACGTGTACGCGGCGCGCCCGGCGAGCTCGATCGTGTCGAGCGTGGCGGTGAGCGAGCCGATCTGGTTGACCTTGATGAGGATCGAGTTGGCGACGCCGGCGTCGATGCCCCGGCCGAGGCGTTCGGTGTTGGTGACAAACACGTCGTCGCCGACGAGCTGAACGTCGGCGCCGAGCCGTGCGGTCAACGTGGCCCAGCCGTCCCAGTCGTCCTCCGCCATACCGTCCTCGATCGAGACGATCGGGTAGCGATCACAGAGGTCGGCGAGATAATCGGCGAACTCGGCGCTGGTGAAGCTGCGTTTCTCCCCGGCCAGCTCGTACTTGCCCGCGTCGAAGATCTCCGACGCGGCAACGTCGAGGCCGAGCGCGATCTCGCTACCGGGCCGGTACCCGGCCTTCTCGATCGCGGCGAGCAGCAGCTTCAGTGCTTCCTCGTTCGACGGGAGGTCGGGCGCGAAACCGCCTTCGTCGCCGAGACCGGTCGACAAACTGCGATCGCGGAGCAGGCCGCGCAGCGCGTGGTACGTCTCCGCGCCCCAACGCAATCCTTCGGAGAAGCTCACGGCGCCCACGGGCAGCAGCATGAACTCCTGGATGTCGACGTTGCTGTCGGCGTGGGCGCCACCGTTGAGCACGTTCATCTGCGGCACCGGCAGCACGTGCGCGTTGGCGCCGCCGACGTAGCGGTAGAGCGGCAGCCCGCATTCCTCGGAGACGGCCTTGGCCGCCGCGAGCGAGACGCCGAGGATCGCGTTGGCGCCGAGCCGTCCGGAATTATCTGTGCCGTCCAGCGCGAAGAGCACACCGTCAAGTGCGCGCTGGTCGGCGGCGTCCAGGCCGACGACCGCGTCACGGATCTCGCCGCTGACGTTGCCGACGGCATCGAGCACGCCCTTGCCCCCGAACCGGTTGCCGCCGTCGCGGAGTTCCACCGCCTCGTGCGCCCCCGTGCTGGCCCCGCTCGGGACCGCGGCCCGGCCCCGAGCGCCCGAGATCAGTTCGACCTCGACCTCGACCGTGGGGTTGCCGCGGGAATCGAGGATCTCCCGAGCGGCGACGTCATCGATGATGCTCACGAGAACTCCTGGGGCATGTGGGGCAAAAAGATAGACGCTTTCGCACTCCTAGTGGCAGCGAACGCACGTTCGGTGCCCCACAGTGGCCCCTCCGGCACCACCGCCCGCGCCTTCGTTGCGACGATTCGTTCGACGAATCGCCGTGACGGAGTTCGGGGTCGTTCCCACCTGGGGCCCGGGCCCCTGCCGCCGACCGCGTCAGGTCGCGGGCGCGCGAGGTGCGGGCGGATCCGGAGCCGACGGCACCACCACCGGCGGCGTCGGGAGCGGGAGGGGCGCGATCCCGGCCACAGACCGGAACACGTCGAGCAGCTCGATCGGGATCGGGAAGATGATTGTCGAGTTCCGCTCGACCGAGATCTCCGCCATCGTCTGCAACGTCCGCAGCTGCATCGCGCCCGGGCTGGCGGCCATCATCGCCGCGGCCTCACCCAGCTTCTGCGACGCCTGCATCTCACCCTCGGCCGCGATGATCTTCGCCCGCCGTTCCCGCTCTGCTTCGGCCTGGCGGGCCATGGCCCGCTGCATCTGCTCGGGGAGACCGACATCGCGGATCTCGACCAGCTCCACCTCGACACCCCACGACTCGGTCTGCTGATCGAGCGCGATCTTCAGCTCCTGGTTGATCCGGTCCCGCTCGCCGAGCAGCTGGTCGAGCTCGTGGCGGCCGATGATCGAGCGCAGCGAGGTCTGGGCGACCAGCTGGGCCGCGTTGAACCAGTTCTGGATCTTGATGACCGACGCGACGGGGTCCTTCACCCGGAAATATGCGACCGCATCGACCGCGACCGTCACGTTGTCCTTGGTGATCACCTGCTGCGACGCGACCGGAACCGCTTGCGTCTGCAGGTTGACCCGGATGATGTGGCTGATGAACGGCGGCACGATGAAGATGCCGGGCCCCCGAGCCCCCCGGCACCGGCCAAACACGAACAGCACACCCCGCTCGTACTCCTGCACGACCCGGACCCCGGAGGCGACCAGCCACAGCAAGACGATGATCAGGACGACGAGCAGAATTCCGACGATTGCCACGCGCACATTGTCGTCCGTGGCCGCTCGCACCCCGGGGATCTAGAGCGCGGCGCGCTCCCACAGCCGGCGGACGCTCGCGGGGTCGGCGGCGGCGAGGTCGACGTCGGCCTCGGCCGCGAGCCGCTCCATCCGGGTGAAGCGGTCCCGGAAACGCCCGGCCCACGCATTGAGCGCCGATTCGCCGTCGAGACCATTGCCCGCTCCGGCCGCCGCCAGTGCCGCGAGCGCCCGACCGAGCGCTTCGTCGGTCCCGGCCGGGTCGGCGACGGGCTCGGCGTCGGCATCGGAGGCGCCGAGATCAGGCGTGAGTCCGACCGACGCCGCCTTGCGCAGCAGCTTCTGCACGTAGATGAGCGACGGCAGGCCCGGCGTGATGCCCTCGACGAGCGAGATGTGACCCTTCTCGTCGTGTTTGATCTGCTCCCAGTTGGTGACCACCTCGTCGGCGGTTTCCACCTCGACCGTACCGAAGACATGCGGATGACGGCGCACCAGCTTGGCGTGGATCCCGCGGGCGACATCGGCGAGCGTGAACGCGCCCGCTTCCGATGCAAGGACCGAATGGATCATCACCTGGAAGAGGAGATCGCCGAGCTCGTCTTCGAGTCCGTCATACGCGCCCGGAGGAATATCACCGGCCGGCGCGTCGGTCGGCAGTTCGTCGATCGCGGCCGCGACCTCGTACGCCTCCTCGATCACGTGGCGGCGCAGGGAGTGATGGGTCTGGGCCGCGTCCCACGGGCAGCCGCCCGGACCTCGCAAGCGCTCTGTCAACGCGAGCAACCGCGCGAGCTCACCCGCCACCGATACGCCGCCTGTGTCGACGAACACCGAGGTCAGATGGTCGGGCTCGACCGACCGGTCGAGCTGCGAGAGCTCCACCGTGATCAGCTGTTCGTCGGGCAGCCCGAGGCCCTGCAACACGACCACCTCGTGCTCGGGCGGGAGCACCTCGAGCAGCGCAAGCTTCACGTCGGACAACACGAACCTGGTGTCGCACTGCGCCAGGAGCATCGCACCCGAGAACCCGGCCGAGTCGACCGTGAACGTGCGGGCGTCGATGACGCGCGCTCCCGTCATCGGATCGATGCCGAGCCGGTTCCAGGCGATGTCGGCGAAGGAGATCCCGGGCACGATCTCGATGTCGATCCCGACCCCCCGGAGCAACGCCACCGTGCGCTCCGCTACCGACGGGCTCCCTGGCACCGCGTACGCGACCTCACCGTGCTCGTGCGCGGCCTCGACCACCCGGGCCGCGATCGCGGCGTACACGGTGTCGAGATCGTCGCCGCTGTCGTAGAGCAGGTCGAGCGGCTCGAGCTCCAAGCCTTCCCGGGCGAGCTCGTCCACGGCGGGATGACGCGCCGTGCGTACGTAGCGAACCGGTATCCGTTGTAGCGCGGCGCGCGCCGCGGGCAACAGCAGGTCGACGCCGGCCGGACCGAGGCCGACCACGACGACGCGCGGCCGACTCACCCGGCCGCGGGAACGGTCGTCGTGGTTGTCGTCGGCGCGGCACACACGGCGTTGTCCTCCCGGCACGTGCGCACGGCCGGGACCTTCGGCGCAGTGACGCTGTAGAAGAGCTGGCCCCGCTGGGAGTCGACGGCGAGGCTCCCCGTACCGAACTGCGGATCGATCCACACCTTCATCGACTGCAACCGGAGATCACGGGCGACGAGCGGGTTCTGCTGCAGTGCCGTCGAGAGCTCGCTTCGCAGATTGGCGTAGCTCGCGTGCTTGACCAGGATCACGTGGTAGCCGAACTGCGACTTCACGGGTCCGATCGGCTTGTCGAACGGCGCCGCGTACGCGGCGGCCTCGAACGGCGCTACGAAGGTGCCCTTGCGCAGGCATCCGACCGCGCCGCCGACCTTGGCCGAGGTGGTGTCGGTCGACTTGGTCTTGGCGAGAGCGGCGAACGAGCCGCCCGCGCTGAGCTGGTCGAGGATCGTCTGCGCGTTCGCCTGCTCCTTGACGAGGATCTGGTAGACGACCCGGCCCGACGGGCACAGATCGGTGGCGAACTCGTCGTACAACGCATGTTCCTTGGCCGGCGTGAGCGCCGTGTAGTACGCGCCGACCGCTTCCGCGCGCGCCTGACGATCGATCAGAATGTTCTGGAACGACTTCGGGAACGACGCGAACACGGCGCCCGGGCCGGTGAACGTCTGCTGCCCGGTCGAGGGATTGGTCTGTAACTCGGTGTCGAGCGCAAACTCCTGCTTCGCATCCGTCGTCGCGCTGGTGCGCGCTTGCGGCGTGATCGTGAGCTTGAGCGCGGAGAACTGCGCGTCGAGCGCCGACTGCTCGACCAGCTGACTCAGGTAGCTCGTCGACACGTCCTGCGCGGTGGTGTTCTTCTGATCACCGCCGAGGCTGAAGTTGTGGCTCTTCAGCAGGGTCTGGAACTGCTTGCTCCCGACGAGCTGCCCGAGCTGCTTTTTGTATTCGGCGTCGGAGACGTGGATCGAGTGCGCGCCCTTGGAGTCGGTGTAGGTCATCGACGCGGCGTCGGTCGACTTGTTCGAACACCCGGTCAGGCCGAGGGCGACCGCACCGACGAGAAGAGGAACCGCGACACGACGGAACCGGCTGGCCATCATCCGGCGGATGGTACCTGCGCCGCTTCCACGCGCCCGGTCTGCCCCTCGCCCGCTTCCGGCGGGCTGATCGCGTCGAGCAACCTGAGCAATGCCTGGGCGATCGACATCCCTCCGCTCGCGGTCACCGGCACCACCACCGCGTCGGGCAGGATCTGCGCCGCGCCGATCATGCGTTGCAACCGGACTTCCTGCGACTTGAGGAGATGCCAACCGTCGAGCCGGGCCCGACCCTTCTGCACCGACACCGCCCGGATTCCGAGCCGGAGGCACGCGGCGCGCAGCCGGGCCACGTCGAGCAGCGCCAGCGCGGGGGGCGGCGGCGGCCCGTAACGGTCCTCCCACTCCGCCTTCACGTCCTCGACGTCGGCGGGAGTGGTGACCGCGGCCAGCCGCCGGTACGCCTCCATCCTCACGTCGTCGCGAGCGAGGTAGCTGTCGGGGAGGTGAGCGGTGACGGGGAGGTCGATTTGCACTTCGGCCGGGTGGTCGCGGATCTCGCCGGTCAGCTCCCCGACCGCCTCGGTCACCATCTCGACGTAGAGGTCGAAGCCGACCGCGGCAATGTGCCCCGACTGCTCCGCGCCGAGCAGGTTGCCCGCGCCGCGGATCTCGAGGTCGCGCATCGCGATCTTGAAACCGGAACCGAGATCCGTGAACTCGCCGATTGTCTTCAACCGCTCGTACGCTTGCTCACTCAGGGATCGATCGGGCGGATACAGCAGGTACGCGTACGCGCGCTGACCGCGCCGTCCGACCCGGCCCCGCAGTTGGTAGAGCTGTGACAGGCCGAGCATGTCGGCCCGGTCCACCACGAGCGTGTTGACGGTCGGCATGTCGAGACCGCTCTCGACGATCGTCGTGCACACGAGCACGTCGTACTCGTGGTCCCAGAACTCTTGCACCACGCGTTCGAGCCGGTTCTCGTCGAGCTGGCCGTGCGCGATCGCGACGCGTGCCTCGGGTACGAGCCGCTGCAGATCGTCGGCGACGTGGGCGATGTCGTGCACGCGGTTGTGCACGAACAGCACCTGGCCCTCTCGCAGCATCTCCCGCCGGATCGCCTCCGACACCGCGCGCTCGTCGAGCTCACCGACGTACGTGAGGATCGGTTGGCGATCCTCGGGAGGCGTGTTCACGAGCGAGAGATCGCGAATACCCGTCAGCGACATCTCGAGCGTGCGGGGAATCGGCGTGGCGGTGAGAGTGAGCACGTCGACGTTAGCCCGGAACTCCTTGATCCGCTCCTTGTGCTGCACGCCGAAACGCTGTTCCTCGTCGACGACGAGCAGACCGACGTCCTTGAAGGCGATGTCGGCGCCGAGCAACCGGTGCGTGCCGATGACGATGTCGACGGTGCCGTCGTTGAGGCCCTTCACGACGTCGTGTTGTTCCTTGGCGGTCAAAAAGCGCGAGAGCACCTCCACCCGCACCGGATAGTTGGCAAAGCGCTCACGGAAAGTCTGGCCGTGCTGGCTCGCGAGCAGGGTCGTGGGCACGAGGATCGCGACCTGCTTACCGTCGAATACGGCCTTGGCCGCCGCCCGCAACGCAACCTCGGTCTTGCCGTAACCGACGTCGCCGCAGATGAGGCGGTCCATCGGCACCGCCCGCTCCATGTCGGCCTTCGTCTCGACGATCGCCTTGGCCTGGTCGGGCGTCTCCTCGTACGGGAACGCCTCTTCGATCTGGTGTTGGAACGGTGTATCGGGCCCGAACACGTGACCGACCGTCGCAAGCCGGCGCCGGTACAACACGACGAGCTCGCCCGCGATGTCGCGCACGGCCTTGCGCACCTTGGCCCGCGTCTTGTCCCAGTCGGCACCGCCCATCTTCGAGAGCTTCGGTTCCTCACCGCCCGTGTACTTGCGGATCAGCCCGATGTCCTCGGAGTCGACGTAGACGCGGTCACCACCCTTGAACTCGACGACGAGACGGTCCCGCGTGACACCGAACATCTCCTTCGTCTCCATGCCGTGATACCGGCCGACACCGTGCACGCGATGCACGACGAAGTCGCCGACGGTCAGGCCTTCGTAGTGGTCGAGCCCCTTGCGCGCCCCGCGCGCCCGGCGGTGCACACGCCGGCGCCCGGTGAGGTCGGCTTCCGCGACGAACGCGACCTGTTGCGCGGGCAACACCGCGCCGCGGTCGAGGGGCGCGACGACGATGTGGATGCCCGGGCTGCGCAGGACCGCGCCGGAGTCGGGAACACTCGCAATGCGATCGACGAGCACGCCTTCGTCGGAGAGGATCTGTTCGATCCGATCCGCGCTCCCGCTCCCCTCCGCCGCGATGAAGACCTTGTAGCCATCGCGCTTCAGCGCGTTGAGGCGCTGCGCGAGCGCGTCTGCGTCCCCGACGACGGGGTCGAAGGCACTCGCGGCGAGGATCGGCGTCTCGGGCGAATCCGGCACTGCGAGCATCGGAACCGGTTGCGCCTTCGTGTGCGCGAGCAGGCGATCGAAGGAAAGCGAGAGGCGCGGGGTGTCGTCCTCATCGACCTGCGCACCCCAGGTGGTCGCGAGTGTCTGCGCGAGCGCCGCTTCCTCGTCGAGCAACTCCTGGGCCCGGTCGCGGAGTCGCCTCGGCTCGATGATCACGATCAGCGCGGAGGCGGGCAACAGATCGGGCAGGAGCCGCTCGTCGGACGTGAGCCAGGGCAACCACGACTCCATGCCGTCGAAGGTGTTGCCCTCGGCGAGCCGCTCCCACTGCTCGCGGCCCCACGGTTGGGTCTGCAACAGCCCGCGCGCCCGGGCCCGCACCTCGTCGGTCGGCAACAGCTCGCGCACGGGAAAGATCCACGCCTCGTCGATCTCGGCCGACGAACGCTGATCCGACACCGAGAAATGCGAGAGCCGGTCGACCTCGTCGCCCCAGAGATCGATCCGGACGGGATGGTCGGCCGTGGCCGGGTACACGTCGACGATCGAGCCCCGCACTGCGACTTCGCCCCGCGCTTCCACCTGGTACTCGCGGCGGTACCCGATGGTGACGAGCCGGGCGACGAGCTCGTCGCGGTCGATCTGCGCGCCCTTGCGCACCACGACCGGCTCGAAGTCTTCGACGTGCGGGCCCAGGCGTTGCACGAGCGCGCGCACCGGGGCGACGATCGCGCGGGGCAGGTGCTCGCCGCCGACGCGCAGGCGCCAGATGACCCGCAAACGCCGACCCATCGTCTCGGTCGCGGGCGACACCCGCTCGAACGGGAGCGTCTCCCACGCGGGGAACAGCTCCACCTCGTCGTCGCCCAGGAACTCCCGCAGATCGGCGGCGATGCGCTCGGCTTCGACCCCGGTCGGGACCGCCACCACGATCGGTCGGCGGGCGGTGGAGCGGGCCAACGTGGCCGCGAACAGGGCCCGGGCGGGCTCGGGCACCGCGACCGCGCGCGCAAGCCCGCCGGTCGCGGCGGCGACGGCAGGATCGTCGGCGAAAAGGGTCGTGAGCCCGGCGAGAGTGGGAGGCATGAGCGCGCGTTCTACCCGGGAACGCAGACGCGCCCCGGGTCCCCTCAGCGTAGACCCGAAAACTCCACCAACAGTTGTCAGACTTTTCCGCGCATGGTGCGGATATCTCCGACAACTGTTGGTGGAGAAATCCGGGGTCAGTCGGGGTCGGGGGTACGGGCGTTGTAGCGGTTCATCGCCACGTCGACACCGTCGCTCACGATCAGCTCGACCGCGTCGGCAGCCTCTTCGATCGTGACGTCCATCGACTCGCGGTCGCGCTTGGAGACTCGGGACAGCACGTGATCGGCGCCCCGCTCCTTCGACGGCGGCTTCCCCACGCCGATGCGCACCCGGAGGAACGCGTCGGTGTGCAGGTGCTGCTTGATCGAGCGCAACCCGTTGTGTCCGGCGAGCCCACCGCCCACCTTCACCCGCAGTACCGCGGGCGGGAGGTCGAGCTCGTCGTGCACGATCACGATCTGCTCGGGCTCGACGCCGAGGCGTCGCACCAGCCCGGCCACGGCCTCGCCCGAGTCGTTCATGTACGTGAGCGGGATCGCGAGCGCGACCCGTTTGGAACCCATTCGGACCTCGTCGCTACGGGCGCGCCCCTTCGATCCGTGCAGCTTGGCGCCGTGCCGGCGCGCCAGGAGCTCGACGACCTCGGCGCCCACGTTGTGACGCGTACGCGCGTACTCGCCGCCGGGATTGCCGAGCCCGACCACCAAGAGGTCGACGGGCACCGGTTGTCGCTACTCCCCGGACGGTGCCTCGGCCGGCGCAGCGCCGGGTTCGGCGGTCGCACCTTCCGCAGCTTCGCCTTCGGCACCTTCGGCCACCTCGGCGACACGAGGCGCGGAGATCTGCGCGACGAGCTCGTCGGGGTTCTGCAGCACGGTCACGCCGTTCGGGACGATGAGGTCACGCACATAGACCTGGCCACCGATCTCGAGCGCACTGACGTCGTGCTCGATCGACGGCGGGAAGTCGGCGGGCTTGGCCTCGACCGTGAGCGTGTGGACGAGCTGTTCGAGCACGCCGCCGCGCACTGCCCCTTCGGCTTCGCCGACGAGGTGGACGGGGATTTCGGCCTGGATCGTCTGGTCGGCGCGTACCCGCACGAAGTCGACGTGGATCACGGTGCCCTGCACGGGGTGGCGTTGCAGCTCACGGGCGATGGCAAGCTCTTCGGTGCCGTCGATGTTGAGCGTGATCAGCGTGTTCATACCGCTGCCGCCCGAGAGGATCTTGACCAGCTCGCGCTGGTTGACCGCGACGGAAATGTTGTCGACGCCGAGGCCGTAGACAACCGCGGGAACAAGGCCCTCCCGGCGAACCCGGCCCGCGGGGCGTTTGCCACGGGCGGGACGGGTTTCTGCGATGAGCGTGGCATCAGCCATGGCGCGTCAATCCTTCTGAGACGAAACGGTGAACGGGAGAGTCTCGCGCAATCCCGGCCCCCGGCGAGAATCCCCTAGATCAGGCTCTGATCGAACGAGTTGGGGATCTGGGCCGGTGGGGAGCCCACCACGATCGCGATCTCCTTGAGATTGCTCAGGGGGACGGTCGTGGGGTCTCCGGCGAATTTCGTTCCGTTCACGTAGACGGCCACCGGCGTGGCGGGCTCGCAGTACGAAGCGAAGCACGTGTTGGTGAGACGGACGTTCCACTCGATGAACAGTTGCCCGAGGGTGTTGTCCTTCTTCGTCGACGACTCGGTGTGGAGCACCCCGGTGACGTCGTGGGTGTGCAACGGCGAGATGCACGCCTGCGCGCACGGGACCGCGATCCCACCGTACGACTTGAACGGGCCCGCCGCGAACGTGTGCACGCCCGGGTTGGTGATGTCGATGCCGAGGCCGGCCGGGACGATGACGTGCTTGCCGTTCACGAACACGTCGAGATGCGAGTGCACGTGGTAATGCAGCTGTTCGGCGTCCTCGGGGACGAGCCCGGCTTTCCTGGCCAGCGCCATCGGGTCCGACGGCGCCGGATACGGAGCGGGATCGCTCACGGCCGGCGCAGACGCAGTGATCGTGGTCGTTCCCGAACCGCCGCCGCTCTTCTTCGAGGAGCTGCACGCGGCGAGCGCGACTGCGATCACGATCGCCGCGAGCAGGGAGGCAACGGTGCGTGTACTCACGCGCCGGCTCTGCATCACATGTTGTCGCCGCCGAAGAGCTCGCTGACCGAGCCATCTTCGAACACGGCGTCGATCGCTTCGGCGAGCAGCGGTGCGATGGAGAGCACCCGCAGCGTGTCGAAGCGTTTGTCGTCGGGAATCGGAACCGTGTTGGTCACGACGACCTCACGGACCGGCCCGTTCTTCAACCGGTCGACGGCCGGGCCTGAGAGGAGCCCGTGCGTCGCCGCGATGTAGACCTCGGTCGCGCCGCGGTCGATGAGCAGATTGGCCGCGCTCACGACCGTCCCCGCAGTGTCGATCATGTCGTCGACGATGATGCAGGTGCGGCCGTCGATGTCGCCGACGACCTCGGTCGCGACCGCGACATTGTGGGTGCCCTTGGGCCGGCGCTTGTCGATGAACGCGATATCGGCGCTGAGCCGGTCTGCGAACCGGCGGGCGAGCTTGCCGCCACCGGCATCCGGGGCGACTATCACCGCGTCGCCGACCACGTTCTGCTTCAGGTACTCCGCGATGACGGGGACCGCGGTGAGGTGATCGACCGGGAAATCGAAGAAGCCCTGGATCTGACCGGTGTGCAGGTCGACGGTCACGACCCGGTCGGCGCCCGCCGCGGTTAGCATGTCGGCGACGAGCCGCGCAGTGATCGGCTCGCGACCCTCGGCCTTGCGGTCCTGACGCGCGTATCCGTAGAAGGGACACACCGCGGTGATGCGCTTCGCCGACGCGCGCTTGGCCGCGTCGATCATGATCAGCTGCTCCATGAGCAGATCGTTGATCGAGCCGCCGTGAGTTTGGAACACGAACACGTCGGCGCTGCGGATGTTTTCTCCGTACCGGCAGTAGATCTCGCCGTTCGCGAACGTCGAGAGCACGCATTCGCCGAGCGGGATCTTCAGGTGCTCGGCGACCTCGTTCGACAAATGCGTGTGACCGCGACCCGCCACGAGAATCAAGCGCTTCTTGGTCAGCACCTCCATCAGTCGCCATCCTCGCGCGTGGGGCGTACGTCGCGCGCCGGGTTCCCGCGCACGTGGCGGCCGGAGGGCACGTCGTGGGTGACGACCGCGCCCGCACCCGTGTCGGCATCGTCACCGAGCTCGACCGGAGCGATGAGGGAGGTGTGTATGCCGGTGTGGGACCCATCGCCGATCTTGGTGCGGTGCTTGTTGCGGCCGTCGTAGTTGGCCGTGATCGTGCCGGCGCCGAGATTCACACCCGCGCCGACGTCGGCGTCACCGATGTAGGAGAGGTGCGGAACCTTGGTTCCCTCGCCGATCTCGGAGTTCTTCACTTCGACGTAGGTACCGACTTTCACGCCCATGGCCAGGCGCGTTCCCGGTCGCACGTACGCGAACGGCCCGATCTCGCAGTCGTCGCCGATCTCACATTCACGGGCCACGGTGTTCGTGATACGTGTGCCCTCGCCGACCACAACATCGGTCAGGCGACAGTCAGGTCCGACGATGGAGCCCGTGCCGACGACCGTGCGCCCTTCCAGGATCGTGCCGGGCAGGAGCCTCACATCGGGTTCGAGCTCGACGCCGGCGTCGATGTACGTGCGGGACGGGTCGACCATCGTGACGCCGGAACGCATCCACCCGCGGTTGATCCGGCGGCGCAGCTCGGCCTCGGCTTCGGCGAGCTCGGCCCGGTCGTTGACCATGATCGCTTCGCCGGGATCGTCGGCCTCGAGCGCGACCACGTTGTGGCCGGCCTGACGGAGCACCGAGATCGCGTCGGTCAGGTAGTACTCGCCCTGGGCGTTCTCCGGGCTGAGTCGGCGCAGTGCGGGCGCGAGCAGGCCTCGGCGGAAGCAGTAGATCGAGGTGTTGATCTCGCGGATCTCGCGTTGTTCCTCAGTGGCGTCGGCGTGCTCGACGACGCTCGCCACTCGGCCGTCCTTGCCCCGCAGCACCCGGCCGAGCCCGGTCGGGTCGGCGACGGTCGCGGTCAGGATCGCGGCGGCCGCATCCTGGACACGCTGCTCGGTCGCGAGCCGGGCGATGGTCTCGGCCCGCACGAGGGGCGCGTCACTCGGGAGCACGAGGATGTCGTCTTCGGCATCGAGGTCGTCGAAGACCGTGAGCGCGACACTCACCGCATCGCCGGTTCCCCGCTGCACACGCTGCTCGACGAACTCGACGGGAACTTCGGTGACGAGCTGGTCCTGCAAGGTCTTGGTGACCCGCTCGGCCGCGTGCCCGACCACGACGACGATCCGCTCGAGCGGCAGCTCGGCAAGCGCGTCGATGACGTGCAGCACCATCGGTCGACCACACAGCGGATGCAGCACCTTCGGGGTACCCGAACGCATCCGTGTTCCCTCGCCGGCCGCGAGGACGACGGCGCTCAAGGCTCGGTACTGCTTCATATGCGGTTACCTCTTCCCTAGGGCTCGGGGGGAAGGTTTCGAACCTTCGCTAAGGGCTTCAAAGGCCCCTGTGCTGCCGTTACACCACCCCCGAAAACATGACCAATCTACCGAGGTGGACCGGCGCCGAGGACGCCACTGCGGGCCCGTCTCGCGGGTTCTGATACCGTCGCCCCTCGTCATGGGATCCCTGATCAAGAAGCGCCGCAAGCGCATGCGCAAGAAGAAGCACAAGAAGCTGCTGAAGAAGACCCGCTGGCAGCGTCGTCAGCAGGGTAAGTAAGCAGCGGCCGCCCCTCGCGGGCGGCCGTTTCGCGTCCGGACTCCCGAGCTCACGCGTTCGCGGACGCGTCCGAACGGAGCGGGACGCAGTTCAGGACTGGATCTGGACACCGATCGGACTCGTCGACGCGAGCCAGACGGAGCCCGAGATCGCGGCCGCGACGCGTGACCGCGCCGGCGTGGCATCGGCGGCATCCCCGAACACGACCGCGTACGAAGAGCCGCTCCCGGCCAGCACCGCGGGCGCGCCGGCGGCGATCTCGACCTGCTCCTTGAAAGCGGCCAGGCGAGGTTCGACGTGCTCGGCCGCGACCTGGAGATCATTGGTCTCACCGAGCGGGCCGCCGAGCTCGTCCCACGCCCGGTACACCGCTGGGGTGGCACAGCCGAACGTCGGCGTCGCGATCACGATCGACAGCGCAGGCAGCTCCCCGCGCTCGAGCACGTCGCCGATGCCGCCGACCCGCGCGTACCCGCCCCGCAGGCAAAACGGCACGTCGGCCCCGAGCGCGGCCGCGAGCGCAGGATCGCCGTCGAGCGCGAGCAGAACCGCGGCGGCATCGGCCGATCCGCCGCCCAGTCCGGCGCCGCTCGGGATTCCCTTGTGCAGCGCGATGGCGACGGTCGCGCCGCACGCGTCGGCGGCCCGCCACGCGAGATTCGAGCTGGTGGCGGGTACGCCGTCGGCGAACGGACCGGTGATCGTCATCGACGTGCGGGCCGCGGGCGTGATCACCAGCGAGTCGTACGGCTCGTCGATGGAGACCATCGTCGCGTCGAGCTCGTGGTAGCCGTTGACGCGCGTCGCCGTCACGTGCAACGACAGCGTGAGTTTGGCGAACGCTCGCACCCTGACCTCATGCATCCGCGAGCCTCGCCCAGTCGGCCAGCGTCAGCGTCTCCGCTCGGGCTCCGGGGTCGACGTGCGTCCGTGCGAATCGTTCCGCGTCGATGCGGCCGTCGAGTGTGTTCCGGAGCGTCTTGCGGCGCGTAGCGAAGCCGGCTCGTACCAGCTCGAACATGCGGTCGACGTCGTGCACCTCGACCGGCGGCGCGTCGTGACGCACGAGGCGTACCAACGCGCTCTCGACCTTGGGCTTGGGGATGAAGACGTTCGGCGACACGGTGCCCATCACTTTCGCGGTCGCGTAGTAGGCCACCTTGACCGACACGGCACCATACGCGTCGTCACCGACCCCGGCCGCGAGGCGCTCACCGACTTCGCGCTGCACCATCACCAACATGCGCTCGATCATCGGCGCCGACTCCAGCGCGCGCATCACGACGGGTGTGGCGACGTTGTACGGCAGGTTCGCCACCATGATCCAACGATCGGTCGCGGCGAGCCGCTCGCCCCAGTCCACGCGCGTGGCGTCGTCGTTCACCACTTCCACGTCGCGTCCTGCGATCATCTCCTCGAGCGGTGCGACCAGGTGCCGATCGAGTTCGATCGCGCACACGTGCACACCCGCGTCGGCCAGTGGCAGCGTGAGCGAACCGACGCCGGGGCCGACTTCCACGACGTGATCACCCGGCACGAGCTCCGCGATCCGCACGATCCGGCGGGCGGTGTTCTCGTCGGCGAGGAAGTTCTGGCCGAGCGCCTTCGACGGATGGACGCCGTGACGCGTCAGCAGCTCCTGGATCGCGCTCGGGGTCACCGGTCGACGCCGAAGACCCGGCCCGCATTCGCCCGGGTCAGCGCGGCGATCTCGTCGGGCTCGACCTCCCGGGCCCGCGCGAGCGCGGCGCCCACCACCGCCACCAGCGCGGGTTCGTTCGGCCTGCCCCGGAACGGTTCCGGCGTGAGGAACGGCGAGTCGGTCTCGACGAGAATCCGATCGGCGCGCGCGATGCGCGCCGCTTCCCGCAACGCTTCCGCGTTCTTGAACGACACGATGCCACTGAACGACAGATAGCACCCACGGTCGAGCGCACGGCGGGCTTCGTCGGGACCACCGGTGAAGCAGTGGAAGATCGTGCGCTCGGGAACGCCGACATCGTCGAGGACGCGAAACGTGTCGTCCCAGGCGTCACGGGAGTGGATGACGAGCGGTTTCGCGATGTCGTTGGCCAGCCGTACCTGGAAGCGGAATGCGGTCTCCTGCTCGTCGCGGGGTGAGTGCTCGTAGAACAGGTCGAAGCCGCATTCGCCGATCGCGACGCACCCATCGGATACCGCGAGCGGCTCGAGCAGGCTCCATTCGACCGCGAGCTTCGACGCGTCGTGCGGGTGCAGACCTACCGCCGCGTACACGTCGGGATGGCCGTCGGCGAGTACGAGTGCAGCTTGCGACGTCTCGAGATCGGTACCGACGCACACCATCCACTCGACGCCCGCCGCGCGGGCCCGGGCGATCGCTTCGGTCCCGCCGTCGAGTTGCAGATGGCAGTGGGAATCGACCCAGCCCGCGCTCACGAGTCTTTGCGCGGGAACAGGGGGTCGCCCTTCTCCAGCGTCGCACCCACCGGCAACCGGCCCCAAGCCGCGGCGGCAGGCAACCGCTCGTCTTCCGGCCGCCCGGCACAACCGAGGCGACGCCACAGCTCGGCCGCCGCGTTCGGGATCACGGGCGACGCGAGCAGCGCGACGATGCGCAACGACTCGAGACAGTCGCCGAGCACGGCCGCGACCGCGGCTGTATCCCCCTGCTTGTTGAGCTCCCAGGGCTTGGAGTCCTCGATGTACGCGTTGGCGGCGCGGATGAGGTCCCAGACCGCGGAGAGCCCACCCGCGAAGTCGAGCCGGGTGAACGCTTCGGTGATCCCGTCGAACGCACTCGTCGCCACCTCTCGGAGCGGACCGTCGGCGCGGGCGTCGGGGACGACACCGCCGCAGTAATTCATGGCCATGTTCAGCACGCGGTTCGCGAGGTTGCCGAAGTTGTTGGCGAGATCGGCGTTGTACCGCTGCACCATCTGTTCGTAGGAGAAGTCACCGTCGGGCCCGAAGCGCTGGTCGGCCATGAAGTGGTAGCGGAAGCCGTCGACACCGAAATCGGCGACGAGGTCGGCCGGTGCGATCTGGTTCAGGCCGGTCTTGCTCATCTTCTCGCCCCCGACGAGCAACCAGCCGTGGGCAAACACACAGCGCGGCGGTTCGAGACCGGCCGCCATGAGCATCGCGGGCCAATACACCGCGTGAAACCGCAGGATGTCCTTGCCGACCAGGTGGTAGTCGGCGGGCCACCACTTCTCGAAGCGCGCGTCGTCGCTCGCGTAACCGACTGCAGTGCAGTAGTTGAACAGCGCGTCGACCCACACGTACGCCACGTGCGCAGGGTTCCACGGGAGCGGCACGCCCCAGTCGATCGACGTTCGGCTCATGGAGAAGTCGTTGAGGCCGCCGCGAATGAACCCGAGCACTTCGTTCAGGCGCGACTCGGGTTGCACCGCCTCCGGGTGCTCGGCGTAATACGCGAGGAGGCGGTCGGTGTAGCGCGAGAGCTTGAAGAAGTAGTTCTGCTCGACCACGTGCTCGATTGCGGTGCCGTGGATCGGACACTTCCCGTCGACCAGCTCGTCTTCGGAGTAGTACGCCTCGCAGGAGACGCAGTAGAGGCCTTCGTAGGTCGACAGCTCGATGTCGCCCGCGTCGTAGATCTTCTGCAGGAAGTCCTGCACGGCCGTGTAATGGCGCGGCTCGGTCGTGCGGACGAAGTCGTCGTACGCGATGTCGAGGCTGTCCCACGTGTCGCGGAAATGCCCCGCGACTTCGTCGACCAGCTGCTGCGGTGTCACGCCGCGGGCCTCGGCCGCCCGCTGGATCTTCAGGCCGTGCTCGTCGGTCCCGGTCAGGTAGAAGACCTCGTCGCCCCAGAGCCGCCGCCAGCGCGTCAACACGTCACCGGCCACCGTCGTGTAGGCGTGGCCGATGTGCGGGACATCGTTGACGTAATAGATCGGGGTCGTGACGTAAAAGCGGGTCATGGCAGAAAGCGGGTCATGAAGACTCTCATTGTGCCCGACCCCGCCGGGAGACCGATCGGCTTTCCGAGACTCGGGTCAGCCCTTCAGCTCGACCACGTCGCCGGGCCGCAGCTTCCAGCGCTCGAAGCTGCCCGCACGCGCTTCGATGACGAACGCGGAACGCCAGACCACGCGGGACATCCGCCGGGGCGCCAGGTGGGCCAGGTGCAACACCACGCCCGACCGGTCGCAGAACGCGACGTCGATCGGGAACCGCATGCGAAACGTGTGCACCTGCCGGCAGGGACGAATCACGAACGCGCCTTCGACATCGTCCCTGGCCATGAGCCCGCGCGTGCGCTGACCCCGGGAAGCCGCCACCTCGGCGGCGGCCAGCACGTCGTCGTCGCGAACCAGCCAGGTCATGACCGCTTCCTACACGTTGAACCGGATCTCCATGACGTCACCGTCTCGGACCTCGTACTCCTTGCCTTCGACTCGCAGCTTCTTCAGCTCCCGTGCCTTGGCCCAGGTCCCGACCCCGAGCAGCTCACGCCAGTCGATCACCTCGGCCCGGATGAAGCCACGCTGCAGGTCGCTGTGGATCACGCCCGCGCACTCGGGGGCCTTGGCTCCGGCCCGGAAGGTCCAGGCGCGCGACTCGTCCTCGCCGGTGGTGAAGAAGGTACGGCGGCCGAGCATCGAGTACGCGGCCTGGGCGACCGAGTCGAGGGCGGACGGTCCGAGCCCGTACGAGTCGCGCATATCCGCCCGATCCTCCGGGGCGCAGGCCGCGATCTCGGCTTCGATGTCGATCGGGACCGCGAGCACCTCGTCGTCGGCCGGCAGCGGCGCGTCGGTAACCAACTCCTCGCCCGTGTTGGCGACGATGAGCAGCGGTTTGGTCGTGATGAGGAACACCGGTGCGAGCTTCGTGAGCTCGTCGTCGGTGAACGAGCCCCGACGGATCGGGGTGCCGTCGGACAGGAGCGCGTGGGCCCGCTCCAGCACCTCGACCTCGGCCAGGATGTCCTTGTCGCCACTCTTGGCCGCCCGCCGTTGCCGGGTGATCCGTTGCTCGACGCTCGCGAGATCGGCGAGCACCAGCTCCAGCTCCAGCGCGGCGAGGTCGCCTTCGGGATCGGGGACCACCCCGCCGTCGGCAAAGGCGCGCAGCACGATCAGGATCGCGTCGCAGTTGCGCAAGCTGCCGAGGAATTTGGCCCCGAGACCTTCTCCCGGCTTCGAACCGGGCGGCAGCGCGAGGTGGACGAGCTCGAAGCCGGCCGCGACCGTCTTCTTCGAGCGCGCGGCCTCCGTGAGCGCGAGCAGCCGCTCGTCCGGGAGGCTCGCCACCCCGACCGCCGCTTCGTACTCGCTCGGCACGGGCAGACCAGTGAGCGCGCTGAAAAGGCGGTTAGCGCCCGCGCCGGTGAAACCCACAAGTCCGAGGTTCTCCATCGGGGCGCAGGCTACCGATCCAGTAGCCTGCACCCCCCTATGAGCAAGAAGACGAAGAAGCGCCGTCTCAAGGCCCGCCGCAACAAGGCGAACCACGGCAAGCGTCCGCGCGCCGGCCGCTAGGAATCGGGCCGGTTCACCCGGTTAGCGCGCGCTTTCGCCGATCCAGCGGGCGCCCTTTTCGAGCGCCGCCCGGGGTACGTCTTCCAGGACTCCGAGGAAGAGGTCGGTGATCGCCGTCTGCGCGAGGTCGGCCCGCCAGGCCGCGTCGGCGCGGGTGAACACCTGGTGGATACCGCAGGCCTTCGTGTACTCCCGCGCGGGCTGGGCCATCGGGCCCCGGCGCCGGATCTCGCTGCAGCGAAACGCCGACTCGTCGCCGTCGATGGCCTCGACGACGTCGAGGACCGTGATCTCCGCGGCCGGACGCGCCAGGCGGTACCCGCCGCGCGCGCCTTTGACCGTCGTCAACACCCCCGCACCCGCGAGCGCCTGGAGATGCTTGGCGAGATAGGCCGCGGGAACGCCGTGGTACTCGGCGAGCTTGGCCGCAGGCAGCGCCGCGTCGGGCGGCAACCCGGCGAGCAGCACGCAGACGTGCACGCCCCATTCGACCCCGTCCGACAGTCTCATAACCCGGATATTACCTATCCGAGAACGGCGGGCGGTCGGGCGCTGACCGCCGCCGCGCTTATCCCCGCGGTCCGGGGACGCGACGTCGGTACCATGCCCGTCGTCATGGCCACGATCGACGAAGCCGAGCTGCTCCCCGACGCCGACCAGCACAAGCTGCTGCTCGCCACGTTGGAGCGCGTCAACCGCACGAGCAACGCGGCCCGGTCCGCCGCACTCCAGGCCAACGCGTTCGAGGGTGCCGCGCTGCGCGACATCGTGAAGGTCGAGATCGAGAAGGCCAAGCTGCCCGAGCTCCTCGTGCGCCCGGTCGCCGACCGGGTCGAGGAGTCGCTCCGCCGCCGGGCGGGCAAGCAGCAGAAGTTCTCCCAGTACCAGGGCTTGGCGATGCCGCCCTCGGCGTTCAAGTGGGGCGGCTCCGATCGGGTGACGATGCTCACGGCGTCGGGGCGCCGCACGATCTCGGTGCGCGTCGACCGCAGCCGCGGCGATCTCCGCCCGCCGCTCGCGGGCCGGCCGGCCGCGCTTGTCTTCCGGAACGGCGAGTTCGAGCTGTGGGCCACCGACGTCGAACGCAAGTCCGAGGACGACTGAACGACGACCTCAGATGGTCGGATCGCTCACTCCGGGCGGGTCGAATCGGCGGACGTGCATCGGCAGGTTGCCCGAGGCCTCGACGAGCAGTGACTGCACGCCTCGACCGATCGTCCCGCTCGCGTCGTGCAACCGCGTCTCGGCCATGCCGACACCGTGCGGCTGCGCCCACGCCCCCGACTCGAGACACACCCATTCGCCCCGGGGATGGCGGTGCGTGTGCACCGTCAGCTCGGGATTGATCGCGTTTGCCTTCGTCAACCGGACGGGGCTGGCGACGCCGCTCCCGAAGTCGGCCGCGGCTGCGACGCGCGCGATCGGCGAGATGGGCTCCCCCGCGATCACGGGGCATTTCAACCGGAACCACGCGATCCCCGGCCCCGGCTCCTGCCAGTCGCCGACGACGAGGCGTACGTCATGCACGTTCCAGAAGCCGACCGCGCCCTCACCGAACGGGAAGCGCTGGCTGTCGGCCGCGTCGGGCGGGGGCGGTGCGACGACGTCGGGATGCACCGAGCCGCTCGTGTCGACCTCGGCCGAACGGATGCGCAGCACCGTCGCGCGCGCGACTTCCTGGTCGCGGTCGTCGAGCAGCATCGCCTCGATCCACTGCACCTTGCGCCCGGGTCGGATGGTGCGGATGCGCAGCTCCAGCGGCGCGAGGGGAACGGGCCGCATGAGCTCGACGGTCAGGCGCGCGACGAACGCGGCCGGGCCCGGATCGTGCATCTCGCACAGAGTCGCGAACAACGCGCTCGGTGCCCCGCCGTGCAACGCCTTCGGGCTCCACGGCCCACGCGCCAGCGCGGTCGGCACGTAGCGCGAACCGTCGCGCTCGAATATCGCTCCGTGCTGCGCGATCGGATCGTCCGGCACCGCGGCAAACTAGCGATTGCTGAGCCCCGACCCCCCGGCGCTCCCGTCGCCGCGTTTGCCCCGCGAGCTGAACGGCCACCACCGACGCTTCTGCCCGTGATCGAGATCACGCAGCACGTCGGGCTCGGCGGCCTCGACGATCATCTCCGCGTCGTCGAGCAGATCCTGGATGTCCTCGGGCTTCTCGTCGGGCTCGGGCTCCACTCCTGGGCGCACCAGCGAGCCGGCTACGAACGTCGCGTCGATCAACGTGCGTTCGTACTGCGGGCAGCTGTCCGGGCAGCGCCAAGGCGCCTCGGGCGCGAGATCGAGCACGCAGAACCGTGCGATCTCGCCACCCGGATACGTCCGGCTCTCGAAATGACGGCAGTCCTCTCGCATCGCCATGCCCCGAGTGTGCCAGAGCCCGCCCCACCCAAAGCCCACCCAAAGCGCACCAACAGTTGCGCGAGTTTTCACCGTCTGGTGCTGATTTCTCGCACTTCTGTTGGTGGAGAAATGACGGTCAGTGCCAGGGGGGGAGGCGGCGGAGGTAGGCCAATATCGCGTCGGCGGTCTCGCGGGGGCGTTCTTGCTGGGTCCAGTGGCCGCAGTCGTCGATGATCACGCGCTCCAGGTCGGGCACCCGTTCTTCCATTCCCCCCGTCATCGCGGGAGTGAGCACCGGATCGTCGGCGGCCGAGATCATGAGGCACGGCACGTCGACCGTGCGACCCGCGATGCCGGCGGTGAGCTCCCAGTTGCGATCCATGTTCCGGTAGTACTCGATCGGCGGGGTGAGCGCGCCCGCGGGCCGGAACGCGTCCTTGTAGACGTCGAGCACCTCGGGCGGGAACGCGTCGGCGTTGCGCGCGGTGAAGCCGAAGATCATCTCGACGAAGTCGTCGGCGCCGCGGCCCCACGATCCGAGCACCCACTCCGCGACACCGCGATCTTGGAGCTGGATGATGTACATCGGCGTGTCGACGAAGATCTGACGGAGCAACTGGACCGGGGGAATCGCCGTGCGCGGGAGGTCGGGCGTGTTGACGCCGATCACGCCCGCGATCCGCTCCGGGTACTGCCGGGCCATGATCCACACGAGGAGGCCGCCCCAGTCGTGACCGGCGATCACCGCCCGCTCGCACCCGACCTCGTCGAGGACCCCCACGAGGCACGCGTTGACCCAGTCGCAGTCGTAGGTCACGTCGGGCTTGTCGCTGCGCCCGTATCCGGGGAGGTCGGGCGCGATCACATGGAAGCCCGCCTCGCCCAGGGCCGCCACTTGATATCTCCACGAGAAGGCGAGCTCGGGAAAGCCGTGCAGCAACAGCACGACCGGGCCGTCGAGCGGGCCGGCTTCGAGACAGAAGAGGCGAATTCCGTTGGTCTTCACGAACCGACTGTGCACCCGGCGGACCCTAGTGACGGCGCTACCTGGATGGGACGCGGTCGCCGGAGAGCCGGCGCTCCATCTCACCCGCGCGCATCGGGCGGGCGAACAAGAAGCCTTGCGCGAGGTGGCACCCGAGCAGCTCGAGTGCATCGGCCTGCTCGCGTTCCTCGACGCCTTCGGCGACGGCTTGGAGGCCGAGCGCCTGCGCGAGCTCGACGACCGCGCGCACCATCGCGGGACCACCCGTCGTCAGCGCGAGCTGATCGATGAACGACTTGTCGATCTTGATGACATCGAGCGGGAACGCGCTCAGGTAGGAAAGCGACGAGTACCCCGTACCGAAGTCGTCGATTGCGAGTCGCAGCCCGAGTTTCTTGAGCGAGCCCAACGTCGCCCGCGTCTTGTCGAGATCTTCGATGAGTGCCGTCTCGGTGACTTCCAACACCAGCGCCGCCGCGGGGAGACCCGACTGCCGGAGCGCGGCGACAACGTGCTCGACGACCCGAGGATCCTGCAGATGGCGCGCCGACAGGTTGACCGTGACGTAGAACGACTCGTCGACGATCCCGGCCTGTTTCCAGCGCTGTACCTCGGAGCACGCCTCCCCTAACACCCACTGTCCGAGCGGGATGATGACCCCGTTCGTCTCCGCGATCGGAATGAAATCGTCCGGCAGCACCATGCCGCGCTGCGGATGCTCCCAACGAACGAGGGCCTCGGCCCCGCGCGTGATGCCGCTGTGCACTTCGACGATGGGTTGGTAGAACACGACGAGCTCGTTGCGGTCGATCGCCCCGCGTAATTCGGCCGCGACGACACGTCGCCGTTCGGCTTCGTCGTGCATCGCCGACGCAAAGAGCACGTAGCGGTCCTTTCCGCTGCGCTTGGCGACATACATGGCCGCGTCGGCATCGCGCAGGAGATCGTCCGGATTGTGGGTGTCGGAAGCGCCGACGGCGATGCCAATGCTCCCGCGTGCGAGCACAGGCTCGTCACCGATCTCGAGCGGTTCGTGCAGTGCCTCCAGCACGCGGTCGGCGACCTGCTCGATCCTCGAGCCGATGTCGACGTCTTCGACCAGGATTGCAAACTCGTCCCCGCCGAAGCGCGCGATGGTGTCACCGGGACGGATCATCGTCGTGAGCCTCGCGGCAACCGCGATCAACATCTCGTCACCGCCGGCGTGACCCAGCCGATCGTTGACGAGCTTGAAGTCGTCGAGATCGAGGAAGAGCACGCCGATCGAGTCGCCGTCGCGGTGGCCGCGGCTGAGCGCATGTCCCACCCGGTCGAGGAAGAGGGCCCGGTTCGGCAGGCTCGTCAGATCGTCGTGGAGCGCACGGCGCCGAAGCTCGCCGTCGAGTTGTTTGCGTTCCGTGATGTCGCGCATCGTCAGCACGAAACCGTCAACCCCGTCGACACCCCGCATGTCGGCGGCGATAATCTCGAGGTCGCGCCATTCGTTGTCGCCGTGACGCACGCGCCACTCGACGGTTGCGGGTCCCATGCTGCCCGTCAACAGAAGTTGCAGCTGTTCGGCGTCGTCGGGCAGTAGGCGCGCGGCCAACGGTCGGCCGTCGAGGGTGCCGGGAGCGCCGCCCAGGACTCGTTCACTCGACGGTGTGTGGTACTGCACGACGCCGATCGCACTGACCACGAGGATGGCATCGGACGCGTTGTCGAGCAGCGTCTCGAATCGCGTCTCGCTGCGACCGTCCGCGACGTCACGGGCGAGGCCCGCGACTCGGATCATCACGAGGACCATCGTCACGACGCTCGCGACCGCAATCGCCGCACCGTTGTCGACGCTGCCGACCGATTGGTCGACGAAAAGCGCGACCGGCGGTATGAGTACGGTGCTTCCGACGACGACAAGGCGGCGCGCGTTGACACTGCGGCGGACCGGGGTCGCAACCGTGAGTTGTGTCATCGAGGGGTGCAGCGCCGCTGCACCCCAGCCGACGTAGAACGCGATCCATCCGACGTCGACGATGTTGTGCTCGTGCCAGGCGCCTGTGAGATTGAGGTGGCCGTACAGCGCGTCGGCCGCCAGGAGCGCGACGATGCTCCCGGTCAGCAACCAGAACGCAAGAGGTCGCCGCCCGCCGCCCACCGCGAGGCGCACTGCGATCGCGAGCAGCGCAATGTCGCCGACCGGGTACGCAATCGAGAAGACGCGCTCGGCGACGCCGAGATCGGCGATGCGTACATACGGTGCGATGAGGAACACCCAGGAAATGAGACCGACACTGACCGTGACGATGGCCGCGTCGATCATGCTGGTCCGGTCCCGTCCCCCCGATCTACGTCGCACCATCTGCACCAGGCCGACGACGAGCAGCGGATACACGGCGAGGTAGACGAGGTCCACGTACGACGGGAACGGAATGTCGTTGTGCAGGACGTAGCTGCGAAAGCTGTAGAGGTTGTCGCCGGTGGCGAACGTGGCGACGCCGGCGGCGAGGAAGTACCACGGCGGTCGCGCCGCGGGACGGTTCCGGCGCACGCCCACGACGATCGCGACGACCGATGACCAGGCGAGGAGCGGCCAGACGACCAGCTTCGTGGTCGGGAGCGGGACGATCGCGTAGACGACGCCGAGGATCGCGCCGAGGACGATGTACCACTTCCACGCCTGCTTCATCGCGAGCCTGACGCCGAGGGGTCACGACGACGAGCGATTCCGCCGCCCCCTGTGTTCGTCCGTGCCGGCCGGCCAGTCCAGGCGTTTCTCCGGGAACCAGCCCGGCCGCTCCGTCGTCGGAACCCCTGAACCGCCTGCGACCCCGAAACGACGCGAGGAGAGATCGATGCGAGGGCTCACGAAGACCACGGCCGGGATCGCGGTTACCGCGATCGTCGCTGCGCTCGGCGCCGCCGGTTGCGGCAGCAACAGTTCGAAGCCGACCGCCTCCGCGGCACTCACCGCCGCGACGACCCCGACTACGGCGTCGGCCCAGGGGCCCGCGATCAACGTGGCCGGGCACGGTGAGGTCTCGGGTACGCCCGACGTGATGACCGTGACGATGGGCGTGCAGACGGGCGACCCGTCGGCCCAGGCCGCGTTGCATCGCAACAACGACCGCGCCAACGCCTTGATCGGCGCGTTGAAGGCACAGGGCGTCGAGGCGAAGGACATCCAGACGGTCGACCTCAACGTGTCGCCCACGTTCGACAAGAACTTCCACGTGACGGGGTACTCGGCCTCGAATACGGTCTCGGCCAAGCTCCGCGACCTGTCCAAGGCCGGTGAGGTGATCGATGCCGCCGCGCTCACCGCGGGTCAGGACGTCCGCCTCCAAGGCGTGTCGTTCTCGATCGACAACACGAGCGCGCTGGTGGCGAAGGCCCGCGCCGACGCGATCAAGGACGCACTCGCGCAGGGCAAGCAGCTCGCGGGCGCGGCCGGCGTGAACCTCGGTTCGATCCGGACCATCGACGACACCGGTACTCAGGTTCCGCAGCAGAACTTCTACGGATCCGACGCCCTGCAGAAGGCCTCGGGGGCAGTACCGATCGAGGCCGGTTCGCAGCAGCTCAGCGTCGACGTGATCGTCGTATTCGACATCTCCTCCTGAGCTCCCGGCGAGCGCCGCGTCCTCCTCGAGACAGCGCCCCGATCCGGGAGTACCGTCCCCGGAGGTCCGGCGCGGTCTCGGGGGAGCAGAGCCAATGACGGAAGCGGAACGGTTCTCGCACCACATGAGCGACGAGGACGCGCTCATGTGGAACATCGAGAAGGACCCCGTCCTTCGGTCGACGATCGTCGCGGTCGCCCTGTTCGACTCGGTCCCGGACTGGACGCGACTGCGACGTCGCATCGAGCGCACGACGCATTTCATTCCCCGGTTGCGGCAGCGAGTCGTGTCGGCGCCGTTCCGGATCGCGCCGCCGCGCTGGATGGCGGAACCGGCATTCGACCTTGACTTCCACCTCCGCCGCACCCGACTTTCCGGTCCTGCGACCATGCGCACGCTGCTCGACGCGCTGCAGCCGATCGCGACCGCCGGCTTCGACCGGGCCCGACCATTGTGGGAGTTCACGCTCTTCGAAGGGCTTGCCGCCGACGACGGTTCCGATCGCGAGCGGGCCGCTTTCGCGATGAAGGTGCACCACTCCGTCACCGACGGCGTGGGCGGGATGGAACTTCTCGCGCACTTCGTCGACCTGGTCCCCGACGCACGCGAACGACCCGACCACGAGCTTCCTGCCGTCCTGGCGCCGGACCACGCGCGTCCGTTCGACGTGTTGCGCTACTCGATCGACCACAGCCGCCGGCGCGCCCAGGGGATCGCGCAACGACTTCCCGGCACCGTAGTTCGCGCGGCCGGGAACACGGTCACGGATCCGGCGGGAACCGCGGCTCAGGTATTGCGCACGACCCGATCGATCGCGCGCACGCTCGCCCCGGCGACGAGCCCGATGTCGAACGTCATGGTCGGACGCGGGCTCGGGCGCCGGCTCGAGGTGTTCGACATCCCGCTCGACGACATCAAGCGCGTCGCCAAGGCCACCGAAGCCAGCCTCAACGACGTGTTCGTCGCCGCGGTCGTCGGCGGGGCCCGCCGGTACCACGAACGTCACGGCGCTGCGCCGGTCGAACTCCGGATGACCTTGCCGATCAACCTGCGCCAGGGTGACGACGACGCGGGCGGCAACCGTTTCGCCCCGGCGCGGTTCCCGGTCCCGACTGCGATCGACGACCCCCGCGCCCGGATCGCCGCCGTCGGCGCGCTCGTGAAGGAATGGCGGGCCGAGCCCGCACTCCAGATGACGAGCACCCTCGCCGGGATCCTCAATCGGCTGCCGACGTCGACGACGACCGCGCTCTTCGGCGGCATGCTCAAGTGCTGCGACTTCGTGACCTCGAACATCCCCGGCGCGCCCGTGCCCGTCTACGTCGGCGGCGCCAAGGTCGAGCGCCTGTACGCCTTCGCCCCGCCGGCCGGCGCCGCGTTCAACGTCGCGCTCATCTCGCACTGTGACACGTGCTGCATCGGCGTGGTGATCGACACCGAGGCGGTCCCCGATCACGACGTGCTCCTGTCGTGCCTGCACGACGGATTCGACGAAGTGTTGGCATTGGCCTGACCCCTAGCATTGGGCCATGACCCAACGCTCGACCGCCGGCGATCTCACCCTTCCCCCCGAGCTGATGCCGAGTGACGGACGGTTCGGGTCGGGTCCATCGAAGGTGCGCGACGAAGCCGTCGGCGCGCTCGCGGCCGTGGCCCACGGCTTCCTCGGCACGAGTCACCGCCGAGACGGCGTCCGCTCCGTCGTCGGCGACGTGCGTCGGGGCCTGGCCGAACTGTTCGCACTCCCCGACGGCTACGAGGTCCTGCTCGGACTCGGAGGATCGACCCTGTTCTGGGACGCCGCGTCGTTCGGTCTGGTCGAACGGCGGAGCACGCACGTCGTCATCGGCGAGTTCTCGTTCAAGTTCGCCGAGGTCACCAGGGCCGCCCCTCACCTCGACGACCCCCAGATCTGCGAGACGGCACCCGGCGAGACCCCCGTACTGCCCGATCACATCGACGGCGACGTGTACGCGTATCCCCACAACGAGACGTCGACGGGTGTCACGGTCGACGTGCATCGCCCGGCCGGCGACGCGCTTGTAGTCGTCGACGGCACGTCGGCCGCGGGTGGAATCCGCGTCGAGCCGGGTGCGTTCGACGTGTACTACTTCGCGCCGCAGAAGTGCTTCGCGAGCGACGGAGGCCTGTGGCTCGCGTTGTGCTCACCGGCCGCGCTGGCGCGCATCGAACGACTCGAGGGAACGCGCTGGACACCGGCGTCGCTCGACCTCTCGATCGCGGTCGACAACTCCCGGCTCGAGCAGACGTACAACACGCCCGCGCTCGCCACGCTCTATCTGCTCGACCAGCAGGTGCGCTGGATGCTCGACAACGGCGGCTTCGAGTTCGCGGCGGGCCGTTGCGACCGTTCTGCGGCGACCGTGTATGACTGGGCCGACGGTCACCAGCACGCGTCGCCCTTCGTGAAGGACCCCGCGCACCGGAGCACTGTCACGGCAACGATCGACTTCGACGAACGTGTCGACGCAACGAAGATCAGTGCCGCGCTGCGCGCGAACGGCATTGTCGACGTGGAGCCGTATCGCAAGCTCGGGCGCAATCAGCTCCGCATTGCGCTGTTCCCGGCGATCGAACCCGACGACGTCGCGATCCTGACCCGCGCGATCGACTTTCTGGTGGAGCGCGTGGCAGTCTGACCGGATGCTGCTACTGCACGAGGTCCACACGGTTGTCGGCCGGAACGAGGACGAGTTCGAGAATGCGTTCCGGACCGGTTGGATGAACGGCCTCGGCAGCGGCGACGACGCCCGCCTCCTCTACTACCTGAAGCTCGCGCACGGCACCGGGCGCGCGTATCACCACACCTCGATCACCGCCTTCGCGAACGGAGACGCGTACGAGCGTGTGGCCCGCCGCGTCCAGTCCGGCGACCTGCGCAGCTGGGCGGCCGACATCGACGGCATGCGCCACGAGGTGAAGGGCAAGATGTTGCTGCCGGTGGAGTGGTCGCCGATGAGCGATCTCGCTCTCGCGACTGTCCCGACCGACGGCCGCGAGCACGACCCCGTCCTCTACATGGAGGACAGCGCGTGGCCTTACGAGGCCAAGCTCGACACCTACCTCGAGAAGGCGCGCACGCACTACGCGCCCAGCCTCGACCAGCGCTCGGAACGGTCACTCCTGACGTTGCTCGGCGTGTTCCAAGCCGCGCTGGGTGCGCCGCGCCGCCGCGAGGTGATCCTGTGGCAACGCGTCGACTTCCCCGAGCGACTTCCGGGCCTGTTCACCCGCGAGCTCCCGAGTCAGGTCAAGGGCCCGGGCACATGGATGCACGACGCGCTCGAGGTTCGCGACGACTGGGAGAGCCGCCTGCTCCGCAGCGCTTCCTGGTCGCCAGTGGGCTGAGGGAGCCGGTTCTCCCGGGTTTACGAGAACTTGCTCGGGTACGGCCCGTCGTACGCGGTGCCGTCGAGCTTCCCGCCGAGGTTCGGGCACTCGCCGCTGAACACTCCCCATGCGCATGTGATCGAAGGTGCGATCCACGCGTGCACCATCCACACGTCGGTGAGGAGCGTCTTCGATCCACCGGCGGCGGCGCACTGTTGGCGCGTCGACTCTTCGCCGGCTACGACCACTCCGCCCTTGATGCAAAGGCCGCCGTTCGCGTTGTGCTGGTGCCAGCGGTCGTTCGGGCCCGCGAATCCGGGCGGCGGACCGTTGCTGTGCCACACGAGGTAGCTGAGCCCGACGATCTTCGAGTCGAGGCTCGTACCCGCGTACAAGAGCTCCGACGGGTGCGCGGGATCGAAGTGCGACGCGTATCCGATGTTGGTGTAGTGCGCGCCGATGCACGGCACGTACACGGTCGACATCATGTAGCCGGCGGCAATCGCCTGCTTCACGGTGGGGTACGTGGTCACGACGGTCTTGGCCGCATCGAGCTGCGCGTCGAGCGTCGCCCGCTCCGCCTTCGTGAGCGGGAGCTGCGGCACCGCGCCCCGGCCCCCGTGCTCTTCGGCCGCGACTGCGGCCGCGGTCTTGACCGCGGCGCTGCCACCGCCGCCCGCACCGACCTCGCCCGGTGAAGCCGGCGTCGGCGCCGCCTCTTCGCACGGCGACTTGGCCGCGACGGTCTTGACCCTCGCCGACGTCGGCGTCGGCTTCGGGGCGACCGTGGTCGCGCTCCCCGACGCCTTGCTGCTCGACCCGCCGCAACCGGCGAGAGCGAGCGCGATAAGCCCCGCGCCGATAACGACCTTGGGACTCCCGATCCGAGATGTCATTGGCTCCCCCGAGCTGCGTGTACTTCGCATCGTATGACCCCAGCGCGCTCGGCGGCGTGCGGGGCTACCTGCGCCCGGGCAGGCCCGTGTCGGCGAGCCGTACCCGTCTCGGACCGACCGGGTACGCGCCGGAGAGACGGAGGACTCGCCCGGACGACGCCAGGAGCGCAACCGTCGCCACTGGACCCGGGCCGCGAGCACCAGCCGGACGCCGCCGAGCACCCCGAACGACGCAGCCACGGCGATCGCCGCGTGGGTGATCCGCCGACCGTCGAGCAGCTGGGCGCCACCCGCGACGAGCGACGCCCACGGGGCGATCACGAACAACGTCCGCAGCCTCATCAGTCCCTTTGTGGCGGTCGGTTCCATATCGGACCGACGGGGAGTGACCTGAGTCGCCCGTACTACCCCAAGCTGGACGGGGCGCACTTCCCGGCCCGGCTCGCGATGCCGCTGGTACGCCGCCACTCGCGGATCACGTTCTGGTCGAGCCCGTTCGTCAGGTAACAGAACGAGAGACCCGTTTCGGGATCCGCCCACGCGATCTGGCCGCCCGCGCCGTTGTGGCCGAAGGCACGCGCCGAAACGGTGTGGCCCATGCCCCGCGCCGCGGCGCGCCGGTCGTCGCCTGCGAGCACGAGACCGAGCGAACGGTTGGCAGGAGTGCCCATGTAGTCGGGCAGATGATTGCGCACGTTGGTGGTCACGTCGGCCAGGACTTCGGGCTTCCAGATGCCGATCGGATCGTGCAACAACGCCTGGTAGTAGAGCGCGAGATCCGCCGCGTTCGACACCCCCCCGCCCCCGGGCACTCCGACAGCGCGGACCTCGGGGTGGTTGAAGGTCATCAACGCGTCGGCCGTCACCTCCGACAACGGGAGAGAACGGACTCCGATCGCCGCTTCCAACTCGTCGCCCGTCGGAGCCTCACCGGTGAGGACGAGAGCGTTGATGTCGCCCTGGGCCGCAACCGGTACCCCGATCTGCAACGCGGTGAGCCCCAACGGGTCGAGAATCTGGGCGCGAATGAACTCTCGGAAGTCGGTACCAGTACAGCGCTCGATGATCTCCGCGAGCACCCAGTGCGCGGTCGTGGGGTGATACTCATAGCGCGTTCCCGGCTCCCAGTTGAGCCGCCAACTCGCGAAACGTGCGAGCCGCTTGTCGCGGTCGTCCCAGTCGAGCGCACCGAACGGGGCGCGAGGGAAACCCGACGTGTGCAGCATCACCTGGGCAACGGTGATCGCGTCCTTGCCGTTCGCACCGAACTCGGGGATCAACGCGGCGACGGGGAGGGTGACGTCGAGCAAACCCTCGCCCATCAGGATCCATACTGCGCCCGCGACGACCGCCTTCGTGGCCGAGAACATGACGTAGCGCGACTCGGGGGGCACGGCACCGAACGAACGCCACACGTCGACCTTCCCGCCTCGCGCCAACGCAAGCTGGCACGAAGGCAGTATCCCGTCATCGACGTCCTTTTGCACCCGGGCGAGTAACGCCTCGAGCGCTTCGGGGTCGATGCCGACGGCTGCGGGGTCGGCAACGGGGCTGCGGTCGTACGGCACGCTCGGCATGCCCGGCGATGCTACGAGGTCCGCCGGCGACGGGACACTCTCCGGGATCCGGGCCTTTTGGGCGCGCCGGTTCTCGATCGTCTTATCGATGCGCCGGGCGCGCGTCACGGCGGCCTTCGCGCGGATCTCGGCGCTGACCGCCAGCATGAACCGGGCGCCTGTCGTCGCGACGCTGCTCCGGTAGGTGTGCCCATTGATCGTGACGCGCACCACGAGAGGCGGGAAAGGCTCCCCATCATGCGTGGATTGTCCCGAGAGTGGACATGGACGACGCGCCGCCACCCTGGACCGTCGTTGGCCTGACCCGCGTGGCATCGACGCCGGCTCGGCCGCCGTGCGCGGGCGTCATCATCAACGGTGTGTGCGTCATCGTGATCTAGCGGTGGAACTCGACGCGTGTGACGGGAAAACGCATGATGCGCCGGCGCGTGCCCGGGCTCAGCTCGCCGAGCTCGAAGGTCGCGCGCGCCACGCGCCGGGCGCGGCCCGTGACGACCTCGTACCGCAAGCAATTCCCGAGTCGTTTGACGGGTTCACGCGACGCGATCGCGAAACCGTTGAGGTGGAGCTGCCGGTGGATCTCGACGAGCGTCATCGGACGCGCGTTGCGGGCCAGGATCGCCAGCACCCCCGAACGCAGGTTTGCCCATCAGGGATCGGCCTCTCGCCGCGACAGGCGGTATCGGCGGCGGGCCACCACGACGCGTGAGCCGGAACCCGTGCACGATGTCCTTGCCATCGATGCTCGGCCACATGACCACGCGCAGTTCGGCAAGTTGGGTGCGCACATCGGCAAGCTCGTCTGACAGCGCCCGCTGCGCGTTGTCGAGTTCGGTCGCGCGATCGAACAGAACCTCGCACTCCACACTCAGAGCCGCGTAGACGTGAGGCTCGTGCGGTAGACGCCGATGTCGCGTCGGGTACTTGGCGGCAGTCATACATGCTCCCCCGGGTGGGAACCAACGGGGGAAGCGTTCGTTAACTGCGAACGTGGCGACGCCCTGCGCCACGTACCCCGTGGGGGACGCCGGTGTCGGCACCCCAAGCGGGGCCTCAGTTCGGCGGGCGAACCTCGGTGGGCGGCATGTCGACGATCGAACCGTCGACCTCACGCTCGACCGGCTCGTCGGTCGGCGTATCGCCCTTGCCGTCGGGGTGGCGCAAGCCGTTCAATCCCCTGCCGTTGCCGTTGCCCAGCGTCCGCATCAGCGTCGCCGCGAGACCCTCGATGGCGCCGCCGCCGCCCGCGACCAAGACCTCGGGCACGACCGTGATGTGACCGTCGGCCACCGCGTTCGCGACCGCGACGAGCGCGGTCGCGCTCTGGCCGAGGGCTTCGGTCTGAGCCTGGAAACCGGCGGCGCGTGCGAGACCGAGGGCCTCGGTGGCTTTCGCTTCGGCCAGCCCGATCGCCTGGGTCTTGGAGGCTTCCGCTTCACCGGTGAGCCGGACGAACGCGGCTTCGCCTCGCGCCTGCGCCTCGCGCGCCTGGGCTTCGTTGTTCTTGATCTCGATACCGACTGCGGACTGCGCGAGCTGGGCCTGCATGTCGGCCGTGCCTTTCGCCTTCTCCCGCTCGACGCGCGCGACCTCTGCCCGCTCCTCCTCCGCGTACGTCGTCTTCTCCTGGTTCGCGATCTCTCGTTTGGTCAGCACCTCGACGAGTTCGTCGGGGAAGTCGACGTCCTGGATGTACACCCCGCGCGTCTCGACGTCGTATGCAGCGAGGTACGTGCGGATCGCATCCAGCGCGCTCGCCTGCACCTGCGGTCGGGTCTCGATGAAACGCACGGCTTCCAGGTTCTGGATCGTGTTGCGGAAGTGGTTGCCGACCGCGGCCTGCAGCACCTCGTTCACGAGATTCTGCATCGTGCCGACCATCGAGATCACCTTCGGCGCGCGCGTGTCGGGGACGTGGATCTGCACCTGCAGGTCGATCTTGAACACGAAACCCTCGCGGCTCTTCGCTTCGATGGGCGACAGGTGCGCGTCGAGGTTGTGCGCGGTCGAGACCGCCTCGGCCCAGTTCAACGTCAGGATCGACGTGGGCACGATCTCCGCCGCGTACACACGCGGGTTGATCGGGTACTTGCCGGTCCGGAGCGGCTCGCTCCAGATCCCGCGGTGACCAGGATGCACGATGGAGCCGAACTTGAACTCCTCGCCCGACGTGTCGAGCGTGGGCAGACCCACGTAGGCCTTGATGACCGCGACCTCGCCCTGGTTGACGATGAGCATCGGCACCATCTCGACGCGCGTCAGGAACGGATTCAGCAGATAGGCGCCGTACAGCAACGGGTCGTGTTGCAACCCGATGTGACCGCCCGCCTCCAAGAATCGTTGGAAGTCCTGGTAGTTGTTGTGCAGGTCGTTCTTCGATCCCATCAGTACTTCGATGACCTCGGAGTCCTGCAACGCCTGCGTTCCCTGCTCCATGCGGGCGATGTCGTCGTAACCGCCGAGGCGGCTCGCGATGTCGCCCGACGGCAACGGCGGGCCCTCGAGCGTCGTGACGATCCCGATCATGTCCTGCGGGCCCCGCGGCGCGATGACCACCACTTGCAACTGTTCGGGCGCGAGCCCGAACGACTCGGGACCCAACATCCCGCCCGCGGCCTTGGCCCGGACCGACACGTCGGGCGACACGGGGAGTCCGTAGACCTTGCGCGACGTGACAACGAGGAACGCGACCGGGTGGATCGGGACCAACGTGCCCGGCGTGAGCACCGGGCGTTGCACACCCTTTTGGCCGCCGCCGGAGATGAACTTCTCGAGCGAGGAGAAGTTCTCGAACTCCGGCTTGTAGATCGCGCTCTTGGCGCCGATCGGCAGTGGCGTGCCGACCTGCGCGATCACGACGCCGATCTCACCGGCGGGCACTTGCACCCAGGGGAACTTCTTGACCCCGAAGACGGGCCACAACTTGAACCGGAGCCCCGGCGTCAGCAGCTCGGCTTGGAAGCCAGCCTCGCCGCGGAGCGCGATCGGGTTGTCCGAGGGCAGCTTCTTGAACGAGAAGCGCTTTTGGACAAGACCGACTTCGGTCGGGCCGATCGTGTGGAACGACCGCAGCGCGATGAGCACCACGATCACGACGATCAGCACAACCAAGACGACGACTGCGAGCGACATTGTGATTGCCTCCTCGGACCACCCAGGGTCATGTCGGCCGGCCGGCCGTGCACGAGTAGGTGTCGGACCAGGGTCCGCCGTCATTATGCGCCCGCACGGTGCGTGGTCGGGCCCTCAGACGGATCGGGGCAAGCGCTCCCGCCAGTTTCGGAGCTTTTCGGCGAGTTGCGCCTCGCCGAACCCGTCCTGTGCGGCATACCCGTGCGCGAGGTACCACGCACCCGCGACATCGTTCGTGACCGCATCGTTCGCGACCAGATCGTTCCCGATCAGGCTCCGCTCCAACACGACATGATGGTCGTGGCAACGTTGATGGCGACGTCACCGCGCGACGCCGACGGGACCCCAAAGTTCGCCGGGAGCTTCGTGACGTCGACGAGCAACACCTTGTAATCCTTGCGGACGACGACGGACCCGTCCTTCACCTGGAAGGCGCCCTGACCGACTCCCTGCAAAACCCTCGACTTGTGCAGCTTCGTGGCGAGCGAATCGAAATACGCCGTCGTCTCGTCCGTGTTCGACACTTCTTTGACAGACAGCTTCATCGACGCGCCGGCCGGATAGGCGTAGTCGCACGAGTAGACGTGGTCGACCCATGTCGGCTTCAGTGCCGCGATCGTCTTGACGCCCGTCGCGCTGTTGTAGATTTCGTTGGAGGCTTCGTCCTCACAGATCATCTTGGCCGACACCGAGGGCACGTTCGACGCCTGTTTGGCAACGTGGCCCGACGCGGCGGTCGTGGTCGTCGCGTCACTCGACGCGGACTTGGAGGAACCGCCGCACGACGCGAGCACCAACGCGAGCGAGGCGGGGATCAAGACGAGCAAGCGTGTACGCACAACGCCGAGCGTACCGAGTCTCCGGGGCGGGTGGCAGTCGGGACGGGGAGCCGGACTCCCGCGGCGGTAGCGTGCGCGGCGTGCGCCGGTTCGTCGTCTTTGCGTTCGCGACCAGCCTCGCGACCGGCAGCACGCTCGTCTTCGGCATGGCGACCGCATCCGCCCACATCTGTCCGATTCCCGCCCAGATCGAAGTAGCCCGGTCGGCCACGATCCAGGTCGGCGTGACCGTCGAGGGCGCGGTTGTCCCCGATGTCGAGATCGGCATCCCGACCGGGTTGCGGCTCGACCGGGTCGACCCGAAGGCCGGCTGGACCGTCACCCGGAGCGGCTCGACCGTCCGGTACCACGGCGGCCCGATCCTCGCCTTCACGTGCGAGTACTTCTCGCTCGGCGTGACCGCGCCGAGCCCGGGCTCGTGGGGGATCAGGGTTGTGCAACGGAATGCCGCGGGCGCCATCGTCGCCGACGCCGTGCCCGACCCCGGCAGCCCCCAGGACCGCGCCCTTGATCAGTTCGTCTACGCGGGTGTGAAACCGCCGTCGCCGCCGTCGACCTCGAGCGGACAATCGGGGCCGATCATCGCCGGGATCGTGCTGGTCGGATTCGGCCTCGTGATGTTCGTGGCCCTCCAGATCCGGTCCCGGCGCCACGACACCGACGACACCGACGGCGAGCGCGACGTGGCCGATCGCGACGCCGAGTTGGAAGCCCGACTCGATCGCTTCAAGAAGCGGCGCCCGGGCTCTCCGCCGCCGGACTAGGCGTGCGCGTCTCCGGGAGGTATGGCCCGACGCGGGCGACGAACGCGTCGGAGCCGGTGATGTCGACGCCCGACCGGTCGACCGCATCGTCAAGGGTGACGGTGCCCGCGAGAAGTTGCAACAATACGGCGAACGAAGCACCGACCCGCGCCGCTTCGGGCGCAACCGCCCCGGCCGACGCGACGATCGCGCCCGGGCCCGCGGCCGCGGCCGCGGCCGTGCTCGAATCGCGGGTCGCGGCGAGCGACCACGCCGGGGGGCCCGGCTGATCCGTGACCACGAAGACCAGCGATCCCGCCGCGAACCAATCGGCGACGGGTGCGGCCCTGACCGCGAGCTCCGCCAACGCCGCTGCGAGCACCTCGTCCGCGTCGAGTTCGGGCACGATGCGGGCCAGCTCGTCGTCACTGAGTCCAGACACGAGGAGGGAGAGCCATTGCCCGGAGGTTTCGGTCCCGGCCGCGACCGAGCGGCTGCGCAACATCCGTATCAGTGCACCCACGGCGAGACCACCACCGATCCCGAGCGCGATCACGACCTCGACGCGCGTCAACCACGCCGGGCCGACGTCGGGGATCTGCGACTTCCACAGCGCCGACAGATCGGTGGCGCCACCGATCAGTGCGATCAACAACCCGACGAACACGACGCCGTACAGGGCTTCGGCCCGGCGCCGGAGCAATGTGATGATCGTCGGTACCGCAGCGATCCACACCGCGATCGAGACGAAGCTCCCGCCGAGGAACTGGACGAACTTGGCCGGATTGGTTCCCGGGCGCGGGATCTCGAAACCGATCGCGTGCGCCATATCGGAGACGACCACGACTCCGACGAGCACCGCCAGCACGCGCCACCATCTCGGCATCAACGCGGCCACGACGCCGAGCGCGAACAGCACTGCGATCACAGGGGCCCAGGGCAGGCCGCTCGGACCCGGCACCCAGTCGAGCGCCACCGCGATCGCGACGCGCTCGTCGCCCAGCTTGAACACCACGTTCTGCTGGGACAGGTGGTACGCGAGGCCGGGCGCCGCCGCGACGGGAGGCGGCAGCGATGCGCTCATCCAGTGGATGCGATGGTCGTGCCAGCGCGCGGAATGACCCGACGAGATCTTCTTCCAGTCCGGCACGGCCGTCGGCGACGTATCAACCCCGACGGGCACCGTGCCACCGAGACGGGTCCGGTTGATGTACGTCGCCTGCGAGTGGAGGTTCTCGAACACGCCGTTCGGGCCGATCCGCAGATACGGCTCGCTCTCGTAGCCGAGCACGGTGATCTCGGTAGAGGTGCGGTTCGTGAGCTCGAACTGGTTGCCGAGATCGACGATGCGGGCACTGATGCCTGGCACCGCGGGCGAGAGACCGACGATATGGCTCCGGTAGTTCGTCGGCTTGGGGCCGCTGATCGTGTGGGCCGACGCCGGCGCCGCACCGAGACCCACCAGGGCGATCGAGACCGCGGCCAAAGTGGCGATCCGGAGCAGGACCCTGCGACGCACGCTTCCACGCTACGGCGCGCGCCCCTCGGTTCGGGGACCGGCCTGCGCGACCCCGTCCCACTTCGGGCACGTAATGTGACGCGCACATGAGAGCAGGGCGCCTGGCCCGGCTCTGCGTCGTGCCGGCTCTCGCGGGGATCATGCTCATCGCGATGGCCGCCCCGGCGTGGGCCCACGCCATCTTGATCAGCACCGACCCGCCGAAGAATGGCGTGGCCGCGGTATCGCCGTCGCAGCTGTCGCTGATGTTCAACGAGAACGTCGAGGTGTCGTTCGGCGCCATCCGGGTCTACACGTGCGCGGGCAAGCGCATCACGACGGGATCGCCGCATCACTTCGCGTCGAGTGATCGCACGGTCGTCCTCTCGGTCCCGAAGCTCGACGACGGCGTGTACCTCGTGTCGTGGCGGGTCATCTCCGCCGACTCGCACCCCGTCAACGGCACGTACTCGTTCTCCATCGGGAACAGCTCCGGTGGGAACCTGAACTCCTGCGCGACCGAGACGACGGCCAAGAGCAGCAAGACGGTCGGCGTGCTCTTCGGCGTGGCGCGCGCGGGCGTGTTCTCGGGTCTGGCGTTGCTCATCGGTGGCGCCGTGTTCCTGTTGCTCATCGCCGGTGGGAGCAGTGCCGAAGGCTCGACCCGGCGCACGATGTGGATCGGCTGGTTCGTCCTCACGCTGTTCACGATCGCGGCGTTGATGTTGCAGGGTCCGTACGCAGCGGGCGCCGGCATCGGCGACGCAATCAAGTGGTCGGTGGTCCACGACGTCCTGCACACGCGCTTCGGTCACGTGACCGAGGTCCGCTTCCTTCTCCTCGCAGCCGCGCTCGCACTGCTCGCGCTCCTCAAACCGGTGATGCGGCACGGCCGGGCCCCCGTGTGGTGGTCGGTCATGGGTGGCGTCGTCGCCATCGGGCTCGCGGGCACGCCGGGATACGCCGGCCACGCCGCGACCGGCGACTTCACGAACTTCGCCGTACCGCTCGACGCGATCCACGTCCTCGCGATGAGCGTCTGGCTCGGCGGGCTCGTCGTACTGCTCGTCGCCGCCCTGGGCGGCGGCTTCAGCGGCGGGCTCCGGCGCGCGCTGTCGACCTTCTCCCGAGTTGCGTTCTGGTGCGTCGTGGTGTTGATCCTGAGCGGCCTCTTCGCGTCGTGGCGCCAGGTGGGATTCACGATCCGCGGCTACACCCACACGAGCTACGGCAACATCCTCCTGGTCAAGCTGGTCGTCATCGTGGCCCTGGTCGGGTTGGCGGGAATCAGTCGCTCGATCGTGCGCAAGCGCCGCTCGGCACCCCTCGACGCGCCCGAGAGCGCGGTCGCGGCGATCGACGAACGGACCATCGCCGGCCTCCGGCGCTCCGTCTTCGGTGAGGTCGCGTTGGGCCTTGCGGTGCTCGCCGTCACCGCCGTGCTCGTGAACGCGCAACCAGCGCGCAGCGCGCTCACGCCCAAGTTGTTCTCGGGTTCGGTGAGTGCCGGCTCCGGGCCGACGGCGATGACGATCCAGGCCACGGTCGATCCGGCCCACGTCGGGCTGAACGAGATCCACGTATACACGCTCACTCCGAAAGGCGCCGACCTCAGCGTCCGCGGCATGTCGGCCAAGCTCGTCGACGGCACCACTTCGGTACCGGCCGGGTTGCAGCGAGCCGGCGCGAACCACTTCCTGACGAACAGCGCCGCGATCCCCATCGCGGGCAAGTATCAGATGCTCATCGAGGTCGAGCAGGTCATCGACGGCCAGCTGCGCGACACCGCCGCGGTGATGACCGTCCCCGTCGGCTAGCTACTTCTGCTCGCGCAGGGCGCTACTTCTGCTCGCGCAGGGCGCTACTTCTGCTCGCGCAGGGCTTGGATCAGCTGCTCGGTCTGCTCGCGCTGTTCGTACACGAGGCGGATGATCCAGTAGCGCAGGTAGCGCGTGATCGAGTTGCGCAGCCAGATCACGATGCCGATGACGCTGATACCGATGCCGATCAGCGCGAAGATCTCCGAGCGGAGCATCGTGGCCGTGCCGCTGCCGTCGCCGGGCGCGTCGAGCGCGTTCCACCACGAGATACCCGCGATCACGAAGCCGAGGATCGTCAGGCCGATACCCCACTGCGAGCCGAGCCGCTCGGGATTCGCGCCGCCGCCCGTCACCTTCAGCTTGGCCACTTCGCTCTCGAACTGCGACAAACGCGACGACGACATCGTGCCGCTCGTGTCGGTGTTCTCGTCGTTCATGACTCGGAACTCCTCATCAGGGTGAATCAGCCGCCGGAGCGGTGTGTTCGGCGCCAAGATACGCGTCGGAGAGCTCGCCCGCGATGCTTGCCGGTGGACCGGTGTGCAACAGGCGGCCGTGCAGCATGATCCCGGCTCGATCGGCGAGGCCGAGGATCTCGTGCGCGAACTGCTCGACGATCAGGATCGACAGCCCCGACGCCGCGATCCGGCGCACGTGGTCGTACAGCTCGTCGACAATGATCGGCGCGAGGCCCATCGAGAGCTCGTCGATGAGGAGCACCGCGGGCTCGGTGGCGAGGGCGCGGGCCATCGACAGCATCTGCTGCTCGCCGCCGGACATCGTGCCCGCGGTCTGCTTGCGCCGTTCGCCCAAACGCGGGAACTGCGCGAACGCGAGCTCGAGAACGTCGTGGTACGAGTGGCCGGTGTACGTCGCCATCCGTAGGTTCTCGGCAACCGTGAGGTTCGGGAAGATGCCGCGGCCCTCCGGGATCAGGCACACACCCGCGCGGGCGAGGGCGTCGGACGATACGCCGGTGACGTCGCGTCCGCAGAGCAACACGCCCCCCGAGCTGGGGGTGATCTGGCCCGACGCCACCGCGAGGGTGGTCGACTTGCCCGCGCCGTTCGGCCCGAGCAGCGCGAACACCTCGCCCGGCATGAGCTCGAGATCGATCCCGTGCAACACGTCGATCCGTCCGTAGCCCGCGCGCACCGCCGCGAGCTGCAACACGGGGATGGTCGCCTGCGTGTCGTCGGGCACGCTCGCAAGCGCGGTCACGATGCCGACTTCGCAGTGCCGAGGTACGCGCGTTGCACCGAGGGATCCGCCTGGATCTCCGACGGCGTGCCCTGGGCGATGATGCGACCGAAGTCGAGCACGCTGATATACGTGCACGCCTCCATGACGAGCGGCATGTCGTGCTCCACCAGGAGAACACCGAGGCCATCGCGGGTGAGCTCGTGGAGCAGGACTCCGAGCGCGTCGGTCTCCTGCTCGTCGAGACCCGACGACGGTTCGTCGAGGAGCAACACCTTGGGTTCGGTGGCCAGCGCCCGGGCGAGCTCGACCAGACGTGCGCTACCTGTCGGCAACGCTTCGACGCGCGTATCGGCCACCGACATGATCCCAACCCGTTCGAGCAGCTCGTCGGCCACGGCTGCGCAGTCGTAGCGCGAGCTCGCCCACCTGCGCCGCATCTCGAGCGCGACGAGCACGTTCTCGCGCGCGCTGAGGCTGCCGAATGCCTCCAACCGTTGGAATGTGCGCGCGATACCGAGCCGGGCCCGTCGGTACGGGCGTTTGCGAGTCACGTCGGCGCCGTCGAGCATGACCTTGCCCCGGCTCGGCGTCTGCAACCCGGTGATCACGTTGAACAGCGTGGTCTTGCCCGCGCCGTTGGGTCCGATGAGGCCGGTCACGCAACCGGCGGGGACGGAGAACGAGGCGTCGTCGACGGCCAACAGGCCGCCGAACTGGACCGCGACACCTTCGACATCGAGCAATCCCACGTCATCCGCTCCTTGCCGGCGCGGTCGCCGTTGCCACGCCGCGGGGAACGTCGGCGCCGATACCGAGACCCCGGTCGACGAGCAGCACATCGGCTTCGTCGAACGGCCGTTGGAGTCCGAGCTCGCCGACCTCCGGCTCCGCGGCTGCGGCCGTCATCTCTTCGTACTCCTTGCGGGCGTCGTGTCGCCACGGGAGGAGTCGGGCGAAGCCCTCGCCGATGGGAACCACCGCCCCCGACGGGTTCTGGATGATGCCGAGCACCGCGAGGCCGGGCGCGAGGTACGTGATGCCGACCCAGAGAGAGATGTGCCAGTCGCTCTGGACGATCACGAGTATGAGCCCGAAGATCCCGGCGAACAGCGCACCCGCGACGAAGCCGACCCCACCGATGACGAGCGCGAGCACAATGGGCAGACCACTGAGCGCCTCGAAGCCGGTCGAGCCGCTCAGCTTTCCGGACGACATCGCAAGGAAGGCCCCCGCGAAACCGGCGATCCCCGCCGAGAGCGCGAACACCGCGAGCTTTGTCTCCAGCACGTTCACGCCCACGGTGACCGACGCGGCTTCGCTATCGCGCAGCGCTACGAGCCGTCTCCCGAACGCGCTGCGCCGCAGCGCGACGATGCCGATCCCGCACAGCCCGAACACCACGGTCACCAGGATCAGGAACGACTTGGGCGAGGAGAAGTCGATGCCGAGCAGGTGCACCCGCGCGACATCGCGCTCACCGGGACCCACCGCGAACGGCTGCGAGAAGAAGACCTCCTCGACCATCGCTGCGAACGCGAGCGTCGCCAACGCGAGATAGAGACCCTGCAGCCGCATGGCCGGGAAGGCGAGGAGCGCACCCACCGGAATGGTGACCAGGGCCGCGAGCAACACCGCCCAGATGCTGCCGTGCGCGCCGCCCAACCGGGCGTAGGCGACCGCGCCGATTCCGGCGAACGCGAGCGGGGCCAATGAGACCTGGCCCGCCCAACCGGTGAGTGGCACCAGCGAGAGCGCGACGAGAGCCGTGCACATCCCGAGCGTGATCCGGTTGACGTTCGTGGGATCGGTGTTCGAGAGGAATGTGGTGAGCACGACCATGAACGCGACGAGCGCGACCATGCCGATCGTCGTGTCCCGCACCGACGACACCCGCTCGACCCTCCGCACCGCGTTGATACGGGCGAACTGGATTTCCCCACGCGGCAGCACCAACAAGACGATGAACAACATGATGGTCGGGAGCGCCTCGGGCACGTTCGTCCAGCGATCGGAGAACTTCAGGAACGAACCCATCCATTGCGTCGACAACGCCAGGATCAGTGCTCCGAGGTAGGTCAGCGGGAGGCTACGCAGACGCCCGACCACGGCGGCCGCGAACGCGGTGATGACGAGCAGCGTCAGCACGGTCGGCGACATGTCGGCCGTCTCCGGCGCGAGCAGGATGCCCGCCAGCGCCGCGAGGGAGCAGCCCAGGGCCCAGGCCACGCTCGAGAGCGCCGTCGAACGGGCGCCGCCCAGCGCAGCCAGCTCGCGATTGTCGACGACTGCGCGCATAGCGACGCCGACGCGCGTCCGGAACAGCAGGATCCGGAGCGCGATGGCGAGCGCGATGGCGATGAGGATGACGATGAACCGGTGCCACGTGAGTAGCACCTGACCGACGTGTATCCCGCGTCCGGCGAAGAGGAACGGCATCGTGTGCGAGTTCTGCTGGTTCCAGATCATGTTCGCCAGGCCGATCAGCGCGAACATCAGCCCGACCGTCACCATCAGCTGCACGACGAGCGGTTTGCCCTGTACGCGCCGCATGACGGCGCGGTCCAGCAGGATCCCGAACAGTGGTGCGAGCACGAGCACGACCAGGGGGAGCACGATCAACTGGGGCCAGCCGCGGTCGACGGTGAGCTCCCAGTCGACGTACGCGAAGAACATGCCGATCGCGCCCTGGGCGAAATTGAACACCCCGGTCGTCGTGTACACGACGACGAGCCCGCTCGCCGCCATCGCAATGATGCCGGCGACCGGGAGCGCCAACACGACCAGGTTGAGCAGGCTCGTTCCGTTGACCGCGTTCCCGGCCCAGGCGGCCTTGCTGACCAAGACGATGAACGCGACCGTTCCCACCCAGACGAGCAGGTTCGACCACCGTTGCGACAAAGCCGTCTCTCCTTCGCGGGTCTTACGTCGGGCGCGTACTAACCGTGATACGCCTTCGCCGCGTCGATGCTGAGGGTCAGGGCCGGCTTGTTGTCGTCGCAGTCGAACGTGCCCGGCTTCACCGGATCGACGCGCACGAACTTGCCGTTCTGGACCTGCATTCCGACAAGGCAGGTGCTGCCGACCTTGTTACCGATGTCGATCTTCGGCACCATGCCGTTGGCGTCGAAGTCGTGCATGTTGCGGATAGCGGTGAGCAGGTTGGCCCGGGTGATCGAGTTCGGGTTCCCATTGTTCGCCTTCATCGCGTCGGACACGGCCCGAGCGAAGATCTCACCGGCAACGAATGCCTGGGCGCCGAAGCCGTCGGGGGTCTTGTCGTACTTCAAGAAGGCGTCGAGATCGGCGTTGGCACCCGTGTCCTCGAAGGGCAGGAAGTTGAGCCACACGTACTGCCCCTCGACCGCGCTCCCACCCGACTGGATCAGCCGCTTGTCGTAGCACTGCACCGAGCAGTCCCAGACCTTCACTGTGTTGACGCCCTGGACCTGAGCCTCCTTGCGCATCAGCACCATGCCCAGGTAGTCGAGGCCGTTGCGGGCGTAGGTCGACTTGTCGTTCTTGATCGCCTGCGCGACCTCGGTGTAAGCGGTCTGGATGTCGGTGCCGCTCTTGCCGAACTCGGCGTCGCTCTTGATGCCCATCTGGTTCTCGGCCCGGAAGATCGGCATCGACGACGCAATCGTCGAAGCGGTGTCCTTCGGGATCACGAACACACCGTGGAGGGCCGTCGCGCCGTACTTGTTGAAGTAATAGTCGTACTGCGTGTGACCGACGTGGAACGTGCGCACGCCCGTGCCGCTGTACGGGCACGCCGCGCCGCCCGGGAGCGTCGCGAACGAGACGGACGAACACTGCTGGGTCACGTCGGTCTGCAGGACGGCCATGTCCGGGAGACCGGTGACCGCGCCGGCCTTGTCCTTGCAGTTGTTCATGGCGGCGACGTTCTGGAAGAACAGCGCGGTGGTGCCGACCATTGCGACGGAGTTTCCGCAGGCGGCTGCGACCGCGTTGTCGGCGTCGGTCGGGCTCAACTTGGAGTCGGCCTCCTTGACGACCACCTGGCGGCAGGCGAGGCCTCCCTTCGAGTTGATGTAGTCGGCCCAGGCCTTGACCCCGAGCCAGGAGCCCTTGAACAGGCCCGGACGGAAGCCGTTGTCGACGTCGGCCACGACCGTGACCGTGATGGTCTTGGCGGTCACCCCGACCTCGGGCGCCGTGAGGGTCGTCGTCTTGCAGGCGTCAGGCGCCGCGGCCGTCGTCGTCGTGCCTCCGAGGCCGCCACCGCCGCCGCCGTTGTTCGTACCGCCGCTCTTGCTGCTCCCTCCTCCACAGGCAGTGACAACAAGGACTAAAGCCGTCGCGAGGACGCACCAACGCAGCCGCATAATTTTCCCCCGGGTCGCTTGACGGGCCGAAGCGTACGGACATTGTGCACGTCTGTCGATCCAGAATTCGGGCAGACGTTCGCGAACGTTCAGCAAACCGCTGTTCACGGTGGTCGTGGGGCGCGCGTACGGGACGCGCACGCACGCGCAGACGCTTGCCCCCGCGGTCCAAAGACGCGACGATTCCGGACCCGGGCGCTCCGAGCCGGCCCGGCGAGGAGACGATCAAGTGGCCGTCACCATCCCTGCGTCGCGTTACACGTCGTCCGACTTCGCCGTCCTCGAGCACGATCGGCTCTGGCCCCGGGTGTGGCAGCTCGCCTGCTCGCTCGACCACGTCGCCCGTCCCGGCGACTTCCACGAGGTCCGGATCGGACCGCTCTCGGTGCTTCTCGTGCGGGGCCACGATCTGCAACTGCGCGCGTTCCAGAACGCGTGCCGTCACCGCGGGAGCGCGCTCTGCGAGGGCACCGGCGCCGGGCTCGACGAGATCCGGTGCCCGTTTCACCGCTGGGCCTACGACCTCGACGGGCGGCTCCGGGAGGTGCCGTCGCGACGCGAGTTCGGCGGGTTGGGCGGTGACAGCGACGGGCTCGGGCTGGTTCCGGTGCAGGTCGACACGTGGGGACCGCTCGTCTTCGTGAACATCGACCCCGACGCCGAGCCCTTGGGAGAGTTCCTCGGCGCCGTCCCCGGCGACTGCTCGTGGGCCCGCGTCGACGAGTTCCGCTGCACCGCCGCGGTGTCGATCCCCGCGCCCTGCAACTGGAAGACCCTCATCGACGGGTTCAGCGAGACCTACCACGTGCAAGGAATCCACCGCGAGATGTTGGCGATGTGCGACGACGTGAACGGCCCGCAACAGGTGTGGGACCGCCACGGCAAGCTCGTGCAGTCGTACGGCGTGTCGTCACCGCGGCTGCGAGAGCGTCCCGACGATCAAGGCGTGTGGGACGCCTTCGTCGAGGTGATGGGTGTACGGGTCGGGAAGCTGACCCAGACCGACCCCGGACCCGCGCCCGAGGTCGCTCCGGGCGGCACGGTGCGCGGCGCCATCGCCCAGGTGGTGCGCGAGCGGGGCATCGACGCGGGCCACGACTGGTTCGACGCCCTCGACGAGGGCCGGCTCCTCGACATGTCGCAGTACAACCTCTTCCCAAACGTCACCGTCTTGGTGTTCGCCGACATGATGCAGGTCGTGCGCGCTCGGCCCGGAGCGACACCCGACGACGCGTTCATGGACGCGTTCTCGTTCGACCGCGTCGCGCCGAGCGACGCGACTCCACGGTCGAAGCCGTTCGACATCGACCTCCCTCCCGACGAAGAGCTCCCGATCGGCCTGATCCTGAACCAGGACTTCGCGAACTTCGCGCGCAGCCAGCGCGGCCTGCATCAGCCCGGCCTGACGCACCTTCTCGTCTCTCCCACCGAGGAGTGCCGCATCGTCAACATGCACCAGAACCTCGAGCGATATCTGGATATCAGCCCGACGGAGCTCGGCGAAACCTGAGCGGGGACAACCTAAGCAAGCACACAGTGTGTGCCGGTGTAGATCGTCGGCATGCATTTGTTGCAGTGGATGCACAGGGACTCGCGCGCCGGGTCCTTCTGCCACTCCAGCAGGAGTTCGGGCTCGCGCAGAAGGGCCCGACCGATCTGGACGAAACCGAAGCCCTCGTCGAGCGCGTTCGTGACGGTGTCGAGGCGGTTGATACCGCCGAGGAGCACGAGCGGCATCGAGAGCGCGGCGCGGAATTGGCGTGCGTAGGGCAGGAAGTACGCCTCTTGGAACGGGTACTCCTTGAAGAACAACCCGCCCGCCAGCTTGATCCCGGCTCTCATGACCCCGGGGAACATGTCGGCCATCTCCGCGATAGGGGCTTCGCCCCGGAACAGGAACATCGGGTTCTCGAAGGAGCTGCCGCCGGTGAGCGTCAGCGCGTCGAGGTCGCCGTCGGCCTCGAGCATCCGCGCGAACTCGATGCTCTCGTTCAGCCAGAAGCCGCCGCGCACACCGTCGGCCATGTTGATCTTGGCCGTGACCGCGATGTCGGGGCCGGCGGCGGCGCGCACGGTTCGCACGACTTCGCGGGCGAAGCGGGCGCGGTTGTCGAGGCTGCCGCCGAACTCATCACTGCGCTTGTTCAGGCGGGGCGAGAGGAACGCGCTCAGCAGGTAACCGTGCCCGATGTGCACTTCGATCGAGTCGAACCCAGCGTCGCGAAGCACACCCGCGCCGTGCGCGTACTGGCCGACGATCGTCGAGATGTCGGAAGCCGTGACCGCGCGGGTGCGCCGCATCCCGAGCGGGCTGAACACGCGCGACGGCGCCACCGCGGGAGATTTCGTCCCCATGGGGTTCGCCACCGGCCCGGCGTGACCGATCTGGGCGGCAACGGCCGCTCCTTCGCCGTGGACGGCGTCCGTGAGCGAGCGGAGCCCGGGCCCGACGTCGGGATTGTCGAGGATGATCTGATGCCCGTCCGTCGATCCCGCGCGCGTCACCGCGCAGTACGCGACGGTGGTCATCCCAACTCCGCCCGCCGCGAACCGCCGGTGGAACTCGATCAGATCCGGCGTGACCACCCGCTTGGGAGTACGCCCCTCGAACGTCGCCGCCTTCACGATGCGATTGCGCAGCGTGATCGGACCGAGGCGGGCCGGGGCGAAAGGATCTGACTCGACCATGCCCGGACCGTACTCTCAACGCGCCACAATGGCGCCGTGGATCTCAACGACTTCTATGACACCGACCCGCGCCGCCGCGCGTCCGAAGAGCTGGAATTCGGCTCCGACTGGGACGAGGGCGGCGCCCGCACCCAGGTCTCATGGATCGAGGCGACCGGCGAGCTCTACGCGATGCGCGACCCGCTCGGCCGCCTCGTCAGCGACTTCATCGGCGACCAGAGTGTGACGCCGGTCGCCGACCAGCAGTTGACGATCGAGGTGCTCGGCACGGTCGCGGGCCGCGATGCGATCAGCGCGGTCATGAGTGGCTGGGAAGCGGCGATGGCACCGGCCGACAGCCTCACATGGGTACGCGACCGAGTCGCCCATGCTGCAACCGAGTTGCACGACGCGCCTGCGAAACCGTCGCGCGATCTCCCCGCCGGATGACTGCCTCGAAAGCGGCGTGAGTGTGGGCACATAGTGCCCTCGAGTCATGCCGGTTCGGCTGGGGGTGGGGTGAGCTGCCGGCGTAGGAGTTTACCGACCTCGCTGCGGGGCAACTCGTCGACGCGATGAAACGCAACGGGCACCTTGTACGGCGCGAGGTGCTCTCGGCACATGGCAACGAGATCGGCGTCGGCGACGATCACCGACGTCACGACGTACGCAACCGGAACCTCACCGAGCCGGTCATCGGGCGCACCGACGACAGCAGCATCCACGACTTCTGGAACGAGGCGCAGCACCTCTTCGACGTGTTCGGGGAAGACCTTGTTCCCACCGCGATTGATGACGTCGCCGGCGCGGCCTTCGATCCACACGAAGCCGTCGGCATCGACGCGCGCCAAGTCGCCGGTGTCGATGAAGCCGTCGACGTCGACGCGCTCCGCCGCGATGCCGACCGCGGTCGACGGTGGCCGAACGAGCAAGGGTCCGATGACGTCGCTGGTCTCCCCTGCGCCGATCCTGCCCGCACCGATCCTGCCCGCACCGATCCTGATGGACACGCCGGGGTGGGGGCGGCCGACCGCGCCGATCTTCTCGGGGTGTTCGCGGGCGTCGGCGGCGGTCCAGCCAATGACCTCGCCGAGCTCGGCCTGCCCGTACCCGTTGAGCACCACGACCCCGAACTTGTCCGTGAACCGGCGCGCCTGCAACGGCGATAGCGGCGCCGTGATGCTACGCACGTACCGCAACGGCGCGAGGGTCGCCACGCCGGCTGCATCGGAGAGCATCGCCATCGCTGCTGGCGGGAGCACCGTCGATCGGATCCCGAAGCGTGCGACCAGAGCCGCGAAGTCACTCGGATCGAAGCCGTCCATCACCACGATCTCGGCGCCGGCCCGCAGCCCGAAGAGCACGTTGTAGATGCCGGCGTTGAGGGCGAGCGAGACCGGTACGAGGTTCGGGGAGGGTCGCCGCGCCGCCCGGTCGGCGGCTGCGGCCCGCAGCGGCTCCAGCACCCGGTCGAGTAGCTCGAGGTAGTTCGTGTGCGTGTGCAACACCGGTTTCGGCGCGCCGGTCGTGCCCGAGGTCCACGTCACGAACGCGACGTCTGCGGCGTACGCCTCCCGCTCCGAAGCGGGCGCGATGCGCTCGATCCCGGCCGGCGTGACGATCGCTGCGGGCCGGGTCGCGTCCAGCGCGCCCGATCGCTCGCGCTCGGGCGACCGTGCGTTGACGGGCACGAACACGCCGCCCGCGAGCCAGACCCCGAACATCGCCGTGATCGCGCCCGGACCGTTCGGGAGCTGGACGGCCACTGCCTGCCCCGGCTCGACCCCCGCCTCGACCAGGGCGCTCGCCAGCTCGCGGGCCGCCGCCCGGGCGGCGCCCGCGGTCATTGATTCCTCGGGCGCGTGTAGGAGAGGCTCGTTGTCCGCGAAGGGATGATCCACCAGCAAAGCCGCGAGCGTCACTGCACTGACCTGGCCTTTCTTCTGCTCGGTCCCCACCGGTCCCGGCCGCGCGCCGGGGTGTGCCAGACCGCCCTGTCCGTGAAAACGCGCGCCGAGCGCCTAGGCTGTGACGGCAGCTGTGTGGTTGATCTCGGCCTCGCACCGCCATTCTTCCACCATCGGCTGACAACACTTTCGATCATCTTGCGAGCGCGCGCCGGCGGGCCCAGCGCTCTCGCCGCCGGATGAGGAGACGCATATGGCAACACGACGTACGACTTCTAACAAGCGAGAGCGCGAACGCTCGAAGCAGGCGAAGGCCACGGCCAAGCGGGAACGTCGGCTGGACAAGTCGCCCGACGAAGACGCGGAGATCATCGAGTTCGACGAGAACTCGGCCACGACCGAAGAGCTAATCGAGCGCATCGCTGCGATGCACGAGCAGTACGACGACGGCCAGCTCTCGTTCGAGGCCTTCGACGAGCAGAAGGCCGAGCTGATGACCCTGCTGACCGCTCGCCTGTCGGAGTAGCGACCCGCCGAATAGGCTCCGGCCGACACATTCTGTTTTCTGGGAAGCACCTCGCGTCAAGGAGCGGCGTGAACGCATCGCCAAGCGATACCGAGGTGGAGACCGCGCTCGATCTGCCCGCGGCGGTCGACGGCGCGTCGATGCGCAGGGGAGCCGACGACAAGCTCAACGTCGTCTCGTCGCTCACGTTCTTCCTCCTCCACCTGCTGCCGTTCCTCGCGTTCTTCTCCGGGGTGACGCGCACGGCGGTGATCCTTCTGGTCGTCACGTTCACGACCCGGATGTTCTTCATCACGGCCGGCTACCACCGCTACTTCTCGCACAAGTCGTACCGGCTCAACCGGTTCTGGCAGTTCGTACTCGCGTTCGGCGGGACGATGGCGTCGCAGAAGGGTCCGCTCTGGTGGGCGGCGCACCACCGCAACCACCATCGCTTCTCCGATACCGAGCGCGACGTGCATTCGCCGAAGCGGGGCTTTTGGTGGAGTCACGTCGGCTGGATCCTGTGCGACAAGTACAACCAGGCCGACATGACCCAGATCCGCGACTTCTCGAAGTACCCGGAGATTCGATTCATCAACAAGCACGACTGGATCGGCCCGTGGACGCTCGCGCTCGTCTGCGCCGCGATCGGCGGCTGGAGCGGGCTCCTGATCGGGTTCTTCTTGTCGACGGTGCTGCTCTGGCACGTCACGTTCACCGTGAATTCGGTCGCGCACGTCATGGGCCGCAGGGCCTACGAGACCGCCGACACGAGTCGTAACACGTTGCTCGTCGCACTCGCGACGGGCGGTGAGGGTTGGCACAACAACCACCACCGCTACCCGTGGTCGGCCCGCCAGGGATTCCGGTGGTGGCAGATCGACGTGACGTACTACGTGCTGCGTGCGCTGAGCTGGATCGGCATCGTGCACGATCTCCGGCCCGTTCCGCCGTCAGTCATCGAAGAAGCGCGCGCCGCCAAGGCTCTACGTCGAGCTTCGGGTACTTCTCGCTAGTCGACTCCACGAGCTCGGCCGTCCAGACCGGGTGGCCGGGCGGCGGGAAGCCCAGCATCTCGAGGTCGCGCGGCGTCGACATCTCGACGAACTGCACCCAGGCCGGGTGCGTCGCGTTCGACTGCGCGGTGTGGTATCCGATCCAGTCGGTGCCGGCCACCTTGTAGCTGACGTTCAACAGGAACCGGTGACTCCCGGGTCGTCTCAGATCGGTGCCGCGATGGAACACGTCGGGCCGGTACACGAGCAGCGAACCGCGCACACCGGTGGCCGATCGTTCGCTCGCGTAGAGCTCGGGATCGCCGTCGGGCATGAACATCGCGTTCGTCGAGCGGCCGGCCGAATCCTGCAAGCGCACGAGGCTCGTCGGCGCGGTTCCCTCGTCGACGTCGGAGAGATAGAGGAACGACTCCACGTGCCACCACGGCGGTTCCATGCGCGGCGGCAGGAACGAGTGATTGCGGTCGGTGTGCATCGGCTGCTCAAAATTCGAATCGCCTGCGTACTTCGCGCTGACCTGGTTCTGGTACACCCGCAGATCAGTGTTCTCGAGCGCGCGCTCCATGAAGTCGACGATCGACGGGTGCACGCAGAGCCGGCTGAGCGCGCCGCTGCCGTAGTAGGGGAACTCCTTGGCGAACCGGTGCTGCTCGGGCCGGAACGCCGGGCCCTCGGTCGGGAACTCCGGGTAGCCACGGCGGAGCTCGGCGGTACTGCGACCGGGCGGCCAGTTGGCCTCGGGGTCGGCGTGGAACTTCTCCGCTGACGGGAACGCGTACTTGAGGTCGACGGCCGCGGCATCGATGTCGTCGGGGGAGACGAGTCCCTCGAGCACGACCCAACCGTTGTGCTTCCAAGCCGCGACTTCGTCGTCGCGTGCGATCCGCCCTCGCATTCTCGCCTCCATCTCGCGTGCCGGCCCGGCGCCCGCTCGAAATGGCGGGGCGCACACCTTGCCACGGCGGATTACCCTCGACCGCATGGCCGACAAGTCACCCAAGAAGTCGAACAGCAAGAAAGCCGGAAAGACACTGAAGGAGAAGCGCGCCGACAAGCAGGCCAAGCGTGACGACAAGCCCCGGGGCCTCGGGAACTGACCTCACCGATTCGGCGCGCAGTCACGCCCGGAATCAGGCGAGGAGCTTGCGGGGATGGCGCCCGTCGACGTAGCCGAGGAACGGCGGGTAGACGTTGTAACCGAGTAGCTCCTGTAACCGCTCCGGCAAACCCTGCACGACCGTCCGGTCGACGGCCAGGACGTGGTTCTCGACCGGGCGGATCCACGACACCGCGTAGTGGAGAACGACGCCGGCGCGCGGGTGTGCGGTGGAGTTCGCTCCACCGCCGTGCCACAGACTCCCGACATACAACATCGCGGACCCGGCCGGCATCGTCACCGCCACCGGCTCGGTGGTCGCGTCGGGCCGCTCGTCGATCCAACGATGACTGCCCCGCACCACCCGGGTCGCACCGTTCGCCTCGGTGAAGTCGTCGAGCGGCCACATCACGTTGACGACCAGCTCCGCGTGCGGGCGCGGGATCGGATAGATCGCGTCGTCGGGGTGGAGCGGCTGCGCGTGCTCCCCCGGGCCGATCTCGATCGCGGTCGGCGCGCTGAGCTGGGCGGGACCGAGCACACGATCGAGCGTCTCCAAGACGTACGGATGGGTTGCCAACGCGTCGAGCACCCGGGTCTTGGCGAAGAGCGCGTACACGCGCCGGGTCCGGTGGCCTTCGAAGTCGTCCCGCCCGAATGGCGTCGCGTCGAACAACGGGCGCAGGCTCGCGCGCACCGTCGCGACCGTGTGCGCGTCGATGAGGTCGTCGACGACGCAGTACCCATCGCGTTCGAGTGTCGTCCCGCCCATCCGGCCTCCTCGGTATCGCCCCAGGCTAACCTTCCACAAGGGAATGTCAACTTTGGGAGCATGATGGCCGACCCGGAACTGAACGCCACCCAGGCGTCCCTGCTCGGTCTTCTCCACGACGGCCCGGCCACGGGCTGGGACCTGATCGAAGAGGTACGACGGGGACTGGCGCGCTTTTGGAACGTCACGACGAGTCACGTGTACCGCGAGTTGAAGACGCTGGAGACGCGCAAGCTGATCCGCGCCGGCAAGCCGGGACCGCGCGACAAACAGCCCTTCGTCGTCACCGCGGCGGGCCGGCGCGCGTTCTCACAGTGGATCCACCAAGAGCCTGGTCCGGAACAGATCCGCGTGCCGTTGCTCGTGACGCTGTGGTTCGCCAAGCACCTCGACGAGAAGACACTCGCGACCTTTCTCGCGAACCACCGCGTCGAGCACGACGACCGCCTGCGCGAGTACGAGACGATCCTGGGCGCTATCGACGACTCGTCGTCGAGTGATCCGCACGTACGCGCCGTCGTCGAGTTCGGCATCGCGTACGAGCAGGCTTTCCTGCAGTGGCTCGCGCAAACCGAGATGCCGCGATCACGCGCCTCCGCGGCGTGTACCGTCGGGCGGCGCTGACCGGTAAACTGCGTAGCCGGCGTACGATATTCTACGCGATCCGCCGGCCGTGAGTGGACTCCTGGCCCCGTTCACGAGCTGGTCCGTCGGTTCTGCGGACCGGGTCAACGGCCCAGACGATCACGTTCCCGGCGATCGCCAATCACACCTTGCGGGATTCCGGGTTCACCATCTCCGCGACCTCGACATCGCACCTCCCGATGACGTACACGTCGCTCACTGCCGGCGAGTGCTCGCTCGTCGGGGTTAATCACAACATCGTCTCGCCCGACGCCCAGGGCGCGTGCACGATTCGAGCCGACGAGCCGGCGACGGCGTGACGTTCGCGGCCGCGGCACCTGTACAACGGAGCTTCACGGTCAGCAAAGCACCCCAGACGATCACGTTCGCGCCGCTGGCGGATGCGACGCTCAACATCGGATCCGTGTTCGTCTTTGCGACGTCGTCGACCGGCGGCCCCGTCACGTTCAGCACGTCGACCGCTTCGGTGTGCACCACGAGCGGCACCGGCGGGGAGGTCGACCTCATCGCGGCCGGGACCTGCACAGTGCGCACCGATCAGGGCGGCACTGCGCTCGATGCCGCGGCGCCGACGGTGACCCGGAGCTTCGCGGTGACGAAGGCCTCCCAGGCGATCACGTTTGCCGGGGGTACGTGCATCGTGCGGGCCTCGCAGGCCGGCAACGGCACGTACGCACCCGCGGCCGCAGTCACCCGTCAGTTCACCGTCGGCAGCCCGGTCGGCACCGCCTCGCAGCCGGGCTACTGGATGCTCGGCGCCGATGGACGGGTCTAGGCATTCGGGAGCGCGGTCAACTACGGGAGTGCATCCGATCTCGTCGTCGCCCTGTCGGCCCGTCACGACGGCACGGGCTACTGGATCGTCGACCGGCTCGGGAACGTCCACGCGTTCGGCAGCGCCGCGTACTTCGGCGGCCGCCCCGCCCTCGCGGTCGCTGAGTCGGTGTCGACCATCTCGAGCACGCCGAGCGGCGAGGGTTACTGGCTCTTCACCACGCTCGAGCGGGCGTTCGCGTACGGCGATGCCCACTTCTTCGGCGACATGCGGGCGGCACGCCTGACCGGGCCCTTCATCGCGTCGGTCGCGACGCCGACCGGGCTCGGCTACTGCATGGTCGCCTCCGACGGCGCCGTCTTCAGCAACGGCTACCTCATGGTCGCGTCCGACGGCGGGGTATTCGACTTCGTGAACAAGGCGCGTAGCAGTCGGCTCGGACCGGCCGCCCGTTCGTTCCCCGCGTTGTCGTAGGTTGGGCCTCGTCGCGCAGCACAGCTGAGGGAGCGAAACGTGAACGGCGAAGGACGAGTCGCGTTGGTGACCGGCGCGAGCCGGGGTATCGGAAAGGCGATCGCGATTCATCTCGCACGCGCGGGCTTCGACGTCGCCGTCTCCGCGCGCACCCTGCACGAGGGCGAGTCGCGCGAACACTCCTCGACCCTGCAGAAGTCGGATACGTCGCCATTGCCCGGATCGCTCGACGTGACGGCGGAGTTGATCGAGAAGGAAGGCCGGCGAGCCCTTCCGGTAGTGATGGATCTCACCGATCGTTCGACCCTCGCGCCGGGCATCGACGCGGTCCTCGACGCGTGGGGGCGGATCGACGTGCTGGTCAACAACGGCCGCTACATCGGTCCGGGTCACATGGATCAGCTGCTCGACACTCCGGTCGAGTTGCTCGATCTGCACCTCGAGGCGAACGTCATGGCGCCGGTGATCCTGACCAAACTCGTGCTCCCCCAGATGCTCGAGCGCGGCGACGGCTACGTCGTCGTGATCACGTCGGGCGCAGGCGCGTCGGATCCGCCCGCGCCGGCCGGGAGCGGAGGCTGGGGCCTCGGATACGCGATGTCGAAGGGCGCGGTGCATCGCCTCGCCGGCATCCTCGCGGTCGAGCTCGGCGAGCGCGGAATCGTGGGTTTCAACCTGCATCCCGGGTTCGTGACCACCGAACGGATCCTGATCGACATGGCGCAGTTCGGGTTCGACGGGAGCACGGGAGCACCCCCCGACGTGATCGGCGCGGCCGCGGCCTGGCTCGTCACCGAACCCGAAGCGCGCGCCCTCAACGGGACATGGATCGAAGGCCAGGAGCTCTGCGCGGAGCGCAATCTCCTCCCCGGTTGGCCGGCGTGAGCGCGAGCGACGTCGTGCGGGCGAACCTGCTCGACGCCGGCGCATTGGACGCGCTGCGGGCGTGGACCGACGAGGTCGAGGGGTGGCCGACCGGATCGCACGTGTGGGGTCACTACGCCGAGCACACCGCGGCCGGTCCCCGCATCTGTCGCACCGAGAACGTGTCGGCGTGCCATCCGGGCATCGCCGCACTCGTCGCCGGTCCGCTCGCCGACTGCGCGGCCGCCGCGCTCGGCGAACCCGTCACCGCGTTCAAGGACAAACTGAACTACAAGCAGCCGGGCGGGGCCGGATACAGCCCGCATCAGGACAAGGTCGCGTATCCCGGGGTCGGTCGCGTGATGTCGATCCTGGTCGCCATCGACGACTGCAGCATCGAATCGGGCTGTCTCTGGTTGGCGAACGGTGTGCACGAGGTGTTGCCGGTCGACGACCGTGGCGTTGTCCGCGCCGACGTGTCGGGCTCGCTCGAGTGGTTCTCGGCCGAGCTCGTCTCGGGCGATGCCGTGTGCATCGACGGGTACGCGCCGCACTACAGCGAGGCGAACCACGGCCCCGCACCCCGGCGCGTGCTCGTCGCGAGCTACGCGCCGTCGAACGAGAGCTATACGCGTGCGCACTACTACGCGCAGCGGAGTGATCACATGCGCGTCGAGACCGAGCGCGACGGGCGCTTCCGGATCAGCACACTCGCCGACTTCGACGGCACCGAGGTCGCAGGCACGGTCGTCACCGACGAGTGCACGCACCCCTGAAGCCGAGATCGGTCACTCGCCCGTTGTCGGGTTCCAGTTCCGGAAGTAGTCCGGATTGCGGCGCGCCTTCATCGACGCGTACCGGGCGTCGAGGGGTTCGTCGCTGCTCGGATTGATCCAAAACTGATCGGCGAGCACCGCGTCGAGCACGCGACCCGCGACCTCCTCGAGCGGGGTGACGGGCAACGGCGTACCGGCCGCCTCCATCTGCTGTTCGAACTCCTCAAAGCTCGGATACGCGGTCGCGCGTTGCACCGATTTCGCGTACTGCTCGGGGCGCGTGCGCCAGGCCTCCCAGAGCTGCGTACGCAGCCAGTTCGGCCCCGGGTAGAGCACCGAACACGAGAGCTTCGTGCCCTGAGTGTGGAGTTGGTAGTAGAGGAGCTCGGTCAATGTGGTGACCGCGCTCTTCGACGTGGCGTAGATCGCGGCGTCGCCCATCGGCGCGATCCCACCGTTCCCCGACGACGTGTTGACGATGTGGCCCTCCTCGCCGCCTTCGATCATTCGCGGCACGAACGCTTTGATCCCCCAGGCCACCCCGCACACGTTGACGTCGAGGCACCAGCGCCAGTCGTTCTCCTCCGACTCCCACAACATGGTCTGGCCGCCGGGACCGATGCCGGCGTTGTTACACACCATGTGCACGCCGCCGAATGTGCGCACGGTCTCGGCCGCGAAGTGCTCGACCGAGTCGAGCTTCGTCACGTCGGTGACGCACCCGGCGACGTCGAGGCCCTCCCCGAGCAACGTGTCGACGGCCGTCTCGATCGGCCCGGGCTGGATGTCAGCAAGCATCACCGACATGCCGTGTTCGCCGAGGTGGCGGGCGATCGCAAGGCCGATTCCGTTCGCGCTGCCCGTCACGGCGGCGACCTTTCCCTCGACCGATCGCACGCTGCGCCTCCTCACCGGGTCTCGCCGCTCGATGCCCCTACCGGGGCCGGAGCGACCGTGGAAGAATCCCGATCATGACGATTCGATACGGCGCCCGTCCACCCGAGCAGCAGCGCAGCCGCGAGGTCGAGGCGACCTCGGCCAAGATCTGGTCGACCGCAGTGACCGTCGTGTGGGAGACGGACCTGGACGCGATCCGTGCCGTGCTCCCGCCCCCGCTCGAGCCTTCGGAGCCGACGGCGCGCATCCGCTTTGCCACGGTGAACATGGGGACCGGAATCCCGATCTTCGGCGCGGGCTGGTTCGGGGTTCGGGCGCGCCACGGACGGGTCGAGGGCGAATACGCATTGTTCATGCCCATGACGACCGAACAGGCGACGGTCGGTGGGCGGGAGACGTACGGGGAACCCAAGAAGATCGGTGCCGTCACGATCGACGTCGACGGCGAGCACTTGCACGCGCGCTTCGATCGCATGGGCTACCCGCTCGCAGTCGTCGACGGCACGCTCGGCGCGTCGATCGATATCCCCGCGCGCGACAAGGTCGACTTCTACTTCAAGATCAGCCCTTCACCCGACGGCAAGGGCTTCGACACCGAACCCGCGCTCGTTCACGTCCGGCGCCACGAACAGGCGCGTGAGGGTCGAGCCCTCGACGCGACGATGACGCTACACGACTCGCCTCTCGACCCCATCGCCGATATTCCGGTCGGTCGCATCGTCTCGATGCAGTACGCGCAGGTGGCCACGACGCAGGAGGGAGAGGTGGTCGAGCGGGTGCCCGCCGACTGGCTCCTCCCCTACGTTCACCAACGCTACGACGACCTGTCGGTGCTCGGCACCAAGGACGACCTGTGAGCGACGCGATCGGAACGACGCGCTACACGATCATCTCGGCCGACGCACACGCGGGACTCCCGTGCGAGGAGTACCGGCCGTATCTCGACGAGCGCTATCTCGCCCAGTTCGACGAGTTTCTCGCCGAACGGCAGGCGAACCGCGACCAACAGATGGTGTTGAACTACGACTACATCACCAACTGGGAGACCGACCACGAAGAAGGCCTGCGGGGCGCGTACGACCCGGCCCAGCGCGACAAGGAGATGGACGCCGACGGCGTGGCCGCGGAGGTGATCTTCCCCGACGCCGACGCGATCACGGGTATGGAGTCGCCGCCGTTCGGCGCCGGTCTCTCGGCCGGGATGATCGGGGATCCCGAGCTCGCGTTCGCAGGGGCACGCGCGCACAACCGCTTCCTCGTCGAGCTGTGCTCGGAGAGCCCCGAGCGGCGGGCCGGCATCGGGCTCGTACCGATTTGCCACGACGTCGAGCGGGCCGTGCAGGAGATCGAATGGCTCGCGGACAAGCCCGGAATCGGCGGGATCATGGTGCCGACGATGTGGCGCAACCACACTCCCTACAACCATCCGTCGTACGATCCGGTGTGGGCCGCGTGCCAGGCCGCGACCTTCCCCGTGCACACGCACTCGGGCGAGGCCCCGCGCGAGGAGATGAACGAGTTCATCGGCATCTACCTCGCCGAAGTCGTGTTCTGGACCCATCGCCCGATCGCGCATCTGCTCTTCAGCGGCGCGTTCGAGCGCTTCCCCGGTCTCAAGTTCGTCGTCACCGAAGGCGCGTGTTACTGGGTCGCCGACATGAAGTGGAAGTGGGACCAGTACCTGGGTGGCGGTCACACCACGAAGAAGATGGCCGCGCTGATGAAGCGGATCCTGTCCAAGCTGCCGTCCGAGTACTTCGGCACCAACATCTTCGTCGGCGCGTCGACCATGTCGAAGGAGGAGATCCGGCGCCGGCACGCCATCGGATGCGACGTCGCGATGTGGGGCACCGACTACCCGCACCCCGAGGGGACATGGCCCCACACGATCGCGCGGCTACGGAGTGACTTCGGTGACGTTCCTGTGGGCGACACCCGCCAGCTCCTCGGCGAGACCGCGGCCAAGTGCTACGGCTTCGACCTCGACGCGCTGCGTCCGATCGCAGAACGCGTCGGCCCCACCCCGAACGATCTCGGTCAGGACGCAACCCTCGTCACGACCGCCGACGAGATCCGCCGGGCCGAGTGGTGGAAGGACGAGTACCACGTCGCCTGGAACGGCTGATCCCGTGGCCAGGTCTGGTCGCGTTACCAGGCCTTGATGATCTGCTCCGCGTCGAACGCGTTGCACGTCGAGTCGTTCGGGTAGTCGGCCGGGTCAAGCGGGACCGACACCTCGGCAACCGTCGGTCCGACCTCGTCTCCGATCACGCGCAGCATCTCGAGATCGAAGCCGTACACATCGGCGGCGGTGCTCTCGAGCATCAGGCGCGTCTCTGCGGGCGGGCACGGCGCGAACGCAGCCCGCAACGCTTCTGTGGTGTACGGGTACGAGCCTTCGGAGTGCGGATAGTCCGCCCCCCACATGATGCGATCGACGCCGACCTCGTAGCGCAACTCGCTCTCGGACGGGCGTAGGAAGCTCGCCCCGACCCAGAAGTTGCGTTGGAAGTACTCACTCGGCGTCATCGACATTCCCTTGGCGACCGCGCCGAAGAACACCGCTTCCGCGGCGCCGCCGTGGGTCATCCGCCGGTGGAACCAGTCGAGCGTCTCGACGCCCCGCGGGACCCACGACATTCCCTGCTCGGTCAACACGATCTTCAGGTTCGGGTGGCGTTCCAGCACTCCGCCGAAGATCAGGTGCCACACCGCGCGGTGCGAGAACCAGGCGAGCTCGATCAGCATGATCGCCCGGGCCGCTTCGTGCTCGCCGAAGTCGGGTAGCCCGCTCCCACTGTGCACGTTCAACACGACATCGTGTTCTTCGCAGAAGTCCCAAAGCGGCTCGTACACCGGCTCCCACAGGGGTGCGATCCCGGAGTTCGGAGGCACGTTCGGCAACAACACGCCGCCGAACACGTTCATGTTGTCCTTCGCCCAACGGACCTCGCAGAGCGCGTCGTCGACGTCGTTCAAAAAGACCTGAGCCAGCCCGGCGCGCCGGCCGGGCGCGGCCGAGCAGAAGTCGGCCATCCAGCGGTTGTGCGCCTGCAAGCCCGCCCAACGGCGTTCGTAGTCGGCCGGGTTCGGTTCGAGCGCAGTGAGGTTGCCCTGTGCGAAGAACGGGGGAACCGTGTTCGGGAACAGGACCTCGGCCACGACTCCCTGCGACTCGGTTTCCTTCAGCCGCCGTTCGCTGTCCCAGTTGCGGTAGGCCGTAGGCGCGAGGAGATCGGCGTAGGGATTGACGTACGCGTCGGCCCAGGCGTCGAACTCGTCGTGCCAGCGCTCGGCGAGGTACGGCCGGTACTCCCGCAACTCCGCGCCGGCGTGCCCGTCGACCGAAATGATCGTGTACCTGCTCGTGGGCTCGAGCCCCGGTTCGCCCACCTGCACCCTCCCGATCGCGTCGGGGAAACGCTATCCGCGTGCGCTACCGGTCGCCCAGGGGCTCGACCCGTGCGAGTTGGTCGAACCAGTCGTTCTCGAGCATCGCAAGGTGAAGCTCCAGCGCGTCGACAGCGTGCAGCGGTGAGCCGGAGTGACGCGGGCTCGGGACGGGCAGCGTCCACGTCTCGATGACCAGACCCGCGGCCACCGCCGGGAGCGCGAGGGACGCGGGCGTGAAACCGACGAAGGTGATGTCGCACCCGGAGCAGCGTGCGCGGTACGACCACGATTCGTCGTCGACACAGTTCCGCACCACGACCTGATCCGCGCGCACGCGCACGACTCCACAGGCCGGGCATGTGACCCGGACCCAATGGGTCGGCGTCGGGATCGGGACCGGGATCGACTTGCCGAGCGTCGGATCACCGGCAACGCCATCGACGGCCGCGTCGTACACACCGGTGCGGCCGGGCGACGGGACCGGGGAAGAGGTGCGGGGATCGGCCCTCGACCCGACGATCGGCGGAAGGCTGGTGCACGGTCGTGAGCGCCGGGGCCCCCGCGAGTGATGTGTCGTCATGTCATGCCTCCGGCTCGGATGGCTCCGCGACGAGCGCGGTGCCGCACCGAGCATGCGCCGGCGGCCGTCACGTCGCTGTGACCTGGATGTGATCGCGTCAGCGCGCGGCGGTTGCCAACGGCGCGTGGCCACTGTGCGGGACGATCTCCTTGGGCCGGACCGACTGCGCCACCGCGTCGTCGTAGGAGATCCGACCGGCGGCGACGAGCTCGTTGAGCGCGGACTCGAGCGTGACCATGCCCTCGGCCCGGCCGCTGTTGATCACGTTGCGTAGCTGATGGGTCCGGCCCTCACGGATGAGGTTGCGTACCGCGTCGTTTGCGACGAGGAGCTCGAATGCGGCGACGAGGCCACCGCCCGTCCTCGGGATCAGGCGCTGGGAGACCACGGCGGCGAGCGACGCCGCGAGCTGCACCCGGATCTGCGTCTGGCGCTCGGGCGGGAACACATCGGAGATGCGGTCGAGCGACTGGGATGCGTCGTTCGTGTGCAACGTGGCGAACACGAGGTGGCCAGTCTCGGCGAGGGTGAGCGCGAACTGGATCGTCTCCGGATCGCGCATCTCCCCGACCAGGATCACGTCGGGGTCCTCTCGGAGCGCAGAGCGGAGCGCGCGCGCGAAGGAGATCGTGTCGACGCCGACCTCGCGCTGATCGATGGCGGCGACACGATGCTGGTGCGTGTATTCGATCGGGTCTTCGATCGTGAGGATGTGCACGGGACGGCGCGCGTTGATGTACTCGATCATCGACGCCAGTGTCGTCGACTTCCCCGAACCCGTAGGCCCGGTGACGAGCACGAAGCCCTGCTTGAAGTCGCACGCAGCCGCGAGCATCAAGGGGATGCCGATCTCTTCGGGCGACGGAACTGCGAGCGGAATGGCGCGCACCGACATCGCCAGCTCGCCACTGCGGAAGAAGCAGTTGGCCCGAAAGCGATGCGAGTGCTCGTAGGGAAAGGACAGGTCAAGATCGAGCTCCTCGTGGAGTCGTTCGATCTGCTCGTCGCTGAGCAGGCCCACGATCAAGTCTGCGCAATCCTGTGCTCGCAACGACGGAGCACCCTTGATCGGCACCAGCTTTCCGTCGACGCGCACGCGCGCTGGGGATCCCGGTGTGATCAGGAGATCGGTGCCCTTGAGCCGGATGACCTCTTTCAGGTAGATCTCGATCGCGTCGATCTTGGCGCCGGTCACCGTCACTGCGTCTCACCTCTCGTTGCTCGGGTCCGCCTCGAGAGGGTTGTCAATCCCTCTCGAGGCACGGCGTCAGGGCCTGCTAACAGAGCGATGAGGTCATGATCCCGGTGGCGGGGGTATACGTCCCGAGTGACCCGGTCGCGGTAGACGCCGATCCAGTGCCGGACGACAAGAGGTTCAGCCCGGCGGCTGTCTTCAGGAAGGTGATCAGCGACACTCCGGTCGTCCCTGCCTGTGCCGACGTTGGGTAGGCGTTCTGCTGCGCGTAGAACGCCTGCGTCGCGGTGTTGACGCTCCGCACCTCGATCTGACACGCACTGGCTTTGCTCGTGTTGGTGATGCCGCCCACGGCGAACACCACGACCGCGGCGAGCACGCCGAGGATCACGATCACGACCAACAGCTCGACGAGGGTGAACCCTCGTTCGATGAGATTCTTGTCCTTGAGATCGATACGACTTCGCACGTGAAATTCCTCCTGGGGATGGCAGCAGGGTGGCTGCGCAGAGATGAACGATCGCGATCGGGTGGGCACTAGCAAAGTGTCGAGGCGAATACGCCGGTGGTGGCGGAGTACGTGCCGGGCGCTGTGCTCGGAGCCGACGAGGCTCCCGTTCCGGACGACAAGAGGTTGAGCCCGCCGGCCGTCTGGAGGAACGCGATGAGCGTGGCGCCGGTCGTGCCCGCGCCTGCGGGCGCTGCTGTCGCAGGCGGATACGCGTTCTTCTGCGCGTAGTACGCCTGGGTCGCAGTGTTGACGGTACGAACCTCGATCTGACAAGCACTGGCTTTGCTCGTGTTGGTGATGCCGCCGACGGCGAACACCACGACCGCGGCGAGCACGCCGAGGATCACGATGACGACGAGCAGCTCGACGAGGGTGAATCCTCGTTCGATCAGGTTCTTGTCCTTGAAATCAATGCGATTCTTCACTTTGGATGTTCCTCCTGTAGGAGCAGCAGAGCTGCTGCTCGACGCAAGGCGATCTACGTGCGCGTTGCCGCGTAGACGCCGGTGGTGTTCGAGTAGGTCGGTACGGGCAGACCGTCCGATGCGGTATCGGTGCCGGACGGAGGCCCGGCTCAGGGTTCGGTGCCGTGGTGCACCACCTCCCCGTCGGAGGTCCAAGCTCGAACCGTCATTTGATGTTCGAGAGGTTGGGGGCGGAGTAGATGCCGTACATCGCCTGCACGAGTGCGACCGCGACGAAGCCGACGACCAGGCCCATGACCAGGATGACCGCAGGTTCGAAGAGCGTCGTGAGCTTCTTGAGCTTGAACTCGAGCTCGCGCGAGTAGTAGTCGGACGCATTCTCGAGCTGCACGTCGAGCGTTCCGGTGTTCTCGCCGACCCGCATCATCTGGATCGCGGCTTCCGGGAAGAGCCCGGTGTCACCGATCGGGCCGGCGAGCCCTTCTCCCTCGAGCATCCGCACCTGCGCACTCTGCAGACCGTCCTCGAACACGCTGTTGTTCGCGCCCTTGATCGCGGCCGCCATCGCATCGGGCAGCGGCACGCCTGCTCGCGACATCGCGCCGAGGATGCGGGTGACGCGTTCGACGACCGAGTAGAGGACGATCACCTTGATCAACGGGATGCGAAGCGTCACCTTGTTGCGCAGCCGCCGGCCCTTCTCGGTCTTCATGACCCACAAGCCGAAGGCGCCCCACGCCGCGAACCACAGCAGGTATATCCACCAGTAGTGCTTGGTGAAGTTGGCCAGCCCGATGAGGATGCGCGTCGACAACGGCAACTTCGCCCCGAGCCCGCTGAAGAACGTCGCGAACTTCGGCAACACCCAGACCGCGAGCACCGAGACCGTCACGACGGCCATACCGAGGACGACCGCCGGGTACGCCAGCGCCTGGTTGACGCGACTGCGCGTCTCGAGGTCGCGCTCCAGATAGTTCGACACCTGGACCAGTGCCAGGTCGAGCCGGCCCGTCATCTCCGCGGCCTTGACGATGCCGAGGTAGTAGGGCGGGAAGAGATCGGCGTTGCGCGCGAGTGCGTCGGAGAACTGTGTCCCCTGCGCAATTGCTTCGCTCGCCTCGCCCAGCACCTCTTGCCAGTGCCGGTTGGTGCTCGACCGTGCGATGACCTGGAGCCCGTCGGTCAGCGGAATACCCGCGGCGACGAAGGCGGCCATCTGCCGCGAGAAGTTCATGATGTCGGCCTTCTTGACCCGCTGCTTCGTCAGCTCGATCGAGAACAGGCTCTTGCGGGCCCGCTTGATCTTTTGCACCTCGAGGTTGCGGACGAGCAGCTCGTCGCGCGCGCTCGTCTCGCTGAGCGCGTCGAGCTCGTCCTTCACCTTGGTGCCGTCGGCCGCAACGGCCGTATAGCGGAAGCGTGACATCGTGGTTCCTTCGAGCTAGAGCACGTACACGGTGCGGAGCACCTCGGCGATGGTTGTGACGTTGCCCTCGACGAGATCGATGGCCTGGTCGCGAAGTGTGTGCATGCCGTGCGCGGTCGCAGCCGCGCGCAATGCCTCCAGCGATCCCTGCGCGACGATCAGCTCCTTCAGATCGTCACTGATCGGGAGCACCTCGTAGATGCCGACCCGGTCGTAGTAACCCGTCTGCCCACACACGTTGCAACCCCGGCCGTATACGAAGTCGGTCTTGTCGGCGCGACCTCCGGAGAGGTCGTAGAACGCACGCTCCTCCGCAGTGGGCGTGTACGGGCCCATGCATGTCGTGCACACCTTGCGGATCAGACGTTGCCCGACGACGCCGAGCAGCGAGGACGCGACGAGGAAGGCTTCGATGCCCATGTCCATGAAGCGGTGGAGGGCACTCGTCGCGTCGGTCGCGTGCAACGACGACATCACGAAGTGCCCGGTCATGGCCGCCTGCACCGCGATGCGGGCGGTGTCGACGTCGCGGATCTCACCGACGAGGATCGCGTCGGGGTCCTGCCGCAGGATCGAGCGCAATCCGGTCGCGAACGTCACCCCGGCGAGCGGATTGATCTGGATCTGGTTGACCGACGGAAACACGTACTCGACCGGATCCTCGATCGTCATGATGTTGATCTCTTCGCGGTCGATCTCCGCCAACGTCGCGTAGAGCGTCGTGGTCTTGCCCGACCCGGTCGGGCCCGCGCAGATCACCATTCCGTACGGCGACCGGATCAGCCGCTCGTACTCCGAATAGCTCTCGTCCGACATGCCGAGCTGTGCGAGCGTGAGCAGCGCACGCGTGCGGTCGAGCAGACGCATCACGCACTTCTCGCCGAACACCGTCGCGGTGGTCGACACGCGCACGTCGAGCGCGTGGCCTTCGACAGTCAGCTCGATCTGTCCGTCCTGCGGCCGCCGGCGCTCGACGATGTTCATGTCGGCCATCACCTTGATGCGCGACACCAGAGGCGTCGCCATCGATACGGGCAGCGACAGCACTTCGTGTAACGCCCCGTCGGTGCGGACGCGCACGCGGACGCGGTCCTGCTGAGGTTCGATGTGCACGTCGGACGCGCGGTCGCGAACCGCCTGTTCGAAGATCAGATTGACGACCTTCACGATCGGCGCGTTGGCGTCGACTTCGACTTCGGGCGCGGGGCCGCTCGTCTTGCGACCGCGTTCCTCGGAGCGTTGCTCGAACTCCTTTAGCGCGCCGCTGATCTCGGCCTGATTGAGGTAGGCGCGGTCGATCGCATACGTGATGTCGGCCGGCGGCGCGACCAAGAGCCGCACGGGCGTGTGCAGCAGCGCGATGAGCCTCGCCTGCAGCCCCGAGTCGAGCGGATTCCCGATCGCGACTTCGATCCGCCCGCCGATCCGCCGGAGCGGCAACGCGCCGAGATCGCGCGCCTGCTCCTCGGTCAGGAGCCCCACGATCGCGATGTCGGGACGGGCGCGCGAGATGTCGACCGCCTCGAGCCCGGCCTGTTCGGCGAGCGCGGAGCTGAGGACCCGGTCGGAGATGACGCCGAGCTCGACGAGGATCTCCCCCAGCCGCTTCCCACCCGACGTCTGGGCACCCAGGGCGTCTCGAAGTTGCTGACCCGACATGTCGCCGCGCTCGACGAGAAGGGCGCCCAGGGGCGTGGTCGCCGTGTCTACCGACGCGGGTACGACTCCGATGTCGTCAAGAACCGTGTCGCCGGGGTCGTCCGGGCGCGGTTCGCCGGGCATCGGTTTCGCCGGGTTCACTTTCAACTCGCCTCGCATGACGTCACCAGACCGAAGGGAACTTGCTCGGGCACCGCCCCGCACGCTCCGCAGCGGATCGTGGGTTCGGTTACCTGGAGTGTCCGCCCACGCGCGTTACGGAGTCGTGACCGGTCCGCAACCGACACAGTCACCGGAGGTCGACGGAAACCCGTCACCCGACGGCGACGAAACACCGCGTCAACGGGACAACATGAAGTCGACCGAGCCACTCGGCACCGCCGATCCGAAGAACTTCGCAGTTCCGAACGATGCGAGAGACCCGTCGAGGCCGAGCAGGTAATAACCGTCGTTCGACGGCACGGCCCGCATGCGGACGGTCGGGGCCGACGACACGCCCACGAGGTTTCGGATGCTCGGGAGGCTGCCCTCGAACGGGACGTCGAAGGCGAAGATGCCGCCGTCGGAGGCAACGAGCCAGTACCCGCGGCCGTTCGTCGCGCTGGCCATCGACATCACCGGCGCCGAGAGCGTCATCGCCCCGGTCGACCCGCGGAAGCGGGCGTCGCCGAAGGAGAATACGCCGCCGTCGGCGGCCACGAACCAGTAGCCGTGCCCGCTCGTCGTCAACGCGAGGTCGAGGACACGGGCATTGAGATGCATCCCGCCCGTCGATCCGTAGAAGTGCGCGTCGCCGAAGGTGAAGATGCCACCGTCGGCCGCCAACAGGATGTAACCGCGGCCCGAGGGCGACGACGCCATACCGACGATGGGCGCGTTGAGGGCGACGCTGTTCATCCCGCCGTCGAAGCCCGCATCGCCGAACGCCGACACCGCCCCGTTCGCCGCGACGAGCCAGTAGCCAAGACCTGAAGCGGTACGTGCCGACGCGACGATGGGCGACGCACCCTGGGCTGCGTTGCCGTACGACTTGGCATCGCCGTAGGCGCGCACCTCGCCGCCGTTACCGACGATCCAGTAGCCGTTGCCCTTGGAGCCGTAGCCCGGCGGGCGCGGCGCCGCAGTGAGCACTGCGGCCGCCGGGTTGATCAACCCGTGCCCGTAGAGCGGATCGTTGCCGCGGGCACCCGCGTCACGAGCGGTCGCCTCCAGTATCGAGGTCACCGAGGCGGCCGAGAGTGAGCGATGCTCGGAGGCGATGAGTGCCGCTTCCGCCGACGCGTACGGCGTCGCCATCGACGTTCCGCTCGCCACCGCGTAGCTGTTCGACGAGGTCGACCACGTCGACAAGATGTTGTTGCCGGGTGCGCTCACGTCGACGTAGCTGCCGGTGTTCGAGAACGGCGCCCGGTTCAGGTTCTCGTCGAATGCGGCGACCGCGATGGCCTGCGGGTACGCAGCCGGGTACACGGGCGCGTTGTCGGTCGAGCCGTTGTTTCCGGCGGCCGCGAGCACCACCGTGCCCTTCGACAAGGCGTACTCGATTGCGATCTGCATACCTGGCGACGGTCCGCCGCCGAGGCTCATGTTGATGACCCGGGCGCCGTGATCGGTGGCCCAGATGATGCCGGCCGCCACGTTCGACGACACCCCGCTGCCGTTGGCGTCGAGTACGCGCACGGGCAGGATCCGCACACCGGGCGCCGCGCCCACGATCCCGCGACCGTTGTTCACCTGGGCGGCGATGATCCCGGCGACGTGGGTGCCGTGACCGTCGGGGTCGTACCGGCCGTCGCGGGAAGCATCGATGTAGTCGATTCCCGGGAGCACGACCGAGCCCAGGTCTTCGTGGGCGGCATCGACGCCGGTGTCGATAACCGCGACCGTGACGCCGGCACCGCGCGTCGCCGACCACGCGTTCTCGAACGAGGTCTGGTCGAGGGCCCACTGCTGCGGCCGCATCGGATCGTTCTCACCCGCGGTGCTCATGGTTCCTTCGGGGACATCGGCCTCGACACTGAGGACGGTGGCTCCCGACTTGATGACGGCGTTCGGATGGAGGCCCGACACTGCGGTCCCCCGCGCGACGCTCAACGATCCGTCGGGCGCGCGGACGATCGACCATTGACCTCTCGCGGGCGCGGTCGTCGTGCTCGAAGTCGGCGCGATCGGGCGGGTCGCGGCGGTGTTCTTGAACGGATCCGATCGGCCGCCGTGCGCGAGATTGGTCACCACGACGCCCGCAACGGCGATCGCGCCGACGGTCACCGCGGCCAGCAGGACGACGGAAGTCTTGCGGCGGCGGGTCTGGTGACGGATCATGCGTGCTGCTCCGGTAGCAAACGTTCGGCGGCGAGGCGTCGAGGGTTCCCGGCGGCAACGGATCCACTTTGGTCGCGGATCGTGACTGCATCGTCACGGTGAACGCGTCTCGCGGTCGACGTTGCGCACTACGTGCGGCATCTACGCACTATTTGCGGCTACAAGCGGATTCCACCTGGGGCCGGCAGGTCGTACGGTCGGTGTCGCGTCTCGTCAAGACCTCGCGACACGCTCACTTTCCGTTGGTACGGCAGGGAGCATCGGCGCAATGGGGCAGTTCACTCGTGACGACCGGGTACAGGGGGACACGCCCGAACCGCGTGACGCCCAGCACCTCCTGGCGCTGCTGTCGAGCATGCGCGATCTCGTCCTCGTGCGGAATGCCGACGGGCTCATCACGTACTGCAGCCCGTCGGTGTTCGAAGCCCTCGGATACCAACCGGGCGAGCTCGAAGGCACCCCCGAACGCGACCTCGTCCACGGGAGCGACGTCGACGCACGCGACGACCTCGTTGCGCATTGGGTCCTGGGCGAGCCGCCGATGCCGCCCATCGAGGTCCGGCTCCACGACCGTACCGGCGCCTGGCACTGGTTCGAAGCGATGGAGAGCAATCACCTCGACGACCCTGACGTCCTCGGAATCGTCACCACCGCACGCGATGTCACCGAGCACAAGGCCGAACACGACGACCTGGTCGAACAGAGCCGCCGCGATCCGCTGACCGCGATCCCGAACCGGCTCGCGCTCGTTGAGCTCCTCGAGATCGCGTTGTCGCGCGCGCAACGCACGCGCGATTTCGTCGCCGTGCTCTTTTGCGATCTCGACGGCTTCAAGCTCGTCAACGACAGCTACGGCCACGAGTTCGCCGACAACGTCCTTATCGAGATCGCCCACCGCTTGGACAACCTTCAGCGCAAGTCGGACACGGTCGCCCGGATCGGTGGCGACGAGTTCGTCGTTGTGTGCGACGGCCTGCACGACGTCGAAGAGTCGACGGCGATTGCGTCTCGCATCCACCGCGCCATCGAGGAGCCGATCATCATCGGCGGACGCGAGTGCCTGATGACCGCGAGCATCGGGATCGCGACGATCGACGGCTGTTCGGACGAGCACGTCGACCCCGCCGCGCTCATCCGCAACGCGGACGCCGCGATGTACCGCGCCAAGCGCCAGGGTCGCGCGCACTGGCACCGCTTCGACGACGCGCTCGTGCGCGAAGCGACCCGCCGGTTCGAGCTCGAAGCCGATCTCGCGCCCGCCCTGCAGCGGGGCGAGTTCGTATTGCACTACCAACCGATCCACCAGCTGGTCGACCGCTCGATCGTCGGCGTCGAGGCCTTTCTGCGCTGGGAGCACCCGACGCGCGGGTTCCTCCAAGCGGGAGAGTTCCTCGAGATCGCCGAGCAGAACGGGATGATCGTGCCCATCGGCGCGTGGGCCCTACGGGCCGCGTGCGCGCAAGCCCGGCGCTGGCGCGACGCCGGTTGGCCGGGATGGATGTCGGTGAACCTGTCCGGTCGTGAGCTCGCCGAACCGGGACTGGCCGAGCTCGTCGCCACGACGCTCACCGATTCGGGGATCGCGCCCGATCGACTCTGGCTCGAGCTCTCCGAGAGCGTGTTCATGCGCGCGGGTACGTCGGCGACCGCCGAGCTGACCACTCTGCAAACCCTCGGGGTGCACATCGGCGTCGACGACTTCGGTTCCGCGCACACACCACTGCCGAAGCTCCAACAGCTGCCCACCGACTTCTTGAAGATCCACGGGGAGTTCGTCTCGAATCTCACGGCCGACGGCGACGTCCACCCTGCGGGTTGTGACATGGTCGCCGCGCTCGTGCAGGTCGGGACCAAGCTCGGATTGTCGGTGATCGCCGAAGGCATCGAGTCCGAGATCCAGACCACGCTGCTGGTCGAGTGCGGATGCCAATACGGTCAGGGCGAGCTGCTGGCGCGGGCCACCCCTCCCGGTTCCCGAGCGATTCAGCAGCCATGACCCGTCGGGATGCGGAGACACTTCGTGGAGTGCGCGCGCCTCGGCGCGCCTCGACGTCGACACTCCATGTCAGTCTGCAGGTCGATCGCGAGGGTCGCATACTGCAGTCGCGGCCCCGGGCGCTCTTTGCGTTCGGCCGACGTGCGTCCGACGCGGTCGACAAGTACGCGAGCGACCTCTTCGTCGCCGACGACGTCTTCTCCGCGCGAGCCTTGTTGCACCGCGCGACCCGCGACGGCGAGACCGAGCCGGTGCAGCTCCGATTCCGGGGCGCCGGCGACAGCGAGATCGTCGCTCGGGTCACCGCCCGCGTGCTCGCCGTCGGTGCCTGCGTCGGCGATCACATCCTCGTCGAGGTCGGCGACCGCCTCGTCGACGCGGGCGGCGCGTCCGGGATCGTCGGAGTGTCGGGCGGGCAGTTCGCGCTCCTCGTGCCGGCCACGACCCGATCGGACGAGATCGAAGCATTGATCGAATGCGTACACGCGGCGGTCGGCTCCCCGCTCTCGGCCAACGGAGACGCCATCGAGCTGAGCGCGTGCCTCGGCGTCGCATCGGCGGCGCGATCCGCCGACGCCGAGACGCTCTTCGCCGACGCGGAGGTCGCGCTCACGCAGGCCAAGTCGCTGGGCGCAGCACGCAGCGCCGTCTTCGACCCGGCTTTCCGCCGCCAGGCGGTCCATCAGATCGAGATGCAGAGCGAGCTCACGCGCGCCGTCCTCGACAACGAGCTCCGGCTCGACTTCCAACCGATCGTCGAGCTGCACGCCGAAACCGTCGTCGGATACGAAGCGCTGGTGCGCTGGCAACATCCGAGCCGCGGCCTGCTCGCACCCCGCGACTTCCTCGGGATCGCGCCGCGCACCGGCGCCGGCGCGGCGATCGACGACTGGGTGTTGATCGAAGCATGTCGCCAGGGCGCGGAGTGGGCCCTCTCCGGCAACGTCGGCACGATCTGTGTGAACGTCACGCCAGAGCGGTTCGCGATCGGCGGTTTCGTCGATCGGGTCGAACAGGCGCTGGCCACGACCGGCCTCGATCCGGCCCGGCTCGTAATCGAGATCACCGAATGGAGCATCCTCGTCGACATTGCGGCGGCGCTGGACACGCTCGCCGAGCTGAAGGTCTTGGGCGTGCGGGTCGCGCGCGACGACTACGGCACGGGATACTCGTCGCTTGCCAACGTCGCCGCGCTCCCGGTCGACGAGATCAAGATCGACCTCAGCTTCGTCGCCGGGCTCGGTACCGACCGGGCCCGCACGGCAATCGTCCACGCGATCGTCGGTCTCGGCCACGCGCTCGACATCGCGGTCGTGGCCGAAGGCGTCGAGACGGCCGCGCAAGCCTTTGCGTTGCGTGCGCTCGGGTGCGATTTCGGTCAGGGTTTCCATTTCGGTCGGCCGGCCCGCGAGCCGGCCCTGGTAGCGAGGACAGCATGAGCAGCAAACTCGATGTCGCGTTCGTGCAGGGCGCCGGTCGAGATCTCACGCTCGGCGTACTCGGCAGCTTTCAATTCCGGGCCGGCGACGAATCGCCGGCGCTCCCGAGCGGATCGCAACGCCTGCTCGCGCTGCTCGCACTCCGCGACCGGTCGGTGACGCGCTTGATGATCGCGGGCACGCTGTGGCCGGACTCGACCGAGCAACACGCCTCCGCGAGCCTGCGTTCGGCGCTTACACGGTTGCGCGGCGAAGCGCGCGCCGCGGTGGATGTCGCCGACCTCGACCTCAACCTCTCGTCCGACGTCATCGTCGATCTGCGCGAGTCGAAGCGGTTTGCGCACCGCCTGCTCGAGCCCGAGGCTCCGCATCTCGCGCCGGAGGCGACCGCGGCCGCGGTGTTGTCGTTGTCGGCCGATCTGTTGCCCGACTGGTACGAGGACTGGGTACTCATCGAGACCGCGGAGTGGCGCCAGCTCCGCCTCCACGCGCTCGAAGCGATGGCCGACAATCTCGCGGCCGAGGGCCGCTGGGCCGAAGCGATCTCGGCCGCGCAGGCCGCGATCCGCGGCGAGCCGCTGCGGGAGACGTCGCACGCGGCGCTGATCCGTGTCTTCCTCGCCGAGGGCAACCAGACCGAGGCGCTCGGACAGTTCGAGCGCTACCGCACGTTGCTCAACAACGAGCTGAGCCTCGACCCGACGTCGAACATCTCCGACCTCGTCAGTCCGATCGGTCGGCGGAGCACCGACCGCAAATAGCGCGCTACTGGCCGACGAGCACCCGTTCGAGCTCGGGCCGGATCTCGAACAGGATCTGACTGACGCGCGACTCGGAGATGCCGAGCTCGGCGCCGATCTCGTCCATCTTCACACCCGCCATACGCTGCGAGATGATCCAGCGGGTGCGTTCGGGCATGCGCTTCGTGGCGTACAAGAACGCGTCACGGGCTTCCACCTCCGCGAACGCGGGGTCACCTTCACCGATTGATTCCAACCGCAGGTCGAGCACGTCGGCGTCGTTGATGTTCGAACGACGTTCGTAGTTCTTGCCGCTCGGCCGGCCCGAGCGTCTCCGCATCGCGTCGATGAGACGGAACTTGAGGTTGCGGTTCACGTACTTGAGCCAGGGCGACGCAGGCCGGTAGGTGTCCGCCAGGTTGAGGAGCCCGGCCAGCGCTTCGGCCTCGATCTCTTCCCGGAGACCAAAGATGCCGTGATCCCGGCAGTATGTGCTGACGATCAACTTGGCGAGCGGGATCGCTTCTTCGACCAGCGCGTTGCGCCGGGCGATGGCCTGGGCCGGGCTGAGCTCCTCCGGTGCCTCGGTGCTGTCATCGTCGGCGGCGGGCTGGGCGAGTACGACTGTCATGGCAACGGGACCTTCGACGCAGGTTCGGGACGCTCGCCGGGTGCGGGTCCGTGCCCACCACCGTCGTCGGCCCCCCGTGACCAGCGCGTGACCCCGCCGTCACATGGCGCGACATGTCGTGCGGCGCAGCGCGTCGCTAGACGAGTTTCTTGCAGTCGTACCGGGTCTGGGCGACGACGTGACCGTGCCTCAGATAGCGCCCCACGACCGAGTGGGCGGGGCGAACGACCGGGCGGAGCAGCGTCGGCGGCCGGCACACCGACTCGAGCCGGCTGTCCGAGGGTTTACTGCGGGCGACGGCCGCGGCGGTTGCCGCGGTCACGGTCGGCACGACGCCGAGGTCGACGTCCATCGTCGGATCGGGCTTACGGAACGGCGAGCCGGTGTACTGCGGCCGGAACCCGATGGGAAGCAACGCCCAGAGATACACGAGTCCCGCGATCAGGATCGCCCACCGCACCAGCCGGAACACGGCGGCCAGTGTCGCCTCCGGGACGAGCGAGGTGGTGGCACACGCCGATCATCGACCCAGAACCCGTGTCGAAGAACCGGTGTCGACGATTCTTCCGACGAATCTCCAACACGGCGAAATCGGCCGGTCCGGGTCGGTCGACTCGGTGCCCGGGCGACCCCAGTCAGATGGCGGCGCGGTGACGCTCGCGGCGAAGGTTTCGCCGTTCGCGTTCGCTGAGCCCGCCCCAGACACCGTGCGCGACCTTCATGCGCAGCGCGAAGTCGAGGCATTCGCTGCGGACGCAGCACGCGGCGCAGACCTCCTTGGCGTCGCGCACCGATTCGCCCCGGGCCGGAAAGAAATCGACGCGACCCGCGTAGCTCACGCACTCGGCGAACTCCTGCCACGTGGGGGCGACGTCGTCCGGCGGCAGGAGGGGTGTGTGCATCCGAGCATTCTCCGCCCCGGAGCCTGTGTGGAAAAAGGGGACAAGCGTGTGACTTGCCTGTTGATAACCGACCCCGCCGTCCACAGTGACCGCGACCAGCCCCGACGCGGTCAGGCCACGCCGCCGATGTCGACCGCCTGCACATTTTCCTCACGTCGTTCACAGCCGGCTTTCATCGAGGCCGGAAATACTGCTCGACGGGTCCTCGGATCTCGGCCGGATCTTCGCACCCCGCCCCGCACAGAACCGGCCGAGACCGAGCGCCAGCGCACAGACAACCGACCGCCGACAGATTGCGCCACCGTGCAGCAGGTTCCCGACGAATTCGCGTGGATGCTCCGGGGAAGTTGTCGAGGCGCGGACACCCGCGAGTTCTTCCCCTCGAACGGACTCGGCGTCGAAGCGGCCCAGAAGATCTGCCGCGAGTGCCCGGTGAAGGAGGAGTGCCTCGAGTACGCACTGCAACACCACATCGAGCAAGGCGTGTGGGGCGGGGCGTCCGAACGCGAACGCCGTCGCATCCTCCGGCGCCGGCGGCGGGCCGGCGCGCTCGGCGGCTGATCAGTCGATCACGGCGATCTGGGCGAGCACCCTCCCGAAGCCGCCGGTGTGCGCCATCGCGCTCGCCCCCCGTAGCAGCTTCGAGATCTCGTCGGCGTCGTCGGCGCGGCCCCGGGCCGCGAGCACGCGTGCGCTGAGGGCCATCGATTCAGCCACCCAGAACGGCGCCGCCATGCGCTGGCCGAGGAGCGTGGCCTGAGCGAAGTGCTCGAGCGCGCGGTCCACCTGCCCGCACGCGCCGGCGATACAGCCGAGCCAGTACTGGACCGGCCCAAGTACGGCGCCACCGACACCGAACACGACGACGTGATCCGCGCACGGCATCAAGAGTTCGTCGAGTAGCTCCAAGAGCTCACGGTCGCGCGCCAACGCCGCGACACCGGCGAAGAGCGCCACGGCCGCCAGCCAAAACACGTCGCGCGGCAGCGCCGCGCCGTCGGGCCCGAGCGTTTCGCGCGCAATCAGCAAGCCCCGTTCCGGTTGTCCCATCTCCGCCGACGCAACCGCGACCAGCGCGGCGCCGGCCCGGAACACCGATCCCGCACTGCCGCCCGCGACCAGGCGGAGGTTCGGCATCTCCTCGGCGAGCCGCGCCTGTTCGAAGCGGACCACGAAGCGCTGGAGGATATGGGCGCCGACGGCGGTATCGTCGAGCTCGCGGCCTCGCAGCGCGGCGCCGCGTGCCAACTGCTCGCCCACCACGAGGTCTCCGTGCAGCGTCGCCTGCGTCGCTCGCAGGGCCGCGGCCCAGTAGACGTCGCGCGGGCTTCCGTATTCCCCGGCGGCCCGTTCGTATTGATCGAGGCTGGTATCGAACTCCCCCACCATCGCGTTCTCGATCAGGTCCGAGAGCATCGACCGGTGGATGAGCAGCTGCAGATCGCGCGGGCCATCGGTTGCGACGAGGCTCTGCAACGTGCTCGAGCTGATCTGCAGGCGTTCGCGGCGCGCCTCGGGCACATGCGTGAACCAGCGGTGCAGCGCGAGCTGCGCGGTTGCCCGCGCACCGGGATGGTCGAGGCGATCGGCAACCGCGACCGCCGCCCGCGCCACCGAACCCTCCCGTTGCGGATCGCTGTAGTAGAGATCGGACGCGATCCCGTTCAGTATCTGCACCCGGCGCACCGAATCGTTGCCGATGCCCGCCAACGCCTCCTCAAGGAGAGGCAGCGCCGCAGGCTCGTACGCCGCGCCCTTGCTCCACGGTCCGTCCGCGGCGAGGGCGACGTCGGCGAGGAGCCCGGCGTCGGACGTACGCCGCGCGTAGGCGGCCGCGGCCGTGAACGTGTCGCGGGCGAACACCGGGCGGCGGTCGTTGGCGAACGCGCGCCCCAGCTCGAGCAGTATGCGGCCCATCCCGGCATAGCGCGGCGTCTCCCGTTCCCGGAGCCGGACCGCCTGCTCGTACCAACGCGCCGCCTCCGCGAACGCGAACCGGGCGGCAGCGTCGTCGCCCGCTTGTTCGGACCACTCGGCGGCCTTGCTCTCACCACTGAAGGCGGCCGCCTCGCCGAAGTGTCGGGCCAGATCGACGCAGCGGCGCGGCCCCACCCGGTCGGACTGTTCGATCGCGTCACCGGCCCGGCGATGCAAGCGCATCCGCCGCTCGGGTTCGATCGCCGAGTACACGACGTTACGAGTCAACACGTGCGGGAAGAGGTACACGTCGACGTCGCCGCCGTCCTCGACGAGTAGCCGGGCACCCAGGCTCTCCTCGAGCGCGTCGAAAACCGCCTCGGTCGGCACCTCGCACATGCTCGCGAGCAGGTCGACCGACACGTCGCGCGCGAGTACCGACGCGGCATCCAAGACCTCGCGACCCCGCTCGCTCAAGCGGTCGAGCCGACGGTCAACGAGGGCGCGCACGCCCGCGGGCGCGATTGTCGCCAACTTCCGAACGAGATCGCGTTCGCCGTCGGCCTTCACCGGTTCCTCGTCGAGCTCGCGCAGGAGCTCGCGCAGGAAATAGGGATTGCCGCCGGTGATCTCGTGCAGCAGGTCGGACGCGTCGATGATGGCCGGCATCGTCTCGGGCGGTGCCGCCGACCGGATCAGGGCCCGCACCTCGTGATCGCCGAAACCTGCGAGGGGCAGCGTCGTCGTGCTCGCACGCGGGGCGAGTCGTTCGATCAGCTCGGCCCGCTCGCCGATCAGCTCGTCGTCGCGCAGCGTGGACACCACCAGCGATCCCTCGAGGCGCGGGTGACGCAGCACGTAACGCAAGAGGGCGAGGGTCGGGCGATCGGCCCAGTGCAGATCCTCGATCACGAGCACCATCGGCGACTGCGCGAACCGTTCGAGCGTCGTTGCGATGGCGTCGAACAGTTGGAGGTGCGCGCCGGGGGCGTTGACGTCGGAGAGCTCGCCGACGAGCTGCTCGGCGGGGAGCTCCGGAAGTACCAGCCGGAGTACCGCCGGCAGGTTGGAACGCGTCGCCTCGCCGACACCCTGAAGGAGCGCCCGCAGGATCTCCGCGATCGGCTGGTAGTCACCGGCCGACTCGGGGTCGCAGTAGCCGACCAGCGGCAACACGCCGTCGGTCCGCAGGCGCGTGCAGTACTCCTCGATCAACGTCGACTTGCCGATCCCCGGCGGCCCGACGATCAACACCGAACGCCTTTGCCCGGACCGCGCTTCGTCGCACAGCTCGAGGAGCCGGCGCAGCTCGCCCCGGCGGCCGATGAAGCGGACGCTCGACCAACCGCGCGTCAGCGTCGATTGCACGGCGGCACGGGGCGCGACGAAATCGAGCGTCGGCCGTTGGAGCAACACGTCCTCTTCGAGGTGGCGCAAACGCGGCGACGGCGCGATCGCGAGCGCGTCATCGAGCCGGTGCGCCAGCTCCGCGTAGACGCGCAGCGCGTCGGCTTGGCGACCGCTCCGGTACAGCGCGCGCATGAGGTTCTCGGTCAGTCGCTCGCGCAGCGGATGCTCTTTGATGGCGGCGGTCAGCGAGTCGATGACCAGCGCATGCTCGCCGAGCGCGAGCCGCACCTCGGCAAGCTCCTCGATCGCAACTATCCGCAACTCTTCGAGCCGTGCGATCTCCGAGGTGGTCGCGCTCAGGTCACGTGCGTCGGAGAGGGCGGGACCTCGCCAGAGGTCGAGGGCCTCGGTGAGGAGCGGTATGGCGGCCGCCGGCTCGCCGAAGCTGTTGGACTCGCGCGCCAACACGATCAGGCGCTCGAACCGCTGCACGTCGAGCTCGTCGGGTTCGACCCGCAAGAGGTACCCGTGCGGACCGGCCGGAAGGCGCCCGCTCGGTGCGGCGGGGTCGCGGTCGAGCTCGAGGACCTGACGGAGCCGGGCCACATGAACGCGGAGGGCGGTCGCCGCACTGGGCGGCGGTTCGCCTTCCCACAGCTCGTCGATCAGCTCCTCGGCCAGGACGGGCCGGTTCGGGCGCATAGCGAGCAGCACGAGGAGCTGGCGCGGTTTGGCGCCCGGCAGCGAGACCGGTGATCCGGCGTGACGGACCTCGGTCGGACCGAGGATTCGAAGCTCCACAGGCGCCCCCGCGCGTTTGCAGCCGAAACCGACGGTACACCCGCCACGCCGGTTGCGACCCGTGACCGAGGCTTTTACAGACCGTTTACGGGACTCCCGTAAACAGCGTTCAACCCAACAGAGTGATTTCTCACAAACGGGCCGAATTTTTTCGCAGGCGGCACACGACCAGATCGGGCGATCAATGGTCCCCAGCAACACACTCGTGATGGCGGCGAACAAGTCGCTGTCGAATAAGGACTTCCGGGAGAGTGTCCGCCAAATGCACGCCGAGGGCTACCCCTTGGTCGACATGGTCGAGGCGCTCGGGTTGGAAGACGACATGACCGAACGGATCCGGGAGATCCTCGTCGATCTCCCCGCCGACGTGGTTGTGGGAATCCGCAAAGCAACCCTCGAGATGCTCGACTCGGGCAACTTCGTCATGCCGCTCGAATGCTCGATCACCGATACGGAGCTCGAAGCCCGCGTCCCGGTCGATATCGAGGTGTCGCCCGAACAGGGCACCGAAACCATTCGTATCCGCTCGATCGCGGCGAGCTGACGTGGCGATCCCGATCGCAACGGCCGGACCCATGGACGAGCGGGGCAAACCCGAGATGGATGATTCGACACAGTCGGGCCCGAGATCGCTCTCGTCGGCACCCACCCCGGCGACGAACCCGATCCGCGTGTTGTTGGTCGACGACAAGGTCATCATGCGCGAAGGCGTACGGGCGCTCCTCGAACAAGAGCCGGGGCTCCATGTCGTGGCCCAGGCGGCATCGGTCGCCGAAGCGATCGCGGTCGACGCTCGACCCGACGTGGTCGTCACCGACCTCTGCCTTCCCGACGGGCGCGGGAACGACGTAGTGACGGGGCTGCAACGCCGCTTCATCCAGGCCGCGATCTTTGCGCTCATCGACAGTGACGCTCCTGATGCCGACGCCATCGTCGCCGCGAGCGCAACCGCTCCCGGCGTCCGCGGCTACGCACTGAAGACGGCATCCGCGGCCGAGTTCCTCTCCGGGGTGCGGACGGTCGCGCAGGGCGTGCAGTTCGTGCAATCGTCGCTGCGCTCGGGTAACGCTCGCCGGACCGGAACGACGAGCAGCGGATCAGGTTCACGGTCACAGGACCTCGTGGACGCGCCGATGCTCGATTCGTTGACGGAGAAGGAGCGCGAGGTGTTGCATCTGCTCGTCCTGGGTCATACCAACGCCGAGATCGCCACCCTCTCGTCGGTGAGCCTCCGTACCGTGGAAGCCCGCCGGGCCCGGCTACTCCAGAAGCTCGGCGTCCGGACCCGGGCCGACCTCGTGCGGGTCGCGCAGAACTCGATCTGACCGGCATCCAGCTCAAACCCGAGATCGACTCCGCGCGTCTTGCGGCTCCCCGAATCTGTATGCAACATACGTTTCGTGCGGACGGGGCAACTGGCGGCGAACGAGGGGGCGCAACGATTTGGAACCGATCAAGATCGGGTGGCTGGGTTCCGCGCTGGACGGACCCGACGGCGGGTACGACCGCATCCATCGCCTCGCGTTCGACGAGGCCGCGGAGGCGGGTCTGCTCGACCGACCGGTCGAGTTCGTCCTCCACGCCGAGAACGGGTTGCCCCAGGGCTCGGCCAAGAACGCGACCGACGGCTTCCGGTACCTCGTCGACGAGGGGTGCATCGGCGTCGCGGGCGCGTACAGCTCGGACAACGCGATCACCGTCGGTCCGCTGGCCAACGAGCTCCAGGTCCCGCTCATCAGTTGGTGCGGAACCGAGCGACTCCAAGGTGACTACTGCTTCCGACTCGGCAATGGCGACTGCGGGGGCGACGCCGCACTCGTGGTGGCGTGGCTGAAGCGCAACGGTCACGAGCGCGTCGCCGTGCTGAGCGAGATCTCCCCGAACGGGGAGGAGTACTTCCGCTTCTTCCGTCAAGAGTGCCGGCGCCGCGGCGTGAGCATCTCCGCGGTCGAGACCGTGAGCCAGACACCGGAGAACCTCGCGACGAACCTCGCGAGCCTCCGGCGCGTCGAGCCCGATGCGCTCGTATACATGGGCTACGGAATGCTCGCGGCGAAGGGGCTCTTGCGCGCCGCCCTCGACGAGCTCGCGTGGGACCCGCCCCGCATCATGGGCACCGCCTTCATGTTCTACCTGATGGGCTTCGACAAGTTCGAGGGTTGGGTCGGCGTCGACCAGTTCGATCCGCGCAACCCGCTCGTCGAAGGCTTCCACGACCGGTTCGTTGCGCGCTATGGGCAGGAACCACCGCTGTGGCCGAACGCGATCCCGATACTGGCGTACGACACCGCGCGCGTGCTCGTCGAAGGACTCTTCCGCGCGCCGATCCTCTCCGGACCTGGACTCAAAGCGGGGCTCGAGACGATCCGGTTCATGGCGAGCACCACTGGCGGGGCCCGTACGCACATCGCGTGCTCGCCCTACGAGCACGGGATGTTCCGGGGCGACTGGCTGCTCTACGGCCGCGTCCACAACGGAGCGCTCGAGTTCGAAGGCCTTTTCGAGCCGTGAGGCCCAACCGCGGCTGATGCTCGACATCCCGTTTCCCGAGCGCGACCTGTACCGGCTCAGTGGCGCCGAAGCAGCCGCGCTCTACCCCGAAGAGGCAAGCCGGATCGCGTCGAAAGTGACCGGGCCGCGGCCGAGTACACCGAGATGATGCAACGGGTCGCGACCGAAGTCGTCGTGCTGTTCCGGGCGCGCGGGCTCTTCGTGGAGCCGGCGCGTTCAGGTCGCGCGCAACCGTTCAGGTCGCGCGGCGGGGCTTCGCCGACATCGACTCGCCGTTGCGGGCAATCGCACGCCGGACGACCGGGTCCTCGCGGCTGAATCGGCTCGCGTCGCGCACGGCCCGCATCTCGCGGAGCGCGTTGAAGCCCTCGTCGAGCTCGCGCTCCACGACCTTCAGCCGGTTCTGATCGGCCGGCGTGAGGCCGAAGCTCTGACCGGAGCGGGTGAAAAGGGTGGTGCGCTCGGTCGCAAGGCGCGCAAGATTGCGTTCGATGGTTCCGCGGTCGGTGTTCATAGCCAGACTCCTAGTCCCGTCGTGTACACGGAATGCAGCAGAAGAAGTGCGACTCGAGCACCGCTGCGCGGGGAGTCCGAGAAGAGTCCGGAAGGAAGTTTCCGGAAGTACGCCGGTGCGAACGGAGGCGAAGCCCCATCCTACCGGAGGTCAATGTCGGCGGACCGAGATCACTGTCGGGGCCGTACGGCGCGAGGGCTGGAGCGACGCGCACGAGGCTCGGAGTCGGTGTCGACCGAGCCCGTGTCGGTTGCGGCCTTGGCTTCGACGGAGACGCGATACAGGCGCTTGCCGTCGGCCGCGCCGTAGTAGACGTCGCCGGTCCTGTGCGCCAGTGGCTGTCCCGAGTTCGCGGCGACGAGCCACCCGTGCGACTCATGCGCCCAGACGTGATCGTCGCCTTCTTTGAAGAAGTCGCGCCGACCCGGTGCGTGGGCGAAGAGCTCATCGTCGTCGGCTGTGTAGAGATAGCGCATGCAAATCAGATCTTAGCACCGAAATACCGGAATCAGATTGCTACCATCTTGGCCGTGGCCCAGTGGAGCTTCCTCACGAACCACGCCCGAGCCCTGCTCTGCATCGCGCACGACCCCGGGCTCCGGCTCCGGGACATGGCCGAGGCGCTCGGCGTCACCGAACGCAGCGCGTATGCGATCGTCGCCGACCTCACCGACGCGGGGTACGTGCTCAAGGAACGTGACGGCCGCCGGAATCGCTACTCGATCCAGCATCACATGCCGCTTCCCGAATCGACCGAGCGCCAGCGGACGGTCGGCGAGGTGCTGCATCTGTTGGCGGGAACGCCGCGCCGACGAAATTAGATCTGCCCCCTACACTCGGCTCAGCTTCTTCGCCGGGCAGTGGGTTCGCCGACCGGGGCTTGGATCGGTCGGACTACACATGGATGGATCGCTCGCCGTCGTCGCCGACGAGCTCGAACGCCCGATGCTCGTCGCCGCACCATCGGGCGAACGAGAGGCCGGCTGCGCGCTCTCCAAGGTTCGCGTCCTGCAGACGGTCGGGCGCCGGTCGTTGCCCTCCTTGATCGAGGCGACCGTCGTTCCCGCGGTCATGTTCTACGTGTTCTTCACCACGCTCGGCCCCACGCCCGCGATGCTCGCGGTGTTGGTGTGGTCGTACGGCGCGGTCGTACGCCGTCTGCTCATGGGTCACGGTGTCCCTGGGATCCTGCAGCTCGCGGTGATCGGGCTCACGGTCCGCACGATCGTCGGCATCCTGAGCGGCACCTTCATGTACTTCCTCCAACCGGTCGCGACCACGCTCGCGCTCGCGCTCGTGTTCTTCGGATCACTGATGTTCGGGCGGCCGATGATCGCCCGCATGGCCGCCGACTTCTGTCCGCTCGCGCCCGAGATCGCGACGCGGCCGGGGGTGGTACGGCTTTTCAGCGGGCTCACGCTCCTCTGGGCCGTGGTGCACCTGCTCAGCGCGGCGACAACCTTCACACTCCTCGTGAGCCTGCCGACGCCCACGTTCGTCGCGGTGAAGAGCATCGTGAGCCTCGCGATGACGATCAGCGCAGTCGTGCTCACCGTGTCGTTGTCGATTCGAACGGCGCGGGCGGAAGACCTCGTGTTCGCGCGCGTCCGTCTGTAATTCGAGACCGGAGATCAGCCGCCGCCGAACGCGGCGCGCTCGTAGACGACGACGTGGGCGTCGATCGTCGACGCGACGTCGAAGCGACGAGCCCGCTCCAGCCCGGCCCGGCCCCGCACGACCCGGGCCCGCGGGTCCGACAATAGTTCGTGGGCGCGAGCGGCGAGGGCGTCCACATCCCCCGGGACGAAGAAACCCGCCGAGTCTCCCGCAATCTCGACGTGCGACGGAATCGCGGTTGCGACGACGGGGCGCGCGTGCGCCATCCCTTCGAGCACGGTGAGCCCGAATCCCTCGTAGATCGACGCGCTCACCACTACGTCGGCATTGTCGTACAAGCAGTCGAGCTCGCCGTCCGCAACCGATCCGATCACCACGACTCCGGACGTTTCGGCGAGGAGCAGCGCGTCCTTCGGCGGGAGCCAACCAAGCGCACCGGCGACAACAAGGGTCAGATCGGGATGCGCAGACCGGAGAAGCACGAACGCAGCCAGCACGGTGGCGTGGTCCTTCCGGGGCTCGATCGTACCGACGGTGAGCAGATACGGGGCGCGGACCCCGCGGCGGTGGAGCGCGTCGGTCAGCGGCTCCGGGTGCCGGCACCCGGGCGCGACCCGCACCGCGAGCGGAATGCAATGGATGCGCCTGCGGTCGAAGCCTTCCCGCACGAGCTCGTCCCGCGTGAACTCCGAAGGAACGATGATCGCTTCGGCTTCCGCACGGGCAATACCGAGTCCGCGCTCGTGGAACCGGACACCGTGCCGTGTGAACGTCTGCGGATGCCGGAGGAACGCGACGTCGTTGACGGTGACGACGAGCGGTGCCGTCGTGGGCGGCACCGCGAGGCTCGGCGCGTGACACACGTCGACATCGAGATCGAGCCGACGGCGCCGGAACCGGTGCCACATCTCGTAGCACCAGCGCGGCGAACCCGGCCCCACCTTGCGGAAGTCGACGTCGGCGCCGATGCGCACCCGCACCTCGTTCTCCGTTCGTCGCGAGGTCGCCGCAAATGCAACCAGGTCGGTTCGGCGGGGCAACTCGGCGCACAGCAACTCGGTGACGCGACCGATACCGCCCGGCACCGGTTGGAACAACTGGCCGACGTGGAGCCCGACGCGCACACCACTCAGACGTCTCGCGGGCCCGGTTGGGTCCACACAACCCGAACCGGTCAGGCGACGCGTGTCGCGAACACGGCCAAGCGATGGTCGTGGGTGCCGAGGCCGGTGTCGAACGTTCCCGCGCAGGTGACGAGCGTGAGGTGCGCAAGGTTGTCGCGGGCGCGTTGGGGTGTGGTCCCCGCGACGGGGCCGACGCCGTAGATCTGCGTGAGCACCGCGGGCGTGTTGGCTTCGGCGAGCGTGAACGCGTTCGAGCCCGTCACGCGGAACCGCACGTCGAGCCCGCTGCGGGTGTCGTGCACGACGATCAGATCGCCGGGTCGCAGGCGGTCGATGTGCTCGAACACGCCGGACGACCCTCGCGGGCCGTCGACGTGTCCGGCGACGGTGGTCGTGCTCACGACACCGGGCACCGCGCTCCCCCGGTACCAGAACGCTTCGTCCCAGACCGGATCGTGAATCGGCCCTTCGGGCGCGGCCATCACGTCGGCATCCGTGGCGCCGACGCCGAGCACCTGCGCCTGCACTCCGATCGAGGGGATCTGCAACTGCAGCGGCACCGGAACCGGAGGGGCGTGAATGTCGAGCCCCTGCGGGTAGAGGTCGGCCGGGACGGGCCGGTCGGGCTCGACCCGCGGCCGGGCGGGGGCCGCGGGTTTCAGCGTCGTGGCGGTCGACGCGGGCACCGTCGACGCGACTGCGGACCCCTCGTCAGATGTCTGACCACACCCGACGAGGAACGCCACGATCGTCAGCGCCGAGATCGAGAGGAGCAGCCCGGTGGATGCGGGTGCCCTCACCGAGCGCGGCGAGGGGTCAACGGTCGGTTCGGGACGCGTGCTGCATGTGCATCCGCCGCTTCACGACCAGACCGAGGGTGGCGGCACCGCCGAAGCCCACGACGAGGACGATGGACCACGGGAAGTGATGCGCCGGAAGGGGTGCGACACCCGTGACCGGCGGACCGACGATCCCCACCGTCAGACCGAGGGTTGTCGTCGTGGCGCCAGTTCCGCCACCGGGTACTGCTCCCGGGGTTCCTGCGCCCGGCCCACCGACACCCGGAACCGTACCGGGCGTTCCGCCACCGCTGCCGGGAGCGGTCGTCGTCGTCGGCGCCGCCGCCGACGTCGCGCACGTCGGGGTGGAGAAGTGATCGTTGATCAGCGTGACGGCGCCGTTGCGGGCCAGCGCGCGGCCGTGAATAGTCACGCTGTCCTGCATGCTGATCGAGGTGAGAGCGAGAATGCTGCCCACGAACGTCGAGCTGCTGCCGAGGTTCGCCGAGCTCAGCACCTGCCAGTACACGTTGCACTCCTGGGCGCCGTTGATCAGGCTCACGACGCTCCCCGAACCGGTGGTGAGCGACGAGTTCGTCTGGAAGATCCAGACCGTGTCCGGGTTGCCCTGCCCGTTGAGCGTCACCGTTCCGGTGAGACTGAGCGGCCCCTTGGCGGTCGTCGCGTAGACGCCACCGACGAGCGTGCGGCCCGAGAGGTCGGCCGGCGTCGTTCCCGTGAGCGTGCCCCGGTTGTGCGCGTTGTCGTAGGCCTGGGTAAGGTCGAGTTGGCCCTGGGCCGCGCCAGCGTTGTTCGTCACTCCGGGGGCCAACACGAGCCCGGGCGGGAAGCTGGTGATCGCCGGGGTCGGCCAAGTACCGAGATCCTGATGCATCGTCGAGTTGCCGACGTTGGTCACGCCCGCGCCGGCCAGCACCGAGTAGTTGCCCGCCGTCCCGAGGCCGACCTTGGGAACGATCGCGGCCGTCGCAGAGTTCGCGAACACGAGCAGGAACACGCTTGTGAAGGTGAGCGCGACGAGCGCTCCTCCGGCTCGGCGCGCCAGTACGGCGGACTGCTTCATCCCTGAACTCGTTTCGTTGGCTCCACAGGTGCCGTCGAGCAGCATCTACGGTTTCCATCGTCAAGTTCACGACCTGAGATTTGCGGGATTTCTCGTGACGCGCCGCTCTACGCGCGGAATACACGCACGCGGCGCGCCGATCAGCTCGGAGGGAGGAATCCCGCGGCCGTCAGCGCCTTTTGACCGGAGCCCGACGCGATCTCGTCGACGAACGCTTCCGCTCCCGCCAGGTTCTTCGAGCCCGTCAACGCCGCGATCGGATACGTCGCGAGCACGTTCTGATCGTCCGGGATAGTGATGCCCAACACCTTGTCGCCCGCCGACTTCACGTCGCTGACGTACACGACGACGGCGTCGGCCTCACCCAGGGTCAGCTTCGCGAGCGTCGACTTCACGTCGAGCTCGTCCGACTTCGGCTTCGGGGCCGGGAGCCTGGCCCTGGTGAACGCCTGGCGCGCGTACTTGCCGGCGGGAACGGACGGGTCCGCGAGCACCAGGGTCACGCCCGGCTTTTCGAGATCGGCCAGGGTTTTGACGTTCTTCGGGTTCCCGGGGGCGACCGCGATCTCGAGCAGGTTCTTGGCGAACGTCTTCGGAGCCTCCACCAGGCCGGCGTCCTGCAGCTTCTTCATGTTGTTCAGGTCGGCCGATGCGAACACATCGGCCGGCGCGCCCTGTTGGATCTGGGTGACCAGGGCCTGGGAGCCGGCGAAGTTGTAGGTCAGCGAGATCGCGGGATCGCTCGTCTTCAAGGTCGTCTTCACATTGTTGAAGGCGCCCGTGAGGGACGAAGCCGCGAATACGTTGAGTGGACCGGTCAGCCTCGACGTCGACGAACCGGCGGTCGTCGAAGGCGAGTCCGAGGAGCCCGACGTCTTGGCGCTGCTCCCACACGCCGCCGCCACGAACACGAACGACACTGCCACCCGGGCCGCAGGACGCCCGAACACGCGCGACATCGCAGACCCCCGGAATACATCGATGTAGTTCGGTCGTGGTTCGCCGGTCCGCCGCGCAGACCCGGCCGAACGACGATGGTGACAAACTAGTGCCGACCAGGGAAAGGATCTCGGAGGTATGACCGTGAAGGTGCACGACAAGCTGTTCATCGGCGGCGAGTGGGTAAGCCCCGCCACCAAGGACGTCATCGAAGTGATCTCGCCGGTCACCGAGGAGGTCATCGCGACCGTTCCGGAGGCGTCGGTCGACGACGTCGAACGCGCCGTGGCGTCGGCCCGGGCGGCATTCGACGACGGCGAATGGCCCCGCATGAAGCCGGAGGAGCGCATCGCAGCGGTGCAGCGCTTCGCCGATGCCTACATGGGCCGCCTCGGCGACATGGCCGAGATCATCACCGCCGAGATGGGTTCGCCGATCACGTTCTCGAACCTCGGCCAGGCCCCGGCCGCGTGGATGATGCTCAACACCTTCATCGGCATCGCGCAGCAGTTCCCGTGGGAAGACGTGCGCACGGGCATGATGGGCACCGACGTGATCGTCCGCTCCGAGCCCGTCGGCGTTGTGGCCGGAATCGTTCCGTGGAACGTGCCCCAGTTCGTCACGATGGCGAAGCTCGGTCCTGCGCTGCTGACCGGCTGCACGATCATCATCAAGCCCGCGCCCGAGACCCCGCTCGACTCGTACCTCATGGCGGAGCTGCTCGAGGAGGCCGGCATCCCCAAGGGTGTCGTGTCCATCCTGCCCGCAGGTCGTGAGGTCGGTGAGCACCTCGTGCGCCACGCCGGCATCGACAAGGTCGCGTTCACCGGGTCGACCGCGGCTGGTCGTCGCATCGCTTCGATCTGCGGTGAGCAACTGAAGCGCGTGAGCCTCGAGCTCGGCGGTAAGTCCGCCGCCATCATCCTCGACGACGCGGACCTCGCCGCCACGGTCGAGGGCCTCAAGATGGCATCGTTGATGAACAACGGGCAGGCGTGCGTGGCCCAGACCCGCATCCTGGCCAGCAAGTCGCGGTACGACGAGGTTGTCGACGCGGTGACCGCCATGGTCGGCGGGCTGAACGTCGGCGATCCCGCCGAGGCGACCACCGAGATCGGCCCCCTCGTCGCCAAGCGTCAACAGGAACGCGTCGAGAAGTACATCGCGCTTGGACAAGAAGAGGGCGCCAAGATCACGACCGGTGGCAACGGTCTTCCGGAGGGCATCGATCGCGGCTGGTTCGTACAGCCCACCGTCTTCGCCAACGCGACCAACGACATGCGGATCGCTCGTGAGGAGATCTTCGGGCCCGTGCTCGCGATCATCCCCTACGACGACGTGAAGGACGCCGTGCGCATCGCCAACGACAGCGAGTACGGCCTGGCCGGATCGGTGTGGACCGCCGACATCGACCAGGGCATGGACATCGCCCGGCGGGTCCGGACCGGCACGTACGCCGTCAACCAGTACACGATGGACTTCATGGCGCCGTTCGGTGGCTACAAGGCTTCCGGCGTCGGACGCGAGTTCGGCAAGGAAGGCCTCGAGCACTACGTCGAGCTGAAGTCGATCATCCCGCCCGGGGGCGGCATCGGCGCGGCCGTCTAATCGGGCTCGCCCGGTTCGGCGACCTCACGGACCCGGCGATCATCGAGCTCGGTCCGCTCGAGCAAACTGCAATTGTCGCAGAAGCTGCTGTCTGTGGTGCGGAACCAAAGACAGCAGCTGGCGCGATCCCAGTACCAGCCGTCGTAGCCGCCCTTTCCGACGACGGTGAAGGCGCCCAGTCCCGCGAATGTCGGTCCGCAGGCGTCGAAGAACGCGTCCGCGCGGGCACGCACCGCGCTCCGGTCCGCCCCACTCGATTCAACGGCCCGGAAGGCCACGGCGCACGCGGCCGCGACGTTCCCCCAGAGGTTCCGTTCGCCGAGTTGGAACTCGCGATGGACCGCCGCGATGAACGGGCGGAAGTGCGTGTCGACCAGTGCGCTTGCGAGCGCGGTCGCGTGAGGTGTGCTCACGGTATTGCTCAGGTACGCGACGGCCGACGGTCGGGGATTGTCGATGCGTACGGCTACCGCTGCAGGCCCGACAGCGGGAACGGGCAGATCCAACGAGAACGCGGCGAGCGCGGCACCCGCGACCCGGAACGCGTACGCCTCGGTGAACAAGGAGGCCGCGACCGCATCGTCGTCGGTGCCGAATCCGGCCGCGGTTCCCCGCACGATCGCGGCAAGCTTCGACGGTTCGTTCACCAACACGTCGCATGCGACCCAATCGCGTTCGTCGTTATGGATCCTCGTCGACGCGGCCAGGTACGGAACGTGGGCGACGACCGTGCGCAGCACCTCGTCGAGGGTCACTCGGGACCGATGAGACCGATGTCGTAGAGCACGCGATCGAGGAGCGCGCCCGCTTCGATCGTCCCGTAGCGCAGCGGACGATCCGCATCGACGCACGACGAGAGCGGCGCCAGCGCGAACCACGGCGCCGGATGACAGAACTGCACGACGGAAAATCGGCCGGTTGTCGACGCGGTGTCGTCGACGACCCGGTGCATGCCCGCAGGAATCCGACCGTTGCTGAGGCGCTCGAGCATGATGCCGGAGTTGATCACGACGTGTCCGGCCGGCGGAACGACGTCGACCCACCCGGCGGGCGTCTGCAACTGCAGTCCGCGACTCGTCGCGCGTGGAAGCGCGGTGATCAGGTTGATGTCGGTGTGCGCGTCGGCCCACACGTGCCCGACCGTCGGCGCCGACGTCATCGCCGGATAGTGGATCGCGCGCGTGAGGTGCGAGCCGTCGGCGAGGATGTCGTCGAAGAAGTG